>JAICUB010000021.1 GCA_025936045.1 Polyangiaceae bacterium | reverse complement strand
TGCCACCCGTGCCGGTGCCACCCGTGCCGGTGCCACCCGTGCCGGTGCCACCCGTGCCGGTGCCACCCGTGCCGGTGCCGCCCGTGCCGGTGCCACCCGTGCCGGTGCCGCCCGTGCCCGCGGTGGCCGTGCCCCCGCTGCCGGACCCACCTTTGCCGCTCGAGCCCGCACTCGTCGAGCCGGCCTTGCCGGCGCTGCCGCCTTTGCCCGCCGACCCTTTGCCGGCAGTGCCGCCGGCATTGGCACTCGTATCGTCGTCATCCCCGCAGCGAAGCGTCGCCAAGCCGAGAAGCACCAAAATGACCGCAGAATGAGAGCGTCGCATGAGTTTTTACTGTCCTCCTCCGTCCGGCTGATAGCTACATCGTTTTTAGCTCGGTGGGAAGTAGCTAGTTATTGATCTGGCGCGAACTCTCACGTTCGCTCACAAACGTGTGTTCGCAGTAGCTGAAACGAAGTTTCTTCAACTCCAAGGTCGGTGCACTTTGCACCGATGCGTGTACTTTGCGCCGACGCACGTATTACACCCAAGCTCGCTTGGGTGTATCGAATGAGAAAGCACCGACGGGACAGACCACGCCAAAAACTGGTGAATTTTGCGAGCGCCACCCCAGCCCGGCCCCCGAATTCACGCTCGATTGCAAGTGGTCCCCGGTGTAGCTGGTACCGGCGATACCGCCGCCAGCCGCCGCTCCGCTGGCGACTCGCGACGCCCTTGGTGCGGCGCGAGGATAGGCATTTATTGAGTGGGCGCTTTTTATCGAGCTCACGATAGCGCGCTTCTTTGCGCAATTGGCTCGGAGCAGTGACGGGAATGTCTCGACATTGCGTCCAAACGCAAGCGCGCTCTCGGCCGCCAGATTCCGAGTGTCCGCTCGAGGAACCTCTCATTGTTGACTCACTCACGATCTCGAAATGCGGAGTTTGCTCGCGAGCCGCCTGCCATGGCGCGGCTCAGGACGGCCTCAGGTCCGGCAACGGCCGAAGAGGGGCAAGGGGCGCACCTCCGCGACTTGCCAATGGAAAAATTCGCTCAATGGGTTAGACACGGACGGCTCTCCCTTAAGGAGCGATGCGATGACCCCAGAAACCCGCGAGAAAATCACCCACACCCTTCAAGAAAATCCGGTCGTGCTGTACATGAAGGGAACGCGCAGCGTGCCGCAGTGCGGATTTTCGGGACGGGTGGTCGAGATCCTGAACGGCCTGTTGACCGAATTTACCACGGTGAACGTCCTCGCAGACGCCGAGCTACGCGAGGGCATCAAGGAGCTCTCCTCCTGGCCCACGATCCCTCAGCTCTACGTGCGGGGGGAGTTCGTCGGTGGCGCGGACATCGTCGCCGCCATGCACGAGTCCGGCGAGCTCGCGGAGAAGCTCGGTGAGCTCGTCTCCGTTCGCACCCCGAAAGTGACGCTGTCGGACGCCGCGCGCGCGGAGCTGTCGCAAGCGATCGAGGGCGCGAACGAGTGCATCCGTCTCGACGTAAGCCCGACTTTCGAGCACGACCTCGCGGTCGGCGTGCCTGATCCGCGCGACGTCGTCGTCGAGGCGGGCGGCGTGCGCGTATCGATGCCGCGCGGAGCGGTGGGCCGCGCCGACGGGATTCGCATCGATCTCGTCCAGACGCCCGACGGTCCGGCGTTCAAGATCGACAATCCGAACGAACCGGCGCACGTCAAACGCATCAGCCCCGCCGAGCTCCACGCCCGGCTCGAACGCGGCGAGCCTCTTCTGCTCGTCGACGTGCGCACGCCCGAAGAGCGTGAAATCGCGAACATCGCGGGCGGACGCGCGCTCGACCCGGGCCTTCACGAAGAGATCGGGCTCGGCCCGCGCGAACGTACCATCGTCGTCTATTGCCACCACGGCTCGCGCAGTCAGCGCGCGGCGCAGGAGCTCGTCGAACAAGGCTTTCGCGACGTGTATAACCTCGTCGGCGGGATCAACGCCTGGTCGATGGACGTCGACCCCGACGTGCCGATGTACTGAGGGTGCGGCCGTGGCACGCCGCCCGGCGTCATTCGCCGAGAAAGCTCGGGGCTGGGCGCGCAGCGGCCGCTTCACGCGCTCGCGCGAGGTCCTTGTTGCCGCCGCGCAGGCACTCCCAGCAGTCGCCCAGATCGACGAAGCCGCACCCGCGCGTCAGCTTGAAGCGGTCGAGGAGGGGCAAGAGCCGCTCGTCGCCGTACTCGACGGCCTTCGGGATCAAGGGCTTGGCCTCGCTGCAGCGCTTGCGCTTTTCGGCGTGCTCGAGCTCGAGCACGAGTCCGAGCTCGCGCGACGCGTGCTCGCGCACGGCGCCGTCGTCGAGGAACTGCCTCGCTCGGTGGTTCACACTCTGGAGCTCGGGCTTCTGGCGCGTGCCCTGCCAAACGTCCCACAAAAGGTCGAGCCCCTTCGGGCCGAGCTGGTGCGCGGCGAGGCGGAGCGCGTCCTCGGATGCCGCCGGCTCGAGCGCGGCGCGCCGCACGTCCGCGAGCAACGTGTCGTCCTTTTGCAGAGCCGGAAACGCGAGCACCGCGGCCTTGTAGGCCGTCATACACGCGGCGAGCTCGCCCCTCACGCAGCGTCCGCGCCCGAGCGCGCGTGCGTCTTCCGCGTTGCGCTGCCGCACCGGAAGCGCCTCGAGCGCTGTGAGCGCCGCCTCGTCGCCGTTCGCGGCGCGCGTGACGAGCTCGCGGTGACGCGCGTCCTCGGAAGCAGGCTCGGCAGCGGAAGTGGTGCCCTGCGTGCCGCCGTCGGCACGATGCTTGGCCGGATGCGCCGGGATGACCAAAAGCGCGAGCAAGGCGCCCAGCAACGCGAGCCCCGACGCCCCACCCACGACGCCGAGCAGCGGCAGCGTGACTCCGCCGATCGTGACCGGACGGTCGAGCACCGGCGCGCGTCGCACGAGGGCTCGGTGCACGCCGCCGAGCCCGGAGACGAACGCACCGAAGCGCTCCTTCGGCGCCGGAACCGTGCTTGCTGCCGAGATGCCGCCGTGCGGGGAGCTCGGCGCCTTCGGCACGCGTGGGATGGAGCGAGCCGACACACGCGAGGCGGAGCCAGGCGTGCGCGCCGAGATCGCGGCGTCGGCGAGAATGTCGTCGATGCTCTCCACGAGACGCGCGGCGCTTTCAGGGCGATCGTCCGGCTTCTTGGCGAGGAGCTCGCTCACGAGCGCGCGGATCGGCTCGGGAACGGACGGCGGCAGCGGCGGCGGCGGTTCCGTCACGTGACGCGTGATGACGACGACCAGATCGTCCGCGTCGAACGGGCGCTTGCCCACCAACATTTCGTACAGGATGACTCCGAGCGCGTAGAGGTCGGAACGAGCGTCGACGGGACGTCCCTGGCCCTGCTCGGGCGACATGTATTGGGGCGTTCCGAAAATGGTGCCGATCTGCGTGAGCGGTTTGTTTCCGCTCCCTTCCTCCAGGTGGAGCTTTGCGATGCCGAAGTCCAGCACCTTCACGATGTCGCGCACACCGTCGCGCTCCACGAGCATCACGTTGTCCGGCTTGAGATCGCGATGCACGATCGCCGCCGCGTGAGCGGCGGAGAGTCCGTCGGCGATCTGCCGGGCTATCGCGAGCGCCCGGTACGGCGCGAGGGCGCCTCGCTCGATCACGTCCGCGAGACTTTCACCCTCGACGAATTCGAGTGCCAGATAGAACGAGCCGTCGTCGAGCTTGCCGAAATCCGTCGCGGCGGCCACGTTCGGGTGCTCGATACGGCCCGCGGCGACCGCCTCGCGTTCGAAGCGGGCGACGACCTCGGCGTTGGTCGTCATGTGCCGGTGGAGGATCTTCACGGCCACCGGCTTCTTCATGTGCACGTGCTCGGCCCGATAGACCGAGCCCATGCCGCCCGAACCGAGCAAGCTCACGATGCGGTAACGCTCCGCGAGCACGCGGCCGATCTGCGGATCGGCCTCGAAAATCGTCGGATCGCTCACGTGTCCGCCATTCTGGTCCGGCGTTCCGCCCCCCGTCGAGGGGAACGACACACTGGGCGGCGAAACCCGCGGAGGTGGCTCAGGCCGTGCGAAAAAAGGTGACGCAGCGGGCCTCCGGAGCGAGAGTGTTCTCGCAGCGCCGACCCGTTCCGCGGGCTCGGCGCCGGAGTGAGATGGGGTTCGAAGTCGACGAGTCGAATTGGCCCCTCGTGGTCGCGCGCTGGCAAGGTACCGTGAGCGACGGTGAGCTCCATGTCGCCTTGAACCGCATTTCCACGTTCCTCGCGCGCCGGGAGCGCTTCGGCATGCTCCTCGACTCACGCGGCGGCGGCGGCCTCTCGCCCGAGCAGCGCGCGGCGATCATCGGACACATGAAAGCGAACGCCGCGCTCACGCGAAAGTACCTGGTGCAGGCGGCCGTGGTGGATAACCTGCTCCAGCGCACGCTGTTTTACGCCGTCAATCTCATCTTTCCGAACCCGTTTCCGAGTAAGACGTTCAGCGAGCCCGAGGCGGCGCGCCGGTGGCTGCTCGAGCAACTCGCGCTGCCTCCGCCCGAGTGACGCCCGAGGCTCAGTGCGCGTCGAGCAAGGCGCGCACGGCTTCGAGCAGCGTGTCGGGCGTGAACGGTTTGGGCAGGAACGAGATGCCCGGTTCGAGCACGCCGTCCCGAACGATCGCGCTCTCGGCATGGCCCGACATGAAGAGGACGCGCGTGCGGGGCCGGCGCGGCTTCAAGAGCTCGGCAAGCGTACGGCCGTCCATTTTCGGCATCACGACGTCCGTCAAAAGCAGATGAATCGTATGCGGATAGGCCTCGGAGAGCGCCAGCGCCTCGTGCGGCCCCGGCGCTTCGAGCACGCGATAGCCCTGGCGTTCCAACACAATCCGCGCGAGCGCGCGGACTTGCGCCTCGTCCTCGACGAGCAACACGGTTTCCGAGCCGGGCGGGCTCGAATGCGGCGACGGCGGGATCGTCTCGGGCTCGGGGTAAAGCTCGAGGACGCGCGGCAAGTAAAGGTTGAACGTCGTGCCGAGGCCGGGCTCGCTGAACACCGCGATATGACCCCCGCTCTGGCGCACGATGCCGAACACCGTGGAGAGCCCGAGCCCCGTTCCACGCCCTTGCTCCTTGGTCGTGAAGAAGGGCTCGAAAATCCGGGCGCGCACCTCGGGCGCCATACCAGCCCCCGTGTCCGTCACCGCCACCCGCACGTAGGCTCCCGCGATCACCTCGGGGTGCTCGAGCGCGTAACGCTCGTCGAGCTCCACGTTTTCGGTCGCGAGCGAGAGCCTGCCGCCCTTCGGCATGGCGTCTCGCGCGTTGATCACGAGATTCATCATGACGAGCTCGAGCTGGCCGGGGTCCGCGTTGACCTTACCGAGGTTCGCACCGAGCTCGAGCACCAAGTCGACGCCTTCGCCGAGGAGCCGCACGAGCATCTTCTGCATGCCGTGCAGCACCTCGTCGAGATCGAGCACGCGCGGCTCGAGCATCTGGCGGCGCCCGAAAGCGAGCAGCTGCTGCGTGAGCTCGCGGGCGCGCTCGCCGGCCCGCCTGATCTCGACGAGGTCGGCGTGCATCGGCAGCGTCGGGCTCAGATCCGTGAGCAGCAAATCCGCGTAGCCGAGGATCACGGACAAGAGATTGTTGAAATCGTGGGCGACGCCGCCCGCAAGCTTGCCGATCGCCTCCATCTTCTGGGCTTGATACAGGCGCTCCTCCGCCTTTTCGCGCTGCTTGACGCGATAGTCGAGGTCCTGCAGCAACACGTTCAGCGCCACCGCGAAGCGCGTCGGCGTATCCTCGAGATCGGGCTCGTCGGGCAACGCGACGCGCGCCGTCGCATCGCCCAGCGACGCGGCGGACATCACGGCGAAGATGTCCTCGAACGTGGGGGCCCGCGTCATCGCCGAGTTGGATGATACGCCAGAGCTCGACAGCCTGGGTGCGAGTCTAGAACGATGAGCCCTTGCCGGGCAGGAGCCGGGGCGAATCGCCCGACGCTCCCCCCTTCACACCGCGGTGCACGACGAGCCGTTTGCCGGCCTCGCGCCCGCGCGCGTAGGCTTCGGTCCCGGTGTGGGTCGCGTGGCGCGTCATGCGGATATGGGGATGACGCGCCCGGAAAAAATCGTGAAGCGCGCCGTCACCGCGCCAGACCAGGCCCTCGGAGCGGCTCCGTTTTCGCTCTGCTTCGAGCTTTTCACGAAAACCAGCCATCAGCCCGGCGAGAAAACGCTCCCGCTCACGCGCGTTCCGCTGGCTGTCGGCCGCGCGGTACTCGCGGAACAGCCGCTCGCCCGTGTGGTTCACGAACGCGTGCACGTACGCGGCAAGCTCGAGATTTTCGGGCGAGCCACACACTTCGAGCACGCTCCCGCGCTTACCGTCGAGCGGCCGCCACACGGGCACCCAAATCACCTCGACGAAGAAGTGGTCGCCGAGGATAGCGGCGAGCAGCCGCTGACTCTCGCCGATACGGCCGCTCGGCGTGCCCAAGTGGCGGAAATCGTAGCTCGAGCGCGCGTCGCGCGTGAGACTCTCGATGTTGTGCTTGAGCATCAGGCGCTGCGCTGCGCTCATCGCCGCTTGCGCCTCGTGCTCGTTCTGGCTCTCGGCGAGCGCGAGGAGCTTCGCCACGCGCTCGAGCACGTGCTCTTTGGCGGCGTCGGAGACTTCCCGCAGCGCCCCGGCGGCGCGCGCATCGATGCCGCGCTCGCCGCACACGCGCCGAAACGTCGGACCGTGCGGGCCCTCATCGCGCACGCCGAGCACTTCGTCGGCGTATTGATGCGCCATTTCGTGCTTCAGCACCTCGACGAGCACGCCCCAACCGTGCTCGTTGAGGAGCGTGCGCGAGAGCTCGAGCGAGCGTGACGCGCCCGACCAGCGGCCGAGCCGGCCGGCGACGTCCGCGAGCTCGAACGCGGGCGTGCGCAGCGCGCCGCGAAAGAGCGACTGATTCAAGTCCTGATAGACGCGGCGCACGGCGCGGAGCGCCAGCCGCTCGAGCTCGAACGTGAGCCGCTCGCGGGGATTCTCGGCGTTCCTCGAGGCTCGCGGCATGCGGCGGGCACTCCAATAGCACTACTCGCCGAGATGGTTGCGCCTATCTCATAGGCGGTGCACTAGTGGCGGATGCCGGGGGCTTCGGCGCCGGTTTGCTCGACGTACTCCGTGTAGCCGCCGCCGTAGGTGCGCACGCCGCCGTGGTCGAGCTCGAGCACGCGGTTCGAGAGTTTGCGGAGGAAATGGCGATCGTGCGAAACGAAGAGCATCGTGCCCTCGAAGCCGGAGAGCGCCTCGACGAGCATCTCTTTCGTGTCGATGTCGAGGTGGTTCGTCGGCTCGTCCAGGATCAGGAAATTCGGCGGCTCGTAGAGCATGAGCGCGAGCACGAGCCGCGCCTTTTCTCCGCCCGACAGGAACTTGCACGACTTTTCCACGGCGTCCCCGCCGAAGCCGAACACGCCGCCGAGCGTGCGGAGCGAACCGACGGACGCCGTCGGAAAGCGCGCGACGAGCGTCTCCCACACCGTTTTTTCGGCGTCGAGGAGCTCCATCGCGTGCTGCGCGAAGTAGCCCACCTGCACGCTCGGACCGAGCGAGACGCGCCCCTGATCCGGCGCCGTCGCCCCCGCGATCAGCTTGAGCAGCGTCGACTTGCCGGCGCCGTTCACGCCCATCACGCACCAGCGTTCACGCCGTCGCACGAGCCAGTCGAAGTTTTCGTAGATCTTGCGGGCGCCGTACGCTTTCGACAGCCCTTCGACCTTCACGACGTCCTCGCCGGAGCGCGGCGCGTCGGGAAAGTCGAAGTGGAGTTTCTGGCGTCGCTTCGGCGGCTCCACGCGCTCGATTTTCTCGAGCTTCTTCACGCGCGACTGGACCTGCGCCGCATGGCTCGCGCGCGCCTTGAAGCGCGCGATGAAGGCCTCCTCCTTGGCGAGCATCGCCTTCTGCCGCAAAAACTCGCTTTCCTGTTGGGCGTCCAGCATGGCGCGCTGCCCCAGGTAAAAC
Organism: Polyangiaceae bacterium; assembly: GCA_025936045.1. Taxonomy (GTDB): domain Bacteria; phylum Myxococcota_A; class Polyangia; order Polyangiales; family Polyangiaceae; genus PMG-095. Next base: position 106,731 of record JAICUB010000021.1, on the reverse strand, counting down.
TCGTAGTTCCCCGAAAATACCGTGAGCTCGCCGCCGTCGATCTCGACGATCTTGTGCACGATGCGGTTCATGAACTCGCGGTCGTGCGAAGTCATCATCAGCGCGCCCTCGAACCCCTTCAAAAATTCCTCGAGCCAGAGGATCGACTCGATGTCGAGATGGTTCGTCGGCTCGTCGAGCAACATCACGTCCGGCTTCATCAGCAAGATGCGCGCGAGCGCCACGCGCATCTTCCAGCCTCCGGAGAGCGCGCCCACGTCGCCCTCCATCACGTCGCCGTCGAAGCCGAGCCCCGCGAGAATTTCACGGGCGCGCGCGTCGAGCGCGTAGCCGCCGAGCTCTTCGAAGCGCGCCTGCGCCTCCCCGAAGTCCGTGATGAGCCGCTCGAGCTCGCCGGCATGCGCAGGGTCGGCGAGCGCGTGCTCGAGCAGCTTGAGGCGCGCCGCGACGGAAGCCACCTCGCCCGCACCCGCGAGGGTGGCCTCCACGACGCTCATCCCCTTCATGTCGCCTACGTCCTGGCTGAAGTAGCCGACGGTGGTGCCGCGATCGACCGCGACCTGTCCGCCGTCCGGCTGCTCCTCCTTCACGATCAGCCGAAAAATCGTCGACTTGCCCGCGCCGTTCGGCCCGATGAGCCCGAGCTTGTCGCCGCGGAAAATCGCGCACGACGCGTCGAGGAACAAAATCTGGCTGCCGTGCTGCTTGGTGACCGAATCGAGACGAATCACGGGCGCCGGGCTAGCACGACTTCAGGCAGAGAGCAGCTCCCCGCGCAGCCGTGCTCCTCGTTCGTCACGCGCGCGCGAGCGTGATCGCCTTTTCTGGGCATGCGTCGACGCAGCGCCCGCAGGCCTGACAAAGCTCCACTCTCACCGCGAACGCCTGGCGGCCACCGTGGGCGAGCGCCTTCAGCTTACCGGCGAGCGACAGCTTCGACCGATCCTCCCGTCCGAGCACACCGAGCTCGAAGACCTCGTAAGGACACACGCGCACGCAGTCCTCCTTGCCCTCACAGCGATTGCGGTCGATGACCGGAGCGAGCAAACCTCGCTCTTTACACGCGGGCAGCGCGTCCTTCATGTTACGAGGGCCCGTAAGTCGATTCGGAAGCTCGTCAAGGCTCGCGCGCTGTCCCGCTTGCACTCGGGCGCCTGGTCCTTCCGGTCCCCCGGCGTCGCTCTAGGCTACCGAACATGCGGGTTCTTCACCAAGGCATCGCGCTCGACGACCGGCTCGAGCGCTTCGACTTCGAGCGCGTGCACGGCTGGCTCACGACGAGCTATTGGAGTTTGGGCATTTCGAGAAACGAAGTCGAACGCGCCTTTCGGCGCTCCTCCTTCGGCGCCGGTGCGTACACGGATGGCGTCCAAGTCGGCTGCCTGCGGCTCGTCACCGACTTCACGCGTTTCGCCTACCTCATGGACGTCTTCGTCGCTCCCGAGGCCCGTGGCCGCGGCCTCGGCCGAGCCCTCGTTCGCTTCGCGCTCACCCACCCCGACCTCTCCCTCGTCTCTAAGTGGACCCTCGCGACCCAGGACGCTCACGGCGTGTACGCGCACGTTGGCTTTCACGCGCTGTCCGAGCCGCAACGCTGGATGTCGCTCGAGCGGCCGCGAGCGTGGATGAGCGAAGAGACGCCTTAAACGATGCCGCTCCCCTGCGGTGTACGTTGGTCGGACAAGGTTTCACCGTTCGGCCAAGAGCGACTGGCTCCGTGTCCGCGTCGACGATGCGAACGGAAGCGTCGAAGTCGGCGTCCGCCGACGGCGCCGACGCGGTGTGATCAGCCCGTTGCGCTTGAAGACGAGAGCAAGTAGCTCGCGCTTTCCTTCCCGGCACGCTCGGGTGGTGCGCGCAAGAACGCCGGGCGCAAGCCCGGGCCGCGTCCGAGTACTGCGCATCGCGCGCGGCCCGTGCACCGTGCTTCGGAGCCGGTGCACTTCACGCTGCGCTCACGTTTCCGGCAGCTTCGCAGCCAGTTCGTGTTTCCCACGGTGCGGCTCGCGCTCGTCAGAGCAGCTCGGCGTGCTCCGAATCGGTTTCGCATCGCCATTTTTCGATTCAGAAAGACCACGTGCACCTCGTGGTCGAGGCAGCGGATCTCAGCCTCGCCTACGCGGACGGGGCCGCCGCGGAAGACGTTTGACGGCTCCTTCGGCGGCGTGTTCAATCGTCGGCCATGCGTTTGCGTGTCGTTTCGGGCTGCGTCGTACGCTTTCGGCGATGGACGGCTGGACCATGAAAGACGAGGACGCGCTCCGGTACCATTCGAGCGGGCGGCCCGGGAAGATCGAGGTCGTTTCGACGAAGCCCGTCGCTTCGCAGCTCGATCTGTCGCTGGCTTATACGCCCGGCGTCGCCGCGCCTTGTCGCGAGATCGCGCGGGACCCGGAGGCCGTGAATCTTTATACGGCGCGGCGGAACCTCGTCGCGGTGGTGACGAACGGCACGGCGGTGCTCGGGCTCGGCAATCTGGGGCCGCGCGCGGCCAAACCCGTCATGGAGGGCAAGGCGGTGCTCTTCAAGCGCTTCGCCGACATCGACGTGTTCGACATCGAGGTCGACGAGACGGACCCGATGCGTTTGGTCGAGGTGGTGCGCGCGCTCGAGCCGACGTTCGGCGGGATCAACCTCGAGGACATCCGCGCGCCCGATTGTTTCGTGGTGGAACGGGAGCTGCGCGAGCGCATGTCGATCCCGGTGTTTCACGACGACCAGCACGGGACGGCGATCATCTCGGCGGCCGCGTTGCGGAACGCCGCCGAGTTGCAGGAGAAATCGCTCGGCGAGCTCGAGGTTTGCTGCATCGGGGCCGGCGCCGCGGCGACGAGCTGCATGCAGATGTGGGTGCGCCTCGGCGTGCTCCGCGAGCACGTCACGATGGTCGACGTGAACGGCGTGCTCGTGGAAGGGCGGGCGGATCTCGACGAGTTTCGCGCGAGCTTCGCGCGGCCGAAGAGCGATCCGCGCCGCACGCTCGCCGAGGCGATGGTCGGCGCCGACGTGATGCTCGGGCTCTCGGCGGGCGGGCTCGTGACGGCGGCGATGCTGAAAACGATGGCGCCGCGACCCATCATTTTCGCGCTCGCGAACCCGGATCCGGAGATCGGCTACGAGGAGGCGCTCGCCGCTCGGCCCGACGCCGTCGTCGCGACGGGGCGCAGCGATTTTCCGAATCAGGTGAACAACGTGCTCGGCTTCCCGTTCGTGTTCCGGGGGGCACTCGACGTACGCGCGCGTTCGGTGAGCGAGGAGATGAAGGTGGCGGCGGCCGAAGCGCTCGCCGAGCTCGCGCGCGAGGACGTCACGGACGAGGTGCTGCGCGCCTACGGCAGGCAGCGCTTGCGCTTCGGGCGTGACTACATCATTCCGAAGCCGTTCGACAACCGCGTGCTCTATTGGGTGGCGCCCGCGGTCGCGAAGGCGGCGATGGAGTCGGGAGTCGCCCGCGAGTCCGTCGACGTCGACGCCTACAAGGCGCGGCTCTACCACACGATTTCACCGACGCGCCGCGTGCTCTGGAACATCACGGAGGCGGTGAAGGCAAAGCAGAAGCGCATCGTATTTCCGGAGGGCGACAGTGATTCGATCCTGCGCGCGGCGCACGCGGTGCTCGACGCCGGCGTCGCGAAGCCCATTTTGCTCGGTGTGCGCGAGCGCATTCTCGAGCACGCCGAAAGGCTCGGCTTCTCGCTCGAGGAGGCGCTCATCGTGGATCCGCGCGAGTGCCGCGATCTCGAGCGTTACGTCGAGAGCTATTGGCACAAGCGACAACGGCGCGGCGTGACGCGTCTCGCCGCGCACAAGGAGCTCCGGCGCTCGCGCACGGCGTTCGGCATGGTGATGGTGGCAGAGGGCGACGCCGACGGCCTCGTCGCCGGCGTGCGCCAGCCGTACCCCGCGACCATCCGGCCCGCGCTGCAGATCGTGGGCATGCGCGAGGGCGTGCGGCGCGCCGCGGGCATGTACATGGTCGTGACCAAGCAAGGCGTGCGCTTCCTCGCCGACACGACGATCAACATCGATCCTGACGCGGACGAGCTCGCCGAGATTGCGCTGCTCGCCGCCGACGCCGTGACGGAGCTCGGGCTCGAGCCGCGCGTCGCGATGCTCTCGTTTTCGAACTTCGGCGACGCTCCTCACCCCCAATCCAAAAAGGTCGCGGACGCGACGGCCAAGGTGCAAAAGCTGCGACCGAGCCTGATGATCGACGGCGAAATGCAGGCGAACCTCGCGCTCGACGAGGAGGCGCGCGCCGTCTATCCCTTCTCGAAGCTCAAGGGCACGGCCAACGTCCTCGTCTTTCCGAACTTGGACGCCGGCAATGCCGCTTACAAGCTGCTCTCCGTCGCAGGCAATGCCGAGGTCATCGGTCCGATGGTGCTCGGCCTGCGCCGCCCCGTGAACGTGCTGCAACAGGGCGCGAGCGTCGATTCGATCGTGCACATGACGGCGATCACGGCGTCGCAGGCGATACGGCTCGACAGCGTGAAGTGAGCTCCCTGAGCGCCGCGTCGATGACGCGCACCGCCGTTGCTTCGAGCCGCTCCCGCTAAGGGGCGTGTGGCTTTGCGCCGGCTCCGGCCGGTAACAGTCGCTCAGCGAGCGTCACCGTCACGCTCTGTCCGGGGTCCCGCGCCGAGCTCGCGAGTGCGACGCGGTATTTTCCGCCCGCGACGTGGAAGCTCGTCCGCGCCGCGTCCCACTGCGAAAAGAGCCGCGGCTCGAGCGTCAGGTCGACGTCGTGGCTCGCTCCCGGCGCGAGCTCCGTTTTCGCGAACGCAGCGAGGTGCTTCGGGCTTTCCCATCCGCCCGCGACGGGCGACACGTACACCTGAGCTACGTCGCCGCCCGCGCGCCTGCCGCTGTTTTTCACGCGAAAATGCACGTGAAGCTCGCCATTTTCGAGCTTGGCCGAAAGGTCGCTCCGCGCGAACGTCGTGTAGCTCAAGCCGTGACCGAACGGAAACAGCGGCTCGGCGTGCTGCTTGTCGTACCAGCGATAGCCGACCGCGGCGCCTTCGTCGTAACGCACGTCGAAGACGATGTCCGGCGTCGCTCCCACGCCTTCGATCTTCGCGCGCGGGAGCTGTGCGAGCGCTCGCGGGAAGCTCACGGGCAGGTGCCCCGACGGATTGACGGCGCCGCTCAAGACGCGCGCGATGGCCGGCCCGCCGCGGCCTCCGGGATACCACGCCTCCACCACGGCACTCACGCGCTCGAGCCACGGCATGAGCACGGGGCCGCCCGTTTCGAGCACGACGACGGTGCGCCGGTTCGCGCGCGCGACCGCGTCGATCAGGGCGTCCTGATCGGCGGGGAGCGTCAGTGGAAAATCGAGCGACTCAGCGGTCCACTGCGTCGCGAAGACGATCGCGACGTCGGCCTTCGACGCCGCCTTGGCGGCCGCTTCGCGCTCGGTACCGTCGGCGAAAGCGAGTGCGGTCTTCGGGAGCTCGTGGCCCAACGCCTCGAGCGGCGACGAACGCGCGTAAACGTGCGGGCCCGGCCAGCCCGGCGGACCGAGCCCGCGCACGGCGTTGCCTCCCGGCGCGTAAACTTGCGCCGAACCGCCGCCCGTGAGGACGCCCTGATCGGCATGTCCGCCGATCACGACGACGCTCTTCACGGCGGCGCCGAGCGGCAAGACGCCGGCGTTCTTCAAGAGCACGATGCCGGCCTCGGCATCGGCCTGAGCGACGGCGGCGTGCGCGCTGAAATCGATCGGGCCCGGCGTGACCGGATCGTCCACGGCGCCCTTGGCGATGAGCGCACGGGCGATCCGCTGGGCCATGTCGTCGAGCCGGGCGGCGCTCACCTCCCCGCGGCGGATCGCCGCTTCGAGCTTGTCGAGAAATTGGTAGCCACCTTGCTGAAAGACGCCTGTCTCTTGGTCGAGTCCGTGATTGGCGTCGAGGACGGTGTCGTGCTGAGCGCCCCAATCGGCCATGACGTAGCCGCGAAAGCCCCAGTCGCGCTTGAGCACCTGATTCAGGAGCCAATCGTTCTGACAGGCATGAACTCCGTTGACGAGGTTATAGCTGCACATGACCGAGCCCGGGTCGCCCGCCTCGATGGCGAGCTCGAACGCCAGCAAGTCCGAGGTGCGCGCCGCGGCCTCGTCGATAATCACGTTGACGGAGCGACGGGCCGTCTCCTGATCGTTGAGAGCGAAGTGCTTCACGGTCGCGACGATGTGGTTCGACTGAATGCCGCGCACGAGCGCGCCGACCATGGTTCCCGCGAGCAGCGGATCCTCGCCGCCGTATTCGAAGTTTCGGCCGTTGCCGGGCTCGCGCAGCAAATTCACGCCGCCCGCGAGCATCACGTTGAAACCCGATGCACGCGCCTCACTGCCGATCATCGCGCCGCCGCGCTCCGCGACCGCAGGGTCCCACGTCGAAGCCGTGAGGATCCCCGACGGGAGCAGGGTGCGTTCGAGCTCGGGCGGCGCTTCGCCCTGAGTCGCGACGCCGCTGCCCGCGTCCGTCTGCCATTGCGGCGTGAAACCGAGCCGCGGCACGCCGAGCACCACGCCCGCCGATTGGGGCCGCGCCTCCGGAAAGCGGTACGCGTTCCACGGCTTCTGAATGCCGAAGTAACCCGTGACGACCGCGAGCTTCTCGCCCATCGTCATGGCCGAGACGAGACGGCGCGCTCGCTCGTCGGCAGAGGCGGAGCGGTCGAGCCACGCGCGCGCGCCAGGTGCGACTGACGCCGCTGACGCAGCTGCAAGCGCCGAGCTCGTCGCGAGCGGCGCGCTCGAGGCGGGCGGCGAGACGCACGGCGAAGGGGATGCACTGGGTGGCGCGCTCGGCGCCGAACAGCCCAACATGAAGAAGCCCGCGCCGAGCACGGGCGTTACGAAGTCACTCGAGAGTCGCATGTGGAGCAGCAGCAAGACTGACAGAAGACGGCCGCGGACGGAACCGGTTCCTGCTAGGCGACGCTAATCACGATCTTGCCCTTCATTCCACCGCTTTCGATGCGCCTGTGCGCGTCGGCGATTCGCTCGAGTGGAAAGACGCTGTCCACGACCGGGCGCAGCTGGCCGCGCGACGCAAGGAGCGCGAGCGTCTGGATCTTCTGCGCGGTGCGCTCCATGAAGCCGCAATAGAGCGTCTGATTGCGAAACGCCATGCTGCTCACGTCCCCCGCGACGTTCACGATGGTGGCGAGCTTGCCGTACGGTCGGACGCAGCCGATGCTGCGAACGACGGTGTCGCCGCCGACGGTATCGAACGCGGCGTCGACGCCGCGGCCTTGAGTCAGGCGCAATACCTCGTCCTCGAAGCGGGTCGCGCGGTAGTCGATTACCTCGTCGGCCCCGAGCGAACGAATGAAATCGGTGTTCTCTCGCCGGCCCGTGGTGAGCACCCGCGCCCCGGCGGCCTTCGCGAGCTGGACTGCGTAGCAGCCGACGCCTCCCGCGCCCGCCTGCACCAACACCGTGTCGCCGGGTTTGGTCTGGAAAAAGCCGATGATGGAGTCGTGCGCGGTGATCGCCGCGAGCGGCAGCGCCGCGGCTGCTTCGAAGTCGAGGCAAGACGGCTTCTTCGCGACGATACTCGCGTCCTCGACGTGATACTCCGCGTAGGTGCCGCGGCGGTCGAAGATGCGCGCGGAGTAGAACACGTCGTCCCCCGGAGCGAGGTGCGTCACGTTCGCACCGACCGCTTCCACCGTGCCGGCGGCGTCGTAGCCGAGAATCGCCGGCATCGGCACCTTGGACCAGCCGCCGTTCTGGCGGATTTTATAGTCGACGGGGTTCACCGAGGCCGCACGCACGCGCACGAGCACTTCCCCAGCGGCGGGCGTGGGCTTCGGCAGCTCAGCGAGCTCGAAGCGCTCCGGGCCTCCCCATTCCTTGATCACCATCGCCTTCATGGCGGCGAAGCGTGCCAGCTGCCCGAACATCTGCAAAGTGGGCTCTGCCCACGACCGCGTCAATTCGCGCACCAGGAACCTCGAGGTGCGGCGTTTCTTCGCACCCCCCAAAAAGCACGTGACGTAGTGCCCGAAAGGCACCACATGGTGGCCGGAGACAGCGAGCATGTCATCCCTCCTCGCCGCCCGCCTGCAGATGGCGGTCTCTCTCGGTTTCCACATCTTGTTCGCGGTCGCCGGCATGGCCATGCCGCTCCTCATGCTGCTCGCGGAGTGGCGCTATCTGCGCACCGGGCGCGCGGAGTACCGCTCCCTCTCGGAACGTTGGGCCAAAGGGACCGCGATTCTTTTCGCGGTGGGCGCGGTGTCCGGGACCGTCTTGAGCTTCGAGCTCGGGCTTTTGTGGCCCCGCTTCATGCTGCACGCGGGGCCGCTCATCGGCATGCCGTTCAGCCTCGAGGGCTTCGCCTTCTTCCTCGAAGCGATCGCTCTCGGCGTTTACCTCTACGGCAGAGAGCGCGTCCCCGCGGCCGTGCACTTCGCGAGCGGCGCGGTCGTCGCGCTGAGCGGCGTCGCGAGCGGTGTGTTCGTCGTGGCGGTGAACGCCTGGATGAACACGCCGCGGGGCTTTCGGCTGCTCCCGAACGGTGACTTCGCGGATATCGACCTCGTGCGCGCGTTTTTCACGCCCGCGTTCGCGAGCCAGGCCGCGCACATGGTGTGCGCCGCGTACTCGAGCATCGCCTTCGCCGTGCTCGGGATCCACGCCTTCCGGCTGCTGCGTCGGCCGCAATCCGCCTTGCACGCGGCGGCGCTCCGCGTCGCCCTGCCGCTCGCGATCGTGGCGGCGCCGCTCCAGGCGGTCACGGGCGACGCCGCGGGCAAGCAGCTCGCGGTGTACCAGCCGGTCAAGCTTGCCGCCGCGGAGGCGCTGTTCGAGACGGCGCGGCCCGCTCCGCTCCTCATCGGCGGGCTCCCCGACATGGACGCGCGCCGTGTGCGGTTCGGTATCGAGATCCCGGGTGGGCTCAGCCTCGCCGCGTTCGGGGATCTACACGCCGAGGTCCGCGGCCTCGACGCCTTTCCGCGCGAAGATTGGCCGGCCGTGCCGATCGTTCACCTCGCGTTTCAGCTGATGGTCGGTTGCGGCACGGTGCTCCTCGACGTCGCGGCGTGGGGAGCCTGGCTCCTCTTCCGCAAGCGGCCGTTCGCGGCGCACAAGCGCTTTCTCGCTGCGTGCGCGCTCGCGGGACCGCTCGGGCTCGTCGCGGTCGAAGCCGGCTGGATCGTGACCGAGGTCGGACGGCAGCCGTGGATCATCCAGGGCGTCCTCCACACGCGCGACGCGGTGACGCCGATGCCGAACCTGGTCATCTCGTTCGTAGCGAGCTGTGTCGTCTACGCGTTCCTCGGCGGCGTCGTCGCGCTCCTACTCACGCGTTACGTGCTCGGGGACGATGCACCGCAGGAGTCGGGGGCGTGACGGGCAACGTGTCGCCGTGGGCCGAAGCGCTCTATGGCATCATCGGCCTCGGGCTCGTCGTATACGCGGTGACGGGCGGCGCCGATCTCGGTGCGGGCCTCTTGAGCTTGTTTTCCCACGGTCCGCGCAAGGCTGACCAGGAGCGCGCCGTACGCCTGGCCATCGCCCCCATTTGGGAAGCCAACCACGTTTGGTTGATTTTCGTGATCGTGCTCATGTTCTCCGGCTTCCCGCCTGCTTTCGCAGCGCTCGGCGTCGCGCTGCACGTGCCCCTCGCGCTCGCTCTCCTCGGCATCGTTTTTCGCGGCGCCGCGTACGTATTTCACGCCTACGGCATCCAGACGGCCGAGGCGCGAGCCGGGTGGGCCCGCGTCTTCGGCTGGGCGAGCATTCTCACGCCGCTCGCGCTCGGGTCCGTCGTCGCCGCCATTTCGAGCGGCGACATCCGGGTGAGCGAGGCCGGCGTCACGACCGGATTCTTCGCGGGCTGGACGACGCCGTTCGCGCTCGCGGTGGGGCTCTTCGCGCTCGCGCTGTTCGCGCTGCTCGCCGCCGTCTACCTGGCGGCCGAGACGGACGGCGCCGTGTCCGACGATTTTCGGCGCATGGCCGTCGCTTGCGAGGTCGTCGCTGGCGCCGTGGCGCTCATCACGTTCCTGCTCGCCGCCCACTACGCGCCGGCGCTCTTCGAAAATCTGCGCTCGTCCGCGTGGACGTGGCCGATTCAGGGTGCGACCGCAGCGGCGGCGGCGACGACGCTCGGCTGCTTGCTCCGGCGCGCGACCACGGCCGCGCGCGTCTCGGCCGCCGTCCAGGTGTCGCTCGTCGTCGTCGGCTGGGGCCTCGCGTTGCGTGGACACTTCATTTTGCCCGACCTCTCGCTCGCGAGCGCAACCCCTCACCCCGAGGTCTTACCCGCACTCGTGATCGCCGTCGGGCTCGGTTCGCTCGTGCTCGTGCCCGCGCTCGCGTACCTCTTTTGGATCTTCAAGCGCAACGGTAACCCGCAATGAAGCGCGGGCTCACGCGACCGACCAGTCACGCGAGCCCACGCTAGTTTCACTCAGATGGGCTTGCCGTCGACGGTCACCTGCGCGCTGCCCGTGATGACGATGGTGTGTGTAGCCGGCGCCGGCGTGGGCGTCGGCTGCGGTTGCGGCTGAGGCTGAGGCTGAGGCTGCGGGGTGGGCGCCTGACCGGCCTCTAGGACCGTCAATAGCTTCGTGAGCAGCGGCACGCCGAGGCCGGTGCAACAATCGTAGCCGGCGCGCGCCGTGAAGGTTCCGTTGTTGCCGCTCTGGATGTCGCGACTCCAGCCAGCGAGTGAGTAGAGCTGCGGATTCAAAAACCCGACGTTCTTGCCGAGCGCCTGCGAGAGCACCGCTGCAGCGGCGGCCCACATCGGCGCGACCGCGCTCGTGCCGCCGATCACCATCGCTTGGCCGTCGACGACGATGGTCCAACCGGTTTCGGGATCGGCGTTGCCGGCGACGTCCGGAACGCCGCGAAACTTGCTTCCGGGGACATTTGCGAGCTTTTGCCAGCTCGGCAGCGTGAAGACGGTGCTCACGCCGCCGCCCGTCGCGCCGCCTTTGCTGCCGTCGTTCCACACGACCTCGTTGATCGGTGACGTGCTAGGCAAGGACGTGCCGCCACAGCCGAGCACCCAGGGCGAAGCCGCCGGAAAATCCACGTGCTGGCCGGGCTCGCCGTCGCCGGAGCCGTTATCGCCGGCCGCGGCGGTGACGGTGATGCCCGCGTTCGCGGCTTTTTGGAATGCGTCGTTGAACTGCTGGACGACCTTGGGATCCCACTCGTTTTCCGCGGCGCCCCACGAGATGCTGATCGCATCCATCTTGTCGCTGACCGCCTGATTGATCGCGGCGAGAAAGCCCGCGTCGGTGTTCGGTGCGGTGTAACAGTGAAGCTCGGCGCCGGGCGCCATGCCGCCGATCACGCAGAGGTCGAGCATCACCTCGCCGTCGGCCCCGTTCGGACCGTCGGAGGTGTTTTGCCCGCCCTGAACCGAATGGAAGACGACCGGCTTTACCTTGACCCCGAGGCTGTCGAAATACTTGTCGAGGTCGGCTTGGTTGTACGCGCCGCCGAGCTCGATCACGGCGACTTTCTTTCCGCTGCCGTCGTGTGTTTTCGGAAAGCCGTAGATCCCCGCGAGCTGCTTCGGCGTGTAGCTCACGCCGCCCGTGTTGTGCCTGAAGTGACGGTGCTTGATATATGATCGAAGCTTCATTCCCTTGCGTCCTTGTTGACGGGGACCCGGCCCCTAACCCTCACGAATAGCCGCGCTACGAGCGCATCACCATGGTCAAATGGTTGGGTCAAAATTCCGCGGAGCCGGGCGTTCGCGCGAACGGCACCACGTCGCGAATGTTCTTCATGCCCGTGAGGTACATGAGCATGCGCTCGAGCCCCAGGCCGAAGCCCGCGTGCGGGACCGAGCCGTACTTTCTGAGCTCGAGGTACCACCAGTAAGCGTCCTCATTCAGGTTTTGGGCCCGAATCCGCTCCCGGAGCACGTCGGTCCGCTCTTCACGCTGGCTCCCGCCGATGATCTCCCCGATACGCGGCGCGAGCACGTCCATCGCGCGCACGGTCTTACCGTCGTCGTTCATGCGCATATAGAAGGCTTTTATCTCGCGCGGATAGTCGGTGACGATCACGGGACGGCGGAATTTCTCCTCCGTGAGGTAGCGCTCGTGCTCGCTCTGCAGGTCGGCGCCCCAATGCACGGGAAACTCCCAATTCTTGCCGGCTTGCTCGAGGAGGCGCACGGCCTCCGTGTAAGTGATGCGCTCGAACGGCGACGTGACGACGTGCTCGAGCGTCGCGAGCACGCTCTTGTCGATGCGCTCGTTGAAGAACTCGAGGTCCGGCCCGCACTGGTCGAGGACGTAGCCGATGACGTACTTCAAGAAATCTTCGGCGAGCTCCATGTCGTCCGCCAGATCGCAAAAGGCCATCTCGGGCTCGATCATCCAGAACTCCGCGAGGTGTCGCGGCGTGTTCGAGTTCTCGGCGCGGAAGGTCGGTCCGAAGGTGTAGACATTGCCGAGCGCCAGGGCGAAGATTTCACCCTCGAGTTGGCCGCTCACGGTGAGGTACGCCGGCTTGCCGAAGAAATCCCGTGCGTAGTCGACCTTGCCTTCGGCCAGGCGCGGGAGATTCTGCAGGTCGAGCGTCGTCACGCCGAACATGGCGCCTGCGCCTTCGCAATCGGACGCCGTGATGATGGGCGTGTGCACGTAGACGAAACCGCGCTCGTGAAAAAACGAGTGGATGGCGAACGAAAGCGCGCTGCGCACCCGAAAGACGGCGCCGAACGTGTTCGTGCGTGGCCTGAGGTGCGCGATCTCCCGCAAAAATTCGAAGGAATGTCCCTTCTTTTGCAGGGGATAGCTCTTCGCGTCGGCGGGGCCGACGACGGTGAGCGCCCGCGCTTGGAGCTCGACGCGCTGCCCCGCCGCCGGCGAGGGCACGAGCTCGCCCGACACCTCGACGGACGCCCCCGTGGTCGCCTCGTGCAAGACGTCGTCCGCCACGCTGCCCTCGGGGATCACCACCTGCAAATCGCGAAAGCAGCTGCCGTCGCTCAGTTGCAGGAAGTGAACGCCCTTGCTGTCGCGACGCGTCTTGATCCAGCCCCGCGCCGTCACGCTTTTCCCCGGCTCGGATCGCAAGATGTCGCGGATGTAGTCGCCGGGCTTGAGCACGAGCTCCTTCGTACGCCGGCCGCCATGGCGCCGCAATACGGCGTGCTGCCTCAGGACACGCGACCGCTCTCGCTCCGTCTCACTCCGCTCGGGGCTTACGCATCGCTTCCCAATCCTCGAGCGTGCGCGGCCAATCGTCCTTGAGAAGCTGCGAGAGCGACCGGTCGGCAAGGACTTTGCCTTCGGTCTGGCAACGAGCGCAGTAGTTGGCTTCGTTCTCGGCGTAGACGATGCGCTGTACGGGCGCACCACACACGGGGCACGGCTCGCGGTACTTGCCGTGAACCGCCATTTCGGGACGGAAGGCGGTGACCTTCGTCGGAAACGCGTCGCCCGTCTCCGCGCGCAGGCGCTCGACCCATTCGCGAAGGACCGCGCCGGTCGCGGCGTGGAGCCGCTTGATTTCGTCGTCCGCGAGCCGCGTCGTCCACTTGAGCGGCGAGAGCTTCGCGCGGTGCAAGATCTCGTCCGAGTAGGCGTTGCCGATACCGCTGAACACGTGCGGATCGGTGAGCGTGCGCTTGACGGTGTGATTCTCGCGCGTGAGCGCGGCACGAAAATCCTCGAGCTCGACGCTGAGCGGATCGAGGCCGCCGGGGTCGTGCTCCCGCAGTGCCTCCTCTCCACGGACGACGTAGAGCGACGCGCGCTTCTTCTTGCTCGCCTCGGTGAAGCCGAGCGTCCCGTGTTCGAAGTCGAACGCGGCGAGCGCGATCCTGCCGCCCGGCTTGGCCTCGGTCTTCGGCGGTTCCCACCACTGAAATCGTCCCGCGACCATGAGGTGGATCACGACGAAAAGGTCCCCGCCGAGCTCGAAGACGATGCGCTTGCCGAGGCGCCGGAGACCCGCGACCGTTTCGCCGCTGACCGACGAGAGCGGCGGGTCGAAGGACCGCAGCACGAAAGGCGAAAACAGGCGTACCCGCTCGAGCCTCCGCCCGACGATGCGCAGCCGCAGCGCCGAAAGGTAGAGCTCCACGTCGGGCAGCTCGGGCATGACGGACGAAGGTTAGCACCGGCGGGATCCCGGGAGGCCGATCGGCACGAGCGGGAACCACACTCGAGACAAGCCGTTTTCAGGGAGGCGCGCTAAGCTCAGGCAAACCGATGAACGACGGTCGGCCGTTCTGGCGCGCGGGCAGCGTCCTGATTTCCCTCGGAGCGCTCGTGGTCGTGGTGGTCGCGGACGCCGTGCTGCGTCACCTCGGGGGAAAGCCCGCCGATTTCACGCTATTCCTCGGCCGCTTCCATCCGTTGGTCGTGCACCTGCCGATCGGCTTCGTCCTGCTCGTGGGCGCGGCTGAAGCGGCGACGCTCTCCCCGCGGCTCCGCGCCCGCATCGATCCGGTCGTCGCGCTCGCGCTGCCGCTCGTCGTCCTCGCGACGGCGACGGCCTTTTTGCTCGGACACCTGCTCGCGCGCGCGGGTGACTTCGCGCCCGGAGCGCTCAACGTCCATCGCCGCTTCGAGCTCTTCGCCGCCGTCGGTATCTGCTTGTGTCCGCTCGCGTGGGTGTACCAAGAACGGTCGGAGTCAACCCGCGCGCGCTGGCTCTACCGCGGCCTACTCGGCGCGGCGCTCGGCGTGCTTTCGATCGGCGCTCACTTCGGCGGCGTGCTGACGCGCGGCGATACCTACCTCACGCGCTACGCGCCGGAGCCGTTCAAGAAGCTCCTCGGCGCTGCACCGGCCCCGGCGGCGCCAGCGTCGGTTGCCCTCGACGCGCCCGCGCGCGAGCCCCGCCTCTACGCGGACGTGATCCGGCCCATCCTCGAGGAGCGCTGCGTCTCCTGTCACGGCCAGGAAAAAGTGAAGGGCAGCCTGCGGCTCGATTCGCTCGCCGCGCTTTTGAAAGGCGGCGAAGACGGCGCCGTCGTCACGCCCGGCAACCCGCGAGACAGCCCCCTGCTCGCGCGCACGCTGTTGCCTGCCGGCGACGACGACCACATGCCGCCCGAGGGCAAACCCGGCCTCACGCCGCCCGAAACGGCTGCGATACGCTTCTGGATCGAGCGCGGAGCGAACGACGACCTGCTCGTCCGTAACCTCCTCGCTCCCTCCGAGGTCCGGACCGTGCTCGAACGCGCCCTCGGCAACGCGCCTCCTGCGAAGTTGCCCACAGCGACCACTCCCGGGAGTGATCCCCCCGCCGACACGTCGTCCCCTCACCCCGCGCCCGCGACGACCTCCTCCGCTGCGCCCGACCGCGCGGCACCGACCGCGGCCGCACCGGCCGCGGCCGCACCGACAGCGGCCGCACCGGCTGCTCCGGCGAGCGCTGCGTCGCCGACGATGATTCTCGCCGACAGGTGCGTGAAGTGTCACGGGCCCGAGAAGCAGAAGGGCAAGCTGCGCGTCGACTCGCTCGCGTCGCTCGAACAGGGCGGCAAATCAGGGCCTGCCGTGGTGCCGGGCGATACGAATGCAAGCAAGCTCGTCCAGGCGATTCACCTCGCGACCGGCGACGACAAGCACATGCCGCCTGCGAAGGAAGTCCAACTCACGGCGCGCGAAATCGCGACGTTGACGGCGTGGGTGGCGGGGCTGCGAGCGCCCAAATCGGGCGCGCCTCCCGCTGCGAGGCGGACTGACATCGCGAGCGCGAGCACTCCCGAGCACCCCGCCGTACCGCGCGTCGAACAGCAGGGCGCAGAGCCGGAATCGCCGGCGAGCTCACCGCCCGCGCCCGAGTTGCTCGCGAAGCTCCCGTCCGAGGTCGCGCTCTACCCAACCGAGATCGCGCCGCTCCTTCAGAGTTACTGCTCGGGGTGCCACGGCGGGAAATCACCCGCCGGCGGGCTGGCCGTCGGTGCTTACTCGGCGCTGCTCAAAGGTGGCGATACGGGGCCTGCCCTCTCGCCCGGTAAGCCGGAAACGAGCCTGCTCGTTCATCGCATCAGCCTGCCCGCTTCCGACGACGACCACATGCCGCCGAGCGACGAACGGCAGCTCAGCGCGAACGACATCGCTCTCGTCACCGCGTGGGTGGCAGCGGGCGCGGGTGCCTCGAACGCCGTCGCGTTGAACGGCCTGCCGGGACCGGCCGTCGAAGCCATCGCCGCGCACCCGCCGTCGAGCTCGCCGGCCGCGGTCGCGCCCGCGAACGCGCCACCGCGCACCGCAAGCGACGTGGCACGCGCGACGCCGCCCCCACGGAGTGCCGGCTGCGGTGCGTGTACGTTCGGCGCCGCCGCGAGCTCGCCGGCCGACTGCGTGCTCCCGACTCTGGCGCTGGTTTTTGCGCTTTCGGCCCGGCGTCGGAGGGCGGCCCTGGCTCGACGGACGTTTCGTTCTCGCTGAAGCGCCCCACCGGAAGTTCAACGTATCTCCCATGCGCTGCACTAGTGCTCGCGACCCGATAGGGTGGCATGCTCCCCGCGCATGTCCGACGAGAGCTTTGCTTCGCTGATGAATCAAGCCGCACGGAGCGGCACCGCCACGGGCCGGCGCCTGCATCCGGGCGACGTGGTGAGGGTGAAGGTGATTCAAATCGCGGGCGACAGCGTGTTCGTCGACGCGGGGACCCCGGGCGACGGGCGCATCGCGCGCTCCGACGTGCTCGACGAATCGGGCGAGCCCTTCGTGAAGCCGGGCATGCTGCTCGAGGCGACCGTCGTCGATCCGCGGCCGGACGGGCCGCGCTTCAGTGTGTCGCGTCGCGCGTTCTTGGAAGAGCAGCGGCGCGCCGCGCAAGCCGAGGCGGCGGCCCGCATCGTTTCGGGCGCCGAGCTCGAGGGCACGGTGAGCGGCTTCAATCGGCACGGTGCGGTCGTCGACCTCGACGGGGTCGAAGGCTTCGTGCACCTCTCGGAGCTCGCGTGGCGGCGGGTCGAGCGCGCCGAAGACGCCGTCCAGCTCGGCGAACGCGTTCGCGTTCGCGTGCTCAGCGTCGAAGAATCCGAACGCGGGTCGCGCGTCAGGTTGTCGCTCCGCGCACTCCAGGCGCCCGAACCCGCCGCCGCACCGGTGCCGGAAGAGGTGCTGCGCGCCAAAGTCGTCGCGAGTGTGGGCGGCGGCGTCACGGTGACGACGCCCAAGGGCGACGGCTTCGTGCGACTCGCGGAGCTCGGTCTGCCGCCGGGCGCCGATCACCGTCGCGCGTTCCCCGCGGGCAAGGAGTTCGACGTGGTGCTCGTGACGAACGCCGGTGGCAGGCTTCGTTTCAGTGCGACGCAGGTGGCGCGCGTGGAGGAGCGCAAGAACTTCCGCGACTACTCGACCGGCTCGAGCGCGCCGCAAACGAGCTTCGGGCACCTCGGCGACCTGCTCCGCGAGCGGCTCGGCCTGCCGCCTGCCGAAGCCGAAGCGCCCGTTTCACCGGTGACGACTCCGGGAGCACCGGGCCCGACCGCGACGACTCACGCGGCGGCGACCGCCGCGACCACGCCGGTTCGAACGGCGCCTGCGGACCCGGCACCCCCGGCAGCTCCGAAGCCTGCCGTACGCGCCCCCGCGCCGGCCCGCGCTGAGCCGCCGCCCGGTATCGTGCGACGTAGGCGCTGAAGGTCGCCGCTCGGAGCGACGGCGCTCAGACCCGCTGCTCTTCGAGCGCGCGGATGCGTTCCTCGATCGGCGGGTGGGTGCGGAGCAACCCGATGAGGCCGCCGCCATTGATGCCGAACGCGGCCATCGCTTTGGGCAAACCCACCTCTTCACCCTGCCCGAGGCGGCGCAGCGCGCTCACCATCGCGGGCGCGCTCGCGAGCGTCGCGCCACCGCGGTCGGCACGGTATTCACGACGCCGGCTGAACCAAGCGACGATGACCGTCGCGAGTAGGCCGAGCACGGACTGCAGGACCATCACGACGATGAAGTAGCCGAACCCGCCGCTCCGGCCCCGGTCGTCTCGCCCGCGCATGGCGCCGTCGATGAGCGAGCCGATGACCCGCGAGAGGAAGATGACGAACGTATTGAGCACGCCCTGGATCAGCGTGAGCGTCACCATGTCGCCGTTCTCGACGTGGGTGATTTCGTGGCCGAGCACCGCGTCTACCTGCTGGCGGTCCATCGAGCGCAAGAGCCCCGTGCTGACGGCGACGAGCGCATGGTTGCGCGTTGCGCCCGTGGCAAACGCGTTCATTTCCGGCGAGTCGTACACGGCGACCTCGGGCATGCCGATGCCGGCGCGCTGCGCGTGCCGACGCACCGTGTCGAGGAGCCACGCTTCGTCCGCGTTACGCGGCGTGTCGATCACCTTCGCGCCGGTCGTCCACTTGGCCACGAATTTCGAAATCAGGAGCGAGATGAACGCGCCCCCGAAGCCGAACAGCACGGAGAACGCCATCAGCGGCCCGTAGGAACCGAGCACCTCCGTATTCCGGACGAGCCCCGACGCCGAAACGATCCCCCAAATCACCGACAGGGTGAGCATGATCGCGAAGTTCGTGAGCAGGAACAGAATAATGCGTTTGAACACGGCGGTGCTTGCCTCCTACGGGGACCTTAGCCGTAGCTATAAGCACGGGCGGACGCGTTGTCCACCGCCGAAACCAGCTGTTTTTGCGCATGACAAAGTCCCCCACGGCGGGAATGCGCGGAGAGTTCGGCTTGTTTCACGGTGCAGGGTCGAACGCCCACGGCAGGCTCGACTGATCGCTTGCAAGCGCGAGCGTGAGTCGAGCTCCGTTCACGCTGGGTGACGCATTAGGCAAAATCGTCGCGAGCATGGCGGCGGCGTCGTGCGCGCTTCCTTCACTCGCGAAGTCGCAAAGCCAGACGACGGCGGTCGCCGACGCATTCCCCCGCGTCGGTCAGAATATCGAGGTCAGAGTCCGATTGCACGCGCCACGCTCGCGCGGCGCCGCGGGAACACGACTTTGCGTGCGACGAGATCCTCGACCGTGTCACGCAAGGTTTCCCCGGGGTCGCGCGGGCGGAAGCCGAGCTCACGTTCGGCTTTGCTCGCGTCGCAGTACCAAAAATATTGACCCATCTCGATGCTCGCTTCGGAGACGGGCGGCTCACCGCCGATCGCACGCACGGCTTTCGTGAACAAATGACCGATGCCGAGCGCCAGCGGACGCGACGCCGGCAGCCTGAAGCTCGGCGCCTTGACGCCGCTGATGCGCTCGAGCCGCTGGAAGAAGGCCGCGAGCGTGAGGTTTTGCGCGTTCAAAATGTAGCGCTCGCCGGCGCGGCCGCGCTCGGCGGCGAGCAGCATGCCCTCCGCGGCGTCGCGCACGTCGACGAACGCCATGCCCCCGGCCGGGACGGCGGGAATCACACCCTCGAGACAGCGCCGCACGTCGCCCGTCGACGACTCGCGCACGTCACCCGGGCCGAGCAAGAGGCTCGGATTCACGACGACGACCTCGAAGTCCGGCGCGTTCGCGGCGAGGGCTTCGCGCTCCGCGTAGAGCTTCGTGCGGTAATACGGCCACGAGGCGATCACCTCGAGCGGTGCGCGGCAACCTTCGTCTGCGATGCGTTGCTTGTCGGTGCCCACGGCGAGGGTGCCGCTCGTGCTCGCGACGACGACGCGCCGTACGCCCGCGCGCCTGAGTCCGTCGAGCGCGCTCTTCGTGCCTTGCACGTGCAGGCGGTAAAGCTCTTCGGATTCGTCGTGGCCGCGCGTGACCTTGCCGGTACACAAGAACGCCCATTCGCAGCCGGCGGCGCTCGCACGCACGGCTTCGGCGTCGAGCACGTCGACCGCTCGCGCGCGTCCGCTGCCGCCCGAGCGCGACACGGGCACGACCTCGTCCCCGCGAGCTTCGAGCGCCTTCGCGACGTGCGAGCCGAGAAAGCCCGTGGCGCCGCCGACCCAGGCCGTATGGCGCCGGCGCGCTTCGCCGTTCGCGCGCTCGTGCCCATTTTCGATCGTTGCGCCCATCATTCGCTTTCCGCCGGAGCTCGGGGCTCGAGCAGTCGAAACGCTTTTTGAAACTCCAGCAAAAGACCGACGTTGTTCGTCTTCACCGCGCCCGACATGAACTCGGCGGGTGACGGCACGTAGGCCTCGCGCACGATGCGCGCGAAGAGATCCGGCGTCGTCTTCAATACGCAATCGGCCGCGGCGACGTGCTTACCCTCCTTCACTTCGCACCCCTCCTTGGAAACGAGCAGCGTGAAGCGATCCTCGCCGAGCGAGAAGTAGTAGCTCGTGGGCCGCTCGACGGCGTTCGGCGCGAAGCGGCGCTCGAGCTCCTGGAATACGTCGTGGAGCGTGGGCGGAGCCGGCGGCCGTTGTGCGGCGGTCTCGGGGTCGAGCCGCTCGAGCTCGAGCAGCGAGCCGCGGCCGAGCGCCCGCACCGCCTCCTCGATCAAATGCGCGGCCTTGCGCGACGCTTCCGTCGGCGTGAGCCCTTGCGTCAATCGCGCGAGCTCCGCGGCTTCCATCACGGGACCGATGCGGGCTTCCACGTTGCGCTGCCTCACCAGCTTGCCGCCCTTCGGTAGCGCCGCGTGGGTGCCGCCGAGATAGAGCGGCAGCACGTCGACGCCGTGGTGGAGCGCCAGATGCCCGACGATGGCCTTGAATTCGTGCACGAGGCCGTCCGTGCTGCGCGTCCCCTCGGGAAAGACCAAGAGCGTCTTACCCTGCTCGATGAGCTCGCCGGCCGTGCGCAGACCCTGACGCAGCGAGCCGTTGCGCGGCATCGGCACGAGGCGCGTGAAATTTTCGAAGTAAGCGCTCAAGAAGCGATTCCCTTCGAAGAAGTAGTCCTGCGCCGCGAGCGACACGAGCTCGCTGCCGTAGCTGCCGAGCGCGTACTTCACGAGACCCATGTCGAGGTGGCTCGCGTGGTTCGCCGCGACGATGACGTTTCGGTTGTACGGGATGTGCGCGCGACCCGTCACTTTGGTGGTGAGCACGCGCTCGTAAAAGCCGTGTTGCGCGCGGCCGAGCCAGTGCATCGCCGCTTCGCGGAGCGGCTCGGGGACCTCGAGCGCGCGCGGCTCCGCTTCGGCGATGGTCGTGGTCACGACGGGGCGGCGCGTTTCCGGTCGCTCGCGCAGGAGCTCCTCGATGTCCCCCAAGGTGTGGCACGCGTTCAAGCGCTCGGCGTCGAACGTGCGCCCGTGCTGGCTTTCGAGCGCGACCAGGAGCTCGAGCAGCATCAAGGAGTCGAACGCGAGATCGCCGCGCAGGCTCTGACCGGCGTGGAGCGTCGCCGCGTCCCGCCGGCCGATGGCCGCGACCGCGGCGCGCACGCTCTGCGCCGCCACGTCCGCCGCGGCGCTGCGGCTGCTCGGCGCCTCCTGTGAGCCGGACATGCGCTCGAGCTGACGTCTGAGCTCCGCGCGCTTCACCTTGCGCGTCGCGGTACGCGGCAGCGGCAGGTCGAACAGCGTCACGGTCGCAGGCCGCTGCGCGACGGGCAGCCCCGAAATCGCCTCGTCGAGCGCCTTGCGGGCGCGTACGTGCCGCTCGGCGCGCGGCACGTCGCCCTCTTCTTCCGGCACGGCGACGCAGGCGACCCGCTCGCCGCCGCGTCCGTCCGTGATGCCGACCACCGCGAGCTCCTTCACGTGCTCGACGCGGCCGAGCCGCGTCTCCACGTCGTCGGGGTACACGTTTTCGCCGTTCGACGCGACGATCACGTCCTTGGCGCGACCGGCGATCACGAGATGCCCGCGGCCGTCGACTTTGCCGAGATCGCCCGTGTGCAGCCAACCATCGCGGTCGATCGTCTGGCTCGTCGCTTCGGGATCGTCCGAGTAGCCGAGCATGACGTTCGGTCCGCGCGCGAGCACCTCGCCTACGCCCTCCGCGTTCGGCTCGGCGATGCGGATTTCGACGCCGGGGATCGCGCGGCCGACGTGCCCCGAGCGCGCCTTCGGTCCGGCCTCCGCGACCGTAAGCACGGGGGACGCTTCCGTGAGTCCGTAGCCTTCCGCGAGGTGCAGACCGAGGCCTGCGAAGAGTCGATGCGTGCGCTCCGGCAACGCCGCCCCTCCGCTCACGAGGAAGCGCAGGTGTCCGCCGAGCGCCTGGTGCACGGGGCCGAAGAGCACGCGCCCCGCGTCCATACCTAGCGATTTCCCGAGCGTGCGATTGAGCTCCACGGCGAAATCGAAGACGTGCGAGAACGCCGCGCCGCGCTCCGCGACGCGCGAAAGGATACGGCGCTCGAGCATTTCCCAGAGCGCGGGCACGCCGATGAGGCCGGTGATGCGCCCTTCGGACAGCGCGTGCTCGAGACGTTCGGCGTTGAGCTCGTCGAGGTAGACGATGCGGGCGCCACGCGAGAGCGGCAGCAGCATGCCGCAAGTGAGCTCGAAGGTGTGGTGGAGCGGGAGCACGCTCAGCACGCGATCGGCCTTGCCGAGGGGGAAGAGCGGCGCGAGCGAAGCGACGAGCGCCGTCAAGTTCGCGTGCGAGAGCGCGACGCCCTTCGGCTTGCCCGTGGTGCCGCTCGTATAAATGAGGGCGGCGACCGCGGCGGCGTCCGTCGCCGCGGGTTCGGCGAGCGGGCCCGGCTCGGCGGCTTCACGCACGTCGAGGAACGCGACCCGATCGGCGAGCGCGAGCTCGAGACGGACGCGCGCCGCTGCGTCGCCGACGAAGACGCGCGAGCCGGAGGCGTCGACGAGCGTGCGCGCCGTATCTACGTCGACGGCGGCATCGAGCGGCACGACGGTGGCCCCCGCGTAAAGGATGCCGAAAAACGCGATCGGCCACGCAGGATGATTCTGCGCCGCGAGCGCGACGCGATCCCCCGGCTTCACGCCGAGCTTTACGAGCCGCGCCGCGCAGGCGAGCGCCCGTTCCCGCCAGTCGCGGAACGAAAGCCGCGTGAGGCCGCTCGGCTCCGCGCGCTGGAGCGCGACGGCGAGATCGAAGCGCGTCGCCATCTCGTCGAGCAGCGCCGCCAACGTCTCGTGGCTGGCGGGCGCGCGACGGCGGCGTTTCACCTTCTCGTCGATCTGCGGGAACACCCACTTCTCGAGGCCCGGCATGTGCACGTCGAAGAACCACGCGCGCCAATCGATGCGATCCGGCGCCCAGTTGACGACCTCGCGCTCGGCCGGCGACAGGCGGCTCACGGCGCGCCGCACGTGATCGCAGCTGAATACGTAGTGGTAATCGACCGTGAAGGGGACGAACACCTCGAGGATGTTCCCGACGCGCTCTTGTTGTCGTGCGAACGACTCGATGGCGCCCGAGGCCGGCCCGAGCAAGGCGCTCGGCGCTCCGAGCTCGCGCGCGCGCTCGAGTAGGCCACCGAGGACGCGCGCGCCGTCAGCGATCTTCCTCGGCCCGTAGCTCTCGAATTGCGGACGCGAGAGCATCGCGCCCTCGAAGTGCGACTGCAGGTACGCGAGCAGCGGTCCGCCGCGCATCGTGCGCTGGTAGTACTTGCGCTTGTAGAGCCCGGTGAGCTCGAAGAAGCGCCGCATCGTGCACGGGTTCGAATCGGTCGAGCCGAGCTGATAAACGGCTTCGGCGGTCCCCTCGAGGAGCTCGGCGAGTGCGACGCACATGGCGCCCGCCACCATGTCGACCGGGATGAAGTCGAGGTAGTGATCGGAGCCCGGGATCTGGAGCCCGCCTTCTCTCAAGATGTAGATGAGCGGAGCGCTCGTGTTGATGCCCTCGTTCCAGCCGGGCATCGGGTAGCGCAGCGAAGACTCGACGATGGCGGGCCGCACGATCGTGAAGGGCAGCCCCGAGCGCGCGACGATCTGCTCGCCGATCGCCTTCGTGTACGTATACGTATTCGGGAAGCCCCAAAATTTGGCGCGTTCCATGCCGGTTTCGGCGAGGCGCGCTTCCACGAACTTGCGCTTCACGCGCGTCACTTCGCTCTCGAGCACGCGCCCGCGCGCCGGCTCCGCGCGCTCCGCGAGGCTCTTCTTGGCCTCGTCGAGGAAGTGACTCTGCCGGAACGCGTCGCTCGCGCGATGCCGCGCCTGCTCGACGACGTCCATGCACTCGGAGATCTCACGATCGGGATCCCAGTGCGTGCGCTCGAGCTCGTGGGCGCGCGGGAACGGAAACTCGAGCGGGCTCGCTTCTCCCACGTGTCCGGTGCGGCTGCCCGCGACGTAACAGGTACTCGTATGGAGCAGCGGCAGGTCACCCAGATCGCGCGCCAGCGCTACCAGGTTCTGTACGCCGAACGCGTTGACTTCGAGCGCTTCGTCGAGCGGCGGATCGAAGTCCACGACTCCCGCCGCGTTCACGACCGCCGCGATCGAGCCGCGCAGCTCCGCACGCAAATCGGGCGTGAGCCCACAGAACGGCCGCACGACGTCACCCGGGACGGGCGTCACTTTCTCGCGGATGAACGCCTCGAAGCGCTCGCCGTGCGCGGCGCGGAGCGGGTCGAACACCGGCGTCGGGACGATCTCCGACCAGAAGCGCTCTTCGGCGTTCTGCTTCCCCTTCTCGCGCACGAGCAGGTAGAGGTGTTCGACGCGCGGAAAGTGCGCGAGCAAGAAGGACCACCACGTTTTCCCGAGGTAGCCGGTGCCGCCGACGACGACCAAGCGCTTGCCGGCGAAGAGCGCTCCGAGCTCGAGCGGGCCACGCTGCGGCGCGCCGTGCGTGCCGAGCGCACCGTGCTCGCCGAGCGCACCGTTCGAGGCCTGCTCCGCGTGCGACGCGTCCGTGCGATTCGACTCGGGCGTCCCGCTCGCGGCGTGCGCGGCGTGCGCGCCGTTCGACTTCCCGTTCGTGCTCAACCGGCCGCTCCTCCGGGCACCGTCACGTCACCCATGATCACGGGCGGGACGTGCAGCGCCGTCACGCTGAGCGAGCGATTTTCGCCGTTTTTCGCGCGGTAGAGCGCATCCTCCATGCTCGGCGCGGTTTCCCAGCCGAAGAGCTTCGGAATGTACTCGTTGTCCGCTCCGACGACGATGACGCGACCGAGGTGCTGACGGCCGTTCTCGCCCCAGTACCACATGAAAAATGGGTGCGACGGGTGGTACGCGTGCCCGGTGCGGAACATCTGAATCAGCGCCGGATCGCGCGCGTACTTCTCTTCGTAACGGTCGCGGAGCTCCACGGCGTCGCGTGTCTCGGGCAGGAGACGATGCACGAAGTCCACGTACGGCGCGTGCTGCTCGTGGTCGAACTTGTCCGTGCAGGGGTGAAGCAGGATCAGCGTACCGCCCTTCTTCACGAGCGGCGCGCCTCGGTACATGTTGAAGAGGTAGCCCTGCGCCAGCACCTGCACGAGCAGCGGATTCAAGAACGCATGCACGTTGTAAGGGCTGATGTACGGCACGCCGTAGACGAGCACGTCCGCCTGCCCCTCGATCGGCACGCAATACTGCTCGAAGTTCCGCTCCACGGAGCGCGCGTGCACCTCGCCGACCGCGCCGGCCCAGACGCCCGTCATGCCGTAGGGCGCGGGGAACCTGTCGAAAATAGCGTGGCGCGCGGGCTGCGGCAGCTTCGCCGTCGAGACCACGAGCGCCTTCAACAGCGCTTTCTCGCGCGAGCTCAACTCGTCCTCGTTCTTCACGAGAAAGTCGAGCGAACGATCGAACATGCGATTGTTGATCGTGGTTTCGATCGTGAAGATGTCGAGCTTTTCGTGGGCGAGCCGGCCCATGCGCTCGATGTCGTTCGCGAGCTGCGAGCGCGCCGGATCCATGTAGCTGTCCGACGCGCGGATCGAGTGCGGATTGTGATGCGAGCGCAGGCTCTCGTAGTTGCAGAGGCCGACGGCGACGGACTTGTAGCCGCCGTTCATCGGCACGTAGTTCATGTTGGCGTAGATCAGCAGATCGCTCTCGACCGCACGCCGGTTGAGGACGAGCTTTTCACCGTGCGGCGTGCGTCCGACCTCGACCAGGTTGGCCGTGTCTTCGGCGTCGTGGTTGTAGAGGCGATCCGGCCAATAGGCGTCGAAGATGCGATCCCCCAAAATGTGGCGTATTTCGTGCGCCTTCATGCGCCGGTGCACGCCGGTCGCGATGATGATCTCGATGTCCTCGATGCCGTGATCGGCGAGCTGCTCGAGCACGATCGTGACGAGCCGCTCGCGCACGTCGGGACGGCGCATCGGCGGCAACGGCAAGGAAATATCGTCGACCGCGATCGTGACCTTCATGCCGGGGCGAAGCCGCGCGTACAGCGGATCGGAGCCGAGCGGATGGTTCAACGCGTAGCGAATCGCCGCGTCGGGATCGCGGAGCGGCTCGAGCGGCGGCTTCGGGTAAATCACGCGCGTGCCGACCGGCAAGTCGACCTCCACCAGCCGATCGCCGGAAAAGAGGGTGCGCGGCGCACTGTCGCGCTCGAGGGTGACCAGACACGGATGATTCATACGGGTATCGCTAGGTCGGCTTGGGGAAGGCTCGCGCTCGGCGTCAGGCGTGGGCCGTCAGATCGAAGAGCGGCCAGGAATAGGCCTTGGCCAAGAGGGCCAAGCGCTTGTCGGGGTTCACCGCGGCGGGATGTCCGACCACGCTGAGCATCGGAACGTCCGAATAGCTGTCGCTGAAGGCGAAACAGTCGTCGAGGTCGTAGCCCCGCTCGCGCGCATGGTCACGCACGATGCGTGCCTTCTCGGGCCCGGCGACGACGGGCTTCAAGAGCTTGCCGGTGGCGATGCCCGCCTTCATCTCGAGCCGGTTGGCGATCACGCCGCCGCCGCCGAAGTGTTCGGCGAGGCGTCGGACGATCCAATCGAGCGCGCCGGAAACGAAGACGACTTCGTGACCGGCGGCCTTGCTCTTGTCGACGAGATCCCTCGCCGCGGGAAACAGCGAGGGCTTGAGCACCGAGTCGAACACCTCGTCCGCGAGCACGGCGAGACGATCTTCGCTCATCCCCGCGTAAGCACTGTATAAAAGCTCGTTGAACGTGCGACGATCCAGGAGCTCCGCATACGCCATGCGCGGCGCACGGAAGAGCGCCTTGCCGACCCTGAGCGCCGTTTGCACCGGCGTGCCCTGGTTCAAAAGGTAATAAACGGTCGGCTGGATCAGGTTCGTCCGAACCAGCGTGCCGTCGACGTCGAAGTAGCAGGCTGCCAAGCGGGAGGATTCCGGCCAGAGGTCGGGAAAGGAGTCAAGCCAGGGGGCCGAACCTGCGGCGAAACGGCTCCCGGGCCACGCCTCGGCAGGCCGGCCGGCTCGCCGGTGACGCGCGGAACTCGTTGCTGTCTCTAAGCCGTAGCCGGCCGCGCGGGAGAAATGTGAGTCTCCGAGGAAGGACTTCGCCGGTGTCGAGCTCAGAAGCAGTAACCCGCCACGTTCGGGTGCACGTCGAGTGCCGGTTCTCCCCTGAGCGCTCGGAGCCGACCCGTCGCGAATACTTCTTCCTCTATACGGTGACGATCACGAACGAAGGACCGGAACCAGTGCAGCTCTTGAACCGGCACTGGATCATCACGAACGCGCACGGCCGCGTGGAAGAGGTACGTGGTCCGGGCGTGGTTGGTGAGCAGCCGCGGCTCGCTTCCGGCGAGAGCTTCAAATACACGTCGGGCTGCCCGCTCGACACGGCCTTCGGCTCCATGCGCGGCACCTACGAGCTCGTCGCCCCGGCCCGAAGCGAACGCTTCGAGATCGAAATCGCCCCGTTCGCCCTCCGAGAGCACGGTCACTTCCACTGAGCTTCGGCCTTCCGTGGTAGCCTGAGCGGCACTTCTCGGGGGCAGAGCGCGCGCATGGTCGACCGCTTTTCGAGCATCCCGAGCCCGAACTCCTTGAGCGGAACCGTCATCCGCTCCGAAGTTCAGCCCGGCGTCACCTACCGGCTCGAGCGACAAATCGGTGAGGGCGGCATGGGCACGGCGTTTCTCGCGCTGCGTCAAGCGTCGGACGGAATTTCACCGGTCGTGATCAAGATGGTGCGGAGCGGCTTCGGCAGCGGGCCCGCGGACGCCGCCGCCGGCATGGTCGTCTTGAAGGAGGCGGTGGCGCTCGGTCGCCTGAACGAGCGCGTGCCGCCGACTCCGTTCGTCGTGCGCCTGGTCGACACCGGCGCCGCGGAGCTTCACGGCTCGCTCCGCCCACCGACGCCGTGGCTCGCCGTCGAGTACGTGCACGGCGGCATCGAGGGCACCACGCTCGAGGATCGCGTCGCCTACGGCGTCGAGCGCACCGGTTTCGCCTTCGACGCGGCGCGCGGCGCTCACCTCGTGCGCTGTCTCGCCGCGGGCATGCTCGCGATCCACGGCGTCGGCGTGATCCACCGCGATCTCACGCCCGGCAACATTCTCTGCTGCGGCTTCGGCGAAGCGGAGATTTTCAAGATCTCGGACTTCGGCATCGCGCGCCCGCAAGGTCTTGCTCAGACGTTCGGTGGCGTTCCGGTGGGGACGGTCGGGTACGCCGCGCCCGAACAAGTCATGCCCGACTCGGTGGGCGTGGGCACGTACACCGACGTGTTCAGCCTGGCGTGCGTCATCTACTTCGCGCTCACGGGGGAACACTACTTCGAGGCAAACGCGCCCATCGCCGCGATGACGCTCATGCGCAACAAGATGCGCAAGAGCATCCTCGACGGCAAGCACCTCGCTCCTGAAATCCGCCAGCGCGTCGAAGCGTGCCGCGCCATCGACCAGCTGCTCGCGCGGGCGACCTCGCTCGAAGCGGACCGGCGCCCGCAGGAGGGACAGGAGCTCGCCGCGAGTATCGTCCCGTGGCTCAGCGAGAGCTCGACGCCCCCGCGTCCCGCGCGCCGGCTGATGAACAGCCTCCTCAACCTGGCACCGCCGGGCGATCTCACGAGCTGGCTCTGGACGGTGCGACACCCGCCCGGCGGCGAGCGCACGGTGCTCTCGGCGGCCTGGGACGTGGACGGGCGCTGCTTGTCGCTCACGCCCTCGGGGCCGATTTTTTGGGACGGGCAATCATGGGTGGACGCGCGCAACGTGACCGCGAACCTGCCCGGACAGATGACGTTCGTACGCCGCTACGAGGCGGGCGGGTGGCTCGTCGGCGGCCAGGGGACGCTCGCGGTGTATGCGACGGACGGGGTGCGCGAGGTGCATCGCGCGCCGCAGCCGGACGTCACGTTCACGCACGCGAGCGGGCGAACCGACGACTTGCTCGCCGCCGTCGCCGAGCGCCGCGGAGCGCCTCCCCTCCTCTTTGCGATGGCGGCGCGGCGCTGGGTGCGCCCGCTGCAGCTCGACGGCGTTTCGTACGTCGCCTCGCTCTTGCGACTCGAGGACACGCGTTGGCTCGTGTGCGGGCGGCTCGCTCAGGGCGGCGGATTCGCCGCGGTGTACACGCCCCTACAATGGGAGCTCGAATACCTCACGACCCCCCGGACGCGCTCGTTCGTCGGGGGCGCGAGCGAACCCGAGCGGCACCTCGGGCTCCTCGTCGGGTCGAACGGCGTGGCGCTACGCGTCGAAGGCAAGACCACGACGAGCTCGATCGCCGAAGGCGAGCCGGATCTCACCGCGGGCGCGATGGACGTACTCGATCGCGAATGGGTGGCGAGCCTCGGAAGGCTCTGGGTGCGCGACCCCGAGCGTGACTCGGCGTGGCGCGCCGTCTGGAGCGATCCGTCCTGGACCGCGCCGATGATCAGCATCATGGCCGACGCCGGCATGGTCGTCGCTCTGAGCGCCGACGGCGGCATCGTGGAAGGACGCGCCGGGTGGCAGCGGAAGCACAAGTAGTCGCTTCTCGCACCGGGGCGGGCGAGCCCACGACAAAACCCTACGCTAATCACTTGCAGGTGTTCCAAACTTCGTTAAGTTGAATGTTCGTGAGACGGCCGTACGCGCTCCTGTTCCTCGGCCTCGTCGCTCTCGCGACCGGCTGCGGGAAGGCTGCCGTCGAACCACCGATGGTCCCGGCAAAAACCGCCGAACACGAGACGCGGTCGCCGCGTCGCAGCGAGCATCCGCACCCGCGGCTCATCGCTCCGCCGCCCGCCTACGGCAACAAGGTCGTGATGGCGAAGTCAGCTGGCAACAGCAGCTTGAACTGAAGTATACTCACGAGGGTGAGGGCGCGGTGAGGAGCAGCTCCGCGGTTCGCCGACTGGTCGCGTCGCTCGGGTTCGCGCTTGCCGTCGCAAGCAGCGCGAGCGCGGCGCGCGCCACCGTCGCTCAGCCTTGTGGCTATGCGAGCGCTTACGCGCGACCGGGACCCATCCGCGCGGGACAAGCTGCGGTGCGCTTCGTTCCGCCGGAGGGCGAGAGTCGCGTCGACCCGTCGTTGCTCACGCTCACGGACTCGGACGGCGGGGAGCTCGCGGTCAGCGTCGAAAATCTGCCGGACGGGTCGGCCTTCTTGCGCGTAGGGATCGAGCTCGAACCGGGCACGTACGAGCTCGCGTACGCCGCGGGGTGCATGTCGGGGGAGCCGCTCGAGCTCGACGTCCCGACGAGCGCCGGCGCGGAGGATCCGAACGTCCTCGGAGAGCTCACGCTCGACTACGAGCCGTATTGCATCGGCTACCACGCGGACGGCACGGGCGCGCCGCCCGTCACGGCGACGCTCACCTTGTCCGCGGAAGTGATCCCTTACGAGCCCTTCCTCACCCTCGATCTCCACGCGAACGGAACCACCTGGGTGAGCGGCGTCGCATCGCTCGCGCGCACGGCACCGCTCGTGCCGCCACCGTCCCTCGCCTACTCGCGCGAGAGCAATTGCACGCTGGGCTCCAAGTCCGTCCCGAACGAGCTCTTCTTCACGGCGACAGCCAGCATCGTCGACGGGCCCGTGCTGCCGCCGCTCGAGGCGTCGATCGACGCTAGGTGCGCCGATTGCTCGGATTACGTCGGCGGAAACGGCACCACGAGCGGGGCGGACGACGGCGGAGCGACGAGCCAAGGCGAGCTCGGCACGAATCCACCGCGGCACGGCGGCTGCACGCTCGCGAGCGGCGAGCACCGCCACGAGGGCGGGCTCGTCGCGCTCGCGTTCGCGGCGTGCGTCGCTCTGCGGCGGCGAGCGACCCGTCGCGCGTCGCCGCGCGTTACTGGATCTCGAGCGTCGTCCCCGCCCAGCTCACGCCGCCACGGTTGTCGTGCACGACGGCCCACACGCGCACGGGACCGGTCGCGCTCGGAGCGTAGAACTCGGTGAAATTCTCGTTATTCCACCCGGTCGTCGCGTCGTTCAAGAGCTTCGTTCCGGATTTGAACTTGCCGGCGGTCGAGTAGTAGTCGATCCACATCTGCTCGAGGTAGTCCTTCGAGTACGCCTCGTTCGTCACCTGATCTTTCTCGAACGTGTGCGGATCGATGGTGAGCGAAATCTCGTGCTTCGGGCACTTCAGCTGATCGCCGTCGTCGCTGCAGCTCGGGATACACAAGGAGGGCCAGACGTTGCAGTCGATGTGCGCCGGCTCAGTCGGGTCGACGTAGCCGACGACGGCTTGGGTAGCGGGGTCCACGGCAGGCGGGCCGAAGCAACCGGCACCGAAGCACGCGGCGTCGGTCACGTCCGTTTGGCCGAAGTTGAACCCCCCGATGACGGGGTTCGCGTTGCGGTAGGCGCTGCCGTCGGACGAGGGACCGAACAGGTAAATCGCCGTATAACCGAGCACGAAATCATTCGGGCCGAGATCGGCGCCGTCTTGCCGGCAGCGCAGAGGGAACGCCTTGTCGGCGACGGCCTCGATCGCACCCGGGCACACGGCAAAGAACACGTACGAGAGTCCGTACGGCTTCAGCTTCACGTCCTGGCTCGGATGCAGCACCGGACCGAAGGGTCCCGCCGTCTCGTCCGTCGGCAGCTTGACGCTGAACGTGGGGCCACTGCCCTGCGTGAAACCGCTGGCGAACGCCAAGGTCGGATCGGCGAGTGCCGCGGCGTACTCCGCAAAACACCCTTGGTAAGAGTCGGCGGGAGGATTCAGACAACCTCCGAGCCACTGGATTTGAACGGGACGCGGCGGCTCGCTCGTGCCCGCCTGCGTGCCGTCGTACCAGAGCAGCGACAGGGTCACGTCCTCGCCGGGGACGGCGTACGGCTTGTCCTTCTGTACCCCGAGGATGCGCAGCGACTTGATCTCCGTCGCCGGATCGAAGGTGGCGCCGCAGCCGAACGCGACGACGCTCGCGACGAGCAGACCGAGCTTCGAGAACGTGCGCGCGCGCATCGTCAAATCTCCACCCGGAAGCCGAGGCTCGGGATGATCGGGATGCTCGTCTGATACCCCGTCTGCGCGAAGTTGTAGTTGTAAGTGAAGCCTTCGACGGGCGCGTGGTTATAGACGTTCTGGATGTCGAGGTAGACCGACATCTTGACCTTCTTGAGCTGCCAGCGCTTGTCGAGGCGCACGTCGAGCTGGTGGCGCACGGGTAGCCTCCGCGTGTAGGCCGCGCCGTCGAGCTTCGCGTACGTGCCGGCGTCGGCGGCATAGAGCGCGGGCAACGCACCGGGGTCCGACTGCAAGAGGCTCGGCGTATCGAGCGGACCCGAGACGAGCGTGAAGCGCGCGCCGAACTCCCAGCCACGACCGAGGCGGTAGCTGCCGAGAACCGTGAGGTTGTGCGTCTGGTCGTACTGGAAGAGGTACTCGGGGAGCCCGGGGCCGTCGCGCCGCACGCTGCGCGAGAGCGTATACGCAATCCACCCGAAGAAGTGCTCGTCGGGCTTGTACTTGATGAAGGTCTCCGCGCCGATGACGGAGCCGGTACCGAAATTGTTGTAAACGTAGGCGCCGATGTCGTTCGGCGCGCGCGCCACCTGGCGCGTCATGTCTTTGTAAAAGCCCTCAACGCTCGCCTCGATGTGCGATGTGAGCTCCTGCTCGATGCCGATGGAGTAGTGGATTGCGCGATTCGAGTAGAGATGCGGCGTCCCGAAGACGGTGTCCGTCTCCTGGAATTGGGGCGGCTGGTCGTAGACGCCGACGCCCGCCTTGAGCGCCGTTTTCCGGCGGTCGGGGTGTTCGGCGTCGTAACCTTTGACCAAGAGGTAGCGAGCGTTCCCGCGCGGCGATACGTCGATGTGGCCGGTGTCGCGCGCGTAGTCGACGCGCAGGCCGGGCACGAGGCGCAAGCGCTCGAACGGCTCGATCTCGAACTCGCCGTACCAGCCGGGGCGAAACGCGTCGCCCTTGTTGTGCACCTCGCGCGGCGGGCGCGCCGCGAACGGCCCCGGATCGGGCTCGCCGGGCCGCGGCGGATCCGGCGCGCGCACGAACACGTCGAAGGGTGCCGCTTCGTAGTCGAGGCCAGCGTTGAACTTCAGGCCGTCGAGCAGCCGATAACCGAGCTCGTAGCGGAGATCGATGGGGTAAGACGCGAGGTGAAAGCGGAAGTTACCGACGTTGAAGCTGATCGCGTCCTTGCCGACGGAGAGGTTGGCGCGCACGTTCACGTGCGAAGACAGATCCGCTTCGTACAGGGCCTGGGCGCGATAGAACGCCGTACCGAAGCTCAAGCTCCCGCCGATCGTCGGGTCCGCCACGTTCGGGTCGTTGATGATGAGCGCGACCTTGTCGTCCGAGCCGTAGAAGCGCAGCGACGTGCGCGAGTGCGCCGTCTTGTGATCGGCCATGAGCTGGTAATCGAAGTAGATGGGCGCCGTCGTCACGCTCGAGCCGCCCGCCTTCAGCGCCGGCTTGAGCCACTGATCGATCCAGGATTTGCGCCCCGCGGCGATGAACGACCAACCTTCGATCGGCAAGGGCCCCTCGACCATCAGGCGCTGATCGATGAAGTCCATCTGCGCCATGCCGTGGACGCAGTTCTTCTTGCCTGGGATGATCTTGCCGCCGTCGTCGAGGCACTGGGTGTTCGGTGATCGGAAGCCCACGTCGACGACGCCACCCATCAGACGCCCGTAACGCGCGCTGAAGTTGCCCGGGTAAAAGTCGATACGATCGAGGAGCTCCGTCGGAAAGACGCTCGTGAGTCCGAGAAAGTGATAGATGATCAGCACGCCGGTGCCGTCGACGAACGTTGCCGTGTCCTGCGGGGAGGAGCCGCGCACGATGAGCAAGCCCGCGATGCCGGGCGCCTTGCCGACGCCGGGCAAGCTCTGAAGCGCCCGCAAAGCATCGCCGCCGGTCCCGGGAATGCGCTCGATCTCGCGGCGCTCGACCGTACGCCGCGTCACCTCGCGCGCGGGGCGCTCGCCGCGCACGACGACTTCGAGCCCCTCGCTCACGGGCTTGAGCCGCAGCGTCACGTCGGTTTCTTCACCGACGGCGACGTCTTCGTTCGAGTCGAGCGCGTCGAAGCCCGGCAGCGTGACGTGCACCTTGTACGCGCCGGGCGGCACGTTCTCGAGCCGCCAGCGGCCGTCCGCGTCCGTCGTCAGGTGGTGCTCGTCGTTCGCCGAACCGGTGAGGAGAACGTCGGCGCCCACGACGGGCGCGTCCGTGTCGGCGAGGAGCAAGCGACCGACGAGGTTGCCGGTCGTCGGCGGCGGAGGCGGCGCCGCGACGGGCTCGAGCTTGAACTCGTGCCGGTAGAGCACCTTCGCGGCGATCGGCTTGTCGTCGCGCGTCGCCGGCGTGAAGTGAAACTTGAGGACCGCCTCGCGCGCGGCCGCGTCGAAGTCCTCGCCGCCGGACTGGACGACGTCGACGTTCGTCACGTGGCCTTCTTTGTCGACGGTCAGCTTGAAGACGACGATCGCCTCCCGACCCTCTTTCTGCGCCGCCGCGGGATACTCCGGCTCCGCGCCCTCGAGCAGCACCGGATCCTTGATTACGGCCTTGTGCGCCGGCTCCTCGGTGGCAGGCTTGATGATCGCGCCCGAGGTTCCGCGTGGAACCGAGTCCTCCTGCGCAAGGGCCACACCCGGCAGGCCGAGTAGCGCACCGATCGCGAGCAGGGCCGCACCGTCCCGGCGAAACATCCAGCTTTCGCGTTTAGTGCCACCTCGCTATGTCCACAAGGGGCCGCTCGCCCGGACGGCGGGCCCGATAGCCCCGCCGAACCTCGGCGCTTATCTTTGGGCGCTTTGCGGCGGTTGAAGCTCGCGACCTGGAACGTGAACGGCATCCGCGCCCGTCTCGGCGGCGTTTGCGAATGGCTCGCCCGGCACGAGCCCGACGTGCTCTGTATGCAAGAGACGAAGGTCGTTGACAGCGACTTCCCTTTCGAGGCGCTCTCGGAGCTCGGGTACTCGGTCGCGGTGGCGGGCGAGCCCGGGTACAACGGCGTCGCGATCGCGTCGCGCCATCCGCTTTCCGACGTGCGGCTCGGCCTGCACGGCGACGGACCCGCTTCGGAACGCCGGCTGCTCGCCGCGACGGTGCTCGGCGTGCGCTGCGCGAGCGTGTACGTACCGAACGGCAAGGGCGTCGCGCTGCCGAGCTTCGTCGAAAAGCTGCGCTGGCTCGAGCGCCTGCGCCTGACGCTCGACGTGAGCTCGAACCCGAGCGATCTGCTCGTGCTCTCGGGGGATTTCAACGTCGCGCGCGAAGAAACGGACGTCTTCGATCCGGCGGCCTTGCGTGGCCAACTGCATTTTCATCCCGACGAGCAGCGCGCGCTCGCTCGGCTCCTCGACTTCGGCTTGGTCGACGCGTTTCGCGAGCTCCACCCCGGGGTGCGCCGCTACAGCTGGTGGGACTATCGGGGCGGCGACTTCCAGAGCAATCGCGGGCTGCGCATCGACTACGTCTTCGTCTCGACGGCGCTCAGGGCGCGCCTCGCGCACGCTGAGATCGATCTCACCCCCCGCGGCGCCCGGAAGCCTTCGGATCACGCGCCGGTGCTGGTGGAAATCGCATGAGCACGGCCGCCGCGTCGAGGCCCACGCGCCCGCGCTCGAACCAACGCTCGAGCGCCGGCGACTCCGCGAAGGCGCGTTTGACGGCAAAATACGCCGGCAAGTAGACGATCTCGCGAGCGAGACCGCCGCCGCGCTGGACGCGCAACGTCATGTCGAGGGCGCGCTCGAGCGGCAGGCCGAGCTCGACGAGGGTCGCGCACGTGGCGCGCGGCTCCGCGCCCGCGCGCACGCCGAGCGCGGCGACGTGGCGCAAGGCGAGCTCGCGCCGTCGCTCGACGTCGAGCGAACCGGCGCGTTGCTCGGCGAGCAGCGCGCGCCCCTCCTCGTCGTCGTTCGCTCCGCGCGTTCCCGCGCGAAACAGGGACCATGGCGCGTGGCGCGCGCGGGCCCGCGGGAGCGCATGGCCGAAGAGCTCGTGCGTCGCGATGCGTTCGGCCGCCGCGGCGCCGAGCCAGGCTCCGGTCCGCACGGAAACGACACCGTCACCAGTGGCCGCCACGGCGAGCTGATCGCGCGCCGTGTGAAGACGCAACGACAACCCGAGCTCGCGCGAGCGGACTCGGAGCCGCGCGATGAGGCTCTTCGGATCCGCTTCGTCGTCGCTGCGATGGCGTTCGGGCGCTTCGAGCGGCGGGAGCGCCAGCGCCTCCTTCACGAAGTCGTCACACTGTCGCGCGAGCGCCGCCGAAGGCGCGGCGAAGCGCTGCGCGGCGAGCGCGCGAAAACGCGGCGTTCCGAGCGACTCCGCAAGGCGCGCCTCGAGTTCGAGCTCGAGCGCGCGCTCCGCATGCAACATACCGAACGGCCCGAGCGGCTCCGAGACCGCGCGGACGCGCTCGAGCGTCCGACGTACGGCCGTGAGCTCGACCGGGCGCTCATTCGCGTAGGTGACGACGAGGGCTTTCCCGCGGCTGTAGTCCCGCGCGAGCCGCGCGAGCTCGGAGCCGACGTCACGGGGCGCGACTCGCGTCACGAGCTTGATGCTCTCCTCCGCAGTGACGAGCGCGCGCGCGGCTTCCTCGAGCAAGGCGTCCGGACTCATCACCGGCGTAGGATAGACGCCCACCTCGCATTCCCGGCAACGCGCTGGAGCGCTCGTAGATTGCACTCGCTTTCGCACTCGCGAGCTCTTTTTCCCCCCTCGCGAAACTGTGCCGAGCAGGCCTCAAATATGCGACTCTCGAGGGCCTTCTCGACTCGAGACGCCGGCATGCCGAGCTTGCAATTCTGATGGAGGTCCCGAACTTGCGCCGGCGGCTCGTCGGCTCGGGCCATCCCGCGGGTGACTTCACCCAAGGATTTCCCGCGCGTATCGGCCCCTACGAGGTTCTGGGGACACTCGGCGAGGGTGGCGTGGGGGTCGTCTTTCGCGCTCGCCACGAGAAAAGCGGGCTGCTCGTCGCGCTCAAGACCGTCCGCAAGCGCACGACCGCCCACCTTTCCAGTGTTCGGCGCGAGATCCTCGCGCTCCACCGGCTGAGCCATCCGGGCATCGTGCGTATCCTCGACGGCGGCGTCGCGGACGGTCGGCCCTGGTACGCCATGGAGCTCCTGTCGGGCGTCACGCTGTCACAGACGATCGGCGGCAGCCACGCGGATGCCTCGACGATCCCGAGCCTCACGGGCCCGCGCGTCGTCGAGCGCGCCGAGCCCGGCTCCGGCGCTCGGCGCCTGCGCCTTCCGGCGGCGAGCGGCAAGCTCGAGGAGCTACTCACGCTCTTTCGCTTGCTCTGCGCGCCGCTCGCCTACTTGCACGGTGAAGGCATCGTTCATCGCGACATCAAGCCCGGTAACGTCTTCATTCGTCCGGACGGCACGCCCGTCCTCATGGACTTCGGGTTGGTCGGTCGCTGGCGCGGCGCGCTCGGGCGAGAAATCCTCGAGGAGACGCAGACGTTCGGCGGGACGCTCGTGTACATGGCCCCCGAGCAAGTGCGCGGAGAGGTCGGCGACGCGCGCAGCGATCTCTACGCGCTCGGCTGCACCATGTACGAGGCCGTGACGGGCATGGTCCCGTTCGAGGATTTCGGCGCGAGCCTCGGCGCGACCGAGGTCGGGCCCGTACCACCGTCGGAAATCGTGCTCGGCGTGCCGCGCGGCCTCGACGAGCTCGTCTTGCGCTTGCTCGCCAAGGATCCGCGCGATCGCATCGGCCACGCCGACGACGTCGCTCAGGCGCTCGCGGCACTCGGCGCGGGAGATTGGCCGCGCGGCGCGTTGCCGCGCGGTCGCCCGTACCTGTATCAGCCGCGCCTCGTCGGCCGCGCCCGCACGCTCGCGACGATGCTGGAGGGCGTGGACTCTTCCCGCAAGCTCGGCGGGTTGCTCCTGCTCGGCGGGGAGAGCGGCATCGGCAAGACGGCCCTCGCGGCGGAAGTCGCGCGGCTCGCCTACCAGCGCGAGTACGAGGTCGTGACGAGCGAGTGCCCGGCCGCGACGCCGGGACGCACGGAACGGAGTCTGCCGCTCTTGCCGTTCCGGCCGCTCCTCCGCCGCATCGTCGAGCATTGTCTCGCGAACGGAAAAGAGACGACCAAGAGCATCGTCGGGCCGTGGCAGAAGCTCCTTGCCGGCATCGAGCCGTCCTTTGCGCAGCTCTCCGCGCAGAGCGACGTCCCCGAGCCGCCGGGGTTGCCGGTCGCGGCGGCGCTCGAACGGCTGCTCGGCGCGCTGTCGGAGACCATCATCGCCTTCGCACACGAGAGCACGGCGCTGCTGCTCGTGATCGACGACGTGCACTGGGCGGACGGGCTGTCGCTCGCCCTCCTCGCTCGGCTCGGCGCGCACGAGAACGAGCGCGCAGCCGGGCGGCTGGTCTTGCTCGGCACCTACCGCAGCGACGAGGCGGGCGCGTGGCTCCCGTCTCTCCGCGAGCTGCCGCGCACGCTGCACGTCGAGCTCGACCGGCTCGAGCCCTCGAACGTGAGCGAGATGGTCGCCGACATGCTCGGCATCGCGCAGGCTCCGCTCGACCTCGCGACGTACGTCGCGCGCGAATCCGAAGGCAACCCGTTCTTCGTGGGCGAGTATCTGCGCGCGGCGCTCGATGCCGGCCTGCTCTACCGTGACGCCGAAGGGCGCTGGCAGAAGTATCAACAGAGCTCGGAAACGGCGCTTTCTTTGCCGCACGAGGTGCGCGCGCTCGTCGAACGCCGGCTCGCCGCGCTCTCGCCCTCGGCGCGCGCGCTACTCGACGTGGCCGCGGTCATCGGGCACGACATCGAGCCCGAGCTCCTCATCACGCTCGGCGAGCGCCGGCTTTCGTCGCGGCCGCCGAGCGAGCGGGAGCTCGTCTCGGAGCTCAGCGAGCTCGCGGCGCGTCACCTGCTCGTCGAAACGTCGCGCGAGACGCTCGCGTTCTCGCACGACACGGTACGCAAGGTCACGTACGACTCGATCGCGGAAGACGAACGGCGCGCCCTGCACGGACTCGTCGCGGAGGCGATCGAGCGCGACGACGCGGAGCGCGGCGGAGGTTCGGAACACGCCGCCGTGCTCGCGCACCACTACCGGTCGGCGGGCGACTTCGACAAGGCCCTCGATTATCTCGAGCGGGCGGGCGAAGCGGCACTCGCGCAATCCGCCGGCGCCGAGGCCGCGCATTGTTTCCGCGACGCTCTCGAGCTCAATCGCCGGATGGAGCTCGGGGCCCCTGCGCCACGGCGGGCGCGCTGGGAGTCGGCGCTCGGTCGCGCGCTCCAGGGCACGGGCGACCTCGAGGCCGGTAAGCATCACCTCGAACGCGCCGTCGCGCTCTTCGGCTGGAAATCCGCGCGGAGCGCGTTCGGCCTCGCGCTCCAAACGCTGCTCGGCGTGCTCGTTCAAATCATGCATCGCCTGCTCGGTCGCGGTACGGAGCGCTCGGCCTCGGCCGCGCGCCTGCTCGACTCGGCGCGCGCTTACGACCACCTGCTCCAAATCCGCTACTTCGAGGCGGCGCCGCTGCCGCTGCTCCACGCCACGCTCCGCACGCTGAACCTCGCGGAGCGCGCAGGCCCGTCGCCCGAGCTCGCGAGCGCGTATGCGAACACGTTCGCCGGGCTCGCGTTGAGCCCGCCCATCCGCAAACTCGCGCCGAAGTACCTCGAACGCGCCGAACGCTGCCTCGCCGCGGCGCCGGACGCCGCGGTCGAGTCTTATCTCTGCCTACTCAAGGCGCTCGATCACGCGAACATGGGCCGCTGGCACGACGGCGAGCCCTGGATCCTGCGCGCCATCGAGCTGGCCGACGAGCTCGGGTACCGCCGGCGCTCCGAAGAGGCTCGCGCGATCCTCGCGTACAATCTGCGCCTGCGAGGCAAGCCTGACGAGGCGCTCGCGATGGCCGAGCTCGTCTATCGCTCGTCACTGCGCGGCGATCCGCAGACACGCTGCTGGAGCCTGATCGAGCGCGGCCAGTCGAAGCTCGCGCTCGGACGCGTGGAGGACGCATGTCGCGATCTCGAAGCCGCCGCGGCGCTCGCGGACGGACTCGGCCGCGACGAGCGCGTGTGGGTCTTGGGGGTTCAGGCGCTCGCCGAGCTCCGCGCGGGCGACCTGCCGCGGGCGACGAAGCTCGCGGACGGCACGCTCGCCGCGATGGGCGGTCGGTTGCCGCTCGTGAGCGCCACGGGAGCA
Organism: Polyangiaceae bacterium; assembly: GCA_025936045.1. Taxonomy (GTDB): domain Bacteria; phylum Myxococcota_A; class Polyangia; order Polyangiales; family Polyangiaceae; genus PMG-095. The sequence goes on along the minus strand of JAICUB010000021.1, from coordinate 66,438 downwards.
GCCTACGCCGCGCTCGCCGAAGCGTGCATCGAGCTCCACGCGCGCGCTTCGGAGCCGGAACGACCGGCGCGGCTCAAAGCTGCCGTCGCGGCATGTCGCGCGCTTCAGCAGCTGGCGCGCGTCTTCCCGTTCATGCGCGCGCACGCCGAGCTCGCAGCGGGTGACCTCGCGCTCGTGCTCGGCAAGAAGACGCGCGCGCGTCTGGCCTTCGAGGCAGCCGTCGACAGCGCGCGAGCATGCGAGCTCTCGACGGTGGAAGCTCTGGCGCGCTCGCGGCGAAGCGCGGCGAGCGCGTAAGCTCGCACGAGGCGATTTTACAACTTCAAGCGGCGATCGCCGCCCACAGCCACCACGCTCCCGCGCCGTACGCGAGCCCGAGCAAGCTCAACCGTAACCCGCCCGCCGGTTCCGAGCGAACGCGGTAGACGAGGGGCGCGACGAAACAGAAGAACGCGAAGAGCGTCTCGCAAACGAGGCCGGCGCCGAGGAGCGCCCGCAAATGGAACGCGACCGCGAGGCAGGAGTAGAGACCCCAAAACCAGAGTAGAACGCCGGCCATCGGCACCCAAGCGGCAGCCTTCGCTGGGAAGCCGAGCCCGCGGAGCGTGCCTTCGGGGAAGAACTGGAATGCGAAAGCGCCGAGCAGGTTCAGCACGCCCAGGCAGAAAAATCGCGCTTCTGCGCGATCGTGGGCGAGCGCGGTTCCGCTCCACAAGGCTCCGGCGACCTCCGGCACGGCGACCAAGAGCAAGAGCGACGACGCCCGGTGCCGCCCCTCCGTCAGATACAGCACCCATAGAAAAACCGAGATGCGGCCGACGACCGAGAACCAGAAGAACAGCGTCACGTTGAAGAGCGCCGCCGTGACGTAAAACGTCGCCATGAGGAGCGGCCCGGCGCTGAGGATCGGGATCCACGGGCCGTACTCGTCGGGAAACCCGAGCGCGCCGAGCGTCTTTTTCGGCAAGAAATAGAGCGAAAAGCCGAAGATCGTCGAGTAAGCCGCGTACCAGAACTGAGCGCGCCCAGCCGGGCTCGGCACGGGAACGCCGTGCAGGCAGGCCGCCGCGGAGACGTGCGCGTGAGTCGCCGCGCCGCACGCCGCGTGAAACGCGAGCGTCCACGCCGCATCCCAAACGTGAGCAAAGCCGAAGAGCAACGCGCCGACCGCGGCGAGCAGCGCCCAGAGCGTGCGCGGGACCGCGTCGAGCCAGGCGAGCGCCTTGAGCCCCGCGACGCCGACGAAGAGCACGCTGAACGCGAGCAGGTCGGAATACCAGGGATTTTTTGCGGGAAGCTGGCGTCGAAAGCGTTCGGCATCGCGGGCGCGCAGGCTCGCGAACGGCTCGACCAAGGGCTGAATGTGACACGGCGTCGCCTTCGAACGCGACGCCGTGAGGATCGCGTTCGTCGCGGAGCGTGCGGCTTCGTTCGCGGCCTCCATCGTCGCGAGGTTGGTGTTCGTCTTGAGGTAATCCGACGCGAGGTAGAGATTCGTGATCGCCGTCGTCGCCTCGGGCCGCAAATCCCAACTATCGACGAGGTTTACGAGGAGCGGCTCGGCGTTGGTCAAGAGATCGGGCTCGTCCGGGTGACCTTCTGCGCGCTTCCTTTCCGCGCGGTGCATCCGCTCGCGGCGCGGCAAAAGCCGCTCCTTGCGCACGCGCTCGACGATGTCGTCGTCGATGTGCCAAGGCGTGGTCGGGTGGAGCATGTCGTCGCTCAACACGACCGCGTCGCGGTTCAGCGATTGCTTGAGCTGCCGCCACGTCTCTTCGGCGACTTCGCGGTAGTCGCAGTCGCGCGCCTCCTTGCCCGCCGGACTCGCGACGTCCCACGCCGAAATGTCCACGGAGAGGATGGTGCGAACGCGGCCGTCCGCGTAGCGTGAGTTGGGGAAATCGGGCCAAAACTGCGATTGGGAAATGCTCGTGAGGGCCCACGCCGAATCCACGTGGTTGATGTGGCCGCGTGCGATGGGCACGTCCGCCGTCAGGTAGAACTGGATGCCGTTCATCCATTCGACCTGGTTTTTTCCGATTTCGACGATACCGGCCAACTCCGGATCGAGCTCGAGGAGCTCCGGCTGTTTCTCGAGCAGCGCGGCCATCACCTCGACCGGCAGCGCGAACACGAAGTGATCGGCCTCGAGCGTCATGGTCTCGGGGTTCGGCGGCTCGGTCCGCACCTCGCGGGCGAGCGCGGCGTTGGCGGCTCGGCGCGCCGCGGCGTGCTCGCGCCAGGCCGCGTGGCGCTCCTCGCGCGCGAGCCGTGCGGGGTGGTCGCTCGGAGCGTCGGAGTCGAGCTCGGCGGCGGCGGCCGCGTTCGGACCGGACAGCGTCCCCGGCGCGACGTCGAGCACGGGCGGCACGCCGGCGAGGAGCTCGGCGACCGCGACGTCGGGCTCACCGCGCCGTGTTTTCGCCTTCCGCACGACCACGCGCTTCACCTTCTTCGCCGCGCGATCGAGCTCGACGTGATCGAGCTCCCAGCCGAGCTCGTACTCGACGTGCAGCGTGCCCTTCAGGTGCTCGACCCAGGGATCGATCCAGACGTCGTTGGTCGGTCCGTCCAAGATGCGGTCGGTCGGATGCGTGCCGGTGAGCAGATCCAGAAGTAGCTGAATGCCCACCTGCCCGACGGTGCGGGCGTTCGCCTTCTCCGCCTTGCTCGCGACGAGGTTGCGCGTGACGCCGATGACGAGCAGGTGCTGAAACGCGGGCGAGCGGTTCGAAGCATCGACGTAGTTCCACCACGAAGTGTGCTCGAGCGTGGCGATGCGCCGCTCCGTGCAGGTGGTGATGATCTTCCAGAGCCGCCACCAGATGAAGACGAGGTCGTCGGAGCTGATCCCCATGTCCCCGAGCGCGGCCACGTAGCGAAGCACGAGCTCGAGGTCGGCCCAGCTGCGCGGCTGGCGCGCGGGGATCGCGTAAGCAGGGGCGGCGTCGAACGCGAAGGTCATCGTGTCCACCGCCTCGAGGTGGTCGAAGACGCTCTTCTTCGCGCGCGAAGGGATGCGCTTCATCGTGTCGGGCAAGTGCCAATAGAAGCCCGGGAAGAAGCGAAACCCGTGCTCGCCGGGCAGCGGCTCGTGCGAACCGGCGGCCGACCGCGGTACCTTCGTGCTGCGCGCTTTGCCGCCCGGGACGTCGCGTTGCTCGAAGACGCGGACGGAGAAATGACGCTCGGCGAGCTCGTGTGCCGCGCTGAGCCCCGCGACGCCCCCGCCGAGGATCACGACCCTACCCTGGTTTTCGTCCGGCACGTCTTGTACTCATATCACGCCAATCGCCGTGCCTGTTTTCAGCTGTCAAGAATGTGGTCGAAAGTTCGAGCTGTCGGAAGCGACGCTCGCGAAGTATCCGGGCTGGACGCCGAAGACCTGCATGCGCTGCAAGCAGCCGTCGAGGCAGTCGCCCAAGCGCGTGCTCGCATCACTGCGTGAAGAGAACCTCACGACCGCGGAGGTGCTGCGAAAGTACAGCGGCGGTCCGAAGAGCGGGGTCTTCACCGACGGCGCCGCCGAACCGAATCCGGGCCCGGGCGGCTGGGGCGTCGTCTACGTCGAGAACGATCGCATCCTGCGCGAAGAGTGCGGGCACGACCCCGACACCACGAGCAATCGCATGGAGCTTGTCGCCCTCATCGGGGCTTGTCGCGTCGTTCCGAAGGGCACGCGCGCCGTGCTGTACAGCGACAGCCAACTCTGCGTGAACACCTTCAACGAGTGGGCTCCGGCTTGGGAAGCGCGCGGCTGGAAGCGAAAAGGCGGCGAGATAAAGAATTTGGATCTGGTGCAGGAGCTCTATGCGCTCTTCAAGGCGCGCCCCGAGCTCGACCTGCAGTGGATCAAGGCTCACGCCGGTAACCGCTGGAACGAATATGCGGATTCGCTCGCGACCGCCTATCGGCGCGGCGTGCGTTGACGCTCGGGCTCCGCCGCCCGAACGCCGTCGCCATTCAAAGTTATTTCACAGCGACTCACACCTGCGTGAGGGCGTGGGATTCGGCCGACAAAAAACCGATTGCCAGCTGCGTCCTAAATAAAGTCCTATGGGCGTCCTCCGTGAGTACGAGCGGCCGCGCGGTCGCGCTCGCGGCGCATGACCAGCCAAGCGAGTCACGAGAGGGGCCGAATATGACTTACGGAACACTCAGCGTTCCAGGAGCGCGTGTCTGCTACAAGGTGCGGGGCGCGGGTTCCGTGCTGCTCGTCTTGCAGGGCGGAGGAGGCACGGCGGACGCAACGGACGGCATCGCCGACGTCCTCGAGTCGGAGCACACGATCGTGAGCTACGACCGGCGCGGGCTCTTGCGGAGCCCGCTCGAGGATCCCAAAGCACCGCTCAGCATCGAGCAGCACGCCAAGGATGCGCTCGCACTGCTCGACGAAATCGGGGCGCCCCAAGCGCTCGTGTTCGGGTCGAGCCTCGGCGCGCTGATCGGCCTCGAGCTCCTGAGCCGCGCACCGAGCCGCGTCGCGCTCCTCGTCGCGCACGAGCCGCCGGCTCCGGAGCTCCTGTCGGCCGAAGGACGCGTGGAGCTCGAACGACTGCGGCGCGAAGCGTTCGAGCTCGCTCTGCGCGCAGGGCCGCGCGCGGCGTTTCGCCACGTACTCGCGGGCATGGGCGTCGATCGCGAAGATCGCGAAGACGACGTGACCACTCCCGAATCCTGCCGCGCGCAGAGCCGCGACACGGGCTTTCTCATGAGCCAAGAGGCGCGCGCGCTCGCTACGTATCGCCTCGATCTGCTGGCGCTCACACGCCACGCGAGCCGCGTGGTGCCTGCGTTCGGCTCGTCTTCGGAGGCGTTTTATCCCGCGGAGTGCGCGCGAGCGCTGGGACTGAAGCTCGGGCGCCAGCCGCTCGCGTTCCCCGGCGGCCACGACGGTTACGTGCTTCGCCCGCGCGCGTTCGCACCCGTGCTTCGGGCGGCTCTGCAGACCGGTATGGCTCGGGGTTCCCGCGCTCAAACGGGCGTGTTACCTGCGGAGGCCGACTCCTGGAGGTAACGAATTCATGCGCATGCACTCGCTCGTAGTCTCGCTCATCGGTCTTTCCGCTCTCGCGCTTCCGGCTTGTGGCGGCTCGCAGCCCAAGGCGGAAGAACCGGCCGCCGAGAAGAGCACGCCGCCCGCCGAGAACGCGAAGAAGGACGACGCGAGCGCCGGCGAGCCGAAGAAGGACGAGCCCCCCAAAGCCGAAACCAAGTCGGACGCGAAGCCCGCCGAGTCGAGCGGCCCCGAGGTGAAGCGCACGGCGAAGGACATCATCACCGCGCCGGAGGTGACCTTCATGTTCAACTTCAACGACTCCGAGCCGAAGGAGAAGGCCGAAAAAACCTGTACGGCTCAAGCGGGTGACGACGCGAAGAAGATGGCGCTCTGCATGAAGAAGGAGAGCGGCAAGTTCCAAGCCGACGGCATGCAGTTCAAGAAGGACAAGGACGGCGAGTGGACCTGGGTGACGCTCCGCCGCAAAGGCTCGACCATCACCATCCTCCACAACATCCACATCGACTTCGGCGACGACAGCGCGACCTCGGTCGTGATCAAGCCGAAGGGCAAGGACACCGGCAAGCAGCCCGGAAAGGTCCCGGGTGAAGTGAAGATCGACGTCCCGAACGAGTTCGAGATCGCGCTCAAAGACCCGACTTACGGCCGCATGGTCTACGAAGCGAAGATCGGCATCATGAGCAGCGACAAGGCGCAGTAACCCGCCGCCGCGCTCGCCGCACCGCGCCGCTCACTCGTCGAGCGGCGCGAGCTCCAGGAGCAGCAGTTGGATGCGGCGCTTGAGCTCGGGGTCGAGCCGAACCAAGCGAACACCGAAACCGTTCGGCGCGTCGCCCGAGCCGTTGCTACGCCGCACCCAACGCACCTCGCCCGTGCAGCGAATCGGCGCGCCGTCTGCATCGAGATGCAGGCTCAACGTGAGCAGGCTGCCGAGCGGGCGCTCGAGCTCCGTCACGAGGAACGCGCCCATCTCGGACAGATTGCGCGTGACGCAGGCGATCGGGCCGGCTTCGCCCTCGACGTCGATGTCGATACGCACCTCGCAGCGCACGCGATCACGCCGCTCGCCCAGACGCGGCGCGGGGCGGCGTGGCCTCGAGAGCCCCATCGGCTCGAGCGCGTTACGGTCGTCCGTCGACATCACGAACCACCCGGCTGCTTTGCGTCGCTCGCGGCGATTTCGACGAAGTCGCGGCCGAGCGAAACGCCGCTCTTGTCCTTCACCTCGACGCGCACGACCCACGGACCCTTGCCGCGCGGAGCCGGCAGCACGCCGTGCATGCGCGCGCCGTCGCGCGTGAACTTCACCGCGACGGGCTCGACGCCCACCGTCACCCTCGGCTCGGCTTCGGCCCATTCGCTCGGCGCGCTCGCGCCCTCGACGTGTACGTCGATCTCGAGCGCCTTGCCCGGCCAGCTCGGCGCGCGGGGACCGAACGCGATCGTCGCGTGCGTCGTGCGCGGCGAAAACCAGAGCTCCTGCGCGGCGCCGTCACCGGGCGCGCGGAAGCGCACCACGAAGGGCTGCGTGCGAAACAAGCCGAGCGCGGGGGGCGCGGGCGCGAACGCCTCCGAATTGCCGAAGCTCATCTCGACCGCGTCCGAATGCTCGAGGCCGACGGCTGCTCCGCCCGGCGAGTAACGCACGACGCCGGAGGGATCCAGCGAGACGCCGGCCGGCAAGGTCATGCCGAGCACCGAGAGCGGGCGCGTCACGGGGTGTGCGCTCTCGAAGCCGGCGGCGTCGACCGCGGCGAGGCGAATCGAGTACGCGCCGGGCTCGAGCTGCGCGAAACCGGGACGCAAGGACGTCGCCTCGAGCTCGGTGTGTGCCACCGTGTGCCCGCTCGCGTCGCGCACGTCGACGCGATAGGCGCGGGCGCCGGGCACCGCGTCCCAGCGGAGCGGCTGGAGCGCGGCGGGATCGCCGTAAGAAAACAACACCGAGGGGCCAGGAGCGAGCGCCGGCGAGCCGGGCAGCGGGTGCTTCGGCATGCCGGGAGTCTCGACGTAGCCGGACGCGAGCGCGTGAAAGCGCGAGCCCTCGAACGCGACGGAGGTCGTGCCGTCGGCGTTCGCGACCGCGACGCGCTGGCCGGCGGAGACGCTCGCCTCCCCGCCCGCGACGATGACCGACGTTTTGTGCGGCGCCGAGACGAGAACGGCCGTCTCGCCGCTCGCGGGCACACTCAAGCGCACCACGCCCGACGTGAGCAGCACCGTGAAGCTTTTGACCTGGCGGCGCGCGCCCAGAGCGAGCTCTTGCGGAACGCCGAGCACGCGCAGCTCCGCGCCGGCGTCGGCAGTCACGTGCCCTCCACCCGGGAGCGCCCATTCGGCGCCGCTCTCGCCGGCTTTGAACCCCGCTGGAATCGGCACGGCCGCACCGAGCACGAGCGTGGGATGAAGAAGCGCTGGAGGCGTACCGGCTGCCGCGGAGCCCCCACCCGCGAGACCAGCCAGAGTGAAACCGAAGGAGAGCGACGACAGAAGGCGACGAGTCACCCTGAGCTAAACGGCGCGAGCCGCCCCGACTTGAGACGAACTTCGCGGTGTAACGTTGATTTCGGGGTGCGGCGGAGCTCGTGTGGGCATGGCTGCGCGAGCTCGGCGGACGTCGCGAATTTGGCCCAACCGGTGCCGAGAACCGTACGATTTTGGCACCGAAGGAGACCCCATGCCGCGAACGACTCCCCGCACCCACCACCGCATGCCGCGCCGCCTCCTACGCCAAACCTGCCAGGTCATCCGGGAGCGGGACTTCAAGCTCATCGCCGACCAGGTCGTCGACCTCTCGGCCACGGGTGCCCTCGTGATGCCCGCCGACCCGATCCTCACGGGCGAGCGCGTCATTCTCTCCTTTCAGCTGCCGAACTCGCTGCACTGGGTCGACACCGAAGCGCTCGTGACACGCATCCTCCACGGCCGTCGCCCGGGCGAATACACGCGCGGCGTCGCGCTCGAGCTCGACGGGCTCAGCGGCCTGAACCGCTTCATGCTCGAGCGCGCGCTCAAACACATGCTCCCCGCCCCGCCGCGCTATCGACCGGGACGGCGCGAGAATCCGAACCTGCTCGCGGCGCTCGTGGGCTCGGCGAACGGCTGAGCCTCACGGCCGGCGCTTCACTCGGCGCCGTAGCGTCCGACCACTCCCAAAAACACGTCCCCGTAGCGCTCCAACTTCGTCGTACCCACGCCGGAAATCGTGAGCATTTCCGCGTGCGTCGTCGGGCGGCGCGCCGCCATTTCGACGAGCGTCGCGTCGCTGAAGACGACGTACGCCGGCACGCGGCGTTCGTTCGCGAGGCGGCTCCGGAGCGCCTTGAGCTCGGCGAGCAACCCTTCCGCGCCCGCGGGCACGACGGGCGGCGCGCGACGCACGGGCTCCTCGCCGTTTTCGAGCCGTTCGGCCCGTTTGCGGCCGCGGCCGGCGTGCTTCAACCCCTCCGCAATCGCTTCGCCCGTGCAGCGGTCGCAGCTCGTCCCGCAAGCCGGCGCCTTCTCCCCGAAGTAACCGACGACGTGCGCGTGGCGGCAGCCGTCCGCCTCGGCCAGGCGAAACATCTCGCGCGCCTGACCTTTCAGCCGCTCACCCGCCGCTTCGTCCTGACCCTGCTCGGCCATGCGGTCATACGCTTTGACGTCGGCCCACGAATAGAAGAGCACGCAGTCGCTCGCGAGCCCGTCGCGGCCGGCGCGGCCGATCTCCTGATAATATCCTTCGACCGAGCGCGGCAGATCGCGGTGCACGACGAAGCGCACGTTCGATTTGTCGATGCCCATTCCGAAGGCGATGGTCGCCGTCACCACGTCGACGTCCCCCGCGCGAAACTCGTCCTGCACCTTCGAGCGCTCCGCCGGATCCATACCCGCGTGATAGTGCTTCGCCGAAATCCCCGCCGAACGCAGGTATTCGGCGAGCTCCTCGGTCGAACGCCGCGACAAACAATCAACGATGCCACTCTCGCCGCGCCGCTCGCGGAGCAGCGCGACGATGGCGTCCCGCGTGCTCACCTTGCCGATCTCGTCCTTGCGCACGGCAAATAGACGCAAATTCTTACGCAAGAAGGAGCCGCGAAAGAGCGCCGGCGCGCGCATGCCGAGCTGCTTGCCGATGTCGTCGATCACTTCACGCGTCGCCGTCGCCGTGAGCGCGAGCACGGGAGTCTTCGGGAAACGCTGCTTTAGCCCGGCGAGGTTCCGGTACGCCGGACGAAAATCATGGCCCCACTGCGAGATGCAGTGCGCTTCGTCCACGGCAATCAAGCGCAAGTCATGCTCCGCGATGACGCGCCCGGCCGACGCCTCGAGGCCCTCGGGCGCGGCGTAAACGATCTCGATCTCTCCCGAGCGAATGCGCGCGACGCGCTCGCGCCGTTCGTCCGCCGTCAGGCTCGAGTTCAAAAAGGTCGAACGCAGCCCGATTTCGGCGAGCGCGTCCACCTGGTCCTTCATGAGCGCGATCAGCGGCGAAACGACGAGCGTGAGCCCGCCCAAGAGCCGCGCCGGCAGCTGATACGTCAGCGATTTCCCCGCGCCCGTCGGCATCACGCCGATGCAGTCGTGTCCAGCGAGCACGCTGCGCACGATGGCGAGCTGCCCGGGCCGGAAGTGGTCGAAACCAAAGGTAGATTTGAGCTCGCGCGCGAGCTCGTCCCCAGGCGGTGCCGAATCGAGGTCGGCGGCGATGCCACGTAGCATGCCGACCAATTCGGTCGTGAAGGCTCTCGAGTTGCTACGATAAATCCCGCGCAGCGCGTCGAGCTCCGCGGCGAGGCCCAGCCGCTCGTCCGGCTGTGCGGCGAGCACGCGCTCCCGGAGTCGTTCGACTCGGGCGTGGAGCTCGGATTCCGTCACGGTCCTCGCATCGCCGATCCGGCCCGTCGCGGCAAGCCCGGCCACGCGCGGCCTCGGTTCGTGCACTAAGCTCGTCCTTGCCGCATGGCGACGCTCGAGATCGTGCTCGTGCTCGCGCTCCTCGCCGCGAGCGCCTGGTACGCGTGCCAAAGCAGCGCCGCGCTTCCCCGGGCCGCCGCGTTCCTCGCCGCCGGCTGCCTCGTCATGTCGGCCGAGCTGCTCTTCGAGCGCCGCCGCCCGGAGCCAACCGTCGCCTTGCGCCGCGACGCGTCAGGCTCCGTCGGATCCGGCGCCTGCCGGAGCTGCCATCCCTCCGAATACGCGAGCTGGCATCGCAGCTTTCACCGCACGATGACGCAAGTCGCAACGCGCGCGACCGTCCTCGGCCCGTGGAACGGGGTGAAGCTCGACGTCGAAGGCCGTACCATCGAGCTCTTCGAACGCGGCGACACCCTGCTCGCTCGCCTGCCCGATCCCGAGCTCGTGGCTGCGGCGAACCGCACGGGCGACGCCCGCATCGCCGCGCAAGCAGCGCTCGTCACCCGTCCGGTGCTCCTCGCCACCGGCTCGCACCATCAGCAGGTTTTTTGGGTTGGTGATGGGCACGGCAACGAGCTTCGCCTCTTGCCCATCAGCTACTTGATTGACTCGCACCGTTACGTCGCGCGACGCGAAGCATTTTTGGAGCCTCCCGCCGCTCCACAGCACGCCGTTCGCTGGAACTCGAACTGCATCCAATGCCACGCAACGCGCGGCGAACCCCGGCTCGACGACGCCACGAATCGTTTCGACTCGAGCGCGGTCGAGCTCGGCATCGCCTGCGAAGCGTGTCACGGCCCGGGCGGCGCCCACGTCGCCAAACAGCATTCACCCCTGACGCGCTTCGCGAGCCACGCGAGCCGCGCCGCGGATGCGAGCATCGTGAACCCCGCACGGCTTGCCGCCGAGCGCGCCTCCGCGGTGTGCGGCCAGTGTCACTCTTACTTCGTCCCGCGCGACGAGAACCGCTGGTGGCGCTCCGGTTTCGACGACTTCCGCCCCGGCGACGCCCTCGAGCCCACGCGCACGTTGCTCACCTCCGAAACGACGGACACGCCGGACGGCCCGGCCGTCGACGCCGCCACCGCGAGTCTCTTCTGGAACGACGGCACGATTCGCGTCGGCGGTCGCGAATACAACGGCATGGTGCGTTCGGCCTGCTTCACGAGGGGTCACGGAAACGACCGGATTTCATGCATTTCGTGCCACTCTCTGCACGACAGTGAGCCCGACGACCAACTCCGGCGCGGAGCGAGCGTCGACGCCGCCTGCGCGCATTGCCACGCGAACGAAGGCGCCCGGCTCGCCGAGCACACCCACCATGCCCAAGGCTCGAGCGGCAGCTCGTGCACAGGCTGCCACATGCCGTACACGTCGTACGCGCTGCTCGGCGCGATTCGCTCGCACCGCATCGACGTTCCGGACCCGCTCGCCACGGCGACGAACGGCCGCCCGAACGCGTGCAATCTCTGCCATCTCGACCGCACGCTCGCGTGGTCCGCGGACGCGCTCGCACGGTGGTACGGAGCGAGAGCAACTGTGCCACCCGCGAGCGACGCAGCCGCGCGGCGACGCGCGCAGGCACTCGCGGGCACGAACGCGCGCGCCGTCGAGGAGCTGCTCTCGGGCGACGCGGCGACACGTGCGATCGTCGCCGCGGCGTTCGGACGCAACGAAGCCGAGCTCGCGACCGACGGGGCGTGGGAAGCGCGCGTCCTCGCCGAGCTCTTGGACGACCCGTACGCGGCCGTGCGCAAAGTGGCCTGCGATGCGCTGTAGCGCACGCCGAATTTCGTACAATTTCCCTGTGATTTCGAAGCCGAGGCGGACATGCGCCGCGCCACGCGCGCGGCCGTGATCGAACGCGCCACGAAACTTCTGAATGGTCGCCGTGCAGAGTGGATCCACGACGACCACGACGAGGCGCTCGACGAACGCATCCATGCGCTCGCCGCGGCGCGTGACGAGCGCGCGATGACGATCTCGGAGTGAGCGCTCGTCTACGGTGGGGTGCGTCGGGGACGCCGCACTCGAAGTCGAGCTGAGTCACTTCGACACGCCCGCACGATCGCAACGCCGTCGTAGCACCGTGCGACGCCGGATCCTCCGGGCGCTCCCAGGCGCCACGCGCCAGCGTCACGCTGCCACGCGCGCGCGCCCGAAACGCGTGTCATCACGCGACCTGCGTGGCGGGCTGTCGCAGGGGCTTTTTGGGTCCCTTCCGGCGCCTTGCGCGGCTTCATTCATGGACTCAATGACCTTGCGTCACCCTCGGGTGTCCATTCGTAGGAAGGACCTTGAACCATGCAACATAGACTTTTCTCTCAACGAAGCCTGGCCGCGTTCGTCGTGCCGTCGCTCATCGCGTTCGCGCTCGTTTCGGGCTGTGGCGACGACGACGACAACAACGGGACCGGCGGGACCGGCGGCTCGGCTGGGAAAGGGGGCTCGGCTGGAAAAGGGGGCTCGAGCGGTAGCGCGGGCAGGGCCGGCAGCGGCGGCAAAGGCGGCAGCGCGGGCAGCGGCACCGGCGGCAACGCGGGCGCAAGCACCGGCGGAAAGGGCGGAACCGGCAACGCAGGGAACGCAGGCAACGCCGGCGAGAGCAACGGCGGCCAGGGCAACACTGCGGGCGAAAGCGGCGCGGGCGCCGGCGGCCAAAGCAATGAAGGCGGTAACGGTGGCCAGGCCACGCTTCCGCTCGTCGAAGAGCGGCTCGTACGCGCCGATCTCGCGGGCGACCAGACGGGCGCAGCCGTCGTCGACTCGAACCTCGTGAACGCCTGGGGCCTCGCGATAAACCCACTCGATACCGGCGCGTTCTTCTGGGTGTCGGCCGCCGACTCCGGCCTGCTCACGGTGTACGACGCGGCGGGCGCGATCCAGACGACCGTCGTCACCGTTCCCTCTGCGAACAGCACCGACACAGGCTCGCCGACGGGCCAGGTCTTCAACCCGACGAGCGCCGACTTCATGGGCGACAAGTTCATCGCGGCGACGGAAGACGGGCTCATCGTCGGTTGGCAAACGGGCACGACGGCCGAAGCGCGCGCCGATCGCTCGGTGCAAAGCGCGAGCTACAAGGGCCTCGCACTCGTCACGAACGGGACGGACCACTGGCTCGCGGCCACGAACTTCCACGCCGGCACGGTGGACGTCTTCGACAACACCTACGCGCACGTGACGACGTCGGGGCTCTTCGAGGATCCCGACCTCCCCGCGGGCTACGCGCCGTTCAACGTCGCCGAGCTCGGCGGCAGCGTGTGGGTCACGTACGCGAAGCAAGACGCGACCAAGACGGACGACCTCAAGGGCGCCGGCAACGGCTACGTGAACGTCTTCGACGTCGACGGCACGTTCAACAAGCGCTTCGCCTCGCGCGGCTCCCTCAACTCGCCGTGGGGCCTCGCGATCGCGCCGGACACGTTCGGCAGCATCGGCGGCGACCTGCTCGTCGGCAACTTCGGCGACGGCACGATCCACGCGTACGACCCGACCACCGGCGAGGAGCGCGGCGTCGTGACCGAGAGCGCGAATCACCCGCTCGTGATCGACGGCCTCTGGGCCATCGCGACGGGCCCGAACACGACGGCAGCCGACCTCTCGAGCACCCTGTTCTTCACCGCCGGACCCGGCGACGAAGCCCACGGCGTGTTCGGAACGCTCATGCTGCCCTGACGTTCGGCGCGCTTCGCACCCGGCGCGCCCGACGCTCCTTCACGGGGCGAGCTCACGGCGGGCCGGGTGTGATAGGCATCGGTCGTCTCGTTCAGCCTGAGACGACCGATGCTCCCCCTTCGACATTTGCGCATCGGCTTTTGGGGGCTCCTCGTCTTCTTGACGTTCGGTGTCGTGCTCGAGGCATTGCACGGCTTCAAAATCGGCCTTTACCTCGACGTCGAGAACGAGCCACGACGGCTCGCGTGGCGGCTCGCCCACGCGCACGGCACGTTGCTCTCGTTGCTGCACGTGGTTTTCGGGCTCCTGCTCGGCTCGCGCTACGCGCCGCCCGCCGCCGCCGCCGCGCGTGCGTCACGCCTGCTCGTCGCGGCGACACTACTCTTGCCGGGCGGCTTTCTGCTCGGCGGGCTCTTCCTGCACGGCGGTGATCCGGGGCTAGGCATCCTGCTCGTGCCGCTCGGCGCGCTCACGCTCTTCGCCGCCGTCTTCGTCATCGCGCGCGGGTTGCCCGCGGGAGCACCGGCTAAGGTCACCCTACGTGAGCTCGCGTTCGCTTCACCGGAGTACGAGGACAGCTGGCAGCTGCGCTTGCGCGTGCTCCGCGAGCCGCTCGGACTACGCCCGGGCCCCCACGAGCGGGACGAAGAGTCAGGGCTCGTTCACCTCGGCGCGTTCGAAGGCGAGCGTCTCGTCGCAACCCTCATGCTGCACGACGTGGGCGGCGGGCGCGTGCGCATGCGCCAAGTCGCGGTGGCTTTCGAGCGGCAGCGGAGCGGAGTCGGCACGAAGCTCGTTCGCTTTTCCGAAGAGGTCGCGCGCCGCCGCGGCTTCCGCGAGATGGTGCTCCATGCCCGCGAAACCGCCGTCCCCTTCTACGAGCGCCTCGGCTACCAGACTTACGGCGAGCCGTTCGTCGAAGTCACGATCCCACACATCGCCATGCGCATGACCCTCTAGCGCCTGGCTAAAACGTCCGCCGTCACCGCCCGACCCGCCGACCGTCCAGCGCTCGGCGCCAACGTCGGAGAACCGTTGAAGCAGGCTTGCGGGGCGTTCGCCGCGCGGCAAAGTCTCGCTATGGGTCAGGCCGGCCGCGCGCTTCTCGTCTTCGGAGCCCTGCTTTTGCTGGTCGGTGGTGCGCTGATCATCGCTGAAAAGCTCGGTCTCGGCCGCTTGCCCGGTGACATCGTCGTCGAGCGCAAGGGCTTCCGCCTGTATGCGCCGCTCGCGACCTCCATCCTCGTGAGCCTCGTCCTCACCCTGCTCGCGAACCTGTTTTTTCGGCGCTAAGCGCGCGCTCCGTCACGGTTTTGACGGGGGCCGGGGCTGACAACCTCCTGACAGAACCGTGACCGCGGCTGGCGGAGGCGGGTGCCATGTTCGAAGGGTGAGTTTTCTCAACATTTCTTACGAGACGCCCGCTCGGCCTCGAGCGGCGACCAAGCTCTCCGAGTTCCAGTGGTTCGGGGCGACGCCCTTCATCGTGGTGCACCTGCTGCCGCTGCTCGCGTTCTGGACGGGCACGCGCTGGCAAGACTGGGCGTGCTGCGTGGCGCTCTACTGGGTGCGGATGTTCGGCGTGACGGGCGTCTACCACCGTTACTTCTCGCACCGGACTTACAAGACGAGCCGCGTGTTCCAGTTCGTGCTGGCGTTCCTCGCCATGTCGAGCTCGCAGAAGGGCGTGCTCTGGTGGGCGTCGAACCACCGCACGCACCACAAGCTCTCCGACAAGGACGGCGACCCGCACGACTCACGCAAGGGGTTCTGGTACTCGCACTTCGGTTGGCTCTACGACTACCGGGAGGCGACCGACTACGGCAAGGTCAAGGACCTTGCGCGTTACCCCGAGCTCGTCTTCTTGAACGAGTACTGGGTGATCCCGCCGCTCGTGCTCGGCGTCGCGGTGTGGCTCGCGCTCGGCTGGTCGGGCCTCCTCATCGGCTTCTTCCTGAGCACGGCCATCCTGTGGCACGGCACCTTCACCATCAATTCGCTCTCGCACATGCTGGGCAACCAGCGCTACGACGCGGGGGACGACAGCAAGAACAACTGGTTTCTCGCGATCGTCACGATGGGTGAGGGCTGGCACAATAACCACCACCACTTCATGGGCTCGACGCGCCAGGGCTTTTACTGGTGGGAGTACGACTTCACGTACTACATCCTCCGCTTCTTCCAGGCCGTGGGCCTCGTCTGGGACATCAAGGAGCCTCCCGCGCGCGTGTATGACGTCGCGCATCAGCTGCCTCGACGCGGTGCGACAGCGGTGCTCGAGACGGCAAAGGCCGTCGTGAGCGTCGCGCCCGTGGCCGTCGATCCGACGCCCGGCGAGTAGTAGGATGCGGGGCGAATGCCCCGCGACGGCTCCATCCCCACCGGCCGGCTCGGCCGCGTGGTGCGGCTCGCCGGCGTAGGCGCGCGCGCGGGCGCAAGCTTCATCCTTTCGAAGAGCGGCAACGACGCCGCTGAATACGCCGCGGAAGTCCTCGGCACCCTCCGCGGCCTCGCCGCCAAGGTCGGACAAACGCTGAGCTACGTGGACGGCCTCGTGCCCGAAGCGCAGCGCGAGAGCTACGAGCGCGCGCTCGGCAAGCTGCGCGACGCGACGCCACGTTCGGCACCGGAGGCCGTCCGGCGCGCGGTCGAGGAGGAGCTCGGCGCGCCGCTCGAGCGCCTGTTCGCGAGCTTCGACGAGCAGCCGTTCGCGAGCGCGTCGATCGGCCAGGTGCATCGTGCGACGCTCGAGGACGGGCGTGCCGTCGCCGTGAAGGTACAGCACCCCGGCATCGCGAGCGCGGTCGAGAGCGACCTCGAGAACGCGAGCGTGATGGAGGGGCTCGTCTCGACGCTCGCGCCGAAAGGCTTGAACGCGAAAGCGGCCTACGCCGAGGTCGCCGCGCGTTTTCGCGAGGAGCTCGACTACGAGCTCGAAGCCGAACGGCAGGCCTTCTTCGCGCGGCTGCACGCCGGCGACGAGCGCATTCGCATCCCCGCCGTCATCCGCGAGCGCTCGAGCCGGCGCGTGCTCACGAGCGAGCTCGTCGAAGGGCTCGGGTACGACGCCGCGCTCGCCGCTCCCGAAGCCGATCGGCGTGCCTGGGCTGAGACGCTCTGGCGCTTCGTCTTCAAGGGCAACCTCGTGGGCGGCATGTTCAACGCCGATCCGCATCCGGGCAACTACATCTTCGGCCCCGACGGCCGCGTCACCTTCCTCGACTTCGGCTGCGTCCAGCCCATCGAGCCCGACCGCCTCCCCACGGCGCGCGCCATGCACCTCGCCGCGCTCCGCCGCGACGAAGCCGACTTCGCCGAACAGTGCGCCCGCCTCCTCGGCACCCGCGGCGGTGACTACGGCACGCGCGCCGTCGCCTACTCCCGCCGCTGCTTCGAGCCCATGTTCGGTTCCCCGTTCCACATCACTCGGGACTTCACCACGAGCCTCGTCACCGATCTCCGCGCCCTCAAGCGCTTCTTCTGGGCGAAGGACGGCAGCTTCGTCATGCTCCCGCCGGCGATGCTCTTTCTGAATCGGCTCCAGTTCGGGTTTTACTCGGTGCTCGCGCGCTTCGACGTGACGGTGGACTACGCGCTCGTGGAGCGGCAGTTCATGCGGGAGGCGGGGTTGGCTTACACCGGGGACCACTCGCATCGATCGTGAATTTTGGGATCCCACTGGGTGAGACCCGCAAAATTCACTAGCTTTTGGCGTGGTCTGTCCCGTCGGTGCTTTCCTGTTTCGATACACCCAAGCGAGCTTGGGTGTAGGTCAGGCGGCTGCGGGGCAATCGCGAGTGTTCCGTGCAAGGTCGCAGTATGTGGCGACGGCGTCGTCGACTGGTCCGTCGACACCGAGATTTTATCACGAGACTGATCGCGCTGAATTTTTCTTGTTCGAACTCGGGCGGCCCAAGCTATTAGTGCGCGCCATGAAGATGACGCGCATCGGTTCATTGGCATTGGTCATGGCCGCTCTGGGTTGCAGCTCGGGAAGCAAGGACGGAGACCCCGAAACCACCCAGCTTCCCGACGTGAACTGCGCCACGGAGACGGTGCCCACCTACTCCCAGGTCACCGTCTTCCAGAACAACTGCGTGAAGTGCCACTCTTCCAACAAGACCGGCGCGGCGCGCATGGGTGAAGGCACGATGATGGCCGACGACGAGGCGCCGGCTGACGTCAACTTCGATACCTACATGGCTGCGAAGACGTCTGCCATCAAGGCCGCGCAAGAACTCTACGAGGACGCGCGCGGCGCCATGCCTCCCGAAGAATCTGGACTTCCCGTCCCGTCGTACGCGGAGAAGAAGCAAGTCCTCGTCTGGGCCAAGTGCGGAACACCGCAGTAAGAGCGCGGAGGCAGCGCTCACCGCATCGTGACGAGCTCCTCCGCCGCCGTCGGATGAATCGCCACCGTGCGATCCAAATCCGCTTTCGTCGCGCCGAGTTTCAGCGCCACGGCGAACCCCTGAATCAGCTCGTCGGACCCGATTCCCATCGTGTGAATTCCGAGGACGCGCTCCTCCGGCCCCACGACGACGAGCTTCATGCGCGAGCGGGTCTTACGGCGCGTCACGCCATGATAAAGGCTCGTGAACTGCGACGTATAAACCCGCACGGCGTCGCCATAGCGCTCGCGCGCCGCCGTTTCGCTGAGTCCCACCGTGCCAATCGGCGGATGACTGAACACGACGCTCGGAACGTCGTTGTAGTCGAGTCGCGCTTCCGGCTGCCCGCCGAAAATCCGATCCGCGAGTTTACGCCCCGCCGCGATGGCAACCGGCGTTAGCTGCCGATCACCGCCAATCACGTCGCCGACGGCGTACACGCCGGCCACGTTCGTGTTCTGAAATTCGTCGACCAGCACGAACCCCTCCGAATCCACGAGCACGCCCGCGGCTTCGAGCCCGAGCTTCGCCGTGTGCGGCTCCCTCCCCGTGCCCCAGAGCAAACAGTCGCCGTCGAACGTGCGGCCGTCCGTCGCGTGCAGACGAACGCCGTCCGCCGTGCGCTCGGCGCGCGCCACGTCGCAACCGAACGCGAGCGTCGCGCCCGCCTGGGTCAACTCCTCCGCCAGCCCCGTCTGCAACATCGGGTCGAAGTAACGCAAGAGCTCGTGCCCGCGCGCGACGAGCGTCGTCTTCGAACCGAGCGCTTGAAAAATCCCCCCGAGCTCGACCGCCACGTACCCGGCACCCACGACGAGGGGCCGCGCCGGCAGTCGCTCGAGCTCGAAGAAGCCGTCGGAGGTGATGCCGAGCTCCGCGCCCGGCACCTCCGGTACCCGCGGTCGACCGCCCGTTGCGATGAGCACGTGCGGCGCCCGATAGCGTTCGTCGCCGACCGCGACCGTGTGCGCGTCGACCAGCGTCGCCCAACCTTCCACGCGCTCGGCGCCGTCGCGCTCGAGGTTGTTCGCATAAATGCCACGCAACCGCGTCACGTACGCGTCTCGGGCGCGCCTGAGCCGGCCAAGATCGAAGGCGGGCGCGGCCGGCTCGAAGCCGTAGTCCTCGGCATCGTGGAAAATCTCAGCGAGAACGGCAGCATGCCAACTCAGTTTCTTCGGCACGCAGCCCACGTTGACGCAGGTGCCGCCGAGCGCTCCGGCCTCGATCACGAGCGATCGAGCGCCGTAACGCGCCGCCCGCCGTGCAGCCGCCAACCCGCCGCTACCCCCGCCGATCACGATGAAATCGAGCTCCCGCATGGGCAGCCAAAAGCATACGCCGAACTTGCGGGGTCGAAAGCCCCCCAGCAGCGGCCGCCCTTCGGCTAAGTTCGGCTCGACCGAACTCGCGACATGAAGCGGACCGACTTCTTCACTCTGACGCGACCCATCCAAGAACGTTTCGTCGCGGCGACGCGCGGACACGGCACACCCGCGCCGCTTTTGGTCGCGAGGTTACCGCTGCCGGTCGTCGCCATCGGCTGGGGGCTGCTCTCCGTCCTCGCCGTCGTCGGCTGGGTGCTGGTCGTGCGGCTCGGCTACGGCAAGCTCGAAAGCAACGTCGCGCTGCAGCCGAAATCGCTGCTCGTCCTCGAGGTCGCTCTGCTCGTCCTCGCCGTTACGTTCGCGCTCCAGAGCCGGCGCGCCCTCCGCCGGCGCCTCCGTCTGCCGTACCTCCCCACGGTGTATCTCTTTCCCATCGGCGCCATCGACGCTCGGAGTGAGCGCGTCGTCACGCACGGGTGGGACGAGCTCACGAACCTGAAGGCCGGCGCGAGCAGCGCGCGCGTCTCGTTCTCGGGCGCTTCGTTCTCGTTCCCGCTCGCGAGCGCCGCGCAAGGTGAGGAGCTGAAGTCGCGCTCGAGCGAATTCAAACAAAAGCTCGCCGCCGCCGACACGGCGGAAAAAGATCTCGTCGCGATGGACCCGCTCCGCGACAACGGGTTCAAAAACCCGTTCTCGCCGGCGGATTCCATGCGTCCACCACGCCCGGCCAAGCTCCCGCTGCTCGCGCTCGGGCTCTTCGCGGGCGCGGTCTTGCTCGGCTTCGGTGTGCACGCCCTGCGCAACCACCTCGGGGAGCGCGCGATCTATCGGGAAGCCGTCCTCAAAAACAGCGTCGAAGGCTATCGCGAATACCTCGCGCGCGGCGGCTCGCGGACCGACGTGAGCGAGCTCTTGCTGCCGCGCGCCGAGCTCCGCGCGGCCATCGCCGAGAACGACGTCGAGTCGATCGAGCGCTTCATCGCCGCGCACCCGCATTCGAAAATCGAGGGCGAAGTCAAAACCGCGCTCCGCAGCGCTCTCCTCCGCGCGCTCGAAGACGCGAAGGCGAAGGGCACCATCACGGCCCTGCGCAACTACGCGGCGAAGTACAAAGCGCACCTCGACCTCGTCCCCGAGCTCCCCGGCGCGCGCGTCGCTTACCTCGCGAGCGTCCTCGATCACTTCCAGAAAACCGCGAAGCCGAGCAAGGAGCTCTGGCTCCTCGCGCGGCGTCTCATCGTCTACGCGGACGCGCACCCCGACGCCAAGGTGCTCGTGCGCTTTTCGCAAGGCGAGTCGCACACCCTCGAGAAGAACGAGCACATGCTCGGCGCGAGCGCGTACTACGGCGGCGACAAAACCCTGCCGTCGCACTTCCTCGTGGGTGATTCGGCGCGCAACGCCGAACGCCGCGCCGGCAGCGACCTCAGCACCGCCCTGAGCGGCGTCTTCCCCAAAGATCTCATCCAATTCGAGCCGGGCGCGCCCGTCCCGCCCGCCGCCTCCGGCACGGCGCCGAAGTTCACCGAGCCGACCTTGCTCATCAACTACCGGCTCGAAATCTCGTCGCCGCTCGTCAGCAAAAAGCCGCGCGGCATCTACTCGGCGGTCGGCCTCGTCGCCGCCACCTCCCTCAGCATCCCCGACAAAGAGCCGCCCGCCGACAGCAAATACACGGCCTGGCACGCCCCCGACATCAAACGGGTCGAAGCCGGCGAGCTCCTCCCCGAAAACGTCTACAGCGACCTCCTTCGGCGCGCGTGGGCGAAATACACGACCAAGTACACGGCCCCCTGGCTCGGCACGACCGACGGCAAGTAGCCGGCGCCGCGCAGCACCTCCTCCGTTCGCTCGGGCAGCAAGTTGCCTGCGCGGCGTGTCCTCTGTGTGTGGGTTCCACCTCACGGCAGCAGGCGTCACCTGCTGCCAGCAGGTCCGGCCGCGCACGCGCATCCGCGAACGGCCCGCACCCGCGCCGACACTACGTTGCCGGAAACCAGCGCACCCAAACCTCGGCCCAACGCCTTCAAGCCCGCGGAACAGCTAGAAAATGCCATATAAGCATACATAGTCAGCTGCCGACGTCGCGTCCCGTCCGCGCGGACGGGTGCTTGGCTCCGTCGCTCGGCGCATCACGTGCCCCTCTCGAACACCTGTCGCTGCCGCCCGAGCCCCGTGATCTCCAAATCACACACGTCTCCGGGCACCAAAAACGCGGCCGGCTTGCGTCCCATGCCGACGCCCGCGGGCGTTCCGGTGCTCACGACGTCGCCGCCCTCGAGCGCCATGAATTGCGAGATATACCAGACGAGGCGCTCGACGCCGCACGCCATGTCGCGCGTCGTGCCGGTTTGGCGGCGCTCGCCGTTCACGTCGAGCGAGAGCGCCAGCGCTTGCGGATCGGGAATTTCGTCGGCGGTCCTGAGAAACGGGCCGAGCGGGTTGAACGTGTCGCACGACTTGCCCTTCGTCCACTGGCCGCCGCGCTCGAGCTGGAACGCGCGCTCGGAAACGTCGTTCGAGATGGTGTAGCCGGCGATGTGAGCGCGCGCGCCGGCGGGTGATGCGAGGTAACGTGCGGGACGGCCGATGACGACGGCGAGCTCGACCTCGTAGTCCGTCTTCGTGCTGCCGCGCGGAATGCGAACGGTGTCGTACGGGCCGACGACCGCGTTCGGGGCTTTCAAGAAGAGCGGCGGCTCCGCAGGCAGCTCGTTGCCGAGCTCGCGCGCATGATCGACGTAGTTCAAGCCGACGCACACGACTTTGCCGGGCCGTGCGACCGGCGCACCCCAGCGCTCTTGCTCCGGCACGGCGGGCAGCTCTCCGAGCGCGACGAGCTCGGCCAAGCGCTCGAGCCCGTTGGTCTCGAAAAATTCGCGATCCCAATCGCGGAAGGCGCCCGACGCGTCCCGCCGCACGCCGTCGACCACGAGCCCGGGACTCTCGCGTCCGTGTGGACCAAAACGAACGAGCTTCACGCGCTTCTCCTCACATGCCGCGCATCAGGGCGACCCACAAAACGACCACCAGCGCGAGCGCAATCCCGAACATGCCCCACACGCTGCTCACGAAATACGGAAAAATCATCAGCACGAGGCCGATCCCCACTTGAGGCGGTCGCTTCATGCGGCGGCCGTACTCGAACAGCACGAAGCCGAGCCCCGACACGAGGAAGCTCGCGAAGAGCGAGCCACCGTCGATACTCATCTTGGCCCGTCCGCCGACCAATACGCGAAAGCGCTGCTGCCATCGGCGAGCACGACCGTCGCCCGGACGTATCCGGTTCCTTCGAATGCGTCGAGTCGATCCATCACTTCCTCAGTAACATCGTAGAGCTCGCCTTCGATCGTCCGATCGCCTTCGACGAGCGCGCGGTAGCCCTCGCGCTGGACCAGTCGGTAGCGCGGCTCGGTGCGAGCGGGGCCGACGTAACGGGCGCCTTCGAGCTCGTCGTGGTTCTCCCGACCCCGACGCAGGGAGCCGTAAACGAAAAGACGCGGGCTCTTCATGGGTTAACGGTCGCACGAACTCAATCCAAGCTCGAGAGGGAGCACGCTGGACGGATCCGTCCAGCCGCGCGGACGGATCCGGGCAGCGCGCGGCCGAGCGCTGAAACCTATATCGAATGAATTCAGAGCGTTGGACCCCAGGGTGTGGCGCGCATGCTCCTTGCAGGAAAGGGGGGGCCGGTCTCCGGCCTTAGATCTTCGGAGGTTTTCGCCAATGCCCGTTGCCGCACCCTTCGCCGCGAACGACCCGCATGCGCAGCTCCGACGCCTCTACACTTCTCTGCTGGAAGAGCAGCACCGTTTCGACGAGTTCAAGCAGCTCTTGGCGCTCTACCCTGCCGCGGACACGGACGAGGAATCATTCGAGGCTCGTGAGGTCCGCACCCGGCTGAACGGGCGCATCAACGAGTGGCTCTCCGGTCAGTTCGACGGCTTGAGCCCCGCTCAGGTCGCACTCTGGCGCAGCATCGTCGTCGAGGAGCGCATCAACGTCGCCGTCTCCGGCTGGAAAGAATCGAATTAACGCTCAAGTGAGCGGCATCGATTCCCTGTACGCCGGGTTCGTCTCGTCCCTGCCGGAGAAGTTGCGGCTCGTTGCCGCCGATTTACCGCGGCAGCTCGAGCTTTCGGCGACGCCGTCCCGCCCGTGGGGCGTGGTGCTCGGCCACACGCTGACACTCGAGGCTCCGCGTCTGCTCGCCTCCGCGTTCCCGCGTACGGAACCGGAAAAGGTACGGAGCGCCGTGTTCGCGCACGCCCTCTCCGTGATCGAGGCTTGCAGTCGCGATCGCATCGCCGAGCGACAACTCCGCGCGAGCGACGAGCTCGCGAAGGTGCTCGTTCTGCTCCGACGGGCGCGCGACGGCATGCTCGCGAGCGTCTGGCCGGGAGCCGTGGCGCTCGCCGCCGCAGCCGATCGTGAGAAGGAAGAGGCCATCAAGGAAGAGCACGCCCTCCTGCGCCGGCTGAGCGCCGTCTCGTTCGAGGACTATCGGCGCATCTCGCTCGCGAAGGTCGGCGTCGGGTTCCCCGCAGCGGTGGCGCTCGCACGCTCGGCCGGCGCGGGCGAGGCGGAGGTCGAAGCGGTCAGGCGCGCCCTCGCGGGCGTGGCGCTCGGACTCAAATTCGAGGACGACGCGGGTGATTGGGAAGACGATTGGCGGCGCGGCGGCGGCGCTTGGGCGGTCTCGCTCGCGCGGCGCCGCCTCGAAGCCGTCACGGAGCAAAGTGCGGACGAGCGACCGACGGAGCCCGACCTCGTGCGGCGCCGTGTGCACCGCATGCGCGTGCTCTATCTGATGCTACGCGCCGCGCGCCACCGGTATCGAGCCTCGTGGCGCTACGCGCGCGTGCTCGGCGCCGAGCCGCTCGTCAGCTGGACGGAGCAACGCCTGCATCACCTCGACGGCCTGTTGCCGCTCGAGGCCCGCCACGCCGGGTACGTCGTCCGTGCGCTCAAGCTCGCGCCCTGGGCGAGCGAAGTGCTCACCTGACGATACTACTTTCGCTCCCAGCCCGACAGCGCCGCTCGTAACAGCGCGCGGAGCCCGCGTCTCGTCCCGAGACGGTTCCGTGACGGACGCCGCGTTGCGCAAACCCGCGGTGATAGCGCCCCGGCGCGCGGCGCATGGAACACCGTGCTCGGCAGGCGTATGCTCCGTGCCCCGTGTCTCACCGCCTCGGCTCAGGTTGGGCGGACAGCTTTCACGCGGCGCGCCTCTGGATCTCGGCCGCGGTGGTCGTGGTGTGCGCGTGCGTGTCGCTGCGCGACGCCGTGCATTGGTACGAGCACGACGTGCCGGGCGTGCTCGTGGACGCGAGCGGCAGTGTCTCCGCCGTCGCCCTCGCGAGCCCGGCCGGCGCGGACGCGCGGCTCCGTATCGGCGATCGGCTCGAACCCGCGGGGGCGCACCAAGAGACGCTCGGGACCCGGGCGCGCGTCGAGGCGTGGGACCGCGCGGTCGAGGCGGCGCACGGGCGCGGCTACGTGCACACGCTCGTTCGGCACGGGACGCAAGTGGACGACGTGCGCCTGCCGCTCGGACCGCTCGAGCCGCTCGCGTGGTGGACCTTCGCGGTGGGGCTCGTTTTCGTGGGATTGATCCAAGCGGGCGCGGGGCTCGTCGCGCTCTGGTCGAACCCCGAAAGCAAGCTCGCGCGGGCCTTCGCGAGCTTCGCGCTCGTGAGCGGACTTTGCCTCGCGAGCTTCTTCGATGCGCATACCGCGCGTTCGCTCGCGCCGCTCCTCGCCTTCTCCCTCGCTTCGCTGCCGTTCGCCGGCATACGGCTCGCGCTGCATTTGCCGACGACGGCCGGCTGGTTCGCACGGCACGCGCGCTGGGAGCGCTGGGGCAGCGCCGTCTCCTTCGCGGCCGGCTTCGGAGCCGCGCTGTTCCAAGCGCTCGGCACGCACACGGACGCGCTTTTTCCCTGGCTCTCGGCCTGGTTCGTCGGGGGCCTCGGGCTCCTTTTGCTCGCCCTCACCGCCCGCGCGCTGCTCGCGCCGGCCGCCGCGCGCCGGCCGCTGCACGCGCTCTTGCTCTGCGTGTTGCCGCCGTACGTCGCGATGGCGCTCTTCATCGGGCTCTTGCTCTTCGGCGTGCGCGCCCCGAACGAGGTTTTCTACGCGAGTCTCGCCTTCGCGCCGTTCGGGACGCTCTTTGCCTTCGCGCGCTACGACCTCTGGGGCAGCCGCGCGTTGCTCTCGCGACTCGGTACGAATTTGTTCCTCGGCGCGGTCGCCGCGGCCGTGGCGATCGGCGCGGGTACGGCGATCGCGACTTCGGTCGGCGCGAGCTTCCACGACGCGCTCACCGGCGCGATCGCCAGCGGCGTGGCCACGGCGGTGCTCGTCGCGTTCTCGCTCCGCCTGAGTGACGTGACGCTATTTCGTTCCCGCGCCGAGTACAAGCCGACCATCGACCGCTTGAGCGAAGAGCTCATCACGTTGAGCTCGCCCTCCGACGTGGCGCACGCCGTCGAGCGGACGGTGCGGCGCTGGCTCCGCTGCGACTACATCGAGCTCACGCTCGCGCCGAGCCCTCCCCCGGACCCCGAGGAGGAGCCAGCGTGCTCGCCGAAGGCCGCGATTCGCCTGGTGGTCTCGTTCGGAGGCAGGCCGTACGGTTGGCTCGACGTGGGCGGCAAGCGCGGCAGCGCGCTCTTCACGAGCGACGACATCGATCTGCTGCGTACGATCGCGAACCACGGCGGACTCGCGCTCGCGCACGCGCACGCCTACCAAGAGCTCGAGGATCGGCGGCGCCGCCAGGCGGAAGCCTGGCGCGGTGAGCGCGAGGCGCTGGTCGAGACGGTCGCGGCCGAAATCGCGCACGAGATCCGCTACCCGCTGAACTACTTCCGGAGCTTGTTCGACCAGAGCGCGAAGAGCAGGCGGCTCACGGCCGACGACGTCGACGTGGGGCGCGAGGAGGTCGATCGGCTGGAGCGGCTCGTGTCGGGACTCAAGCGCATGATCGCCCATCGCATCGAGCGCCATCCGACGCGCGTCGCCGAGCTCTGCGCGCGCGTCGAAGCGCTGCTCCGTGATTCGCTCGGCCGCGTGCGGGTCGAGCTCGACATCGGCGCGGACGCGACGTTGTCCTGCGATCCGGACAAGCTCACGCAGGTGATGGTGAACCTGATCTCGAACGCGGTGGAAGCGTGCGGCCCGAACGGTCGTATCGGCATCGCCTGGGCGGCGGGGGAGCGCGGCGGCGAGCTCCGAGTCTGGGACGACGGCCCGGGCTTCGTGGGTGAAGCGTCGCGCCTCTTCGCGCCCTGGTACACGACGAAGGATCGCGGGACGGGACTCGGGCTCGCCATCACGCACCGCCTCGTGCGCGCGCACGCTTGGACCATTTCAGCGCAGCGGCGCGAAGGCCGCACCGTGTTCGCCATCGGCGTGAGCGCGACGGACATCGTCCGCGACGCGAGCGTCGCCGACGACCGCGAGTCGCAGGACCGCGCGTCGCAGGAGCGCGTGAGGGTGGCATGAAGATCCTGATCGTCGACGACCAGCGGAGCGCGCGCCGGGTGCTCCGGCACCTCTTGGCGGACGTGCCGAACCTCGAAGTGCTCGAGGCGGGCTCGGTGGAAGAAGCGAAGGAGCGCGTCGAAGCGCAGGCGCCCGACGCGATGCTCGTCGACATCCGGCTCTCGAACGATCCGACCAACCGCGGCGGCCTGGATTTCTTGCGCTGGGTGCGCCAGAGCGGCCGCTCGACCCCGGCCGTGATGGTGACCGGCTCGACCGAGCTCGTGGAGATCCGCGAGGCCATGCGGCAGGGCGCGCAGGACTACGTGCTCAAGGACGAGCTCAGCCCGGAGATGATCCTGCCGATCATCGAGGGCATCCGTGAACGCCTCGAGCTCCGGAGCGAGGTGCGGAAGCTGCGCCAGCACCTCGACGACGCCTGGGGGCCGGCCGCGTTCGTCGGCTCGTCGCCGGCGATGGACCGGGTTCGGCGCTTGGTCGCGCGCGTGGCCGACGCGGACGCACCCGTGCTGATCGTGGGCGAGACCGGCAGCGGCAAGGAGATGGTCGCGCGCGCGATCCACCACGCGGGCCGGCGCGCGGCGCAGCCGTTTTTGGCGGTCAATTGCTCGGCCCTGCCCGGCTCGCTCATCGAGTCGCTCATTTTCGGGCATCACCGCGGCGCCTTCACGGGCGCGGTCCAGCGCATGCGCGGCCAGCTCGAGCTCGCGGGCGAAGGCACGCTCTTACTCGACGAAATCGCCGAGATGCCCGTCGAGCTCCAAGCCAAGCTGCTGCGCGTGCTCGAGGATCGCCGCTTCCGTCCGCTCGGCGGCGAAGAGGAGCTGCCGCTCCGCGCACGCGTCCTCGCCGCAACGCACGTCGACCTCGAGCTCGCGATCGCCGAGGGACGTTTTCGCGAAGACCTCTACTACCGGCTCAACGTCGTCTCGATCCCGGTTCCGGGCCTGGCCGAGCGCGGCGACGACATCGTGGAGCTGATCCATTCGTTCGGGACACAATTTCAGCGCAAGCTCCGCTTCACCGACGCGGCCGTCGAGTGGCTCTGCCGCCGGCGCTGGCCCGGCAACGTGCGCGAGCTCAGGAACGCGGTCGAGCGGCTCGCGCTACTCGCCGACAGCGAAGCCATCGACGTGCCCGATCTCGAAGAGGTCGTGGGCGCCCAGCTCGGCGACGGCGCGCGCGAGGTCGATCGCATGGCGCGCGCCATTCTCGCATTGCCCGCGCGCATCGGCTCGAAGCTCGATCTGATCGAGCGCGCCGTGCTGCACCACGCCGTGGAGATGTGCAGCGGCAACAAGAGCGCCGCCGCGCGGCTCCTCGGCGTGAACCGCAAGTCGCTCGAGCGCAAGCTCGATCGTCTGAGCGAGCCGCCCGAGCTCGAAGACCGCAGCTCCGAAGAAAAAGCCGTGTTCGAGCGCGTCCAGAGCGACAAGCCGCCCGTGCAGTGAGACGGCTCTAGTTTTTGGTGCGCGGTACGGCGGGGCACGGCGTGTGCTGCCAGCAAAGGTGCGGATGGACGGGCGGATTGGGCGCGGGGTCGAAGAAAGCGTACAATTGGGGGCTATGGAGCTGCGGTGGCTTGGTCGGGCGCTCGGGACGTTGGTCTTGCTCGGGCTCGCGAACTGCAGCTGCGGTGTCGGCGCGGATCCGGACGGCACGAGCAACGCCGCCGGAAGCGTCAGCAGCGACGGTAGCGTGCACTTCACGACCATCAGGAGCGGCACGGCCGAGTCGTTTCCGATCCCGGTCAAGGAAAGCGCCGACACGAGCGAGACGATCGAGAGTGCGAGCGTCAGCGGGAGCGGCGCCGCGGCGTTCCAGATCGTCTCTCAGTTTCCGATCGACGTGCCGAACGGCCGGGACGCGACGGTCGAAGTGAAGTTCGCGCCGAGCGCCGCCGGCACCTTCGAGGCCGTGCTGCTGCTCGAGACCGCGAAGATGGGCACCTCGCAGATTTCGCTCGCGGGCACGAGCCTCTGAGTCGCGGTTGACGCCTTCACTCCCCCGCCGCAACGCCTGGCCCGCGCCGGCCGAGCACCGGTGCGAGCGCGACGACCGCCCCTAGCGCGAACACCGCGAGCGTCGGGAACATCGCCGCCCAGCCGAAATGCTTCGCGAGCGGCGGGATCACGAGTCCCTGCAGCACCGACCCGCAGGAACCGAGGCCGTTCACGAAGCCGACCGCCATCGCAGGCGCGGCCGCCCCGCCGAGATCCTGCGCCGCGGCGCCCGACAAGAGTGAATCCGGGCCGAAGAGCAGCGCGCCGAGCATCGCGAGCATCGCGACGTCGACGAGCACGCTGCCAGCGCCGACGCGCGAATAGACGAAGAGCACCGGCACGAGCAAAGCGATCCAAAGCGCGCAGAGCCCCGGCTTCGAAAATCGTCGAGTGCGATCTGCGAGCCGTCCGATGAGAATCACGCCGGCGACGCCCCCGGCGTCGAACGCGCTCGCGACGTACGCGGAGCGCTCCACGGCGTAGCCCTCGACGAGCGTGAGGTAGTAAGGAAGCCAGAGCATGAGCGCGTAACGCACGAGCTTGATGAAGAAGTAGCTCGTGCCGTAGAGCCAGAGCGCGCCGTTCTTGAGCACGCCGAGCTGCGCGCGCGCGACGGGCTCACTCGCGGAGCCGAGCGCCGGCGCGGCGGCCGGCGACGGCAAGCGCACGAGCACCGTGCAGCCGACGAGCGCCATGAAGCAGGCGGGCACGAACATGGCGCAACGCCAGCCGTAATGCGCGGCCACGAAGCCGGCGAGCGGCGTCGCGACGAAGCCGCCCACCTGGTAACACGTCGCCCAACGACCCATCACGGTCGCGCGCCGCGCGGGCTCGGTCCACTCCGCGACGACGCGCGTCGTGCCGGGCCAGCCCGTCGATTGGGCGAGGCCGTTCAAAAAGGACCAAGCGCCGAGAGCGAAGACGGCGCTCGACGCGCCGAACGCCGCGCACGCGAGCGCGGAAAGCAGCATACCGAACCCGACGAGGCGCCGCGGACCGATGCGGTCGCCGACGGTGCCGCTCACGAATTGACCGAAGGCGTAGGCGACGAGGCTCATCGTATCCAGCGCGCCGAGCGCGCTCGATTCGAGCGCGAGGTCGCGCTGCACCGGCATCTTGATCGCGCTGAACGCCTTGCGTCCGAGGTAATACGCCGCGTACGCGAGCCAGCTCAGCGTGAGGGCGCGCCGGCGCGAAGCGGTTTCGACGCCGGCGTCCGCCATGTTCATTCGTGCGGGCGCGCGCTCGGGTCGCTCGCGAGCGGCGTCACGAGCGTGGTGCCCGGCGGCGTGAGCGGCAGCGGTGGCAAATGGTCCGTCAGGATGACGTGCCCCTGAAATGCCGGTGTTCCGAGCTGGCCCACGTGGCACGTCTTGCAATAGAGCGGGCCGCCCGCCGCCGCGTCGAAACGCTCCACGAGGCTCGCCGTCATCCATTCGACGGCGCGTTCACGGCTGCGCGGTGCGCCGAGAATTTTGGCTTTGCCCCTGCCGTCGTCGGCGTGGCAATCGGCGCAGGCGATGGCGCCGCCGGAGCGCTTCGCGAGCCGGGGCACGAGCTCGGTCGCCATCCAGTTCGCGATGCGCTTGTTCGGTGTGGGCGCGCCGAAGTCCTTGCCCGCGTGGCAGTGGTCGCAGCCCGTGCCGAGCGACTTCGCGACGTTCTGCATGATCGCGAGCACCTCGGGCTGGCAGCGGGCGTCTCGCAGCACGCCCGTATACGTCGCAGTCACGGGCGCGGGCGGCTTGCCGTCGAGCGGCTCACAGGGATCGCGCGGCGGCGGTTCGGGCGCGGCGATCGGTGGAGGACGGGGCGCCGCGCGCGGCTCGGGCGGGGTGCCACAGGCCGAAAGCACTACGAGCAAACAAGCGCGACCTCTCACACGCACGGCGAGGGACGATAGTCCGACTCCCGCCGGAAACGGCCGCCAAATCGCCGCGCGCCGTTGCTGGGCGGCCGGCCTCGATCTAACGGTAAACTCAGGTCTGATGCTGGCTCGATTCGGCGCGGCGCGTTCGCGCTTATCGGTGCTCTTGGTGCTCGGCGGGTGCGCGTCTGCCCCGGCGACGCCGAACGCCGCCCCGAAGCCGCCGCCCGAAGCGGCCCCTTCCACGCCGAGTTCGCCAGCGCCCCGCTTGCCCACCGTGCGGGTGAAGATCCTCGGTTTCAATGATTTCCACGGGCATCTCACGACCGAGCTCCACGACGGGCGGCCGCTCGGTGGCGCGGCGGTGCTCGCCGCGTACTTGCGCGGCGCGACGAAGCTCGCGCCCGAGCGCACCTTCATCGTGCACGCGGGGGATTTCGTGGGTGCTTCACCGCCGGATTCGGGACTCTTGCAGGACGAGCCGACCGTCGCGTTCTTGAATGCGCTCACCGACGACCGCTGCGCGGACGAACGGCGCGAGCGCGAGTGCCCCGTCATCGGAACGCTCGGCAACCACGAGTTCGACGAAGGGAAACTGGAGCTTTTGCGGCTGCTCCGCGGCGGCAATCACGTGAAGGGGCCGTTCCTGGAGAACCCCTGGCGCGGCGCACGCTACGACATGATCTGCGCCAACGTGCGCGACGAAGCGACGCACGCGCCGCTCCTCAGGCCCTACGCGCTCCGGCAGGTGGACGGCGTGCCGATCGCGTTCATCGGCGCGGTGCTCAGGGAGGCGCCGCGCATCTTGAGCCCCGAGGCCGTCCAGGGACTCGCGTTCACGGACGAAGCGGAGGCGATCAACGCCGTGGTGCGCGAGCTCGCCCCGCGCGGCGTGCACGCGTTCGTGGTGCTGATCCACCAAGGCGACGAACAGCCGCGTTACGCGGGCCCGACGCTCGCGAGCGCCCCGGCGCCGGCGGGCGCACTGGACGAAATCGTGCGCCGGCTCGACGGCGACGTCGATCTCGTCGTCTCCGGACATGCGCATCGGTTCACGAACGCGCGCATAGCGACAGAGAGCGGCAAAGAGGTGCTCGTCGTGCAGGCGCTCGCCTACGGCGTGGCTTACGCCGACGTGGAGCTCTTGCTCGAGCGCAAGAGCGGTGACGTGATCGGGAGCACGGCCACGATCGTCCCCGCGTTCGCCGACGCAGGCAGCGGTCGCGAACCGGATCGGGCCGTCGCCGACATCGTCGCGCGGGCGGACGCGCGCGTGGCTCCGCTCGTGCGTGAAATCGTGGCGACGAGCGCGGCGGAGGTGACGCGCGACACGACGCCGGCCGGCGAGAGCGCGCTCGGGGATCTCGTCGCGGAAGCGGCGCGCGCCGCGGTTCACGCCGATTTCGGCCTCACGAACCAGGGCGGGCTGCGCGCGAGCTTGCCGGCGGGCAAGGTGACGCGCGGCGACGTGCTCACGACGCAACCGTTCGGCAATCGCGTGCTGGCCGTCACGTTGTCCGGAGCTCAGCTCACGGCGCTGCTCGAACAACAATGGGGCGCCGGTCAAATCCAAGCAGGGCGCATCCTGCAGATTGCGGGCTTCGGCTACACGTGGGATCCGCGGGCCGCGCCGGGGAGCCGGATCGTGGAGGTGCACGACGCCAAGCGGCGTCGGCTCGATGCGAAGCGGAGGTACCGCGTCGGCTTGAGCTCGTTCATCGCCGAGGGCGGCGACGGCTTCACGCTCTTGAAAACGCTCGCTCCCGAGCACGCCGCAGGCGGCGATCCGAACGACGCCGACGCGCTCGTCACCTTCTTGAAGTCGCTGCCGGAGCCCTTCGTCGCGAAAACGGACGGGCGCATCGTGAAACGCTGAGCCGAGCGACGCGAAGCCGAGTGGCGCCGCTCGTTCCGCGACGAGATCAGTCGGCTGGAGGCGGTGGGGCGGGCTTCGACGCTGCCGAAGGACTCGGAGTGGGTTGATATTCGAAGTCGGTGACCGCACTGTCCTGGTGGACGCCGCGCGAAACGAGTAACCACGGAATTCCCACCAGCATGACGCCGGCGCCCACACCGAACAGCGTGAGCCCTCGCTGTTGAACGTCCGCTTGGTCGCTCACGTCCACGCTGTCGGCGCTTGCCGCGAGCAAACCGCCCACGAACATCGCAGACGCGCCGATCACGGTGAGGACGAGCGCGCCAACCTGGGAGCCTTTCGGGGGATCGTTGCGTCCGAGTGCGATGCGCAGCACCCTCGGCTGGTCGCCCACCTGAACGTCGGTCGCACCGGAGTGTTTGCCCTCGTCGGAGACGAAAATCAGCCGGTGCAGGCCGGGCGCGAAGTCCGCGAGGCAGGGGGTCAAACAAATTGGTCGCTGAAGATCGGCATAGCCGACGGCGGTTCCCAGGTGAGACCCGACGGGGGTCACCGCCACGGTCGAGCTCCACGCGGTGACCTCGCTCACCTCGGCGCGTTCGCCGTTCGCGTCGAGGAGGAGCCGCGTTTGGTGCTCCCCCGGA
This sequence comes from Polyangiaceae bacterium, assembly GCA_025936045.1. GTDB lineage: Bacteria > Myxococcota_A > Polyangia > Polyangiales > Polyangiaceae > PMG-095. The sequence continues at coordinate 33,226 of JAICUB010000021.1, read as the reverse complement.
GGGCTCGTGCGTGCCTCCACGGGCGGGACAGCTCGTGAAGGCGCTTGGGGTGGTGGCAGCTCACGCTCGGAGCAAGCGAGATGCCAGAACGCACAGGAGACGAGGCAGAGGCGAGCAAATCCAATCCGCATCCCCGGGTATCGGTGCGATGCGCGGGTGAGTTGCGTGCCTTCGAGCCCTTCACATGCATTCGTTCGCGCACGGCCCGCCCGAGATCGCGCAGAGGCCGACCGCCAGCGCGGCATCCGTGGCCGGCCCCGCACTCACGTCCGTGGCGGTCGGTGCATGGCCGCCGGGCGCGTTCAGCATCACGTCCTTGCACGGGCCGTCCGACTGTCCGGCTAGGCACTCGACGAGGCCGTAAGTACCGCAGTAGCAAGCTTCCGAATTGCAGCCGGAAGCAATGACGCAATCGGCAACGTCCTGGCAGCCGGGAGTGTTTTGACAAGTCTCGAGCTTCTGCGTGCAATCGTTGCAGAGGCAGGTGCCGCACGTGTCCGTCGCGCACGCGAGGCAGCGCGTCTTGAACGGAACCGAAGTGTCGTCGGGGTTGCACGCGGGCGTGCCGCCCTCGCCGCTCGCGCCGCCGACTTCGCCTGCGCCGCCGGCCGGAGGGCCCCCGGCCATCGAAACGCCGCCGCTCGAACCTCCCTTGGCATTCGACCCGCCGGCGCTCGCACCCGCCTTGCCGCCGCGGGTGCCACCACTGCCGCCCTTGCCGCCGCCGCCGCCGAGCTCACTGCCGCCCCCCGTGCCGCCGCTCCCGGCCGTGACATCACCGCCGGAGCTGCCCGCGGCTGAAGCGCCACCTTTGGCTCCGCTGGACGCACCGGCTCGTCCCGCGGAGCCGGCGGTACCGCCGCTGCCGGGTGGCGTGCCGTTGTAGTCCGAGTTGGACGAGCCGCCGCAGCCGTAGGCAGTGACGACGAGCCCCAAAGTGACGGTCGCCCAAAGCGCAGGCCCTCGCACCAAGCACCAACCCGAAGCCATGCGCACAGTCTACAACGGGGACCACTTGCATCGATCGTGAATTTTGGAGCCCCACTTGGGTCAGGCCCGCAAAATTCACTAGCTTTTGGCGTGGTCCGTCCCGTCGGTGCTTTCTTGTTTCGATACACCCAAGCGAGCTTGGGTGTAGAGCGGCGAAACCTCCACTTCGATGCCTGGCGCCGCGCTGCTCCGGTCACCAACCCGCGTTGGCCCCAAAACTCGCTTGAATGTGTCGAAGCAAGAAGGCACGGACGCAACAGAACACGCCGTGAGGCGCGACCTCGATTGCCGAAGTACGAACTCTGCGTGTGGCAGTGTCGTAGTCGCAGACCTCACGACGGCTGTCTTGCTCCACGTATCGATAGGCGGACGCGGGCGGTCGACGGTCACGGACGAGTCACCAGCGCTTGATCCAGTCCTCGTCGGACGTGCGGGCCCCACCGGCCTCGGGCGCGACCTCGGCGGCGAGGAAGGTCGCTTTTACGCGCCGCGAACGAAGTAAATACGCGATCCAAGCGACGCAGACCGCGACGGCCGTCGCGGGGGAGAGCGCGCTCGACTTCGCCGCCAGAGCCGCGGGCCGGAACCACGCCTCGAGTACGAGGAACACGGCAGAGGCTCCGTTCAGCGCCACGGACGACAAAGGGAAGCTCCGGTGCCGGCGCCAAAAAAGGAAGGCGACGACCGGCCCCGCGACAATAACCAGCACTTGATAAAAAAGCGCGAAGGCGAGCGCGGGTGCCCAGTTCGCGTCATACGTGCGGGACGCCGGATCGGTCAGGAGGCTCCAGCTGACGGCGCCGAAGACTTTGGCGCCCTTGAACAACGAGTACGCGACGACCAACGGCGTCAGGAAGACCCCGATACCCACGAGCACGAGCGGCCCGCCCCGCCCGGCGCGCATCGGCTGGTACGGCACCGCCGAGAGGCGCAGGTACGGCCGGTAGCGGAGCAGCAGCGCCATCGCGCCGAGAAGGAAGACCCCCCACGCGCCCGCCCCCACGAAGAGCCAGACCGGACTCCTCGGCGCGATGGGCGGCCGGATCGTGAGGCTGTAACCTGCGACTCGATAGAGCTCGGCGCTCGCCTTCCGATACTCTTCGAACTTGCTCGGCTCGACGCGATCGGCGCGCGTCGTCAGGTCGTAGTCCAAGAACACGCCGTCGGGCTTGCCCACTAAATCGCGTGTGAAAGCGAACGGCCAGATTTCCCTGGAATCGTGCTTGGCCGGGCTCGACCTCACATTCGTCGTGAGCACGTGGATCTGGTGAGCGACGTGGAGTGGATAATTCAGCGCGAACGGGCTCTGCCGCTCGGCCGGCAAGGGCTCGACGGCGAGCCTTTGCCAGGGCGCCTGAACCAGAAAGGCTTGCCTGCCGTCGACGAGCTCCCACGCGTCGGGGATTTCGAAGCGTTGGCGCACCACGACTTCGTTCGCGCTCGGATCGTCGGCGAACGCGGCGTCGCCGACACGGTGCGCGGTGGGGTAGGCGGCCGTCACGGACCTCCCGGCTTGCTTTTGAAAGTCGCTCGCCTGTCCTTCGGCGTGGAACGTGCGAAGCGCCACCGCGATCTCGTGGCGGTAAGTCGTTTTGGTCTCGAGCAGCACCGGCTTGTCGGGTGAGCCGACGGTCATGACCAGCCGCGCGAGCACGTCCGGACGGGGATCCGTGCGCGGCGCGATGGTCACGAGCTCGGTGCTGCTCGGCTCGAGCACGAGCGCGTGATGCAAATCGTGGACGCTGAGCTCCTCGAGCGTACCGCGCTGGAACGTCCGCGTCGGATCCAAAAAGTAGTCGAACCCGCCGAGGCGCAAGCGCACTATCACATGGTCGAAGAGCGTCGGAGCCGGAACGAGGTCGGTGAGCACCGCGTCGAACGTCGTGCTCACGAGCGCGGGGCTCACGTCGAAACCAAGCGTGCTCAAGAGCGCGACCGTGAGCAGGCTCTTGTCCTTGCAGTCTCCGAAATGGCGCGCGAGCACCACCTCCGGGGGCGCCGGCCGATGCGTCCCCTCGTTCAAGGCGAGCGACAAATAACGCACGTCGCGCTGCACTGTCTGAACCACTCCGGCGATCACCTCTTGTCGGCGCAAGTGCGGATCACGCCAGCGCTCGGCAAACGCTTCGATCGACGGCGGCAGACGCGACGGCAACGCGAAGAGCGAGTGCCCCCACGCCGCGACGTCCCCCCAACTGCCCGAGTCCGAGAGCTCGATCATGCCGAGCCGCTCGAGCGGCAGCTCCGGCGGCATCTGCGGCTCGAGGACGGCCGGAGTCACTTTGGTGAGCTCGACCGCGTAGTCGCGAAGCGCGCCGAGAGTGCCCTCGGTCGGGCTCACGTCGGTGCCCAAACGCGCGACGGCGAAGGCTCGCTCGGTGAGCAAGCGGCGGCGCAAATAGCCTATTTCCACCGTCTGCCGCGTGGGCCAGAGCTCCGTCACGTGGCCACCGAAAACGGGGTTATTGCCGACGAGCGAGTACTCGAGCTCGATCACGTCACCGATGCGCAGATCGGAAAGCACCGCTACCGCGGTGCGCGTGCCGTCGTAGACGCCGTACTCCTCGAGCGCCCGCTCGCGTTGCAAGACGGCAATTTTGCCGAGCTCGAGCTTGGACACGCTCTCGCTGCCACGGCGAACCCTCACGGCGTGCATGACGAGTCGCTCCGCGGGCGGGTCGAATTCGAGCTTCAGCTCACCCCACGCACGAAGCCCTGCCTCACTCGTGAGACGCGCCACGCGTCGTTTGAAACGCCACAAGTCGCGACCGACCGCTCGCGTCTGGTCGTCGACGACGAGGAGCGCGACACCGCCGCTTTCGGTCGCCTCGACTCCCTGCCCCGCGGGTACGGGCAGCACCCATGGCGGCACCGCGCCCTGTTCGACCCGGACAGGCCCGCCCGTCGCCGCCGACGCCGGTCGCACTCCGAGCAAGAGGACCCACGCCAGGAGAGCGACCACCCGGAGCCCGTGACGGATCAAAGCGCGAGCAGCATAACGCCGCTCGGACGCTACGGCTTCGAGATCGCTTCGACGCGCGTCGTCTCGCGGGCAACGAGGTCGGCCGCGCGCTCGAGCCAGTCCGTCGTCGCGGCTTTGGCGCCGAGCGGGCGAGTCGCACCCAGTGGGACCCCAAATGACGCGAGAAACGGCGGGGGTGGCCTTCCGACGCGCGCGGAGGTACGCCTTGCGCCCCATGGCACGGCGAAAAATCGGTCTGATTGGTGCAGGTAACATCGGCGGCGAGCTCGCGAACCTCGCGGTGACGCGTGAGCTCGGCGACGTGGTTTTGTTCGACATCGCCGCGAAGGAGAACTTCGCAAAGGGCAAGGCGCTCGATCTCGAGCAGTCCTGTGCGCTCTCGGGCGCGGACGCCAAGGTGACGGGCACCTCGAATTGGGAGGATTTGAAGGGCGCTCACGTCCTCATCATCACGGCCGGCATTCCGCGCAAGCCCGGGCAATCGCGTGACGACTTGGTGGAGACGAATCTACCGATCATCCGCAACGTGGCGGACAACGCGAAGAAGGTGTGTCCGGAGGCGTTCGTGATCGTGATCTCGAACCCACTCGACGCGATGGTTTACGAGTACCGCCGCCGCGTGGGCGCGCCGCGGGCGAAGGTGGTCGGCATGGCCGGCGTGCTCGACAGCGCGCGCTTTGCGCTGTTTTTGGCGCGCGAGGCCGGTGCGAGCATCAAGGACGTGCGCCCGATGGTGCTCGGCGGCCACGGGGACGACATGGTGCCCGTGCTCTCGCACACGACGATCCACGGGATTCCAGTGCAGAAGCTCGTCGCGAAGGACGCGCTCGACAAGATGATCGAGCGCACGCGCAAGGGCGGCGGCGAGATCGTGTCGCTGATGGGGACGAGCGCTTATTACGCGCCGGCCATCAGCGCGATCGAGATGGCGGAGGCGTACCTCGGCGACCAGAAGCGCATCCTGCCGTGCGCCGCGTTGCTCGAGGGCGAGTACGGCTATTCGGATTTGTACATGGGCGTGCCGGTCGTCATCGGCGCGGGCGGTGTGGAGAAGATCGTGCAGATCGACCTCACGGCCGAAGAGAAGGGCATGCTCGCGAAGAGCGCCGAGAGCGTGCAGAAGGTGCGCGATCTCGTGAAGTCGAAGGCGTAAGGACCGGGCTGGTCATCGGCGCGATCGGGCTTACGGAGCTGTTATGTCGAAGGGCACCCCGCTTTTGAACGAAGACGGCAGCGCGTCGATGGCGACGCTGCTGATGATGTCGCACCACGCCTTCCGGCGCGATCTCTCGAATTTCGAGCGGGCGCTCGGCAAGCTCCACGAGCACGAGTCGTCGCAGGCGGACGCGCTCCGGGGCGAATGGCAGCAGTTCCACGGAGCGCTCCGCGGGCACCACCAGATGGAGGACGCCAACATCTTTCCCGCCCAGAAGGAGCAAAACCCGAGCCTTGCTCCGACCATCGAGCGGCTGAGCGAGCAACACGAGCGCATCGAGCCGCTGCTCGCCCGCGGTGACTCGGCGTTCGGCGGCATGACGGACGTCGGAGCCGCACGCGAGGTCGTGAAGGAGCTGTCGGCGCTGCTCGACGAGCATCTGCGCCTCGAAGAGGAGACGATCGCGCCGGCGCTGCGCGTGGCGCGGCAGTTTCCGCCGCCGCCGAACGACGCCGCGGCGGAGCTCTACGCGGGCGGCTTTGCCTGGAGCATGAACGGCATCGCGGACGACGTGATCGCCGCGGTGAAGACGCTCTTGCCGGCGAGCCTCTTGTCGCGGCTGCCCGCCGCGACGAAAGCGTACGACGAGCGCTCGGCGCGCGTCTTCGGGCCCGCAAAGAGCGGAAAGTCGAGCACCTCGATACCGGAAAGTTGACGGCGCGCGCGGCCACGGGCTCGATGGCGCCGATGATGGTCGCCGGGATTTCAAGGGTTTCGGGCCGAGCGCGGCTCGCTGCTTCGGTCGCGCTCTTCACGCTCGGTTGCGGCTCGGCCGTGCCCGCGACGAAGGCGCCGGCAACCGCCGCGCACGCGAGCTCGAGCCCCAAGGTGCCGGCGCACGCCGGCGCCGCGCCGCGACCGGCCGACGCGGGTGCCGCGGCGGCGTATTACGACGAGCGCGCGCCGCTGCTCGTGAAAGGCGACACGGCGGCGATCGCCGCGACGGACTACGCGCGGCTGCGGCGCGGCCGCCTGTACTCGAACGCGGAGCGCATCCCGCGCGAGCTCGACGCGGCGCTCGAAGCGGCGATGAGCAAGGACGATCCGAACGCCGTGCTCGACGCCGCGACGAAGATTTTGGGTTACGACCCGACGGACGCGCGCGCGCACATCGTCTCCGCCGCGGGGTTTCATCAGGGCGGCGCCGCCGGCCAATCCGACGTTCACACGACGCTCGCGCGAGCGTTGCTCGATTCCGTCGGAAAGAGCGGGAACGGCGCGGGCTTCGACACGGCGTGGACCGTCTACGCGGTGAAAGAGGAGTATCAGTTCCTCCTCGCGATCGGGCTCGAGGTCCACGGCCAGCGGCTCGTGCCGCACGGTGAGCGCCACTACGACGTGCTCGCCGTCGAAGATCCGAAGACGGGACGTGGCGGCGAAGCGTACTTCGACGTGACGGAGCTTTACGCCGAAGAAGGCCGGATGCTCGAGCCGCGCTGAGCCGTTGCCGGGGCTTTCACGGCTCGCGAGCAGCCCCGTCGCCAGACGGCCGAACCTGGACTATGACGAGGGCCTCGCCCCCAGGCCAAGCCATGAAGATTCACGAATATCAGGGCAAGCAGCTCTTCGCACGCTACGGCATTCCCATCCCCAAGGGTTACGTCGCGCTCAGCGCGGACGAGGCCGGCAAAGTCGCCGCCCGTTTGATCGAAGAGACGAAGACGCCGGTCGTCGTCGTCAAAGCGCAGATCCACGCCGGCGGTCGCGGCAAGGGCGGCGGAGTGAAGGTCGTGAAGGGCGGCGCCGAGGAAGCGAAGACGGTCGCGGGCAAGCTCCTCGGCATGCAGCTCGTGACGCACCAGACCGGGCCCGAAGGGCAAAAGGTGCGGCGCCTGTACGTCGAGCAGGGGCTCGACATCGCGCGCGAGCTCTACCTCGGGCTCGTCGTCGATCGCGAGAAGCGGCGCATCGCGATCATGGCGTCGACCGAAGGGGGCGTCGAAATCGAGAAAGTCGCGGCCGAGACGCCGGAGAAGATCCTCACCGAGCACGTCGATCCGGCGGTCGGGCTGAGCGGCTACCAGGCGCGCAAGCTCGCTTTCGGGCTGCACCTCACGGAGGGCTCGCCCGATCCGAAGCTCACCGTCGCCGAGTTCGCGAGCATCGTGAGCAAGCTCGCGACGCTCTTCGACAAGGAGGATTGCTCGCTCTGCGAGGTAAATCCGTTGATCGTGACGAAGCAGGGCAAGGTGCTCGCGCTCGACTCGAAGATCAACTTCGACGACAACGCCTCGGGCCGCCACAAGGAGTGGAACGAGCTCATGGACAAGGACGAGGAGGATCCGGTCGAGCTCGAAGCGAAGGAAGCCGGGCTCTCCTACGTCTCGCTCGACGGCGACATCGGCTGCCTCGTCAACGGCGCCGGCCTCGCCATGGCGACGATGGACATCATCAAGCATCATGGCGGCACGCCGGCGAACTTCCTCGACGTGGGCGGCGGCGCCACGAAGGAGCAGGTGACGAAGGCGTTCAAGATGATCCTCTCGAGCCCGAAGGTGAAGGGCATCTTCGTGAACATCTTCGGCGGCATCATGCGCTGCGACGTGATCGCGGAGGGCGTGGTGGCCGCGACGCGCGAGCTCGGGCTCAAGGTGCCGCTCGTCGTGCGGCTCGAGGGGACGAACGTCGAGCAGGGCAAGGCGATCCTCGCCAACAGCGGGCTACGCATCGAAGCGGCGGACGGCATGGGCGACGGCGCCAAGCGCATCGTCGCGGCCGTGCGCGCGGCGTAATCCTCACGGAACCCAAAACATGGCCATTTTAATCGACAAGAACACGCGAGTCGTCGTGCAGGGCATCACCGGCTCGGCCGGGTCCTTTCACGCCAAACAGTGCATCGCCTACGGAACGAAGATCGTCTCCGGCGTCACTCCCCACCGCGGCGGCGAGGCGTTCGAAGCCGTGGGGCCGGGCGGCGACAAGGTCGGCGTCCCGGTGTTCGACACCGTCGCCGATGCGGTCAAGCATTCGGGCGCGGACACCTCGCTCATCTTCGTTCCGCCGCTCGGCGCCGCCGACGCGATCCTCGAAGCGGTGGACGCCGGGTGCAAGCTCGTCGTGTGCATCACGGAGGGCATCCCGGTCACCGACATGATCCGCGTTCGCCGCGTGATCGAAGGACGCCCGGTTCGTCTCGTCGGTCCGAACTGCCCCGGCGTGATCACGCCTGGTGCCTGCAAGATCGGCATCATGCCCGGTCACATCCACAAGGTCGGACGCATCGGCGTAGTGTCGCGCTCGGGGACGCTCACGTACGAGGCGGTCGGGCAGCTGACGGCGCTCGGCCTCGGGCAATCGACGTGTGTCGGTATCGGCGGCGATCCTGTCGGCGGTATGGACTTCGTCGACGTGCTCAAGCTCTTCAACGACGACGGCGGCACGGAAGCGGTCATGATGATGGGCGAGATCGGCGGCAACGCCGAGGAGCGCGCCGCGGCCTTCATCAAGGAGCACATGAAGAAGCCGGTGGCGGGCTTCATCGCGGGCGCGACGGCGCCGCCCGGCAAGCGCATGGGGCATGCGGGCGCGATCATCTCCGGCGGTCAGGGCACCGCCAGCGACAAGACGCGGGCGCTCGAAGCGGCCGGCGTACGAGTCGCGCCGTCCCCGGCCGAGATGGCGGTGACGCTGAAGAGCCTGCTCTGATCCGGCTGTCGCGCAGTCGCGAAACCGTTGCAAAGTGGTGCCCGTCGCGGGCCGGTTTCTCGTGACCCACGCTCGTTCGCTTTGCGAGTCGAACGGGCGAAAACGTTTTTGGCTCCACGCGGCACGAAACGGAGTACGCTTCGAGCGCGGGTGCAGGCGCGGAGGCTTGCGCCGCGGGGTACCAAAAATGTTGCGTAACCCCCTGGGCTTGGTATGAGGGGCCGCTCTACGCGCCCTCCGGGAGCAGATCGACGAAACGATGACGACACAGCGCACCCTTTGCATCATCAAACCCGACGCGGTCGAGAGCCGCAAGCAAGGCGCCATCCTGCAGCGCCTGCTGGACGAGGGGTTTCGCGTTCTCGCGATGCGCCAGGCGTCGATCTCGCGCCGGCAGATCGAAGGCTTTTACGCCATTCACCGCGAGCGCCCCTTCTTCAACGAGCTCTGCACGTTCATGACGCGCAGCCCCGTGATTCTGTTGGCACTCGAGCGTGATGACGCCGTGCAACACCTGCGCAACGTGATCGGCGCCACCGACCCCGTCAAGGCGGCCGCCGGCACCGTACGCAAGCTCTACGGCTCGAACGTCGGAGAAAACGCCGTCCACGGCTCCGACTCCGACGAAAACGGCCGTATCGAGTGCAGCTACTACTTCCCGGGGATGGAACTAGTCTAACCGCCTGTTGATCTCCGCGCACACGCGCGAGAGTGGTTCAATCTGTATGTCGACCGCGCGCCCTCCTTCGCAGCCCCCGCGGGACACCGCGTTGGATATGGCGCGCGGGACCGTGCGCGACGCGCTCGGCTCACTCGGCAATCTCGCGCTGCTTTCGGGCTCGGCGAAGGTCGGCTCGAAAGCCATCGCGGGCGTCTTGCCGGACGTGCTGGCCGCCTGCGCTCCCACGCGGGAGGCGCTGCTCACGCTGATCGCCGGGTTGCGAGGACAGCTGCCCTCCTCGCGCGTCCCGGACGAGATCGAAGAGTTCGTGTTGCCGCGCCTCGACGAGCTCGAAGAGGAGCTCACCGGCCGCGTCAACGAACCGCTCCGCACACCCGAGCGCCTCGGGCTCGATCGCGTGCTCGGACGGCTCTCGCGCGAGCTCGACGCCGTGCAGTCGCTGCTCGAGCTGCTGGAAGTCGCGGGCTACGAGTCACCCTTCCCGTTCAAGGTGTCGGAGCTTTTGAAGCAGCGCTTGCCCGCGTCACCGAGCGGGCGACGTCCGGCACGCCGCTTCACGGCGCGGCTGTCCGTGACCGATCCGCTGCCGGAGGTGCTGCTCAAGCCACGCGCGTTCTCGACGCTCGTCGCAGCGGCCGCCGAGCTCTTGAGCGATCCCGACGGCTCGCCCGGCATCAGCATCGCCGTTCGCAAAGGCGTCGTCGAAATCTACATCTCGAGCGCCGCGGCCGCGGGCGCCGAGCTCGTGGTCTGGGGTTACGGCGTGATCGCGCCGAGCCACGCCGCCATCCGCGCCGCCGCCGAGCTCACCGACGTTGAAATTTCCGAGGGCGAGGGCGGGATTTTGCTGGCGCTCAAGACCGGGTAACCCGATCACGCGTCGGCGTGAATTCGGACGCAGCAGCGCAGAGCTACAGTGAGTGTTCGCGAGGGATATCCCGAGGGGTAATACCCCCGCTCTGTGAGCGAACTTGAAATAGGACTAAGCGACCAGCTCTTCCCAATGCGTGCGCGTTTGTGTATGGGTGCCACAGTCTCGATGTCCTTGGAGCAGCAGTCCGGGTAGTCGCACGTTTGGGGGAAGGGGGCTCCATGGTGGGGGCCATCGCTCTCTGAGCACGCAACTGGCTCGGCCGCTGACCGAATGGAGCGGTCATGAACGTCCGAAGTGCGCGTTTGGCCTTGGTTCCTGGTTCGTCCTGTTCGCCGCCTGCAGCGGCGACCGGGTCTCGGAGAACCTGGGGCGAGTTGAAGAAGCTTTAACTGCCAACGACCGGATCCTCGGTTTCGAGGGCACGATCTCGGGGGCTGCGGGCTCGGATTGGCGGCCGGTCGTGGGCACAGCCACATCGATCACGACGCACAGCGAGGGGTCCCACTCGATTGCACTCGGTGGCAACCAGAATCCGAGCGCCATCAGCGCAGCGTTGACGGCTCTCGGGACGCTCAGTGCTGCACCGTCGATCGACGTGATGTTTCAGACCGGCTACCAGCCGCAGGGCACCTACTACGGGCAAGCGGGGCTCTACTTCACGTGCGGCACCACCGTTAACAATCAGTACCTCGGCAACGTTCAGCTGCACGGCCCGACGGGTTCCTTCAATCACTATACGTTTCCGTCCCTACCTCAGAACGTCGCTACTGCGCTTTCCACGACGAACACGTGCGCCGTTAAGGTGGAGCTCAATCTCTCGAATTCCGGCACCGTGGCGGTGTTGGTCGACAAGCTTTCGCTCGGGCAGGCGAGTGGGAGTGGTGGCGCGGGTGGTGCGGGTGCCGGTGGCGGAGCGGGGAGCAGCGGAGCCGCGGGGAAGGCCGGAAGTGGATCCGGTGCGGGTGGCAAAGCCGGCGCGGGTGCGAGCGGCGGCGGGGCGGGTGGCAGCTCGGGTGTCGGTGGATCCGGTGGTGCGGGGGCGAGCGGGAAGTCGGGCGGCGGCGGAGCGAGTGGCGCCGGAGCGGCCGGAAAGTCGGGTGGCGGTGGCGTGAGCGGCGCCGGAGCGAGTGGGACGTCGGGCTCAGGCGGAGCGGGTGCGGGCGCCGGAGGCATGGGCGGCGCAGCTGCTGGAGCCGGAGCCGCTGGCTCAGGCGGAACGAGCTGCGGAACCGGTGTCGAGTTCTACATCGATTTGCCGGTGCACGTACCGCGCACGAGCGTCGCGCTCGGAACGAGTGGTGGCGCACTCGTACTGAATGACAGCGTCCGAATCCTTGCGTCGCCGAGCGGCTTCTCATCCATTTCGAGCGTCAAGACCACGACCGAAACAAACCTCGGCGTCTCTGCCGAAACGCTGAACCTCTGGTCTCAAGCGAACGTCGTGGTCCTCCGCGATGGGGCGTACGTTCACGGCAACCTCACGACGGCCGGCACGGTCAACACTCAAAACAACGTTCACGTCACCGGCACGGAAACGGTGAACGGGACGCTTACCCCGATCCAGCACCAGTCATGGATCGTCCAGTTTCCGCCGACAAACGGTGGCCCGGTCAACCTCGATGTATCGCAGGTACGCAGCATCGTTCCTGGAGCCTATGGTGGCAGCACCCTCCAACGGAACGCGCGACTCACGCTTGCCGGGTCGGGCCGGTATACGCTAGACGGCCTCTTCGACCTCGAGCCGAGCTCGACGCTCGACGTCGACAACACGCAAGGGCCCGTCCAGCTCTACGCGAGCGGTGGGTTCACGTTCCGCGGCGTCATTTCGCCGCGGGACCCGACGAAGAACAACATCCTCATCGGCATCGGGGGCACGGGGCCGATCCCAATGGACACGTCGTTCAACGCGATCCTCGTCGCGCCGCACGGTGACGTCACGTTGGGCAGCGTCAACCACTCGGGTGCAATCTACGCGCGGAGTATCAACGTAGGCGCGCACGTTGACTTCACCCACAAGCCGTTCGCGCCAAATGATCTATGCGCGGCAGGGGCAGCGTGCGACGGGCTCTGTCAGTGCAATCCGGGTGGTGGTTGCGATGATAACGGCGACTGCGTGACCGACGTCCAATGCTCACAGAGCGAATGCGGCGGTCCAACGGGTGTGTGCACAACATCGAGCCAATGCGGACCCGGCTTCGACTGCACCGGCGGCACCTGTCAAAGCCACTGCGTGCTCAATCCCCACGCACCGGAGTGCCTTCCGCCGCACTGCGGCAACGGCGTGAAGGACGCCGGCGAGACGGACGTCGACTGCGGCGGGGCGTGCAACGGTTGCGGGAGCAAGCACGAGTGCGGAGCCAATGACGACTGCGGGGCCGGCCTTCTGTGCGGACCGCATAACGGCGGCTGCTTCGACGGATCGCGAGCGAAAAGCTTGTGCTGGCCTGCGGAATGCGCGGGCGTCATTGATGCAAGTGAGTGCGGCAGCGTAGATAGCCCCTGTGGGCAAAATTGTTCGTGCGCGCGCACGTGCGACTCCACAAGCCTATCAAACACGTGCGTCGCCGGGGATTCTTGCGTTCCTGGCGGAGGCGCCATGCTTGGACTGAATACGCAGGACGCATGTCTCCCTTCCGGCTGCCCCTCGGACGATCCCGCACTCGCCGGCACTCCCACCTCGCTCTGCGGGCCGACGCGCGTATGCACGCCGGACTGTTCGCACGCAACTTGTGGGAATGCCGACGACGGGTGCGGCGGGCAATGCCGAGCCGTGTGCCCGAAGGGAGGCGGGCCTTGCACCGCCGACGCTCAGTGCCAGCCCGGCGAGACTTGTCCAGAGAGCGTCGATCCGAGCGTGCCCCGCGTCTGCCGCGTGGCGGACGTTTGCATGTATGGCCCGTTGAAGCCCCCGCTTTGCGGGCCCGGAGCCATTTGCGGCCCCTGCCCGGTATGTGCGCCGCAATGCGGCGGCAAACAATGCGGGCCTGACCCCGCCTGCGGGACAGACTGCGGTACCTGTGCCGCGGGGCAGTATTGCGACGGGAACGGCCAATGCGAAACGCCGGCGAATGATCCGCCTCTCACGGTTCCGAGCGGCTCGGGCACGCCGGCGCAGCTTCCCGACTTACCGCCAACTCCGTCGAGCGGTGTCGGCGCCGTCGCGGGGGCCTTCGCCGTCACCGAGCAGGGAACCGCGCAGTACACGATTCCTATCGACGTGCCGCCCGGACGCGCGGGCATTCAGCCGTCGCTAAGCCTGGTCTATTCCGACCCGCATTCCTCGAGCGAGGTCGGAATTGGGTGGCACCTCCAGGGGCTCTCGACCATCACACGTTGTTCGCACATCTACGCACTGGACAGCATCACCAGTCCCGTCAAAGGCGACGACAGCGACTTCTTCTGCATCGACGGCAAGCGCATGACGGCGATTGTCGGAGACTATGGCAAGAACGGTACCGAGTACCGGACCCAAATCGACACGTTTTCCAAGATCACTTCTTCGACGTTCGAGTCCGGCGGGCCCGATTCCTTCACTGTCTGGACCAAGGACGGACGCATCGTCACCTACGGGAACTCCTGTGATTCGCAAGTCGTCGGCAAGGGCGTGCGCTACGCGTGGCTCTTGAACAGCGTCGCCGACCACGCCGGCAACACGATGAACGTCTCCTACCAAAACAACAACGCGCTGCTGCAGCAGTCTTTCGCCGGACTCGCGTTGCCAACCTCGGTAATTCCGTCGTCCATCACGTACACGTCTCATGGCAACTCGCCCGGCAATCGCCAGGTTCGGTTCAGCTACGAGCCCAGACCAGACCGGTCGCTCCGATTCCTCCAGGGCGGCATCGCCGATCTGAAGGATCAGCGTTTGAGTCGCATCATCACGTATGTTTCTAATCAGCCCGTCAAGAACTATCACCTCAAGTATCCGGCGACCGGTCCGAGCGAGCTCTACCAAATCACGGAATGCGAGAAGGACGCCGACACCGGCTGTAAGGCACCGACGACCTTCATATATACGACCGAAAACGCGACCCACTTCGATCCAGCCGTGGGGAGCACGATCGACATGGGGGCGCAGCTCGACGCGAACGGCGACGGCATTCCGGACTTCACGACCTCGCAGGTCACGACCGGCCCACCCGCCAATCCACCTAGCGCGCCCCGCGCTATCACCGACATCGGCATCCAGGTTGCTGGACTCTTTGCCCCTCCTGGCGTCGGGGAATGGGTCTCGATGTTTTGGAACGCGGTCTATCCGAGCCTCTGGGGATCCAAGTACGTCCATCCTTATATGCGCGAGTCGGATTTTCTTTACCTCGGCAATGGCTCACGCGCATCGAATCCGTTCCTGGCACAGGACGTCCAATTCGTCTGCGGCGCGGCCTCCCCAATGTACTTTGTGGATTTCGATCGTGACGGCAAGGACGACATCGGAGGCTTCTGTAGTTATGACAATCAGCAACAGCGCGACAACTTATCCTTAGGGTTCTGGACGAACCCTCCTGGGCAGTTCCAAACATTGAATTCGTACACCTCAGGCGCACACATCTACGCAGCCTCAATCTCGCTCTCGAACCTGCCCCACAAAGATCCCATCCTATTCGACATCGACGGTGATTCACTCGAGGATTTGCTCTGGTGTCAAGATCAGTACACGCTCCAGCTGCGTCGCCGCAAACCGGTGGACGCCGTGCTGCAAGCTGGCGAAGAGTTCTTTTACGACCCCATCACCCTCACTGCTCCGACTTCAGGTTCGCCCCTCCTCCTCTGCGAAACAGACGCCGATTCGCATACCTTCGTCGACATTGATGGTGACGGGACGACCGACCTCCTCGCTCGCGACTTCTCGAATCCTTGGTCGGTCCTAAAATACTCGAAGACGGGACCTGACGACCCAGGAACCATCGCGTGGCAGCCGCTCGGTTTCGAGGATTCGGGGGACAGCGCAAGCGGTGGCAATGTGACCCTCGGTGACCACAACGGCGATGGCCTGGTCGACTTCATGCGCGTGGACGGTAACCAGGCGACGGTCTGGCTGAATATGGGCAATGGCTCGTTCTTCCAGCGCAACCTCGATCATCCCGTACCGCCCAGCAACTTCGAGTACCGACGCAGCGCTGTATTAGACTACAACGGAGACGGCATCACCGACCTGCTCGAAAACTGGGGCGACAACGGAGTCGGCTACAGCGTGGCGATGATGCCGAACAGCGACGCAAGCGCGTTTTTGACAGCAATCGTGGCGACCGACGTTCAAGCGCACACCGCCGACGGCGCCGTGATCTCGTCCACGTTCGATGGTGCGACGGACATTGACGCCGACGGAAACATCGACCTTCTCGGCCCCCACGGAACCAACTACGGTCATCGCGCACAATACCAGCAGTTGTCGCGAGTGACCGACGGCGTCGGAAACGTGGTTACGATCAAATACGACGAGCCTAACGCGTACACCGACACCTGCACAGGCTCGACCTGGCCCGAGACGTGCCTAAGGCGCATGACCGGACTCGTCAGCTCGTACTCGAACCAGGTCATCGACAACGACAATCAGACCCTGGTCGGAGAATCGTCCCACAGCTACACATATACGAACGGGCGGATGAACACTGAAGGCCACGGGTTCCTCGGGTTCGACAGCAGGATTATCGTCGAAAATTTCGATGACCATGTGCCGTTGCAACCTGCGAACAGGAAGACCACGCTCGTTACGGAACCGCCGACACGGTACACGCCAGCCGGGCAACCTTCGGCTGGAAGTGCTCCACCATACCTTTATCCGCTCGCTGGCATGACGCACAGCATCACCGTGGATGAGACGGTCTCCGTCAACGGCACGACGCAGCCTCTCGAGACTGACACCTACCAACGTCGAATGCACATCGACAACGAGTGGCAGGTGGGCGTATCGGCTTATGGCAGACCTTTCCCAAAGCTGGGCATGCGCGACACGACTCTTTACGATCGTCGAGTTACCGCGCCGGAAAGCGATAACGGCCAGCTACTCACCGAGCACGCGGAGGCTTTCAACATCGATACGATGGGTAACATGTATACCCACGACGAGGAGTTCCAGCCCAGCGGCGCGGGCGGAGCCTTCGAGACGCGCAACATGACGGCATTCTACAATGTCGACGTGGATCACTGGCTCATTGCCAGGCCGAGTAACGTAACGACCCGAACCAAGCGCGGCCTCGACTGGGAGCTCGTCCATGACGTCAACTACACGTACTACGACAACGGTTTCCTCAAGACCATCACTCGGTATAGCGGTTCGCATCCCCTCTCGCAGACCGCGTACACGCGCGACGACTTCGGCAATGCGTGGGAGATTACCGACACCGGTTCCAATGGAGAAACTCCCCGCACGACTACAATCACTTTCGACGAGGACAATGTCTTTCCAACGCTGATCATCAATCCAGCGAATCAATGGACCTCGGTGCATTTCGATACGAGCTGGGGCGTGCCAAAAACAGTCATCGATCCGAACGGGATCGCGGTGCGCACGAGCTACGACGGGCTCGGGCTGATCTCAACCGAGATCGATCCAGAAGGCACGACGACTTACACCTATTCAAGCCTGGCACCCGGCGCAGTATCCGGAACGACCGCGGCTGGTACTATACGACCGCGCACGAGCGTCACCGTCGACCGTCAAGGCACCGGGCCGTCGCACGGGTCTCACGTTACGAGCCAGCTCGACAGCCACGGCCGGGCCGTGCGCACCACTGCCGTTGGCTTCAACGGAGTGGACGTGATCACGGAATCGGTTTTCGACGGACGCGGTCGAGTCGCCGGCACAACGCTGGGGCATTCATCTGACGCGACAGCCATACCGAGCTCGGTCTATTCGTACGACGACCTCAATCGCTTGACCGGTGTTCAACGTTCCGACGGGTCAACGGTCCAACATCAATACGCAAGCCGCGTCACACTGAATCAGAATTATGACAATTGGCTGACCGGCATCGACTGCGGAGCGGGCGACGCTGCTTGCGTCACCGACATCGAGCTCGACATCGACGAGCGCGGCCGCCGGCTTGTTTCGGTCAAGGACTATGAGGGCCGTGTCGTCCGCAGCATCGACGAAACCAACATCAGTACCGTCGCCGAGAGCGATCGCTATATTTTCGGCAGCGGGGGGCACCTCCTCAACGCCTACGACCACCTCGGAAACGTTACCTCGCTCGCATACGACGTGTTCGGACGCCTCATCGGCGAGTCGGACCGCGACACCTTGCACAAGGGGTATACGTACGACAGCTTCAACCAGGTTGCGACCTCCACGGACGCCAGTGCGCGGCTACGCACGTACTTCCACGACGTGCTCGGTCGCCTCCGCGAAATTGACGATGCAAATGGCGTCACGACGTGGACCTACGACGAAGGCGCGAACGCCGTCGGTCGTTTGTCGAGCATGGTCTCTCCGGCGACCGTAGAGAATCCGGACGGGCAGCGGATCGACTATACTTACGAGGCCGTGACTGACGTAAACCGTGGCCTCCTACATCAGGTGGACTACGTCCTGGATCATACGCACCACGCGTTCACATTCGGTTACGATGATCTCGGGCGCTCGAGCCGCATCGACTACCCCGATCTGGGAACAGGCGCGCAGGTCACGGCCCTCTACCGTTACGACGACGCATCCGGCGCGCTGAAGTCGCTCACGCAACGCAACGCGGACGGTAGCGAGAAGCCTCTCTGGCAGATGACTGATGCCTATCAAGGGCAGCTCGTGCAGACCGAGACATTTGGCAACGGCGTAACTACCACCTACCAATACACGCCCGAGCAGCACTGGCTAAAAAATATTGCCACTCAGCGCGGCGCCACGTCGGTGCAACAGCTGGGTTACACATTCTGGCCCACTGGACAAGTGATGACCCGGAGCAACGGGGTCACTCAGAATGACGCCGCCTACGACTATGACAATCTGAATCGCCTGGGTACGCTCACCCCGAGTGTGGCCGGTCAGCAGCAACCTGCCATGGCCTTCGGCTATGACGACATCGACAACCTCACCCAGCGAGGCGGAACTTCCACTGCGTACAAGCCGGGCGGTTCCCATTTCGTGGACACTGTGGGCGGGAACATTTACCACTATGATCCGAACGGCAACGTGCAGGACCGGAGCGGGCCCGACGTTCCGGGCGGCACCCAAACGTTCACCTATACCCCGTTCGACCTCCCAAGCATTATCACCACGGGCGACATCACGACTCAGTTCGAGTACTCCGCCGATGAAGATCGTGTCGTTCGCCGGGATCCCGGGGTGGGGACGCGCTACTTCGCGGGAGCCTTTTACCAGCGTTTCGCGGATCCGAACGGTACGACTCAGGACGAGCGCTTTCGCCTCTACGCTGATTCTCGCCTGATCGGCGAGATCGTCCGAAAGTCAGGGACTGACCAAACCCTGTTCTTCCACACCGATCACCTCGGTTCGGTCGACACGATCACGAACGACCAGGATTCGAGCGTTCAGCATCAAGAGTACGATCCGTTCGGCAAGGAAACCCTTACGCCGTCGATGCCGGTTACTAGGGTCGGTTTTACGGGCCAGGATCACGACCGCGACCTGGGTCTTATCGACATGCATGGGCGTATTTACGACCCTCTCGCGGGGCGTTTCCTTACGGCTGACCCACTGTTGCAAGGACTCAACCACTACAGCTACGTTCAGAACGATCCCATCAATCTGACGGACCCAAGCGGTCTTTTCACTCTGAACGGCGACGCCGCGAGCGGTGTCTACGACTTCGGGGATGTGGATCCCGTGACCGTCCCAAGACCGAGCGCAGTCGGAGGTGGTAACTTTGGGTCGTTCGGGGACATTCCTGATGTGACGGCTGCAGGTGGAGGGGGCTACCAAGCCGCCCTCGGCGACCCGGCTTCTGTCGCCGCCGCCGCGGTTAACATTGCGAGAGATCTATTCGAGCTCGCCGGAGGCACGCCCGGGGCCGGTTCACCCATCACGACGACACTTCCTGTTGGACATCATGCGCCCGCTAACGTCGGTGCGACGCACAGCGGGGCTTCGGCGCTAGGGCAGAATCATGGCGGCGTTGGACCAACGCCGGCACGAAGCAACCCACCTGAACCTTATCTGCAACCGCTTGCGCCGCTTCAATTCCTTTGGGACTTGCTGAACCAGGCACTTGGCGGCGGTGGCGCTGATAGCACGCTTCCCGACGTCTACGATCCAGACAAGACGGAGCCTTTGGATGAAACCCAACCAGACCCGGGCGAGGGCGGAGCGCGAAAGCCGCCCGGCAACGCGCGCGCTCAGCTAACAACTTCGCCTGATCCGAGCAGCTGGCGTCAGTTTGGACACACCTTTAGTCGTCACGGCCAAGGAGGCAAAGTGACCAGAAACCTGACCGGGAGAGCGCGAGGAACTGGCAATCCACAGGGTCAATGGCTCAACAATCAAGCTGCAGCTCGATGGCTCGCGAGACAAGTCGTAGACGTTCAGGGCAGCATCTATGTGCGCGGCTTGCCATCAGGCTTGGGTCAGGTGATTATGCCGAGCGGGGAAGTTGTGCCAGCGAACGGAGCAGAGATATACTTCAAGCCAGACGGATCAATCCGAACGGCCTTTCCCACGTTCCACCCTGGCCTTTAACACCAGAGTTTTTCGGACATGATAATACTAAGGCTCCAGACTATGTGCCAGATCATCCCGGCTGTCCAAAGTGCGGAGCAAGACACGATGGCCATATTAGGCGCACTCTGTGACAGTCTAGAAGACTCCGGCTGCGTTGAGTTCCTTGTGAGTGGATTTGGGCAGGCGAGATGGCCCACGGACGTACGCACGGACCTACTCACGGTGCTGGAGCAACTTCCTGACGTCTCCGACGCCATTCGAAGCGGCTCGGGCGAATTTTCGCTGGACCTGTATGAGCAAGGCATACAAAGGCGTCTCGATTTCATCATTGCCGGCAAGACATTTACGGCGACGTGCGTCAGCATGACGGAGTGGCGTCCAGAGCCAGCTGTGGTTCAGGGCGATCTGAACGAACTGGTGAAAGCCTTGAACCAACTCGTCGCCGATTTTATTCACGTTGCGAACGTGCGATGTCCGCTGCTCGCCAAAAATCATTTAGTCACTGCGTGGGCGGAGTCAGCCATGACGTCGTAGGTCCGCTCGCGACAACCGAAGTGATCTGATGTGGCACAAGACAATGGTGAACGGCAGCAAATGTACCCTCCCAAGACATCTAGAGCGCCGACCGGTCGGAGCGTGTGTGTCGACGACGCCAGGGATAGCGGGTGTCCTCGCAATCGCGTGTACGATTGCAGCCTGCTCACCCTCCGCGAAAGCCGACGGCGATAAGGGTACACCAGGCACCTGTGATCCGAACACATCGAACATTGCGGTCTCCGGCTTCGCCGGGGCCCCAATCACGGTTTCTGGTGTCACGCCTCAAACAGGCGTCCGTTGGGACAACGGCGAGTTCACGGCAGTGGATTTTTTCATGGCGGAGAGCTCGACCGCCTTGCGGGTCATTCTGGTTTCGGACCGGCTCATCCCATTCGCTGCGGGAGACGAGGTCTCGGTTGGCGACGATCCAAGAGTTCAAATCGAGGGCGCAGGCCCGGTCGGCCACTACTACTTTTGTCTTTCAACTTCCGGCCAAGCGAACATTGATATCTTGTCCATCGAGCAGGGCTCCGCCCCCCCAGCCCTGGGAGCCGCGCGTATTCGGTTCAACGTGACGTGCGAGACGGACAGCGCCCTCCCCGCCGACACGACGCACGTCTCCGGCTGCTTCAACTATCCCGGGATGTAGCCGGAGTCCCTCTGAGCCGTCGGTCCGCCGACCGCAGTCCGCGCTTCCGGCTCCGTGAACACCGCCGAAATCCCCCCGCCCGCCGCTCTCCAGGCCCGTCACGGTCGCGGGTAGGAGCCCCCGCAAAAAACCGCGCTATATTCGCGCGCTCCCATGCAAGACGCCGAGCTCGAAGCTCAGATCACTCAAGCGTTCGCGGATCGCTCACTGCTGGCGAAGCCCGAAGTCAAACAAGCGGTCGAGGAGGTCATCCGCCGCCTCGACACGGGCACGCTGCGCGTGGTCACCCCCGAAGGGCCGGGCAAGTACGTGACCAACGCGTGGGTGAAGCAGGCCATCCTGCTCTACTTCGCGATCCGCCCGATGCAGAAGCTCGAAGCTCCACCCTTCGAGTTCTACGACAAGATCCCGCTCAAGCGCGGGCTCGAAGAAGCGGGCGTTCGCGTCGTCCCGCCCGGCACCGTGCGCTACGGCGCCTTCGTCGAAAAGGGCGCGATCATCATGCCGGGTTACGTCAACATCGGCGCGTGGGTCGGCGCGGGCACGATGGTCGACACCTGGGCCACCGTCGGCTCCTGCGCGCAGATCGGGCGCGACTGTCATCTGTCGGGCGGCGTCGGTATCGGCGGCGTGCTCGAGCCGCCCGGAGCGCAACCGGTGATCGTCGAGGACGGCTGCTTCATTGGCTCGCGCGCCATCATCGTCGAGGGCGTGATCGTCGAACGCGAAGCCGTGATCGGCGCGGGCGTTGCGCTCACCGCGTCCACGGCGATTCTCGACGTGACCGGCAGCGAGCCCGTGGAGCTCCGCGGGCGCATCCCCACGCGCAGCGTCGTCATCCCGGGCACACGCACCAAGCGCTTCCCCGCCGGCGAATTTCAGGTGCCGTGCGCGCTCATCATCGGCCGCCGCAGCGAGAGCACCGACAAGAAAACGAGCCTGAACAGCGCACTTCGCGACTTCGGCGTGGCGGTCTGACGGCCGCGCGATGAACGACCTCGTCGAAACGCTGCTCTGGCTCTGCCGCGTCCCCTCACCCATCGGCGAGGAGCAGGCGCTCTGCGAAGCCGTCGCGGAGCGCGTCGGACGCACGCCGCTCGCGGGGCCGATTCGGCGTTACGGCAACTCCATCGTCGTTCCGCTGCTGCGCGGAACCGGCAAGGCGCACGTCGTGCTCGCGGGGCACCTCGACGTGGTCCGCACCGTGCACGACGGGCCCCCGCGTGTCGAAGGCGAGAAGCTCTACGGAGCCGGCTCCGCCGACATGAAGAGCGGCCTCGCGTTGATGCTCGACCTCGCCGAGCGCCGCGAACGACCGAACGTCGACGTGACGCTCGTCTTTTACGCGCGCGAAGAGGGGCCCTTCGCGGAGAACGAGCTCGGCCCGGTGTTGGCACAGGACCCCGAGCTCACGCAGGCGGACTTCGCGATCGCGCTCGAGCCGAGCGACAATAAGCTGCAGCTCGGCTGCGGCGGCTCCCTGCACGCGACGGTGACCTTCCAGGGCAGGACGGCCCATAGCGCACGACCGTGGCAGGGCGAAAACGCGCTGCATAAGGCCGCGGGGTTGCTGGCGCGCCTGGGCGCGCTCGAGCCAGCCAGCGAGCTCGTCGACGGCTTCGAGTGGAAGAACGTCATCAGCGCGACGATGGCGACGGGCGGCCGCGCGCGCAACGTCGTGCCGGATCGCTTCGAGCTCAACCTGAACCATCGCTTCGGGCCGAATACCTCCCTCGAGCAGGCACAGGCGAACGTCACGCGCCTCGTGGCCGGTGAGGCCGAGGTCGCTTTTCCGGACTTGGCGCCGTCCGCCCCGCCGAGCCGGCATCACCCGCTCGTCGCCGCGCTCGCCGACAGCGGCGTGCTCGCCGTGGAGGCGAAGCAGGCGTGGACGGACGTCGCGCGCTTTCACGCCGCGGGCGTCCCAGCCGCGAACTTCGGCCCCGGCACGAACGCGCAAGCGCACCAGCGCAACGAGTGGACGTTCATCCCGGCGCTCGAGACGGGGCGCGGGATTCTCGAGCGTTTCTTCGCGAAGGTTGCGACGCTCGGCGTGCTCCTCGTCGCGCTCGGCGCGCTCACCACGACGAGCGGCTGCGAGAACACGACCGGCGCGACCGAACGGCGCATCGACGCCGTGACCGACGCGGCGCCGAACACCCCGAGCTACTTCGAGCGCAGCGCGGTCAGGCGCTGGCTCCCGGCGCTGCGCGCGCGCACGGGCAACGCTCGTCTCTTGATGCTCGACGTCCGCGAGCATTCGCTCGTCGCGCAGGTCGAAGATCCGGGACACGCGGGGCAGGTGCTCGAGTACACCGCCGGCGACGGCGCGACGCCCGAGCCCCGGCGCGCGGAGCTTCGCGGCTCCGGCGACCTCGCGACCAATCTCTTTTCGTTTCGCGACGTCATGCTCGAAAAAATTCCCGACCTCACGACGCTCGCCGCCGCGGAGGTCGACGCGCGCGACGGCAAGGTCACGCGTGTGCTCGTGCGCCGGCAGCTCCCGCAGACGGATGCCGTGCGCTTCCGCGTGTACGTGGAAAGCCCACGTTTTGACGGCCAGGCGGATTTCGACGCCGGCGGAAGCCCGCTCACGCCGACGCCGAACGCGGCCCTGTAAGGCCACGGCTCGCGCCTCGTTCCTTCCACAACCCTGGAGGAACGAAGATGAAAACTCGGCATTACGGCTCGATTCTGATGGTGGGACTCATGGCGGCGGCGTGTGCAACCGCCGGCAAGCCGGAAGCGGAGCACGCGAACCACGACGCTGCGCCGCCCGCAACGACGCCGGAGCCGAATGCCTTCCCGGATAGCGACGCGCCCGCGTCCGCGCCGAACACGCCGGAAGCCGATGAATCCGAGGACGAAGCGGCGCCCGCGCCGCCGCAATCGAACGCGGCAACGAAAGGGTCCCCCGCACCCGCGGCAGCGCCAACGTCCAGAGGAGCGAGCTCCGAAGCACGTGACGACAGTGCGGGCTCGGGCTCGTCACGCGGTGCGAGCGCCGAACCGGCGAAGAAGTCGGCGCGGCCTTTCGACATTCAGCCCGAGCGCCCCGGCCTCGGTACGACCTGGGGCGAAACGATGGCGAGCCACGTCTCGAACGTCGCGTTCGAGCGTGCGAGCAATAGCCCCTTTTCGCTCACGACCATTCGCTACAACGACTCGACGGGCATCACTGCGATGCTCCACGGCGCGTCGCCGATCGCCTTCCGCACGGAATCGGCAGCGGTGGCCAGCAACGGTCTCGTCACGGTACGCCTCGTCGATTCGAACGGAAGCCCGCTCCCCACGTTCGCGACGGGTCGCGACCACCTCGCGCAGGGTGAGGTCGGCCAGCGCTACATGATCGAGCTCGTCAATCAGAGCTCGAATCGTTTCGAGGCGGTCGTGACGGTGGACGGGCTCGACGTGCTCGACGGCCGGTCGGGGTCGCTCTCGAAGCGCGGCTACTTGCTCCAACCGTTCGCGACCGTCGACATCGACGGCTTCCGGCAGAGCATGGACGAGGTGGCGGCGTTTCGCTTCGGCAGCGTGCGCGGCTCCTATGCGGCGCAAAAGGGCAGCGACCGCAACGTCGGCGTGATCGGCGTGGCGCTCTTCGCGGAGCGGGGCGCGACGCCCGTCTGGAGCCAGCGCGAAGTGAATCGCCGCGAAACGGCCGACCCCTTCCCGAGCCGCTTCGCGTCACCGCCCATCGCGCGTTGAGGTCACCAGTATTGGTGGACTTGCGACTTGATGCGGCGCTCGTAGATCGCGCGGAGCTCGGCGAGGAGCTTCGCATCGAGCGGCGGCAAATCGGAGGCTGCCACGTTTTCGGCGACCTGTGAGGCCCGCTTGGCTCCGGGGATGGCGCAAGTGACCGCCTCGAAGCCCACGATCCAGCGGAGCGCCAGCTCAGGCAACGTGCTTCCGGCGGGCACCAGCGCCTTCATCTCATCGACGACGGACAACGCGAGCTCGTAATCGACACCCGAGAACGTCTCGCCGCGATCGAACGCCTCACCGTGGCGATTGAAGCGGCGGTGATCGTCTTGACCGAACACGGTATCGCGTTTGAGCTTGCCGCCGAGGAGCCCCGACGAGAGCGGCAACCGCGCCAGAATGCCGACCTTTTTCGAGCGCGCCTGCTCGAAGAAGAGCTCGGCCGGCCGCTGGCGAAAGAGGTTGAAGATGATCTGCACCGACTGCACACCGGGGAACTCGATCGCCTTGAGCGCCTCTTCCACGCGCTCGACGCTCACACCGTAGTGCTTGAGCTTGCCTTCGCGCACGAGGTCGTCGAGCACGCCGAAGACCTCGGGCTGATAGTAAACGTCGGCCGGCGGACAATGCAGCTGCAGGAGATCGAGCGCTTCCACTCCGAGGTTCACGAGGCTCCGTTCGGTCCAGCGCGTGAGGTTTTCCCGATTGTAAGCGGCCGCGACGTGCGGGCTCGCGCGCCGGCCGGCCTTGGTCGCGACCCAAAAGGGCTCCACGCGTTCGCTCCGGAGCCGCCTGAGCAAGCTCTCACTGTGGCCGTCGCCGTAAACGTCCGCGGTATCGAAGAAATTGACGCCGAGATCGAGCGCACGGTGCAGCGCCGCCATCGACTCCGCGTCGTCGACGTCGCCCCAGGTCCCGCCGATGGCCCACGCGCCGAAACTGACGGTCGATACGCGGAAGCCGGTGCGGCCGAGCTCTCGATATTTCATGCGTGCTCCGTACAGCCGCTCGGCCGGGGCCACAATCGCCCGCGGCGAGCGCTTGCTCGCGCGGTACAATGGCGCCATCACGGACCTTCGATTCGAAAAAGCGATCGCGCGCTTCACGGCGCTGAACGCGGCCGACCCGGTAGGCGAAACCGTCGACGGCGTGACGCGACCACGGCTGCTCGTTCAAGCCGAGCGACTCGCGAGCTGGGTCGTGACGCTCGAACCCCACGCGTCGGAAGCGCTCCGCCTCGCCGCGCATTGCCAACACCTCGAACGCTGGAAAATCGCGCGCACGGAGTTTGCGGAAGGGCGCGCGGGCTACCTGCAATGGCGAACGCGCCTCGGACGCTTTCACGCCGAGCGAGCGCGCGAAATCCTGAACGAGGCCGGCTACGACGAGCCGACGCTCCGCGCCGTCGAGACCATCGTCACGAAGCAACACCTGCGCTCGAATCCCGACTCACAGACGATGGAGGACGCGCTCTGCCTCGTCTTCCTCGAGCATGAATTCGACGCGTTCATCCGCAAGTACCCCGATGAGTCGAAGGCGATCGACATCGTGCAAAAGACCTGGAAAAAGATGAGCGCACGGGGCCACGAAGCGGCGCTCGGCCTACCGCTTTCAGCCGTGGCAAAAGCGCTCGTCGGGCGCGCGCTGACATCGTGACTACAAGCCAAGCCGACCCGACGGCCGGTCGATTTGACGCAGGTCACGGTACGGTGGGAGAACCCGAGGTCAGGAGAAAACGACATTGACTCGAGTTCTCGGCATCCACGTGGGGCACGACTCGAACGCGGCGCTCGTGGTGGACGGCCAGGTGGTCGCGTGCGTGCTCGAGGAGCGCTTCGTACGCATCAAGCACTACAACGGGCTTCCGGTTCAGGCCATCGAGTATTGCCTCGCCGAAGGCAAGCTCACGATCGATCAGATCGACGAGATCGCGTTCACCTCGAAGAACACGGACGGCGGCACCCTGCGCCAGATCATGAATCTCGAGGCGGTCACGGTTGCGTCGCCGCAGCGCGAGGCCGTGGTCGAGAAGGTGCTCGGCTTCCTGCGCGACGTGTACCACGCGTACAAGCCGAAGAATTTCGAGGTTCCGCCGATTTACTACCCGACGTTCAAGACGGCGCGACCGCTGCCGGTGCGTCCGGTGGAACATCATCTCGCGCACGCCGCGTCGGCGTTCTACACGTCAGGGCGTCACGAGCAGACCCTCGTCATCACCGCCGACGGCATCGGGGACGACGCCTCGCTCAGCGTGTGGCGCGTGAAGCCGCCCGCGAGCTTCGAGCTCCTCTACCGCGAGGGTGCGTCGGGTTCGCTCGGCTGGTTCTACGGTCTCGTCACCGAGGGGCTCGGCTGGTGGGTGGGCGACGGCGAAGGCAAGACGATGGGACTCGCTCCTTACGGCTCCACGCAGGGAGTCGAGGGCGTGCTCGACGAGTTTTGCCCCCGTTACGAGGGTGGCCGCCTCGTGAAGCCGCACGACTTCGGGGACCTCGGTTTCTGGATCGACGTCGGCACGTACCACTATCACTTCAACGAAACCGAGCGGATCGTCCCGCTCGTCGCCAAGTACGGGCGCGAGGCGATCGCAGCCGAGGCCCAGCGCGTGCTCGAACGCGAGATGCTCGACATCGTACGCCACTGGCTCAAAGCCGAGGGCACGCGCACGGCGTGCTTCGCGGGCGGCGTGATGCTGAACGTGAAGATGAACCAGCGCCTGTGGGAGAGCGGGCTCATGGATCAGCAGTACATCTTCCCCGAGTCCGGTGACGGCGGCCTCGCGGCGGGTGCCGCGCTCTACGCCAACGCGGCGCGCGGCGGTGCGCTCGCGCGCGAGCCGTTGCAACAGATCTATTGGGGCCCCGCGTTCGATGACGCGCTCATCCGCGCGCTCTTGGACGAACGCCACATTCCCTACGCCGTGACCGACGATCCGGCGCGCGCGGCTGCGGAGCGGCTCGCCGCGGGCAAGATCGTCGGCTGGTTCCAGGGACGCATGGAGACGGGGCCGCGCGCGCTCGGCGGCCGCTCCATTTTGATGGATCCGAGCAAGGCCGAAAACAAGGACATCATCAACGCGCGCGTGAAGTTTCGCGAGGCGTTTCGGCCGTTCTGCCCGTCGATGACACCGGCGGCCGCGAAGGAGCTCCTCGATCCGCGCGCTCGCGCCGAGCGTTACATGATCACGAGCTTCGAGGTGCGACCGGAAGTGCGCGCACGCATCCCCGCCGTCGTCCACGCCGACGGCACCGCGCGGCCGCAGATCGTGGAGGAACACATCAATCCGCTCTTCTTCAGGCTACTTCGCGAGTTCGGCGCTCGCACGGGCACGGAGTGCCTCTTGAACACCTCGTTCAACATCAAGGGTGAGCCGATCGTGTGTCACCCGCGCGAGGCCATTCGCTGTTTCTTCGACACGGGCCTCGACTCCCTCGTGATCGGCTCGTTCGTGCTCGACAAATGAAGAGCATTCTCGTCACCGGCTCGTCCGGCTTGATCGGCTCGGAGGTCGCGAGTTACTTCACCGCGGAGGGCTGGCACGTCCACGGCGTCGACAACAACGGCCGCGCCGTCTTCTTCGGGCCGAACGGCGACACGCGCTGGAACCAGCGGCGCCTCGCGGCCGAGCTCCGCGGTTTCACCCACCACGAGCTCGACATTCGCGACCGGGCCGGCGTGCTCGCGCTCGTCGCCGAGCTCCGGCCCGGAGCGATCGTGCACACGGCGGCGCAGCCGTCGCACGACCTCGCCGCGAAGATGCCGTTCGACGACTTCGATACGAACGCCGTCGGCACCATGAACCTGCTCGAAGCGGCGCGGCGCGCCGTGCCGGAGTCGCCCTTCGTCCACATGTCGACCAACAAAGTCTACGGCGACGCGCCGAACGAGCTGCCGCTCGTCGAGCTCGAGACGCGCTGGGACTACGCGCGCGCCGAGGACCACGCGGGCATCGACGAGGGGTGCCGCATCGACCGCTCCATGCACTCGCTGTTCGGCGCCTCCAAGGTCGCAGCCGACGTGATGGTGCAGGAGTACGGCCGCTATTTCGGCATGCCCACCTGTTGCCTGCGCGGCGGCTGCCTCACGGGGCCGAACCACTCGGGCGTCGAGCTCCACGGCTTTCTCTCCTACCTCGTGAAGTGCAACGTGACCGGCACGCGTTACACGGTGTACGGCTACAAGGGGAAGCAGGTGCGGGACAACATCCACGCCCTCGACGTGGCCCGCTTCGCGCATGCCTTCATCGAAAAGCCGCGCTCGGGCGAGACCTACAACCTCGGCGGCGGCCGCCGGAACTCCTGCTCGATTCTCGAGGCGTTCGCGCTCGCCGAAGCGGTGAGCGGCAAGAAAATGCAATACGACTACGTGGACCAGAATCGCGCGGGCGACCACGTCTGCTACATCTCGAACCTCGAGAAGATGCAGCGACACTACCCCGGCTGGGACCTCACGAAGTCGCTCGCCGACATCTTCGAGGAGATCCACCGGAGCTGGGCAGAGCGGGCCCGCTGAGCGGAACGAGCGAGTCACCGTGGAGCGATACAAGCAGCTCCTCTTCATCAACGAGTACCCACCGAGCACGCTCGCGGGCGCGCCGCTCATCATGCGGCAGCTCTTGCGCGAGTACGATCCTGCGCGGCTCGACGTGCTCTGCTGCGACTCCTTTTACGGCCAGGCGTCGCCCGTCGTTCGCGAGTCGTACCTCGCGTGCCGGCACACCGCCGTACGCGCCTTCAACACGACGCTGCGCCCGCGCCGCGTCTTCGGGCCGCTCGAATCGACGCTGAACCGCTATCGGCTGGGGCACCTGATGCAGCTCGGCCGGCGCATCGCGCGCGAGCGCGGCGTGGAGGCGCTGCTCTCCACCTCATACGGAGCGGAATTCCCGCACGCAGCCTACTTCCTCGCGCAGGAGCTCGGCCTCCCCTTTTACTACTACGAGATGGACCGGCTCGACTCGGTCTTCACGTGTCGCGCCGCCGAGCGCCTCATCACGCGACACCGCCGTGAGTTCTTGCGGTCGGCGAAGAAGCTCTGGCTCGTGAGCCCCACGATGGTGCGCGAGTTCAAGCGCCTCTACGGCGTCGACGGCGAGTTCATGCACCATTTCGTCGACATCGACCGCTACCAGCGCATCGCCGCGGAAGCGCCGCCGCTCCCCGAGGATCGCCTGCTGCTCGCTTACACGGGCTCGATCAACTCGATGTTCCTCGACAGCATGCGTTGGTTCTGCGAGTGGCTGAACGCCGGGCTCGTCATCGCGGGTCGCGCGGTGGAGCTCGAGATTTATTCGAGTCACTGCCCGCCCGGGCTCGCGGGGCCACACGTGAGATACGCGGGCTTCGTGAGCTCGGAACTCGTGGCGGAGAAGCTCGCGGCCGCGCACCTCGCCGTGATTTTGGTCTCTTTCACGGAAGAGCGCGGCGTGAAGGAGCAAATCCAAACGAGCATTTACACGAAGACCGTCGACTACCTGGCCGCGGGCCGCCCCGTACTCGTCGTCGCGCCGCCCTACGCCGCGCAGCTCGAGCATTACGGCGCGGTGACGTCGGTCGTCACGCGGCTCGATCGCGAAGCCGTGCGGAGCGCCCTCGAGCGGCTCGCGACGGACGCGGCTTACACGGCCGACCTGCGGGCGCGCGGTCTCACGCTCGTCCGCGAGCACCATTCGTTCGACAGCGTGGGACGGCGCTTCCTCGCCAATTTCCAGAGCGCGCCTTGATGCGCCTCGCCGTGCACGGGATTTTGGCCGACGGCGTCGCGAGCAGCGCCGGCTCCTTCCCCGTGCTGCTCCGCGGGCTCCTCGAGCGCGGACACCGGGTCGATTTCTTCGGTAACCCCGGCTACGTGCGCCCGCGTTCGCTCGAACGGTACGACGGCTACCGTTTCCAGCCGCTGCACGTCGAGGCGGCGGAGGTCGTCTATCGCGCGGGGCAAGCGCTCAAGGTCGCGTACGCGTCGGCGGCATCCTCCCAGTTCTCGCACTTCGCCTACGACTTTGCCGCGAAGCGCCGGATCGAGGAGCTTCACGCGAGCACGCCCTACGATCTCGTCCTCTGCACGGACACGCACACGTGCTGGCCGTCCTCGCTGCCCATGGTGTCATGGCCGCAGGGGCCGCCGCAGGTCGAAGCGGCCGCCTTGCGCATCCCGGAGACGGCGCGCACCGTGATCCGGAACTCCGGCGCCGCTTACTACGCCGCGGTCCAGGGGTTTTACGCGTACCGCTGGCTCGTCGCGCGGGCGGCAAGGTCGTTCTCGGACCTCTATCTCGTGGCGACGCCGTGGGCGCGCGAGCAATGGATTCGTTTCGGGGTGAAGCCCGAGCAGGTGCAAGTCATGCCGTACGCCATCGAGCTCGGGCAATTCGGCGCGACGCCGCCCGTCGGGCAACGCCCGACGCTCGAGCTTTTGTGGCTCGGCCGTGCCGCGCCGCGCAAGCGCCTCGATCTCTTCCTCGCGGCGTTCGCGGAGCTTCGCGCGCGAAGGCCGGACGTGCGCGCGCGCCTGGTCGGCAACCTCCGAAACGACCCGTTCGCGCGACCGATCCTCGCCCGCTACGCCGGCGTGCCGGACATCAGCGTGCTCGATGCGATCCCGCGCGACCGCGTTCCCGCGCTGCTTGCCGCAGCCGACGTCCTCGTGCAACCGAGCCAGAACGAAAACTTCGGCTTCGGTCTCGCGGAGGCCCTCGCCGCCGGACGACCCGTCGTCGCCGGTCCGACGAACGGCACGTTCGCCTACGCCGGAGCGGCCGGCTTCGCGTTCGACGCCTACACGCCTGCCTCGATCGCCGCGGCCATGGAACGCGCGCTCGTCGCGGCCCGCACGCGCGGCGTCGAGCTCAGCGCCCGAGCGCGTGAAGCGGCGCGCGTCTTCACTCCGGACGACGTCGTCGACCGCTTTTTGGAGACCATGCGCGAGCTCGTCGCGTCGCGCGCGCCCAGGTGAGCATGACCCAGGCTCCATTTTCGCTCGGTGTCTTCTGCGATCTGCTCGAAGAGCGCTGGTTCAGCATGGATCTGCTCGGCGACATGCTGCTCGAGCAAGCGGCGTTGCTGCCCGGAGTTCACGCGGAGCGTGTTCGTCCGCGCTTGCCGGCTCCGCTCGCGCGCTTCGCCGAGGCGCACGGGAGCGCCCCGCTCGAGCGCTGGGCGTACCGCGGTTCCATCGCCTTCGGCCGCTACCTCGAATATCCGCTGCTCCTGCTCGGCGCGCGCGCCAAGTACGACTTCTTTCACATCACCGACCACAGCTACGGCCACCTCGCGCTCGGACTCCCTCCGGGTCGTACCGGCATCTATTGCCACGACCTCGACGCCTATCGTCCCGCGTTCGAACCCGAGCGACACGGCCCCGCGCTCCGCACCATCGCGAGCGCGCTCCTTGCCGGCCTCAAGCG
Source organism: Polyangiaceae bacterium (assembly GCA_025936045.1). Taxonomy (GTDB): domain Bacteria; phylum Myxococcota_A; class Polyangia; order Polyangiales; family Polyangiaceae; genus PMG-095. Next base: position 933 of record JAICUB010000021.1, on the reverse strand, counting down.
CGCAGCCGTCGTGTTCCACTCGAGCCTCACCGTGCGCGACCAGATTCTGGAGCGCGGACTGGTTGCGCCTGAACGGCTCGTGCACGCGCCTTACGGTGTGGCAGCGGAGTTTCAGCCCGAGCCACGCGCGGAAGACGCAGAGCTCCGCGGCCGCGCGCCGTTCGTCATGCACGTCGGCAGCCTGATTCCGCGGAAAAATCCGGATTTTTTGCTCGAGCTGCTCATCGCGATTGGACGCGCCGAGCCGGAGCTCGAGCTTTACCAGGTGGGCGGCACGTTTACGCCGGCGCAACGCGCCGAGCTCGCGGCGGCTGGCGTGCTCGAGCGCGTGCGTCAGGTGCCGCACATGTTGCGGCCGGAGTTGTCGGCACATTTGCGCGCGACGCGCGCGGTGGTGTTACCGAGTCTGGCGGAGGGGTTCGGGTTGCCCGTGATTGAGGCGCTCGCGTGTGGGGCGCCGGTCGTCGTGAGTGATATTCCGGTATTGAGGGAGGTGGGCGGCGAGGCCGTCGTGGTGCGGCCGACGACGAGCGTGGAGGGGTGGTGCGAGGCGGTGAGGGCGGTGCTGCGCGGTGAGGGGCCGGGGCGGGGGGAGCGGCTGCGTGCGGCGGGGCGGTTTACGTGGGCGGGGCACGCGAGAGCCGTGGTGGGCGCGTATGCCGCGGTCGCCATGCAGCGGTAAAAGCGGGCGCGAGCCGTAGCCGCTTACGGCGGCGACACGGCTGGAACCCCCGAGGGTCCGCTCAATAGCGGGGGTTGTCGTACAAGAACTCGGGGCGATAGCCGGGGCCCGTCTTCGTCGCGCAGAAGCTCACGACGAGATTCGAGCTCGGATAGATGACGTTACCCCAAGGTGAGATGGGCGTCAGGCGCTGAACGCCGTTGCCGACGGAGGTGAACACGGCGCCGTCCGTGCTCGTCAGCGTCGAATCG
>JAICUB010000032.1 GCA_025936045.1 Polyangiaceae bacterium | reverse complement strand
TGAGTCGACCTGCGTGCCATGCTCGAAGGTTTCCGAGCCGACGCCGAAGAGCATCTCGAACGAGCTGTCGCGAGAGCCGATACTCTCGATGCCAACCGCGCTCGACAGCCGGAAGCGCTTGAACGCAAAATCGTCGAAGCGGTCGCCGAACACGTTACCGGTCGCGACTTGAAGCGAGCCGTCGAGCCAAACCCAGATGGGCCACCGATATTTCAAGGTCGCGACCGCCGCGCTCCCACCCACCAAGCGTCCCGGAAAAAAGCCGCGCAGCGGCGCCGAGCCGCCGAGCGTCACCTGTTCGGTGAAGGGAACGGGCAACTCGCCGAGCGGAGCGGCGAGCTCGGCTTGGAGCGCCAAGCTTAGAACACGGTTATAGCCGTCGAGGTCGACGAAGCCGACGGCGGTGCCACCGTACTTGAGCCAGCGCGCGCCCGGAGTCCGGCGGATGTCGCTGCCGTGCCTCACGTCGGCTTCCAGACGAACGCCGGAGCCCGCAGCCGGACGCGGTTCACGCGTGTCGAGCGCCGCCGACACTTGGCTCGTCACGGCCGTGTATCCGCCGAAGCCGGGCGGGAGCGGAAAAGCGCCGCTCGCTGCGCGCTCGAACAAGGACGGATCTTCGTCGAAGCGACCCGCGTAGAAGTGCGCGCTCTCCACGCCGACGCCGCTCTCGAGACGGAGCGTGCGCGTGGGGCTCACTCCGAACAGAACCTTCCCGACGTAGCTCGTCTCGCCGTAGCGGCTGATGTTCCGCTGGAGGCTGTCGGGGCCGAGTCCGAAGAAGGCATGGTCCGGCCGGTGGATGCCCGAGACCTCGAAGCTCACGTCGGCGCTCTTGCCGAGCGCGACGCGATCGGTGAGCACCCCCGCGAGCCAGTCGCCGCCCGAGGTCGAGCCGTGCAGGTGCACGCTGTTGCCGCTGAACAAGACGTCCTCACCGAAGACGTACAGACCGACGCTCGCGCGGAACCCGAAGTCGACGAAGGCAATCGGCAGAAAGCCCGCCTTGTGGTCGGGACCGAAGAAGAAAAAGTTGTAAAACGCCTCCGGCCAGTGCGCACGCTCCGCGGCGGAGATGCCCGCGCCGAGCGGCACGCGCAACCCGTATTCGGTGATCAGGTAAATGGGCGAGAGCAAGACGCGGGGTACCCACAACGCGATGTCGCCCGCGGTCGCTCTCGACTTGCCGCGGTGGTCGTAGTCGGGGAGCGCGCGCTTCGGCGACGACTGCGTGGGCCGGGCGGCCGCCGCATGCGGCGCGGTTTTCACCGCAGGCGCGCCCGCCTCGGCGCCGAACGCGCTCACGCAAAAGCAGGAGCTCGCGAGGGCGTAGAGGAGCGCCCCGCACCGCCGGCGCCTCATGACGTCGCGGCCTCGAGCTTGGCCGTTGCGGGCGCGGGGCCCGAACCCGACCTCTGCTGGTGCTCGCGTCCGATATAAAAGACCACGACGCCGGAGAGCCCGATCAAGCAGAGGTTCACCGCCGCGAAAGTACCGCCCGAAAACGCGAACTTCTCTCCGCTGTAGACGAGTAGAGCTGAAAAGACGTCTCCCAGACGCACGAAGAAGGTATCGACCGCCGTCTTACCCACGTACTTCTCGACGCGCGAGGTGACGAGGTAGAGCGCTTGCCGCGCCGTGTTCTCGATCGAGTAATCGCAGCTATTTTCGGCGATTTTCGCGAGGCGTACGACGGCGAGCACCGGAAACGCGAGCACGCTCGCATAGCCGATGAACGCCACGGCCGGGAGCACGTAAAGCGCGAAGCGCACGCCGAACCGCGTCATGATACGCGAGACGGCGAACAGCTGCACCACCACGCCGATGACGTTGAACCAGTAGAAGTAGCTGGCCTTGAACTGGGTAATGAAGAGCTTCGGGCTCTCGGTCAAGGCTCCGCTGTGCACGTAGGCGAGCAGCGTGCGGTCGAGCAAATACTCGCCGTTCGAATTGATCCAGTTGGTGAGCAGCGTGATGGCAGCGAGCAGGAGTAGGTAACGGTCGTGCAAGAGCAGTGAGAACGCCGACTCGTTCGCCAGGCCGTGCTCCTCGGCGACCTCGGCCTCACGCACGCGCGCCCCGGCCGCGAGCATGCGGCGCGAGCGGCGTTCGACCCAGAGCATCGCGCCCACACACACGACGAGCAACGCGGCCGCGCCGAGCATCAACGCCGCCGGCCCGTACACGCCGAGGGACCGCGCTACTTGCGATCCGACCATGGCGCCGAGGGAGCTCCCGACGCCCAACACGGCGAACAGACGCGTGCCCTGCTCGCGGTTGAAGATGTCGGCGGCGAGCGCCCAGAACTGCGCGATCGACGTGTAGTTGTAAACGCCGACCCACAGATAAAACGGGATGCCGATCGCGACGTTCTGGCTCACGAGCAGCGCGAACACGAGCAGGTTCGAAACGAAGAAGAGGTAAACGCTCGTGAGCAGTTTCATCCTGCCCATGCGCTTGGCGAGCGCGCCGTAAGCCGACACGAAGAACACGAGCAAGACCGCTTGTCCGGCGGCGGAGTACGACTTGACCTCCGCCCCACCTTGCTCGAGCAAAATCAACGGCTCGCGCGCGACCTTGAGCAAGTAATAGGCGGAGAGCAGCGTGAAGACCGTCAGCGTCATCACGAGCGTGTCGAGCGCCTCGGCCGGCTCGACCCGAGCGAACGGACGTAACGCGCGGCCGAGCAGTTCTTCGGCCTTGGAGACGCGGGGGGCCGCCATGGGGGGGTGCAGCTTAGGCGGAATCAAACTGGGCTGTCGCTTCCATGGGACCGAACTCGGCGGGCCGCAATCAGGTGAGGTCTACGTTTCCGGTCTCGGCGCCGAGCGCGTCGAGCAACACCTCGCGGCGCGACGCGAGCGCGCTCATGAACGAGCGGAAAAGGCTGAAATGGTCTTCCAAGAGATCGAACCAGGGCGGAAGCGGAACGAGCAGCGCCCGAGTGCGCTTCGTCGCAGTCGCGTGCCAATCTATCGGGTTGTCCGCGAAGGCCGCCGCGAAGCAGACGACGTCGAGCGCACGAAACCGGCGTTCCGCGCCGGGGCCGGTCCGAACCGCCGTCACCTCGCCGTCGATGGGGATGACGAGGTGCGGAGCGATGGCGCCGCGCTCGATCACCGTTTCACCGGGTTCCCATTGGACTTCACGACTCGCGGCCGCCAAGTCCACTACGGCTTGAACGGCCGCGCCCTCGAAAACGTCGACCCGCGTGAGCAGGCCGAGCCGCTCGATCGGCGTGAGCGCCGAGCCCCTCGGCGGCAACCAGGGCGGAGCGTGTGACTCGGACTCCGGCAGCCGAGGCACGCGCGTTTCCAAGCTTTCGACGACGCCCGAGACTCCGGAGATGGCACGCCGAGCGAGCATGAAGCTGTCTTCCAAGAGGTCGATCCAGGCGCTTGCCTGGAGCCGCAGGGCGGGAAAATCGGCGAGAGCCACGGTTTGGCGGATGCGGCCGGGTTCGCGAAAGGCGTCGAACCCGCCGATGAACCAGCGAGCATGCAAGGTCCAGCTCGGTGAGCCTTCCTTGAGTACGCGGATCGCCGCCGTGTGCGCGAAGTAGAGGTACTCGGGCGGCTCACCGGGCATGAAGAGCGTCTGTCCCGCGACGATCAGCTGCTCCTCGAGCAGCGACGTGATGCGGTCGACCACCCAGGCGTCCAACGTGTCGAGACGCAAGCCGAGCGCGGCCAGCACGAGCTGCCGTTCGAGGCGCAGAGCGCGGGCGTCCGCCATTCGTCCGCGAGCTTACGCGAAATCACGCACCCGTTGACGAGCTGCGCCCCCAAAAATGGCATCGCTATTTTTGGGTCACGGCACTACTGGCGAAAGGGGTGCACGTGCTTCGTCGCGGCCGGTCTCCGTTGCTCGCCCTTTGCGTCGCCCTCGGCGTGAACGGGAACGCGCTCGCCCAAGAGCAGCCGTCCGACGACACGCTCGCGCGGCCTCGGCCCGTCGCCGCGTCGCGACCTCCCGCCGCTGCGCCGCCTTCGGCCCGCACCCTGCCACCGCCTAGCTCTACGGAAGCGCCGCCGCCGCTCATCTGGAAATGGCGCACGTTTTCGGCCATGGACTACGTCGTCGCCGGCACGGGCGGCGCGGTGACTCTCGCAACGGCGATCGTTCATCCGCGCCCGCAGCACTCGTTCCCACGGCCGCTCGGCTTCGATAAGGACGTTCGAAAGTTGCTCCGCGGCGGCTCGCTCGGCGAACGTTACGACTTTCGCGACGCCTCCGACGTCGGGGTCAGTCTCGCGCTCGCGTGGCCCTTATTGGGCGACGCCTTGACGACGGCGTGGTGGTACCGCGGAAGCCGTGAAACCGCGCAAGAAATGGCGCTCATCGACCTCCAGGCGATGGCGATCACGGGCGCCGTGCAGGGTATGACCAACGTCCTCGTGAGCCGCGAGCGACCACTCGGACGCGATTGCGGCGGCGCGCTGCCGAGCGACGCCCTCGATTGCCGCGACGCGTTTCGGTACCGGAGCTTCTTCAGCGGCCACTCGGCGAACGGCTTCACCGCTGCCGCCCTCGTTTGCATCCACCACTTCGAAAACGATCTGCTCGGCGCGCCCGGGGACGCGCTGAGCTGCGTGGGAGCGTACGCCGTCGCGGCCACGACGGCGACGTTTCGCGTCGTCGCCGACGTGCATTACGCGAGCGACGTCTTGCTCGGCGCGGCGGTCGGCTCGCTCGTCGGCTACGGCGTGCCGCTCATTCACTACGCGCAGCACCGCGCGGACCGCCGCGCTCGTCCTGCCTCGAGCGCGCGCGACGTCGAGATTTCGCTGGTGCCGTCGCCGGGCGGCATCGGCTTGTTCGGGGTGTTCTGATGACGCGGAAGCTCGCTTGCTTCGCGGCGTTCTGGGCCGTCTTCGCGAGCGCCGCGGGGGCGCGCGCCTACGAGCCTTCCGGCGAGAAATATCCCGACGCCGACGCGCCGCTCGGCCTGCTGCCTACGCCGCCGGACGCGCTCATCGATCCGAACATGGCGCGCTCGTGGGGCACCCTGCCCGCGCGACCATTCATCGCGACGATGTTCGATTTCGGTGTCGTCTACTTCCGGCCGCGCGTGTCGTTCGGCTACGGCCGACCGTTCACGAGCTGGATCGGCGTCGATCTGAACGCGATCGTCCAAAGCAGCGGGCTCGGCGCGTACACGGGCCTGCGCGTCGAATTGCCGCACCTCAACTTTCGCGCCGGACCGCGTTACTTCCGCTCCTTCACGCACACGTATTTGGCACCCGAGGAGAGCTATCAGCGCATCGATCTCGAGCGAGCCTACGGCAAGCCCGCCCACGTCGTCACGTGGGAGAGCGAGCTCGACCTCAGCGCCTCGCTCGGACCGGGAGACGTGCTCTTGCGCGGCAGCCTCTCCTACGTCACGGACGTCCCGAAGGGCATGCGCGTCTTCGAGGAGACGCTGCACGTCATCGTCGAGCCGCCGTGGGTCTTCCGCCTGCGGCTCGCGTACGGCTTCACGTTCGGCGAGCACTCCCAACATTCCATCGGCCCCGCCGTCGACTTCCTCGACGTGATCACGCGCGACGATTCGAAGACTGTGCGCGTCGGGCCGCTCCTCCGCATGCAGCTCTCGCGGCGAGTGGAGGTGCGCGGGAGCTTCCTCCTCACGGTCGCCGGCCCGGACGACATCGGCCTCACCGGGGGCGATTTCACGGAGCTCGGCGTGCGTTACCGCTGGGCCTCGGAATGACCGTCTCGCGGGGGGAACGCGTTCACCGCTCGACGAGCTCCGCGCGAGCCGCTAACCTGTGGAACCGGTTCCCGTCATGACACCCCACCGCTCGCTCTCGCTCTCGGTCGTCGGACTCTCGCTCTTGGTCTTTCCGAAGCCCGCCGTCGCCGCGGACACCGACGTGCGCGTGAGCTCCGTCGGCTACCTGTCGCTGCGGGCGAAGCGCGCGACCATCGCCGGCGCGCCGAGCGGGTTCACGGTGGTGCGCGAAGCCGACGCTGCCGTCGTCCTGAGCGGCGCGCCGGCGGCACCGGTGAACGACGCCGATACCGGCGAGAGCGTCGCGACGGCGGACTTCACGGCCGTGAACGAGCCCGGCACGTACCATCTCGAGGTCGCCGGGATCGGACGCTCGACGAGCTTTTCGATCGCTCCGGACGTGTATCGGAACGCGTTCGTGACGACGATGCTCGGCTTCTACGGCTGGCGTTGCGGCACCGCCGTCGCGTTCGACTACGCAGGCGCGCACTACGGCTATCCCGCGTGTCACCTGCAAGACGCGCACACCGATCCGCTCGGAACCGCGGGCACGCGTGACGGCACCGGCGGCTGGCACGACGCGGGCGATTACGGCAAATACACGGTGAACGCCGCGCTCGCCGCGGGGACGCTGCTCGCCGCGTGGGAAGACTATCGGCCGGCACTCGAGCCCGTCGCGCTCCAGATCCCGGAAGCGGGCGGCGCGCTGCCCGACTTCCTCGACGAAATTCGTTACGAGCTCGTGTGGCTGCTCAAGATGCAATATTCGGCGACGGACGGGCGCGTCGCGCACAAGCTCGTCGAGCCGACGCACCCGGCGTTCATCATGCCCCAGGATGACACGGGCGTGCGCTCGTTCGTGCCGTACGGCACGGCAGCGACGGCCGACTTCGTCGCCGTGCTCGCGCAGGCGTCGCGCGTCTACCGGCCGTACGACGCGGCCTTCGCCGACCAATGCCTCGCAGCGGCGCGCGTTTCTTACGACTACTTGCAGGCGAACCCGGCCAACGTCGCCGCCGACGAGACCGGCTTCATCGGGACGCAGTACTCGAGCAGCGACGACGACGATCGCTTGTGGGCCGCCGCGGAGCTCTGGGCGACGACGGGCGACGCGGCCGTCCTCGCCGACGTCGAGAGCCGCATCGGCGCGCTCGCCACGCCTCTCGTTTCGCAGGATTTCGACTGGAGCAACCTCAAAAATCTCGGACTTTTGAGCTACGTGCGCAGCACGCGAGCGGGCCGCAGCGACGCCGTCGCGAGCAAGGTTTCGAAGTCGATCACCGCGGCCGCCGACGCGCTCGTCGCCACGCACGAGGCCGGCGGCTACGGGCGGGATCTCTCGAACTACTACTGGGGCGTGAACGGCTCGCTCGCACGCACCTGCATGCTGCTCCAAACCGCGAACGTCATCGCTCCGAACCCCGACTACGTCGACACCTGCTCCGATCAGCTCGCGTTCCTCTTCGGTCGCAACAGCTACGATCGCTCGATGGTGACCGGCCTCGGCCTGAATCCGCCGCTGCACATCCACCATCGTCCTTCCGCGTCGGACGGGATCGACGCGCCGTACCCCGGCCTGCTCGTCGGCGGCGCGTGGACCTATCGGGCGCTCTCCGGCACCCCGGCGATCCCCGCGTGCACGTTGCCGGCAGGAGCATGCTGGGTCGACCAACAGGAGAACTACGAGGTGAACGAAGTCGCCGTCAACTGGAACGCGGCTTTGGTTTACGCGCTCGCGAGTTTTCTCGGCGGCGGACCGCAGGTGGCGAGCACTTCCGGTCAAGGAGGCGCCGCGGGCTCTGGAAATAGCGCGGCGGGCACCGGAGCGAGCGGCAGCGCGGGGACCGCAGCGAACGCCGGCGGAGGGGGAAGCCCGGGCAGCGAAGCGGCTGCGGGAGCGAGCGTCAAACGGCGCTCGTCGAAGAGCGGCTGCGGCTGCCGTGTGGCCGGAGCGAGCAGCAGCGGAATGGCCGCGTGGCTGGGCACGATGTTTGTAGTGTTGTGCCGCCGGACCCGCCGCGGCAGAAATACCGCTGCCAACACGAGGAGCATCGCAACATGACGCAGAAGAACACGATCTGCCTGTGGTTCGAGAAGGACGCCGAAGGGGCGGCCCGCTTTTATGCCGAGACGTTCCCGAACAGCAAAGTGACGGCCGTTCGCAAAGCACCCTCCGACTTTCCGGGCGGCAAAGAAGGGCAACCGCTGACCGTGGAGTTCACCGTCTGCGGCATCCCGTGCATGGGGCTCAACGGAGGCTCGTTCTTCAAGCCGAGCGAGGCGTTCTCTTTCCAAATCGCCACGGACAATCAGGAAGAGACCGACCGCTACTGGAACACGATCGTCAAAAACGGCGGGCAAGAAAGCAACTGCGGCTGGTGCAAAGATCGCTGGGGCATCTCGTGGCAAATCACCCCCCGCGTGCTCACGGACGCGATGGCCGCCGGCGGTGCGGAAGCAAAGCGCGTCTTCGACGCGATGATGAAGATGAAGAAGATCGACGTCGCCGCGATCGAGGCCGCACGGCGCGGATAGCGTCAAGGCATCGAAGCGTCCTGCTCTGGAAAGCGCCGCCGCCCGAGCTCTCCGAAGCCGGCGGCGGCGAGACACACTAGGCCGCCGATCGCGAGCGGGGCGCGTCCTCCCGCAAGATCGGCGAGGTGGCCGACCAACGGACCGCCCACGAGCGCGGTCCCGCCGATGAGCGCGGTCTGGAGCGCGAGCACGCGACCGAGCATGTCGTGCCGCGTACCGACCTGCGCGATCGTGGTCGAGGCGGTCATGTACACGATGCTCGCCGCTCCGACGAAGAAGGCTGCGGGAACCGCGACGTATAGCGACGGCATCGCGGACAGGAGCAGCAGCGCCAGCCCGAGCGCCGCGGCGGCGCCGACCGCGTGCCGGAGCTCCACGAGCTTCCGACGAGCGACCGCAAGCGTGCCGAGCACCGCGCCCGAGCTCAACACGGCGTAGAGCGCGGCGAACGCGACCTCCGTGCCGTGGAGCGAGCGCGTCACGAAAATCGGCAGCGCCACCCGCAAATTGAAGGAGAAGACCCCGACCAACGCGAACATGGCGAAGCTCAGCCACAGGCGCGGCACGGACCTGACGTAGCGGAAGCCCTCGCGCACCTCGCGGCCGGTGCGCGCTTGGGGCGGCTGCCGGAAGAGCTCGCCTTCGCGCATGAGCAGCAGGCACGCGAGCACGGCGAGGTAAGTGAGCGCGTCGAGCGCGAAACACCAGCCGAAACCGACGCTCGTGACGAGCGCGCCGGCCAGCGCGGGACCCGCGACCTGCGAGAGCGCGACGGTCGTGCTGTAGAGCACCACCGCGTTCGGCAAGTCGTCCTTCGTGACCATCTCGGGCACGAACGAGCGGCGGAGCGGGTTGTCGAACGCGAGGAGCACGCCGCCCGCGAGTGCAAGCGTGTAGAGCAGCGCGAGCGAAGGATTCGGCGTGAACGCGAGCACGGCGAGCGCCGCGGACTGAGCCATCTCGAGGCTCTGCGTCACGAGCAGGGCGCGCCGCTTGTCCGTGCGATCGGCCATCGCGCCCGCCCACGCCGAGAGCGCGATCAACGGCCCGAACTGGCACGCCGCGAGCGCGCCGACCGCAAGGCCGCTCTGTCCGAGCTTGAGGACGAACAGGATGAGCGCGAGGTTCGTGAGCTGGTTGCCGGTATTCGAGATGGTTTGGCCGCCGAAGAAGAGACGGAAGTTGCGGGTCGCGAGCGCCTGGAACGTCCGCTCGAGCGGGGTTCGAGGGCGCGCGCGAGCGGCGGGAGCAGAGGGCGGAAGCGGCGTCGGCGTGCGCAAGTTGGCGCGCTCTTCCCGAGAGAAAGGGCTAACGGGCCGCGTCGAAGCGCGTCCGCGTGACGTCGAGGCGAGGATTGCTCGGAAAGCGCAGTCCGGCGACGGCGCGCCGCGCGCAAGCATTCAACGCCGGGTTTCGTGGCTCGGTACTGGCGCTCACCCCCACGACCTTGCCGTCCTGCACGGCGGCGCAAATGTCGAGGGCGGTGCCGGGCGGCAGTGCGCAAGCGGCAAGATAGGCGCCGTCGTCGAGCACGGCCGCAAACGCTTCGCGCGGGAGATCGGGCGCGCCAGGAGCGCCACGCAAGTCGAGCGTCTCGTTCGCGGACGCCGCCGCCGTCTCGCAACTAGGCAGCGACGTCGGCGGGGGCTCGGCGCGCGCCGGTTCGGTCGAGCGCGCCGCAACGCCTTCGAGCGGTGCGGGCCGAAGGCGTCGCTCCGGGGTGCGTGAGTCGACGCGAGCAGGTAGTTCCGACACGCGTAGCTCGACGCGCGGCAGCGGTTGCGGCGCGAGCCGAGTGGAGCGCGGCAGCGGTTCCGGCGCGAGCCGAGTGGAGCGCAGCGGCGGTTCCGGCGGGCTCGGCCCGGCGCTCGGCTCCGCGCGGAACGCGGCGGGCGGCTCGGGGCTCGCGACGGTCGCCTGCGCTGGCGCGGCCGTCTGAGTGTTCGCTTCGACCGCGTCGTCGACTTCCGCCGGGTTCTCGGCCGCGGGCTCGGCTGCGGGCTCGTCCGTGTCCAGAGCCACCAACGCAGGCTCCGGCGCCTCCTTCATGATCCGCAGCAGCACGACCGTCGCGCCCGCCATGCCCGCCCAATACGCGGCCATCAGCAGCGCGAACCGCGGCAGTCGTCCCCGTCGTCGCCTGGGCGCGGGGCGCTCCAGATCGATGCGTGGACGGAGGGCGAACTCGAGGGCCATGCGGGGCGCGCAGTCTGCCACGCCCTGGGCTCGGTCGGCCATCTCTCGAACCACGTCCGCTTGGAGCCTACCAGCCAGTTCGCGCCGTTCGCGAGCGAGAGCCTCGACGCGGACGTACGACTTCACGGGGCTGCACACCGTGACGTATCCGCGTACGCTCGGAGCAGCGAGTGCGGCGCATCACCTTACGGCAGACCATCGCTCTTTCGGCGTGCGCCGCAGCGCTTGCTTCCTCCGCGTTGCCCCGTGCGTGGGCCGGGCCGCCTGCGGCTGCAAAGCCGCTCACTGAAGCCGAAGCCGAACGCTTCGTGCTCGAGCTCGTCAATCGCGATCGCAAGAAAGCGGGGCTTTCGGCGGTGGCGCTCGATGCTACGGCGTCGAAGGCCGGCGCCCGGCACGCGCGCGACATGGCCGCAAAGGGGTTCACGGGACACCTCGGCAGCGACGGCTCGACCCCGGAGCAGCGCTACAGCGAGAGCGGCGGCAGCGATTTCGTGCAAGAGAACGCCGCCTGCCTGTTCGATACGGTCGAGCGCGACCTCGAACGCAAGCCGCTCTTCTCCGCGGACAAGCTCGCTCGGCTCCACCAGCTGTTCATGGCGGAGGTGCCGCCGAACGACGGCCACCGCCGGAACATCTTGAACCCGCTCCACAACCGACTCGGCGTTGGTGTTGCGCAGCCGTCCGAGGTTTCGCAACCGTGCCTGAGCGAGGAGTTCGTCGACGACTATGGCGACTACGCGCCGTTGCCGCGGGAAGCCAAGGGGAACACGACGCTCGACGTCGAAGGAACGATCGCGGAGCCGCTCACGTTCGGCGGCGTCGGTCTCGGCAGGACGCCGTTGCCGGAGCCCCTTCCGCGCGAGCGACTGAACGGCAAATCCTATCGGATCCCGGCGCCGGACACCTTGTACTTCCCAGCGGGTTTCAAGACGCCGAAACCGGTGAAGGTCGACGGCCGCCACTTCAGCATCGAGCTCGAGCTCGGTAAAAAGCCGCTACCCGGGAGCTATGCCGTCAGCGTCTGGGCCAAGCGCGCGGGCTCGCCCGAGCTCTTCATGATCAGCATGCGCACGCTGGTCGTTCGGTGACCCACTCGCGACCTTCCCGTGCGGTCCGGAGCGGCTCAGCGTCCGAGCCGCTCACTTCAGGTACGCGCCGAGCCCGAGGTTCTGGTCGCGCAGCGCTCGAGCGACGAGCCCCGCGATCGCCGTCGCTCCCGTCGTCTCGAAGTGCGTGTGATCGTCGCAGAAGAAATCCCCGACGGGGCCGGTCGTACCTTCGCTCACGTCCCCGCCCGGGATCGGGCAGAAGCCGTTCGCGTCGTAGAGCGCGACGCTCAGCGCGTGCAGGTCGATGACCGGCACGTCGTTCGCCGTCCCGGCGTCGAGCGTCGCCGTCACGTAGGCGCCGCGTGTTCCGACCGCTTTGCTGCCGCTGCACGCAATCGCGCTCACGGGCGTGACGAAGATGGGCGCGGCGCCTCGAGCCTTCGCCGCTTGCGCCATCACTCCGAGCGACTCCTCGAAAGCGTCGAGCCCGACGTGGCGATCGCAGCTCGGATCGCCGTCGTTGATGCCGAATTGGATGATCAGGTAGTCGCCCGCTTTCATGCCGGTGAGCATCTGCGTCCAGTGCGCCTGCAGCGTCGGTTGGCCGCTGGCGTCGGTCATGAGCACGCACTCGCCGGAGGAGTCCATCGTGTCCTCGACGTTGTAGAGCCAGGTGCGAATGCTGCGCCCCCCTACCGCGCTGTTCGTGATCGTGACGTGGTCGTTGAAATACGGCTCGAACACCTTGCCCCAACCGACGGGACATGGCGTCTCGCCGTTGGCCATCGTCGAATCGCCGGCGAGCCACACGGTGACGTTCGTCGTCGCGCCGCTGCCGCTCGCACCGCCGTCAGCTCCGCCGCTCTTGCCGCCGGAGCCGTTGCCGCCCGCGCCGCTCCTGCCACCGGTGCTGGCAGCATTCGCCGCACCTGCCGAACCCCGGCCCCCCATCCCCAAACCCGTTCCGCCGCTGCTCGTTGCCGCGCCGCCTTTTGCCGCCCCGCCGCTGGAAGCGGAGCGCCCACCCTCGCTCTGCGCGCCCGCCGTCCCGCCCATTCCGCCGGCTCCCGCCCGCCCGGCGCTCATGCCGGCCCCGGCGACCCCGGTCCCGCTACCGCCGGCTCCCGCACCGACGGCGCTCGCGCCGCTCCCGGCCTGGCCGTTGCCCGCCGCGGCGCTCGTGCGGCCCCCTCCGCTCCCGCTCGCGTGGTCCTCGGAGCCGCTGCATGCGAGCGTCAAGAGGCAAAGCGCGGCCAACGAGCGTCCCGACATCACTGACCAAGGTTGCCGGCAAAGGTCCGGAACGCTCAGGATAATACGCGTCAGGTCTCGCGCGCCAAGCTCGGCAGCCGGAAGCGATAGCGCGGCTTGCTCAGGTTCTCACCCTCGAGCCGCTTCACGTGGACCGCGATCACGTCACTGCGCGAAACCATCCCGATCACGCGATCCGGCTGCTGCCGCGCGACCACCGGGAGCCGCCCGACGCGCTCGCGCGCCATGTGGTCGGCCGCGTCGCGCAGCGACGAATCCTCGAACACCACCGCCGCCGGGCGTTTGATGACGCTCCGCAGCGGCTCGCCCCCGGCCTCGGTGCCGAGCACGTCGCGGCGCGTGATGACACCGACGAGACGGTCGTCGGCGTCGACGACCGGGAAGCCCTGATGCGTTGCGCCCGGCGCGTGCGACCCGAGCCAGGCACGCACCGTTTCGAGCGTGTCGTCGGCGCGCACGACGACGACCGGAGCCATGGCGACGTCCGACACGCGCACTTGATCGAGGTAGTCGGCCACGTAGTCGCTCACCACTCGCACGCCGCGGCGGGCGATCTTTTCCGTCATGATCGAGTGCCGCATCAGCATCGCCGAGAGCAGATACGACGCCGTGCAGCCGCCGAGGAGCGGCAAGAGTCCCATCGGCTGCCGCGTGGTTTCGAAGGCGAAGACGACGGACGCGAGCAGCGCGCGCGACGCGCCGGCGAAGAGCGCCGCCATGCCCACGAGCGCCGCGACGCGGATGTCGACCGCGGCGGAAGGAACGAGCCACGCCGCCGCGGCGCCGAGTGCCGTGCCGAGCGCGCCGCCGATCGTGAAGAGCGGCGCGAGCGTTCCGCCCGACGTGCCCGTGCCGAGCGACAGCGCCCAGGAGACCAGCTTGAGCACGCCGAAGACGAGCACGGCCTCGGTCGCGAAATTGCCCTGTAACAGGTGATCGATGTTGTCGTAGCCGACGCCCATGGTGTGAGGCGACACGACGCCGACGACGCCGACAACGATGCCGCCTAGCGCGGGCCACCACATCCAATGGAAAGGCAGCTTCTCGAAAGCGTCCTCCACCGCGTACACGGCGCGCGTGACGAGCATCGAAGCGACGCCGGCGATGAGCCCCATGCCGACGTAGATGGCGAGCGCCGTCCCCGTCGGCGCGCTGACCGCGGACATGGCGAACGCGGGCGCGGACCCGACGAGGACCTCGTGCGCGCCGCACGCCGCGACGCTTGCGAGCGCGACGGGCACGATGGAACGCAGGCGATACTCGAAGAGCAGCAGCTCGACCGCGAGCAGCACGGCGCTCACGGGACTCGCGAACGTCGCCGACATGCCCGCGGCGGCGCCGGCCGCCAAGAGCACCTTGCGCTCCTCGGCCGACACGCGCAGCACCTGACCGATGAACGAGCCGAGCGCTCCGCCGGTGGCGATGATGGGACCCTCGGCGCCGAAGGGGCCGCCCGTACCGATCGAGAACGCGGCCGAAAGCGGCTTGAGGAACGTCACTCGCGCCGGAATCCGGCTCTCGTTGAAGAGCACCTGTTCCATCGCCTCGGGGATGCCGTGACCGCGAATCGCCTTCGACCCGTAGCGCGCCATCACGCCGACGATGAGGCCACCGATCACCGGCACGATCACGACGAACCACCCGAGCTTGTTGTCCGCGGGACCGACGATCGAAGCCGACACGCGCCCGTAAAAGGCGATGTTCGTGATGAGGCCGATGAGCGCCGTCAGGACGCGCGCGATCAGCGCGGTGACCAGGCCGAGTCCAATCGCGAGGCCGGCGACGATGAGCACGCGGCGGTCGACGTTGGCGCGCTCGACCGGAGCGTTGACGTTCTCGAGCGTCACCCGCATCGACGGCGCGACCGGAATCCGCGTCGCCACGCGTTCGCTGGCGCGCGCTTCGTCGTCTTCACGGGGCAAATCTTCAGGCTTCATATTGCTTGTTCCTCGAAACGATCATGTGGAGCGCATCCACCAGCGCCGGAGCGGCCGACGAAAGCTCCGCGCGGTGAGCGAGACTCAAGCGCCTCAGGAGCCGCTGGCCCGCCGGGCTGAGCCGCAACGAGGCTTCACGGCGGTCCTCCTCGCTCCGGCGATGCTCGACCAGGCCGCGCTCGACCGTGCGTTTGACGAGGTCGACGGCGCTGTTGTGGCGGATTTGCAGGCGCTCGGCCACGACGCGAACGGTCGGCTTTTTCTCCGCGGCCAACGTCTTGAGCACGAGCAGCAGCTGATGCTGCTGGGGCTCCAGCTTGGCTGCGCGCGCCGCGCTCTCGCTGAACGTAAGGAAGCACCTGATCCGGTAGCGAAGCTCGGCGAGAGCGCGGTACTGGGCCGCGTCGAGGTCGGCGAGACGTCTCATGAATTATATCGGAACGCGACATACTCGCGAACGGCGCGCTGAGCAAGGCGCACACGCGGCGCCGGCGCCGCGCGGCCGGCACTCTCTTTTTTTGTCATGCCGGCCCGGCGGCGGTCATAAACCCTGCTCCGACCTGCCACTGACGCGGCATGAAGCACGCTCTCCCTTCGATCGGGCTCGTAACGGCGGCGTTTTGGCTCGTGGCCTGCGGCTCGAGCACCAAGGTGACGCTCGAGCTCACGGACGCTCCCCCGGATACGGCCGCAATCGCGCATGTTTTCGTGAGTCTCGAGCGCGTCGAGGTGCACGTGGCCGGGGACGACGAAGCCGTGTCGGACGCTGACGCCGAGTCGGCGGGTGGCGACGCGAACGGCGCCGAAGACGGCCCGGGCGGGTGGCGCACCGTAACCCCGAAGGCGGGGACGTTCGATCTGGTCGGCTTGCAGAACGACGTGCGCGCGAGCCTCGGCGAGCTCGACTTGCCGAGCGGCAAGCTCACGCAGATCCGCCTGTTCATCGACGGCGCGGCCAGAAACGAGGTGGTGCTGACGAGCGGCACCACCTGCTCGCTCGACCTCTCGAACGTTCCGCCGACGGGCATCAAGATCAATCATCCGTTCAAAGCGCTCGACGTGTCGGAAAGCTCGAGGCTCACGCTCGTCGTCGACTTCGACTTGAACGAGTCGCTCGATCAGACTGCCGCGTGCTCGTTCGCGTTGAAGCCCGTGATCAAACTGAAGAACGTCGAGAAGGGCTGACGAGTCGCCGCACGGGCGCACGCGTCGCTCGTGCTATCGTAAAATTCTTGCTTCGTCCTCTGCTTCGTCTCTTCGGTTTGGTGAGCATGTCGTCCGTCCTCGCGTGCGGCTCGAGCGGCGGTAGTCCTCCGGCGAGCAACACCGGCGGCACGGGCGCCATGGCTGGCGACACGTCGAACGGCGGCGCCGGAGCCAGCGCCGCCGGCGCAGGGATGACGAACGGCGCGAGCGGCGCCGGCGCTACGAGTGGTGCGGACCCCGCGGGCGGCAGAGGCGGAAGCCCGGCCGGCGGCATGGGCGGTCGCGCGGGTGGGACGAACGGCGGCAGCGGCAGTGGTGCCGTCGTTCCCTCACCGCGTACCGCGTGCATGGCGCCAGCCCGCTACCGAAACCTGTTCACCGAAGTGCTCGGTCAATCCGCGTCGGACGTGGAAGCGAAGATGACGGGCCTCGCCGAGCAGCTCTTCCACGGGAGCGCACAAGATCAGCCGATTTACTTCGAGCTCTCGTCCAATCCTTCGCAGGCGTACATCGAGGACATCGCGAACGACGACGTACGAAGCGAAGGCCAATCCTACGGCATGTTCATCGCCGTCGAGCTGAACATGCAGACCGAGTTCGACAAACTCTGGAACTACGCGAAGGCATGCATGCAGCAGTCGAGCGGCGTGTTCGCGTGGCAGATGAACGTCGACTCGTGCTCGCCGATCTCGACGGGACAAGCGCCCGACGGAGACGAGTACTTTGCCGAAGCCCTCATGCTCGCGCACAAGCGCTGGGGCGACGGCGGCGCGATCGACTACGGCGCCGAAGCGCTCAAGGCGATGGCGGCCGTCGCCAAGCAGGATTTCAACTCGAACCCGGCCGTCGTCAAGTTCAGCGCGGGCTCGCGTTTCAGCGATCCGTCGTACGTGCTCCCGCTTTTTTACGCGGAGTGGGCCTGCTTCGACAGCGCCAACGCGACGCTCTGGAACGACGCGGCCGCTTATGCGCGCACGTTCTTCCCGAAGGTCATCGATACGACGACCGGACTCGCACCCTACCAAGCGAACTACGACGGCTCCGCCTACAGCGCCGGCAACACCTTCAACGCCGACTCTTGGCGTGTCCCGCTGAACGTCATGTCCGACTACGTCGTGAACGGCGCGGGCACGTGGCAGGCCGGTTACGCGGCGACGAACGCCGCGTTTTGGACGAGCCAGGGACTCGACACCTACGGCGGCATGTACTCGCTCAGCGGCACGTCCACGGACCGGTATCACGGCGCCGGTCTCACGGGCGTGAACGCCATGCTCGCGTTCGGCTTGTCCGCCGCGGACGGGACGCCCTTCTTGCAAGCGGCCTGGGACCAGGCCACGCCCACCGGCCAGTACCGCTACTACGACGGCATGCTCTACATGCTCTCGATGCTGTACCTGTCGGGCACCTTCGACCTCTTCTACTGAGCCGCCGCTCGCGCGCCCTCGACGTAAGCTCCTCGCGCTCTCGGCACGCCCGCGGCAGTTTCGAGCGAACGTTCTCGTACGAAGTCGAGGCGACGTAACCGCCGAGGAGGCGACGACACACCTCGCCTTACACGAAAGAAATCACGCCACGCGTCCCGTCACGGCTCGCTGCGCGCCGAGTTTGCGCTAAGCTGAAGGTGTGCGGCGGACATCGATGTTGGCGCTCGTCGTCTTCGGAGCAACGCTGGGGCACGCGGGCAGTGCGAAAGCCGAACCCCGGTCGGGCGCCGACCGCGGCGACCTCCGGAGGCAACTCGTGGACCTCAAGCGTCGCGCGCACGAGCTCGACGAGAAGATCCGTCGCATCGAAGCGGAGCTCGGACGTACGATCCCCTCGGGAACGGGCGCCGCTCGCGCGCTGATGCCCGCGATCCCGTCCGCCGCGGCGGACTGCAAGCTCCCCGTTTACATCGACAGCGTGGGCATCAGGCACGTGCGCCTCGAGTGTATCGACGCCGCGAGCGTCTCCTGCGACCCGCCATATGCTTTGGACGAGCACGGTGTACGGCGCTTCAGGCCCGCGTGCGAAACCGGCGCGACCGCGCCGAGCAATCGCGACGAGTAACCGATTTTCGACGCGCGCGGCGCGGCCCGCGCGATCGTTCGATCACGAGGCCGCGCCACGTGGCTCATGGGCTCAGTGGACCCAGCGCCCGCCGATCGGATCACCCGGCGGCTTCGCCGGGTGCGGCACGTCGTTCAGGAAATCTTCGGCGACTTGCTTGCGGTGCGGCAACAGCAAATTCACGAGCGCGTCGGAGATGAGATAACGCGACACTCCGCCCACGCTCTCGACGTCCGCGTCACGCTCGGACACGTGCGTGAACCCGAGTGAGGGCGGCCAAATCACCGAGTTTCCGAGGTTTGCGTTGTTGCTGAAGCGGTGACAGCCCGCACACGCGGTGACCTGGGCTCGCGCGACGATGTCGTCGGGCGTGAGGCTGCTGCCGATGCTCGTGAGCGTGGCCTGGATTGCGGTGCGGAAAGCGTTCGGACCGCTGCCGAAATTGTAGGGGTAGTTCGTCTCGGTGACGGAGCTCGACGCCTGGCTCTGCCCCGAGTCGTAGCCGTCGCTCGGGTTCATGGCGATACCGTTCGGATCGGTGGCCGCCAAACGCGGGACCTGCGTCAAGAATTCGGACTGAAAGCCCGGCGCGTTCGGGTTGGTCGAAGCGGCGTCGAAGAGTGGACCGAACGGGTTCACCTTGTCGCTGACCGGCACGAACGCGAGCGAGCAAGCGGGCGTGCACGGACGCTGCAGCTTGAACTCACGCAAAGACCACACGCGCGGCGTGTCCGGCTGCATGAAGGCATTGGCGCGCACCTGGCCGGCGCCGAGCGGATTTTCGCCGTAACTCGTGTAGCTGATGATGGGGTCGAACTCCTGGTAGCCGCTGAAGTAAAACCCTTCGAGGGTCGCGCGGCGCTTGTTCAGGTCCGGCTCGTTCGAAAGGTCGGCCCAGGCGCGCACGTACTTGTCGCAGCCGCGGATGCCCTGATTGAGGTGCGGGTTTCGCAGCGCAGCCTCGAAGATCACGAGGTTTCGGTTCTGCGCGTCGGTGCGACCCGAATCCTTGGCGAAGATCACGCGATACTCGCCGCAGTGCCGGCCGTCCTCCGGCGCGAGGTCGAAGCGCATGAACAACCCGACGGGGCTGTACGCGCAGGCGCTGCCGGCGGCGAACGGATCGCAGCTCGCCTGGGAGCCCTCGGCCGGCGCAGGCCGACAGGTGTAGGGGTAGCCGTTGAGCTCTGGATTGTCGCCGTCGCGGACGTCGTTGCAGTGCGGGCCGAGCCCGAGTCCAGGGCCCGGATTTTGGATATCCCACCATTGCTGGAACAGTGCCGTCGCCGTGAGCCCGCTCACGCCGCTCGTGGAGATGATCTGATCGAGCACGCGCTTCAACGTGAAGTTCACGAGAATGGGCTGATCCGTGATGGCGAGTGAACGCCGCGCGTCGATGTTCGGCGCCGGTTGCGTCGCGAGCCGCTCGGTCCCGAGGCTCCCGACTCCGTCTTCCGCGCTACAAGCCGCGCCGAGCGCCGCCGCGGTCGCAACTCCGAGCGCGAGCATGCCGCTCCGCCGCCTCGTGCTGCCGTTCATCGATCGCCTCGTCCCCTGGTGTCGTTGCTGCATCGTGGTTCTCCTTCTCCGCCCGGCAAACGCACCTGTCCGAGCCCGAGATCGTTCGGGCGTCTTCCCCGCTCGCGCTTCGAATGGAGAAGCGCGGGCGCTGCCGCGGTGGCGAGCTAACGGCACCACGTAGCGCGGGTTAAGTGGGGGCCACGGAATTGCCCGCCCAGGCATGGCTGAGGGGTCCTCGCAACGTTGGACGCGTGTCACGCCGTTCGTCGCTTGATAGGTGGGGGGTACCGGCCTATGACCGGCCTGATGTTCGGTTCGAGCGACCCTGGTTCCTTGGTTCAACTGGGGGAGGCGGTCGCCGGCTCTTACCCGTCGCGTCGACGGATTGGCCGTGCCTCGGCGCAACGCGCGCTCCGCAGCGTCGTCGTGCAGGGCTGCGTTCTGGCGGCGCTGATACTCGCCTACCGCGCGTCGTTCTTGACGCTGTACGGCCGCATCGGCGACCCGGCTTTTCTATTCGGCCTGGGGCTCTGCGTCGTGTCGGCGGCTTGGCTCGGCGTGCGCGGTGCACTGGTCGTGATTGTCGCTATCGCGGTCATCGATCGCAGCCATGCTCTCGACCTCCGCGCGAGCGCCGAGACCGGGAACGTCGCCGGCCTCATCGCGTTACTCGTCAAGCTCGTGCTCGCAGGTGGCCTCGGACTCGTGGTCGATTCACGCCGGCGTACGCTCGCGCTGAATGCCGAGCTGCGCCGCGAAATGGAAGCGCGGAGGCGGAGCGAGGAATCGCTGCGCTACAGCGAACGTATGCAACGCGCACTGGTGGAAAGCCTCGGGGAAGGAGTGGGTCTCTTCGATGCACGGGATCGTTTCGTCTTCGCGAACCAGGCTCTCGCCTTGGCGCTCGGCGGCGCGCGCGACGAGCTCTCGAGCCTGACATTCTCCGAGCTCTTGACGGCAGAGAGCCGCCGCACGCTCGCCGCGAGGTCGCCGACGCTGGGCGAGCGCCACTCCTACGAAGTCGTGCTGGAGCGAAACCCGCGCACGTTGTTGCTCGTCACCGAGACGCGCTTCGATCCGGACGGCTCGCACGATGAGCTGACGCTGCGGGTCGTCCGCGACCTCACCGATCGTGTCGTGACGGACCGCAGGCAGCGCGATCTCGAGCGCGAGCTGCAGCGCAGCCAGGCCCTGCAGAGCTTGGCCGTGATGGCGGGCGGCGTGGCTCACGACTTCAACAACCTGCTCTGCGGCGTCGTCGGCAACGCCGAGGTCGCTCTGCGCAAGCTCCCGAGCGACGCGCCGCCCGTGCTGTCGCGCTGTCTCACCGAAGTCATGACCTTCGCGGGAGAAGCCGCGCAGCTCAGCAAACAGATGCTGGCCTACGCGGGACGGCGCAGCCTCGCGATTCAAGCGCTGGAGATCAATCCGGAGCTTGCCGCGGCCCTCCGTCTATTGCACGCCACCGTCGAGTCCAGGGCCCAGCTGGTCCTCGAGCTCGGCCCGGGGTTGCCGCCGGTCGGCGCGGATCGCTTTCAGCTGCGCCAGGTGGTCACCAATCTGATGCTCAACGCGCTCGACGCGATGGAGGGAAGGCGCGGCTGCTTGACGCTGCGGACCGAATCGATCCGGCTCGATGCGCCGGACAACGAGCCGTATGGAATCGGCGCGGGCGACTACGTGAAGGTGACGGTCAGCGACACGGGCGCGGGCATTCATCCCGAAGCACGCGAACACCTGTTCGAGCCTTTTTTCTCGACGAAGGGGACCGGACGCGGGATGGGCCTCGCCGCCGCGTCCGGCATCGTTCGAGCGCACCGCGGCTGGCTCGGCGTCGACGCGACGTCAGCGCGAGGAACGAGCTTCGGCCTCCTCTTGCCGATCGCGCACGAGTCCATGCCACGCCAATCCAAAACTCGACCCGCGTCGGACGCGCCCCCCCGAGCCCGCAGCATCCTGCTCATCGACGACGAGCCGGCGGTGCGCTTGGTGACGGGCAGAATGCTGAGCGAGCTCGGACATCGGGTCGTCATCGCCGACAGCGGCCGGCGCGGGGTCGAGCTCCTCGAAGCGCAGCTGGACTCGGTCGATCTCGTCGTCCTCGACCTGACCATGCCCGAGCAATCCGGCGAGCAAACGCTCGCTCAGCTCCGCAGTGTTCGCGGTAACATCCCCGTGCTCATCACCAGCGGCTTTCAGGCGGAAGACGCGTCGAAGCTCCTCAAGATGCCGAACGTCGTCGGTTTCTTGGACAAACCGCACACGATGACCGGCCTCGAGATGTTGCTTGCTTCAATCGCTCAGGACGCCCCCGACCCCCAGCCGTCCGCCGTTGCCACGAGTGGCGCCGCTGCAGGCTGAGGCGCGCCGTCGAGCTTCACCGCCGCGGCCTCCCTCCGTCGCGCGGCCGCGGCCCAAGAACGGCCGCGGATTCCGTGGAAACGCGCAGCGCGCTGGCGGCCGCCGCAGGTCGAGGATACGAGAGCCTCGTGGAATCCTGTCGTGTTTGCGGAGGTGACGGACGCATCGCCAACTCGTTCGGTGGGAGCTCGAAGACCTGCCCCGCCTGCCATGGCAACGGGCGCCGCGTCGAAGAGCCGCTGTTCAGAGACGTGACGAAGACGAAGCCGTCTCACCACGTCACCCCATCGAAGGCGGCGGTCCCCGCGAAAGCGACCTGGCCGACGACGCACGACGGAACGACGCTCGCGAACGAGGTCAACGCCTCCGGGCTATCGGCCGAGACGAAGACGCGGCTCGTGCGTGAAATCATCGAATACGAAGGCAGCCACGGCAAGTGCACGCAGACCTTCATCAAGAAGGTCCGAAAGCAGCTGCGCTAGCCGCGCGCGCACCTTTTGTCGCTGGATCCGCGAACTTCTCACACGCGCCGTCGCCTGGTGCTATTTTTCCAGTGCGCGATGCGGCACCGGCTGACGCTTCCAGTCGTACTCCTGCTCGGGAGCCTGCTCGGTTGCGGGGCGGCCGCACCGAGGGCTGAGGGAGCGGCAGATTTGCAAGCGCGCTCCACGCGTGCCCAAGCGATGCGTGAGCACGCACGGCTCATCCAGCTGGAGGCCCGGCTGCTCGAGATGGAACAGAGGTTGGCAAGTCAGACACGCGGGTGTGAAACGACGTCCGAGCCGCACTCGGTCGCCGTCGAGACCTCGCGCGATCGACCGAAGACCGATCCGCTTCGCTCGCAAGGGGACTTCCTGGCGGAGGCTCACCCGGCCACGCCGGCCGTAGTACCGCCGGCCGCAGGAGCGCCCGCTACGGGACCGTCCGTCGCAGCGCCGGCCGCCGCGAAGGTTGCGCTCGCCGAGTCGCCGCAGCCAGCGACTCCGGCTTCGGAGCGACAGCGTCTGGAGCAGCTGCTCGAGGGTCTGCGCGAGTACGGCTTCGATCCGCAGAACGGGCTTTCGAACGAACGCCGCGAGGCGCTGCGCGTGCTCCTGCGTCACGAACGCCAGCTCGACTTGATGAATCCGTGGGGCGGGCGCTAACGCGGCTGCGCGAGCCCCGAACGCGTTCGGGCGAGCACGAGCGGAGCCGTTCGCAGCACGTGCTAGCGTCGGCGTATGACCTCGCTGACGTTCCTCGATGTCGACACCGCGCGTTCCGCGAGCGGCCCACGGCTGGTGGTCGCCGGCAACCTTCCGAGCCCCTGGTCCGAGGCGGCGAAAGGGATCTTTCACGTGAAGGAGTTACCGATTCAGGTGATCGGCTACCCGCGCGTCGACGAGGCATTGCGGACCTGGACGGGCGCGCTGAACGTGCCGGTGTTGCTCACGGACGAAGAACCGCCGCGCACCGGCTGGGCTGAAATCCTCGCCTTCGCCGAACGTCAAGGCGGCGTCCCGCTGATTCCAGCCGAGCCCGAGGCGCGCATCCGGCACCACGGCCTCGCCCACGAGCTCTGCGGAGAGGGGGGCTTCGGCTGGTGCTCGCGTCTCGTCATGATCGACGGGGGGCTCGCCTCCGGCGGCACACGCTCCTTCTCGCTCCCCGTCGCGCAGTATCTCGCCCGCAAATACGGCTACGCGCCCGAACGCATCCCGGCGGCGCTCGCGCGCCTGCGCGAAGTCCTCGCGCTGTTCGACGCCGAGCTCGCGCGGAGCCACGCTGCGGGCCACCGCTATCTGCTCGGCGCCCAGCTCACGGCGCTCGACATCTACTTGGCGACATGCCTGACGTACGCGGTCCCGTTGGCGGACGCCGACTGCCCCCAGTTGCAACCGCGCGTGCGCCCCGCACTCGCGTACTTGGTCGAGCAAATCGGCGCCTATGTCACCCCGGCGCTCGTCGCGCATCGAAAGCACTTGTTCGAGACGAAGCTGCCCTGGCCCATCGTCTTGCGGGCCGAGGCAGCTTCGACGGCCTGACCACGACAGTGGAAGCCGTGCCCCGCTAAGCGCGAGGACCGGCGGCCTTCTCCTTCGGGACGGACGCTTCACTCGTCGTGCTGATGTCGTGAGCGTTGCCCCGCTTGAGGATCTCCTCGGCGCGTTTGCGTTCCTCACCGTTGTCGACGTGAACGGCCATCAAGATGTTGCCGCCCTTCAGTTTACCCTCGTACTTCTTCGCTTCGAGCTCGGGGATGCCCAAACCAATCAGCGCACCGGCGACGCCACCCACGGCGGCGCCCGCGGCGGCACCGCTCAGCGCCGCCATCAGCGGCCCGGCCGCGATGAACGGGCCAAGACCGGGAATCGCGAGGGCGCCGATGCCCGCGAGGAGTCCGATGGTGCCTCCGACGAGGCCACCGCCGGCGACACCGGCTACGGCGCCCTCGGGCGCCTTGGTGTGGTGCTCGTGGGCGAAATCCTTCGTGCCCCGCTTGTCGGGCAGAAGCACGGAGATGTCGGACACGGGGACACCGCCGTTCTGAAGGGCACTGACGATTTGCTCGGCCTGGCTCTGGCTGTCGACAATGCCAATCACAGTCGTATTTTTGCTCATGATATATTTCACTTCTTCAATTCGAGTTGGTTATCGACGTTCCCCGCGCCCGCCACCTTTTGCGCGGCGGACTGAATCGCGGTGCGCTCTTCGTTCGAGCTCACGGGCCCGCGCAGCGTGACCTTCCCGTTCCGCGTGATGATCTTCACGTTCTTCGCGTCGAAGGAGAGCGAGTGGTCGCCGACCACCGCTTGCCGGATCTTCTGCGTGATAGCGAGATCCGACTGGCTCTCGCCCTGATCGAGCGGAGTTGGGGCCGTACCCTTCTTGTCCCGCTCGTTCGTCTTCGTGTTGTCGGGCGCGACGTTTGCGTCCATGGTCTTGTAATCCGTCGCGGCCGGCGCTGCCGTGCCACCGGACGACGTCGCGCTGCGGGCATCTCCTTCGGCCTGCGGCGCGGGCACGGGGTCGAGCGCACCGTCAGAAATGGGAGTCGTGTCGGCAGTGCTCGCCAGCGCCGGCGTCGAGTCGTTGCGCGCGGGCTCCTGCGGTGCGTCGGCCGGCTTATTCGTAGCGCACGCCGCGGCACAGAGTCCGCACAACAATGAAGCAAGATAACGTGTCATCGATTCTCCTTGGCTCGCCGAACGGTTGCGGCCCCACCTCGAGAGCAAAGCGCATGCCGTTGCGCTCGTGACAGCCGGCCACGGGCGGAATGCCCCTCGATGCGCGCCAATCGCGGCTTACGGCGTCTCAGCCCTTTACCCAGAAGTTCGTGTCAGACAGCCGCGCTGCGTCGCGCCTCGAGTCTCCCGAATTGCCTCGCCTCTGCCCCGACGAAGAACGGGCGTTGCTAATTCATGCGGCCCGACGGCGCGTCAACCAGCGGTCTGACCGCCCTCGGCACGGTGACGTGGAAGGTCGTCCCCGCCTCTTCCGAGGACGAGACGGTCACCGTCCCCCCGTGGGCAAGAACAATCTGCCGGACGATGAAGAGCCCGAGTCCGAGCCCGCGTACGTGGGCGCCGCGATGGCTTCGGAACGGATCGAAGATATTCGGGAGGAACTTCGGCGGAATCGCGCCCGCGTTGTGAATCTCGAATTTGACTTCGGATTCGGACGAGCCGTCCAGCCGAACAATCACCGGGGAGCCCTGCGCCCCGTGCTGCCCCGCATTGGCCACCAGGTTGGAGATGACTTGAACCATGCGATCGGGATCCCAACACACCCCGAGGTCACCCGACGCGTCGCAACGAATCGTCCACTCGGGATGGGCAAGCTCGAGCTCATCGACTGCCTGTGCCGAGAGCTCGCCGAGGTGGGTCTCACGCGGCTGGATCTGGATGCCTCCCCCGGTACGGGCGCGCGTAAAGTCGAGGAGCTGCTCGATCATCCGTGCCATACGCTTGCCGCTCGAGAGGATCTTGCTGACCGGTCTCGCGGCTGGATCGCCTTCGTTCCTCATCAGCATGACCTGCGCGGCCATCATCATGGCCGAAAGTGGATTTTGGAGATCGTGCGCCAAAACTCCGGCGAAGAGCTCATTGGCTCGGAGCGTCTCCTCGAGCGCTGCCACCGCCGAGAAGCGGGCGATCACCGACGCGAGATGGTTCGCTATTGCGAGAGCGAGCTCCACCTCGTGATTCGCGAATTGATGCGGGCTCGGGTAGTAAACCATGAACTTTCCGAGCAGACGCTCACGGTTGACCAGCGGAAGGAACCCGAGGGCGCCGATGCTTTCTTCGTGAAAAAGGTCGACGTACGACCGGAGGGAATCATCCCCGGCCGCGTCGGGAACGAGCACGGGCGCTGGCGACGTGGCGTCCGGAGACCACGGCGAGTGCCCTTCGACGGCGGCGCGATAGCGCTCCGAGAGCCCACGCCAGGCGACGAAGCGCATGCTCTTGCGGCCGTCGAGGGTCAGGATCGCTACCCGGTCCGTGCCGAGCGCGCCTGCAATGGCAGTCAGCGCGGCGTCGAAGACGACGTTCACGTTGTCCGCCACGGCGACCGCTTCGGCGAAGTTATAGAGCTGCTCGGCGCGCCGGCGCGCTTCCTCGGCCTCGTGGTAGAGACGGCTGTTGTCGATCGCTCCAGCGGCGCGTGAAGCAAGCTCCTCGAGTAGCTCCAGATCCGCGCCCGTATAGGTCTCGCCCTCGTTCGTCCGTGAGACGGTGACCACGCCGATGATTCCGCTGCGCGAATGAAGCGGGGCACACAGCATGGCATATACCGGGTATTGTTCGAGAAAGGCGCGATAGCTCGGAGCCGTGCGTTCGATCAGCTCCGTGACCTCGATCGAAGGAATGAGCACGCTCTCGCCGCTCACGGCAACCGCTCCGCTTACCCCTTCGCCCGCGCGCAGGGGGCTCGCCTGTGCCAATTGGCGCAGGCGGGCCTCCGCTTGCGGTACCGGGTGATGCACGGCACAGGTATGCAAAAGCCCGTCTTCGAGGAGCGCGATCTCCACCGAGCTACCCAGGGTCTTTCCGAGCTCGAGCACGACGCCGTGAAGCCGCGCATCGAGCTCGAGGCCGGTCTCGACGAAGGCACGGGTAGCATGACTCAAAACGCCCATGCGCCGAGCGGCGTCGTCGGCGTCCGCTCTGCTCCGCCGCTCCAGTTCGAGCAGACGCAACCGTTCGACGGCCTGGCTCGCGTAGCGTGCGGCGAGGAGCAAAAAATCTCGTTCCTCGTCGACGTCTTCGCGCGCGGCGTCGGTCGTCAGCGCGAGCGCGCCGAGCACACGCCCGCGAACGACGAGCGGCAGACACGAGATTCGATACGACACCCCGGGGGTCACCGAAGGGGCGAGATGCGGATACTGCTCGAGGAGCTCGGCCTGCGAGCGGACCCAGATCGGCTCTCCGAGACGGATACAATCGGCAGCGGGGATCGACGGCGAGTCGCTCAGACGAAGCCGCACGAAACGCTCCGCAGTGGCCTCGGCGTAGCCCTTCTGGCGAGCGAGCCGCACGTTGAGGCCGTCCTCCTCGGCGAGCCAGAGCGCGACGCTCGTCGCGCCGAGCATTTCGTAGATCCGGTCCACCAGAGCCTCGTAGACCTGTTCGCTCGAGACGGCGTGGGCGATGGCGGCCGTGACTTTCCAAAGTCGTTCCGCGCGCGCGGCGGCCGCCGCGCGAAATCGTTCCAGACGCTTCCGCTCACTCACGTCGCTCACGAGTGCGACGAACCCCGCGACGCCGCCGGGCGACCGCTGAGGGATGTACGTCGCCTCGATCGAGCGCGTGCGGCCGTCGGCGTACCGGACGTCTTCCTCGAACGCGACTGACTCGCCGCGCAGCGCTCGTTCGACATGCGGCTGCGTCTTTGCGTAGCCTTCCGAACCGAGCAGCTCCGACAGGTGTTTCCCGAGGATATCCTCGCGCGGGCGCCCGAACCAACGCTCGTAGGCAGCGCTCACGAACTGGTACCGTCCGTCGGTGTCGACGTAGGACACGAGAACGGGAAGCGCGTCCGTCACGATCCGGAACTGTTCCTCGCTGCGCGACCGTGCCTCTTCGGCCCTTCGTCGCTCCGTGATGTCGCGCGTGAAGCAGCGCGTGTGGATGAACTTGCCGTCCCGCGTATACACGCTCGAATTGATGAGGACGTGCCGTATCGTTCCGTCTTTGGCGCGGACGCGGGCTTCGACCTCGTGCAGCGTCTCACCACAGGCGAGCCGCTCGAGGATGTCCGAGATCACGGGCTCGTCGACGTGGAACTCCGCGATGGGCCGTCCTACGTATTCGTTCTCGGCGTACCCGAGCATCTCCAGCTCGGCGCGGTTCGCCCACAGGATCCTGCCGTCCGCACCGACCCGGTGCATGCCGATGCTCGCGTTTTCGAGGAAGTCGCGGAGCTCCTCGTCCTTGGCGCGCATCTCGCGCAAAGAGTCGCGCAGCGCGACCTCCACTTCCTCACGGTGGGCAATTTCCCGCGCCAAACGGCGCGCATATTGAGGTGGCAGCGCCGTATCAGCCGTCACCTCGCGCTCGAGAACGTGCGTGTGCGCGGCGCAGACTCTTTGCAGCTCCGCGGGCTGCTTGAAGAAGTTCGAAATCGCGTAGGCGCAGAGCAGAGTGAAGCGGTGGCGAGTTTGCAGATCGTTCCAGAGTTCTTCCAGGCGAAGCGCGGAGTTCCGTTGGCCTTCTTGCCAAAGAACGTTCACCATTTCGCCGAACGCTCGGACCTTGGCCGCCCCAGCGGCCCTGACCCTTTCCGCGATGACGCCTCCGACTTCGGCCTCGAAGAGCAGGGGGTCCGGCTCGCCGTTTCGCATGAACTTCGAGAGCATCGCGTCGGCATCGAAGAAAAGTACGCGCGCCTGATCGCTCGCCTTCGAACCCGTCACCGATCCGAGCCGGTCTTCGAGCGCAGCCGCGTGTGCCTCGGTGACGATCGCAATGACGAAGTCACCGCCCTCGAGTCCCGCGCGCACGAACGTCGCGACCCGTTCGAGAAGGGCCTCGTCGTTGTCGTAAAATTGAACGAGATGCGCCGGCCCGGCGTCGCCCTTGCCGAGATCGGGCGACCGCTGGCCCGGCCTTCCTAGCTCTCCGCTGTCCGTCATGAGCTCTCACCGCGCTGTCGAGCCAAACCCGCTCGATCAGAGCAACACTTAGCGGGGTAAGCGGGTATGGCAAGCGCCGCCACGAGGGGGTAAAGGGGCCGCCGCTTGTGCCTCACTGTCGCTTTCTGCCATGCCCGGAGCGCCGAGGGGCCGCGCGACGGCATGCGGATCTTCAAGGCAAAGTTGGGGCGATTCGATACGGGTCCAAAGCGCACGCGGAACGTGCGTGTCCGGGGCATCGCGCCGTCGTGAGCAGGATGCGTACCAGGTCCGGGCCGCGGTCGTCGAAGGCGAAGCGTCGGGCGCGGCACGCAACGTGCACGGAAATCGCTGAAGCGGGGTTCGAGCTCTGAGCCGGCGAATTCCGCTTCGAGCGCGGCGAGTCGTTCGTCGCTCGAAGCGCCGGTGTTGACGAGGCGCGCTTTGGACAGCCCAACGCCCGGGGCCTCGTTGCGCGACAAGCTGCCCCGCTTGCAAAGAGTGGCGCATGTCTCCCCTTGGAGGCTACGTCCGCCCGCGATTAACAGATTGGACTCGTCGCCATGTCTCCCCCGCCCTCGAATTTGGTCCGCCTCCCCCGTGCGCCGTCGCTCTCGTCGAGCGACTGCCGCCTGTTCGTAGAGAGCGTCACCGACTACGCGATGTTCTTGCTCGACTCCGAGGGTCGCATTGCGACGTGGAACCGCGGTGCCGAAAGCATCAAAGGCTATACGGCCGAAGAAATCCTCGGCCAGCACTTCTCTCGCTTCTACCCGCCGGAGGACGTCACGGCGGGCAAGCCGCAACGCGAGCTCGAAACGGCAAAGCTCTTCGGCCGGGTCGAAGACGAAGGCTGGCGCGTGCGGAAGGACGGGTCGCTGTTCTGGGCGAACGTCGTCATTACCGCTATTCGCGACGAAAGTGGCGAACTACGCGGGTTCGGCAAGGTCACGCGCGACCTCACGGCCAAGCGCCTCGATGAGGAGGCCCTCAGGCAATCCGAACAGCGCTTCCACCATTTGGTCGATGCGGTCATCGACTACGCCATCTTCATGCTCGACGCGACCGGTCATATCGCGACCTGGAACTCGGGCGCCGAGCGCCTCAAAGGCTACCGCGAAAAAGACATCCTGGGACGGCACTTCTCCGTCTTCTACACGGAAGAGGATCGTCGCGCCGGGAAGCCCGAACACATCCTCGACACGGTACGTCGAGAAGGACGCGTCGAAGACGAGAGTTGGCGCGTAAAAAAGGACGGCTCGCGCTTCTGGGCCAACGTCGTCATCACTGCGTTGCGAGACTCGAGCGGTAAAGTGATCGGTTTTGCGAAAGTAACGCGAGACCTCACGCAGCGGCGCCACGTCGAGGAGGAGCTGCGAAAGTCCGAGGAACGTTTCCGGCTCCTGATCGAGAACATCGGCGACTACGCCATCTACATGCTCGATCCGGAAGGTCGCGTCTCGACCTGGAACGTCGGGGCGGAACGCATGAAAGGGTATCTCGCAACCGAGATCATCGGGCGCAATTTTGCGCTCTTCTTCCCGCAGGAGGACGTCGACGCCGGCAAGCCGGCGCGTGAGCTCGAGGCCGCGCGGACCAGGGGACGCTTCGAAGACGAAGGTTGGCGCGTACGCAAGGACGGCACGCGCTTCTGGGCCAATGCCATCGTTACGGCCCTCTATGACGCGCGCGGCGCGCTGCTCGGCTTCGCCAAGATCACGCGCGACCTCACGGTGCGGCGCGAAGCGGAGGAAAAGCAACGAGCCCTGGTGCGCGAACAGGCCGCGCGCGCAGCGGCGGAAGAAGCCGAACATCGCATCCGAGGGAGCGAGGAGCGCTACCGCGCGTTGAGCGAACGGTTGCAGGTGATGTTCGAAGGCGTCGCCGACGCGATCATCGCGCAAGATGTCGCGGGCGGGGCCGTCTTTGCCAACGCGATGGCGGCGGAGCTGTTCGGCTTCGCGAGCGTGCTCGAGCTTTTGAACGCAGCGGGGGGTGTTCTGTCGCGCATCGAGCTACTCGACGAACAGGACAGGAGCGTCGAACCCTCACCAGCGCCGTTTGGAGGCACCTCGCCCGGCCAAACCTCGGGCCGCGTCGTCCACCTGAGGGATCGCGCCAGCCGGCGCGATCGCTGGGTGTCGGCGCGTACGAACAAGGTATCGGGGGGCGGCGGCGAGCCCGAGCTCACGATTACGATTTTGCACGACATCACGGCGGAGCGGCGGCAACAGCGTCAGACGCGCTATCTAGCCGAGGCGACCGCAGCGCTCGGGACGTCACTCGATGAAGCCGAGATGCTGGAGGCGCTCGCCGATGCGCTGGTTCCAGGTCTCGCTGATTGGTGCGGCGTCGCGCTCGGGTCCGAGGAGGATTTGCGTCCTTTGGCGGTCGCCGGCGCGCCCTCGGAACAGCTGCGCGCCGCAATGGATTTCCAGACTTACCTCGCTACCACGAGAGCGGAGCTGCACGGCCCTTGGCACGTGATTCGCGCAGGAGAAGGCGGCATTTTCGCCGTGGACTCTCCCTCGGCGCCGAGCTCCTCGCTCCTCGCTCCAATCAAGCTCCGCGGAGCGACCGTCGGTGTCATCGTGTTCTTTTCCCAGGGTGCTCGCGGCCGGTACGACTGGTCGCACGTCGCGCTCGCCGAGGAAATCGGACGACGAACGGGGGCAGCGCTCGAAAACTCGCGACTCTACGCCGACGCGCAAAACGCGGCTCGTCGCGCCGAGGAAGCGAGCAAGGCGAAAGACGAGTTCCTCGCGACCGTGTCGCACGAGCTTCGCACGCCGCTGAGCGCCATCCTCGGCTGGGCGCGGCTCTTGAAGGACCGCGTGACGGCTCCGAGCCTCACGAAGCCGATCGACGTCATCTATCGCAACGCGCAGGCACAGGTGAAGATCATCGACGACATTCTGGATGTGTCGCGCGTGATCACGGGCAAGTTTCGCATCGACGCGAAGCCCATCGACTTGGTCCCCGTCGTGCGCGATGCGCTCGAGGTGGTACGCCCGTCGGCGAGCGCCAAGCGCGTCGAGCTCGAATTCAACGCCGAAAGCAGCTGTTGTCTGCTGGTGGCGGACCCCGAGCGCTTGCAGCAGGCAATCTGGAACCTGCTGTCGAACGCCGTGAAGTTCACGGATACGGGCGGGAAGGTCGTGGTGAAAGTCCGGCAAGAGGGCTCACGCGTCGTCCTGTCGGTATCGGACAACGGCGTCGGCATCGATCCGGGGTTCCTCCCCTTCGTCTTCGATCGGTTTCGCCAGGCGGACTCGACGACGACGAGACGCGTCGGCGGGCTCGGTCTCGGTCTTGCGCTCGTCCGGAACATCGTCGAGCTCCATCGCGGGACAGTCGAGGCATTCAGCGAAGGCGTCGGCAGGGGAGCAACCTTCACGCTGACGCTCCCGGTCCGCGCCGTCGCACCTTCCGACGCACCGCCCGCGCCTGCCGCGCCCTCGCCAGCTCGGCCGTTGCTTGCAGGGCTTCGCGTTTTGGTGGTGGACGACGACCCCGATGCTCTCGAGCTCATCATGGAAGTACTCACCGAAGGCGGAGCCTCGGTAGAAACGTTCAGGTCGGCGCGCAAAGGCTTCGAGGCGCTGCGCACACTCCGCCCGCACGTCATCGTGAGCGACATCGGCATGCCCGACGAAGACGGCTACTCCTTCATGGCGCGTGTCCGCGCGCTTCCGGAAAAGGACGGCGGCAACGTTCCGGCGGTCGCGTTGAGCGCCTTCGTGCGAGAAGAGGACAGCGCCAAAGCCATGGCCGCCGGCTACAACGTGCACCTCGGAAAGCCGGTCGACCCTCGCGCGCTCGTGTCGGTGGTTTCGCAGCTCGCGGCTGGAAATCGGAGCGGCTAGGAGTGAGCCTCGGTCGGCGCCGGACTCGGAAGGCGGCTCAGCGACCGAGCGCCGTCTGCATCGCGGCCATGCCCTGGCTCATCATGCCGTCGATGGTTTTTTCTGCCGTGTCCGGCAAGAGGTCGGCAAGCCACGTGACGCGACTGCCATCCGGCGTGGCGACCACCTGAACCGAACCATTGTAGTGCGTGAGTATGCCGCCCTCGGTAGTCCACACCAAGCGGTGCTGCTCATCGTCGACGGTTACGATCACCTCCTTCACGACCGAGCCGTTCGCAAACGTGACCCAGCGCGCGTTGCCTTCGACCCGCGTGTCCAAGACGAAGCCTGGAACCAGGCGAGTGTGCAGCGCTCCGATGTCACGGATCGCTGCCCAGACCACGTCGAGCTTAGCGGAAGTCGAGATCTCTTTTTTGATCGATGCCATGAAATGTCGCGGGCGGCGGGGTTCTCAACGCACGCCCTGAGGGGTACAGTCGCCGCGGCAGACGCCGTCCTTGCCGTTCTGGGAGCCGTCGTCGCATTGCTCGTGCGCGGCGTCGACGGTGCCGTCGCCGCAGCGCGGACCGTATTGGCAATCGGGGTCGCATCCGCCGTAGCCGCCGGCGTTCATGCCGTCGTCGCACTCCTCGAAGGGTGCTTGCACGACGCCGTCGCCACAGGTGGGTCCGAGCACGCAGCCCGCCGCGCAGCCGCCGTAGGTGCTCGTATTCGAACCGTCGTCGCACACTTCCCCCGGGTCCACGTGACCGTCGCCGCAGTATGCGGCCAGGGTGCAGTCAGGATTGCAGCCGCCCTCGGCTCCCATGTTGTTCGCCGCGCCGAGGTCGCAGGCCTCGTTCGCCGTGACGACGCCGTCACCACAGACAGGAGTGCATTGGCTCTTGCCGGCGAGGAAGTTCGTCAGCGTCAGCCAATAGTTGGAGTCGCGGGGGTTCCTCTCGGCTTGAAAGACGACCGTCTCGTAGATGTTGCCGACCTCCAGGCCAAAGTCGGTGTCGCCGGCAGGGGTGCAGCTCTGGCCCGTACAGCTCTGACCGTGGCCCATCGCGTCGAGCGCGACCGTGCCGTACTCACGCGCGTGTACGCCTCCGAGGTCGACGGCGAGTTGGCCGTTGAGGAAGACCCAGACGTCGTCGTCACCGCTGAAGTTCAAAACCTCGTTGCCTTTGAACTCGAACCAGTAGCGAAGCTCGCTCGTAAACGAGTAGTTGTGGGAGAGGTCTTCGTTGCCGAAGCCCATGTCGTCGATCGGGAAGAACCCCGCCGGGCTAGTGAGCTGCGCCCACGGCGCGTCGGTGGCGCTGTTCATCGAGTAGGCGCCCGTCGCCGTGTGGGCGAGCGTGATGGTCTGATCGAAGCGCATGTTCACGGTGTCGACGTCGCGGTACCACTGATCGAAGTTCGTTTTGCCCGTGGTCGTGGGCATCGGTGTCGCGTCCGTACCGGCGTAGACGGGTTTGCGGTCCGCCCCGAGCAGCGGCTCGACGACGCCCGTCGGTGTTCCGCAGCATTCCGTGGCGAAATCCGGATGCCCGTCCGTGTCGTCGCCGTTCTTGAAATCGCGAATGACGATCGGCAGGTCGACCGAATCCGGAGGGTTGTCGAGGACCGTCGTGCATTGGTAGCCCGCCTCGAGCTTGCAGTCGGCGCTGCACCCGTCGCTGGAAACGGCGTTGCCGTCGTCGCATTCCTCACCGTCCGACGCGAGCAGTATCCCGTCGCCGCACGTCGAAACGCACTTTCCGACGGGGCTCGTGTCGGTGCCGCACGTCGGCTCCTTCGTGCAATCAGGCGCGCAGCCGTCGTAAGGGTGCGTATTGCCGTCGTCGCACTGCTCGGAACCTTCCTGCGTCCCGTCGCCGCAAACGGTCATGCGACAAGGCTCGCCGAGCGGGCACACCCAGCCGGGCTCGAGCGCGCAGTTGTCGTCGCAGCCGTCACCGGTGGTGGTGTTGCCGTCGTCGCACTGCTCGCGGCCGAGAAGGAGGGCGTCACCACAGAGGGGGCGGCACGCGGCACCGGGTACCGGACACACGTAGCCCGGCTCGAGCTGGCACTGCTCGTCGCAGCCGTCACCCGACGCGGGCGTGTGCGTCGTGTCGTCGCACGTCTCGTTGCCTTCGACGCGGCCGTCACCGCAGCGGATGGTGCTGACGCAGGGCATGCCGGGCGTCGGACAAGCGAAGTTTGCCTCGATTTGGCAGGTCGCGGTGCAGCCGTCGCCCGACTGCGCGTTGCCGTCGTCGCAAACTTCGCCCGCGTGATTGATGAGGCCGTCACCGCAGTACGCGGGGTCAGTGTCGTCGCCGCCCGTCCCGGCAGCGCCGCCCCCCTCGGTTCCCCCGCTACCGCCGACGACGATGACGCCGCTCGAGCCACCGCTCGTTGCCGAGCCACCGCTCGCGTTCGAGCCGCCGGTCGCATCCGTGCCGCTCCCGCCCGAGGCGACGACCCCGTCGCCTCCGCCCGAGCCGTCGAGCGCCCCGTCGCCCTTGTCGTTCGGGACCGAAGAGCAAGCGAGCGCCGCCGCCGCGATGGCGAGGATGCTGAAGCGCCGTGCGCTCATGCCGATGATTCCGAGGCCACGCACACCGACGAGTCCCACGTTGAGCAAGGCTTAGTGAAGCATGGATACGAAGGAATGGCTTCCCCGAACGCGATGCGGTTTCGCTCGGCGCGCCGACTGCGCGCCGACAACAGTGGCGTCAGAAGACTCTACTGACGGTGCGCTCGGCAGCGCGGACGCGTCGTGTCGAGATCGCAGTGAGCCGGCGCTTCGTCGTGCTCGACGGCGTGCCCGTCGAGCACGTGTTCTCGAGTCTGCGAGCGAGCCGGCGTTACATTAGGCCGTTCGGCCCACTATTGGGCCCGCTCACGAACATTGAGCTAAATTGGCGAGCCTGATGCACCGAGGTGTCGTGCAGCGTTGCCCGTGGTTGCCGGTCGTGGTCGCGGCCGCGCTTCACGGCGGTTGTGGCGGTCGGTCGACCCAGTACTTGGGTTCCGAGGGAAACTCCGGTGGCTCCCAAAATCCTGGCACCGGTGGGAGTTCGGAGACGACCGGTGCCGGAGCCAGCGTCGGCGCGGGAGCGACTACGGGCACGGGCGGCGCGACGGGCGCGGGCGCCACCACCAACACGGGTGGAACCACCGTTACGGGCGGCACGACCGGCGGCCGCGGCACTGCTACGGGTGGCACCATGAGCGGGAGGGCTGGCGCGGGCGGTCGCGTCGGGTCTGGCGGCAGGACCGGCAGGGGCGCGTCCGGCGGCTCAACTGGAGCAGCGGGCTTCCTGGGCACGGGAGGCGTCGCTGGAGGATCCGGCGCGACCGGCGGCGTGTCCGCGACGGGGGGCACCGGCGGGGACTTCGACAGCCCGGACTTCGGCGGAGCAGCGGGTGCCGAAGAACCAGGCCTGGTGCGGCTCGGCGGCGTCGCGCAGAAGGGCGCGTTCGAACGCGGAGCGTCCTTGCTCGCGCTCGAGCTGAACGACGCGCTCGGTCAAACGGGGCGGACGTTCAGCGCGCAAGTCACGGACAACCTGGGCCGCTTCATCGTCGAGATGAACGCGCCCTCGGGCTCGTACGTAGAGCTCACTGCGAACGGCTTCTACTACGACGAGGTCACGGACGAAGATTCGACCTCGCAGCTACAGCTCTATGCGCTTTCCCACCTCGGTGATCGCGTCATCGTCAACGTCAACGCCCTCACCGAACTCGAGGCGCCGCGCGTCGAGTACTTGGTTTCCCACGGCAGCGCTTTCGATGACGCCAAGGCACAAGCCCAGTCCGCGGTGCTCGCTGCGTTCGGCATCATGTTACCGGGCCTGCCGCCGTCCGAACAGCTCGACGAAACGGGAAGCTCGGAAGGGGATGCGGCGCTGCTCGCCATCTCCACGCTGCTTCAAGGCTATCTCTCGGTGAGCGAGGTCTCCGAGCTCTTGTCCGTCATCTCGCAGGACCTCGAGCAAGACGGCACGTTGAGCGATACGGAAGCGGGGCAGGAGCTGATGAATGCGGCTTCGCTCGTGAGCCCTGCGCTCGTGCGTCAGCACATGACCGACCGCTATGCGGCGCTCGGCTTCAACGTCAATCTCGGGGCCTTCGAGACCTACATCCAACATTTCCGAGACGCGGCTGCCTTTCCGTTGGTTTCTCGCGTCCGCTTTCCCGCGCAGGGCTCGTACGGCCCGAACGTGATGGCTCTAGCCGGCAGCGTTGCCGGCGAATACAGCCTCGCGGCCGTCACGCCGGCAACGGAGCCGGTCCGCTTCCGCATGACTTGGACGGGCGATCCCAGCATGGCCGGCGTCTGGTACTACTCCGACCTCGTGAACGTGGCGGTAACGACGTTCGACGTCTCGACGGGCGTACAAGACTTCACGGTCATCAATCCAGGTAGCCCGAGCGACGTACACCTGAGCTTCCCGGCAAGAGCGGGCGCCGCACGCATCGACGTTTACGAAGGCGACGCGCAAGTCATCACCATGACGACCGAGCTCAGCTGGGGTCAGTAGCGCAGGTGAGCGCTCGCGAGGCGCCGATTGGGCCGCGGTGTTCCGCCCCGGCGTGATCACCGTGCTCCGCCCTCGTCGTCGGCCGAGCGGCGCCTCCCTCCAGAATGCCCGCGCATGTTGCCGTAAGTGACAATCTGACGCGCCCTGCCTCGGGTCAGCGCGGTCGGCACGGACTCTGCTTGTCGCGCGTACCTCGGGTCCATGGCGTTCATCACTCACGTCGGTACGGCGGTCCCTCGCCATGCAATCGAGCAACACGCTCTGGCAGGCGTAGTCGCGCGGACGCTCGGCCTCGACGCCGAAAAAACCGCGTCGGTTCGCACTCTGTTCGACCACACGCGGGTCCGCCGCCGGCACAGTGTCGTGCCGCTCGAGGGACTGGGCGCAGCGCGCAGCCTGACCGAGGGGATGGCGCTCTACCGTCGCCACGCTGTCGAGCTGGCGCTTCGCGCGGCGCAGGATTGCATCGCACGAGCACGCTTGGCTCCCGAGGAGATCGATCTGGTCATCACCTCGTCTTGCACCGGCGTCTTGCTGCCGTCGCTCGCGGCGCTGCTCGCGAAACCACTCGGCTTGCGCAACGACGTGCGTCGCCTGCCCTTGACCGAGCTCGGGTGTGCGGGTGGGGCAAGCGCACTCGCGCTCGCACATAGCCATCTGCGAGCGTTCCCGCATGCCCGAGCGTTGGTGATGGCGGTCGAGCTACCGAGCCTCACGTTTCAACGCGACGACCCGTCGCCGGAAAACATCGTTGCGAGCGCACTCTTCGGCGACGGCGCCGCCGCCGTGCTCCTGCAGGGAGGGAACGCGCAGCCCGGCATCGAAATCGTCGGGACGCAAACCGGACTGTTTCCGGCGTCGCTCGAGGACATGGGGTTCGACCTACGCGACTCCGGTTTCTACGTCGTCCTTTCGAAAAACGTGCCGCGCATCATCGCCGACGGCACCCCGGCAGTCGTGCGGCAGCTTCTTCGGCGCCACGGCCTTGCGCCGAAGGATCTCGAGTTCTTCGTACTGCACCCCGGAGGCCGTCGCGTGCTCGAGGCGCTCGAACGCACGCTCGAGCTGAATCCGGCGCAGACGGCCACCTCGTGGGACGTCCTCGCGCACTACGGGAATCAATCGAGCGCGTCGGTGCTGTTCGTGTTGCGAGAAACACTCGGGCAAGGGCCGCGCGGCTACGGCCTGCTCGCAGCGTTCGGACCGGGCATCACCGTCGAGCTTGCGCTGTTGCGGGGCCAGCCGTGCTGACGCCCCTGCTCGTTGCGTCCGTCGGCTCGGTCGCCGTGACTCGCTTGCTCGAGCTACGCGTTTCGCAGCGTCACCGCCGGTGCCTCGTCGAGCGCGGCGCGCGCATCGTCGACGACCGTGGCTTTCTCGGCATGGTCGGCCTGCACGTCGCCGTCCTCACGGGGGCGATCCTGGAACCGCTGCTGAGCGGGCGCACGGTCCCGTGGTGGTTCGGCGCAAGCGCCGCCGGGGGCGTCTTTGGCGCGAGCTTGCTGCGAGTGTCGGCCATCCGTAGCCTCGGTCAGCATTGGAACGCGCGTGTGGTCGATTCGGCCGCGCTCGGCGTCGTCACCTCGGGGCCGTACCGATTCCTCCGGCATCCCAACTACGTGGCCGTCTTTCTCGAGCTTCTGCTGCTCCCACTCGTCCAAGGTGCTTGGTTCACCGCCGCAGTCGGTTCGGCCCTGCACGTCTTGGTGCTGCGGCGGCGCGTCTTGCTCGAAGAGAGCGTGCTCTTGGCGCATCCGGCGTATTGCGCGAGCATGGGTGACAAGCCACGGTTTTTTCCACGCGTCGGGCGAGGGAGACCATGACCGACGTGATCATCGTCGGGGCCGGACCCGCCGGCGCGTCGCTCGCGATCGCGCTCGGACGTCGTGGTTTCGAAGTCGAGCTCTACGACCAGGCCACCTTCCCGCGCGACAAGCCCTGCGGCGAGGGACTGCTTCCGGCAGGTGTCGGCGTGCTGCGCGCGCTCGAGCTCACGGACGCCGTGGCCGGGCGACCGCTCACGGGCGTGCGTTATCACCTGACGGGCGGTTCGGTGCGCTCCGGCTTCGGCACGGGCGACGGCGCCCTCGCGCCGCACGGCCTCGGCCAAAAGCGCATCCATCTCGACGCGACGCTGTGGGCGGCCGCCGCTCGGACGAGGGGCGTGCGCGCGACCTCCGGGGCACGGGCGGACGGCTTGCTCCACGAACGCGGCCGCGTCACGGGCGTCGTCGTGGACGGCCAACCCTGCCGAGCCCGCCTCGTCGTTGCCGCGGACGGTTCCAGTTCGAAACTCCGGCGCAAGCTCGGCCTCGAGCACGTCGCTCGTCCGCGCCGAGTCGGTATCCGCGCTCATTTTCGGCGCGCGCGCGACATGCGGCCACTCTCGGACATCGAGATCTTCCTGTGTCGTGGCTATGAGCTCTACGTAACGCCGCTGCCGAACGACGAGATCCTCGTCGCGGCGCTCGCCCACGAGGACGCCGCGCGCGGCGATCTGCGCGGTGGTTTCGAGCGCTGGGTCGCTCGCGAACCGTTGCTGCGACACTGGCTGGAAGGAGCGATACAAACGAGCGAGCTCATGGGCCGAGCACCGCTCGTGAGCTCGAGTCGAGGGCCGGAGCCGCCGGGTTTGATCTTGCTCGGGGACGCCGCGGCGAGTGTCGATCCCGTGACAGCCGGCGGTCTCAGCTTGGCTCTGCTCGGCGCCGATGTTCTGGCACAGCATGCGTGCGCGCTCCTGACAGGCAGCGTGTTGGCGCGCCGGCGCTTCGAACGAGCGCGCGACCAGGCCGTACGCGTGCATCGCTGGCTCGGCGCTGGTGTTCTCGCGCTCGCCGGGAGACCGCGTCTCGCCGAGCTCGCACGTCGAGGCTTCAGCGCATACCCGGGCGCCATGCAGCCATTTGTCGCGCTCGCGGGGGGCGCTTGAGATGAACGCGATCGCGCGCGCGGCGGCCGTCGTGCGCCTCGGCCGCCCCGTGTTCCTGCTCGGAGGCTTCGCGCTCTACGGCCTCGGCGCGCTCGCAGCGCTGCGACGCGGATATCCCTTCGAGCTCGGAGCGTTCGCGCTGGGCCAGCTCGCCGTGAGCTCGATCCAGCTCATGACTCACTACTCGAACGACTACTACGACTACGAGGCGGACAAGGCCAACCGGACTCCTACTCGTTGGTCGGGTGGCAGTCGCGTTCTGGTCGAGGGGGAGCTTCCGCGCGACGTTGCTCTCCGCGCCGCGACGGCCGTGGGCTCGCTCGCGCTCCTGGCTGCTTTCACGCTGCTGCTCCGCTCGCCGGATCGTGCCGGCAGCGTCGGACTCCTCTTGATCATGCAGGCTCTCGCCTGGTCCCACGCGGGTCCTCCGTTACGTCTCCACAGCCGCGGACTCGGTGAGCCGGCGACGGCACTCGTCGTCCCACTGCTCACTCCGCTCGCGGGCTTTCTCGTGCAGGCGGGTCGTTTCGAACCGTTTCCGCTGATGCTGAGCGCACCGCTCGTTTTGCTGCAAATCGCGATGCTAGTCACGATCGAGTTTCCGGATCACGCCGGTGACCGCAGCGTCGGCAAGCTGAGCTGGGTCGTCCTGCTCGGCCCGGAGCGCTCGGCCCGGCTCGTCCAAGGTTCGATCCTGATCGCATTCATGCTTGCGGTCTTGGGTCTGTGCTTCGACGTTCCGTCGCGTGGCGCTCTCTTTTGGCTCGCGCTCGCGCCGCTCGCGGCGATGCTGTGCATCCGTCTGCAGCGCGGCGATCACCGGCGCGAGGCTGCGTGGGAGAGCCTCGCCTTCGCGAGCGTCGCCCTCTTCTTTCTCGCGATCCTCGCCCAGCTGGCAGGCCTCGCCACGTCCGTGACGCGGCCGCACGGGTAAAATGCGGCCAAAATGCCGTCTTGCGCGGGCAAATCGGACCGTCAAGGTCCGACTGGCGCACGTCACTCCTCGACGGGGTTGCGGCGCTCGCCGATCATGCAATCGGTGGTGAGCATCAGGCCCGCGACGCTGCCGGCGCTCTCGAGCGCCGTGCGCACGACTTTGACGGGGTCGATCACACCCATGCCAATCAGGTTGCCGTACTCGCCGGTCGCGGCGTTGTAACCGAAGTCGTCCTTACCGGCCTTCACTCGGGCGATGGCGACGGCCCCTTCCACTCCTGCGTTCTCCGCGATTTGGCGCAAAGGCTCTTCGATCGCGCGGGACACGATGCGTATACCCACGCGCTGCTCGACGGAACCCTCGAGAGCGGCGAGCGTCGATTGCGCTCTTACGAGCGCGACCCCGCCGCCCGCGACGATACCCTCTTCGATAGCAGCACGTGTCGCGTTGAGCGCGTCCTCGACCCGGGCCTTCTTCTCCTTCATCTCGAGCTCGGTTTGCGCTCCGACCTTGATGATGGCGACCCCGCCCGCGAGCTTCGCCAAGCGT
This sequence comes from Polyangiaceae bacterium, assembly GCA_025936045.1. GTDB lineage: Bacteria > Myxococcota_A > Polyangia > Polyangiales > Polyangiaceae > PMG-095. Next base: position 33,476 of record JAICUB010000032.1, on the reverse strand, counting down.
TCGCTCAATTTCTCTTTGTCGTAGTCATTCGCCGTCGTCTCGAGCTGCGTGCGAAGCTCGGCGATGCGACCCTTGATCGCGTCCTTGTCGCCGCCACCGCCGATGATCGTCGTTTTGTCTTTATCGAGCGTGATGCGCCGAGCTCGTCCGAGGTCCGCGAGCGTGACCTTCTCGAGCTTGAGCCCCAGATCTTCGCTGATTGGGCGGGCGCCCGTGAGGATCGCAATGTCCTTGAGCGAGTCCTTGCGCCGATCGCCGAAGCTCGGGGCTTTCGCCGCGGCGCAATTGAGCGTGCCGCGGAGTTTGTTGATGACGAGCGTCGCGAGCGCTTCCCCGTCGACCTCGTCCGCGATGATCACGAGCGGCTTGTGCGCGTTCGCCACCGCCTCGAGCACGGGGACGAGTTCCATCATGTTCGAGATCTTCTTCTCGCTCACGAGCACGTAGGCGTCGTCGAGAGCCGCCTCCATCCGCTCGGGATCGGTCACGAAGTAGGGCGACAAGTAACCTCGATCGAACTGCATTCCTTCCACCGTCTCGAGGGAGGTCTCCGCCGATTTGCTTTCCTCGACGGTGACCACGCCTTCGCGGCCGACCTTTTCGAGTGCCTCGGCGAGCATCGCGCCGACCTCCGGGTCGCCGTTCGAGCTGATGGCGCCGACCTGGGCGATCTCGCGCGGGTCTTTGGTCGGCTTCGCGGACTTTTTCAAGGCTTCGACGACAGCCTCGACGGCGCGGTCGATCCCCCGCTTGATCTCCATTGGGTTGTGCCCCGCAGCGACGAGCTTCGAGCCCTCGCGATAAATCGCCTGCGCGAGCACGGTGGCCGTCGTCGTGCCGTCGCCAGCGGCATCGCTCGTTTTGGCGGCAACTTCACGCACCATCTGCGCGCCCATGTTCTCGAAGCGATTCTCGAACTCGATCTCTTTCGCGACGGTCACGCCGTCCTTCGTGATCGTGGGTGCGCCGTAGCTCTTTTCGAGCAATACGTTACGACCGCGGGGCCCGAGGGTCACCTTGACCACGTCGGCGAGACCGTTGACGCCCGCGAGCATGAGCTCACGCGCGTTCTCCGTATAGAAGATGTCTTTTGCGACCATAGGAATGTTTCTTCCGCTGGGCATCGCCCAGGATTTAATCGGCGCGCCGTCGTAGCAACGGGAACCAGCGCCAAGTCCGCGTCGAGGAGCGCGTTGGGGCCGCTCGCGACGAGAGCTCACTCTACAGGAACTTCGGCCCGGCGCACGCACTCTTTTGGAGATTGCGTACTCGGCGGCCCTCAGGCTGAAATTGCCCCGAGCTCGTCCAGCAGCGCGCGGGCACGCTCGAAGCCGGCGGTCTCGAGCCCCTCGCTGAACCAATCGCAGACTTCGCTCAGCGCCGCGCGACCTCGTCGCGGTGAGCGACGTGATAATATCGTCGAATCCGTGCTCATCGCTCGCCGCTAGCCGAAGATGCCGATCGAGATTGGAAGGATAGAAGCGCTCTTCCGCTATCCAGTGAAGTCGATGCGCGGCGAGCAGCTCGACGCCGCTTCGCTGGGCTGGCACGGCATCGAGGGCGATAGGCGGCTCGCGTTTCGTCGGGTCCATGAACGCAGCGGAATGCCTTGGCTGACGGCGCGCAAGCTTCCCGAGCTCGTCTCGTTCGTGCCACTGCGGCGTGAAGGGGACGATGACGAAGCCTTGCCGACACACGTTCGTACGCCGGAAGGGGAAGTCATGCCGGTGTTCGGTGAGGCGCTCGCGGCGGAGGTGGAGCGCCGCGCCGGCACCCCCGTGCAGATGATGCAGCTGAACAACGGCATCTTCGACGACGCGAGCATCTCCGTGATCGCCTGCGCCACCGTTTTCGAGCTCGGCCGCCGCGCGAAGACGAACGTGGACGTCCGGCGGTTTCGTCCGAATATCCTCGTTCGCTCGACGCGCGCCGTCCCGTTCGAGGAGGATCGATGGGTGGGCGGCGTGCTCGCGTTCGGGGAAGCGAGCGACGCGCCCGCCGTCACCGTCACCGCGCGCGACCCTCGCTGCGCGATGGTGAACATCGATCCCGACGGAGGGAAAAGCACCCCCGAAGTATTGAAGGTCTGCGTTCGCGCCAACGATAGAAATGCGGGCGTCTACGGGGCGGTGACGCGCATCGGACGACTGACCGTGGGGCAGAGCGTCGTTCTTCACGTCTCGGCGTGACGGCCGCGCTCGCCGTCGCGTGCAGCTCCGACGCCGTGGTGAGTACGGGGTCTTCTTCCGCAACGCGTATGTAAGGCCGAACTCGCTACGTGAGAACTTCGGCAGTGATCCGGTTCTGCGCTACGAAGACTCCACTGTGCCCCAACGTGTGACACGAACATCGACGCTCGTGCTCCTCTTCCTTCCGCTCGTTACACTGCGGCATGCTGGATAATCCGAGCGACGCCTCGAGCGCGAGTGACCGGCTTCGGGAAGCGGCGGCCGTGCTCAGCGCCGAGCTCGATATCCTCGGCGAGCCGGTCGAGGACGCGGAGCCGCCTGCGTGGTGCAGACAGCGAGGCTGGGACGAGTTTCTGCTCTCGCTCGGAGAGCGCGAGCTCCGCTCCTGTGAAGAAAGCGGGCTCGAGGCTGGGCTACGAGCGCTGGCGAGCGCGCCGCGGGATCTCGTGAGGCTTGCGGAAAGGGTGCGTCGAGTGACGGCCCTCCCGCGGCTCGGCATTTCCGCGTTGCAGCTGCCAGCGGCGGCACTGCGCGGCGTGCCCGCCCGCAAGCGGGAGCAGCTCGGCGCGCTGCTCGGCCTGGCCGCGCCGTTCGCTGCAGGCGCCGCTCGCGTCGTAGACGTGGGCGCCGGCAGCGGGCATCTCGCGCGGCTTTCCGCCGAGCTCTTTCGGCGTCCGACGCTCGCGCTCGAGCGCGAAGCGTTGCGCCTCCGGACGGCACGACGGCGCGCCGAGCAGCGGTCTCGGAACCTGGGCGCGCTCGATGTTCGTTTCGCAGCGGCCGATGTCGGGCCGGAACGGCTCGAGCTCGAGAACACCGATTTGGCGATAGGTCTGCACGCTTGCGGCGACCTCGGGGACCGTCTGGTACTCGCGGCGGCGGCCGCTCGTTCCAGCTTGTTGCTCTGTTCGTGCTGCTTCCAAAAGATCACGACGCCCGCACGCGCCATGCTCTCGCAGGCGGGAGGCACCCTTACCCTGAAGAAACCGGTGCTCGGCCTCGCGAACCTGACGGCGCGAGCGCGGGGCGTGGAAGCGAGCCTCGACGACAACCTGCGCGGACGTGAAGCGAGGCTCTGTCTACGGCGCCTGCTCCAGGCGCGCGGCGTGCCTGTCGGCGCCGGCGAAGAAATGCGGGGCGTCAATCGACGGCGCGCGCAGGCGGGTTTTGCCGAGCTCGCGGGGACGGTGCTCGCAGCGCGAAAGCTGCCGCCGCCGACGCCGGCCGAGCTTCGTTTTCACGCCGACGCCGCCGAGCGCGAGCACGCGACGATGCGCCGCCTCTCCTTGCCGCGCCATCTCCTCGCCCGGCTGGTGGAGATCACCATCGTTCTCGATCGCGCGGCCGCGCTCGAAGAGCACGGCCAGCACGTCCTCGTCGCCGAGCTCTTCGAGCCACGCGTCACACCTCGCAATACGGTGCTCGTCGCCACGTCCGACGCGAAGCGCGTGGCCGCTTTGCGAGTCGAGTAGCGGACCCGCGTCCACGGCGAGCGGATGTCGCGTCGATCCTACGCGCCCGCCATGGTAAACAGGCAGGCATGTCTCCGTTCTCGTCTCCCCTGCCCCCGAGAACGAACGGGCATAAGGACGTTATCCGCGCCGCCATTCGTCGCTGTGAGCTACTCGAGTTCGACTACGACGGCCTGCACCGCGTCGTCGCACCTTACTGCCACGGCTTCACCGACGAGAACGAGGTGCTGCGGGCCATCCAAGTGCGAGGGGACAGCCATTCACGCGGCATGGGGTTCGGCAAACTATGGACGGTAGACAAGATGCTCGACGTTCGCCCGACCGGCGAAGCATTCGTTCCCGATGATCCGCACTACAACCCGAACGATAGCGCCATGGCGAAAATCCACTGCCGCGTTGGATCCCAAGGGGTAGCTTGACGATGCCCAGGCTCAGCTTTCTTTTGGCGGCGGGGCTCTGCGGCGCATTCGGCTGCGGCTCGAGCGAGTCGAGTAGTGCGGAGGGCCACGACGCGCCGGGCGGCGGCTCCTCGGCGGCCGGGAGCGGCGGAACGGAGGCGGCCGGCGCTCGGGTCAGCACCGCGGGTGCGGGAGGCAACGCGACGGGCGGACGCAGCGGCGGCTACGGCGGCGCGTCCAACGCAACCGGCACCGCTTCAGGGGGCACACCGGACGGCGCCGGTCGCGCCGGCGCGGGAGGACGCAGCGCGCCGGCGACGGCGGGGACCGGGCCAGGTGGAAGCGCGGGTGCCTCTGGCGCCGGCGACGCGGGCGCCTCGGGCACCGATTTTGCGGGTGCGGCCGGCGCGGGCGACGGTGGCTTGAACGCCGGCGGCGGGCCAGAGGCGGGATGTGGCGCCGGGGCGGGCGGCGCGACGGGCGGCCCCTACGTGGACGTGAGTTCGCGCTACTCGGCCGCCGCGTCTCCAGTGCGGGTCCCTCTACTCGACGGCTCGGTGGAGCTTCACGCGGAGCACGTCTTCGACGGCACGCTCGACAACACGGACGCGCCCTTCATTCGCGTCACGGACAGCTGCGGTCAACCACCGGCAGGCTACACCTACACGGTCGATGTCTATGCGGTCGAGCTCGTCGGCCCCGGCCCGCACCGCCTCGTCGTCGACACGTGTGACTCCGAGCTTCTCTTCAGCGGCCAAGCCTTCTACCCGATCGACACGGTCGTGATGGCCTACCAGGACAGCGACGGGAGCGATCATCCGCTGGATCTCGACGATGCCTGCCCGCATCTTCTCGAACAAGCCGACGACGGCTGCAGCAACGTCGCCGGGCCGAGCCTGCTCCGGATGACCGGTCTTCGCGAAGGCACCGTGCAGATCGCCGTAACGACCTTCGGCGGTCCACCCGCGACGCCGATGCCCTATGTGCTGCACGTGTGGTCGGACACGAGCTGCGAGTAAGCAGCGTGCGCCCGCGGAAGTGTCACCGGCCGGCGACACGAGCAGAGCGATGAACGGCAGCGGCGAACGCGGCCGGCGATCATCGCAGCTGCGAGAGGTTCTGAGCCGCTCGCGAGCGAGCTTGGTGCGACGCGCGGCCGTGAGGGTTAAAAGTACCACTCCCATGTCTGCGCGTCGCCCCGTGCGCACTCCGCGAGCCACACGCTGTCGGAATCCACCGCCATCGTGAGGCAGAGGCCCTGGTTTTGGATCGGACCACGCAGGTGAAAGGACTGGGCGACGGGCCGCCGCACCGAGCGATCGCACGCGTCCGTCACGAGCTCGACGCCGGACTCGGTCGGATCACCGTCGACGGTGAGGCACTTGATCTTACCGAGCGGGTTGATGCGGCCGTCGTCGAAGACGTATTGCTGATTGGTCGCCAGCTCGGCGTAGCAGGGAAACACTTGGAACGTGCTCCCGTTCGCGTCGTTCCCGTAAGGCAGATCGAGACAATACAGCTCCTGCGTGGTCGTCTCCTGTTGGATCTGCCCCGCGGCGGTGATCGACCAAAGTTCCGGATAGCCCTCGTGGCAGGCCCAGAGCTCCGCCTCCGCCTGCTCGAAGTCGGCGTTCCAAACGTCGAGGCACTGACCCCCATCGTTCATCACCTGCACGCTGTCGAACCACCAGAGCTCGTTCGCGGGGGCGGGCTCGTGAGCCGCAGCCACGCTCAAGCCAGCGGGCGTGCCGTCCGCGGGTGCGATTAGAAATGCGTCCGCGAACGCCGTGGCCCACAGGTGAGACTCGGCGTCGCGACTGAAGCTCTGCTTGGGGTCGTCGCCGCACGGCCGCAATACGACCCGCGCGTCCGTCACGGTCGTTCCGCTAGTCCGCTCGATAGAGAGACAGCGATTGTCCTGGGACATGATCGCGCCTTTCGCGAGCTGTCCGAGACCGGCGACGCCGCCTTCGCCGAGCTCGTTCCCGCCCCCGCCCCCGTGAGGGCCCGCGCCGCCCGCACCAGCCTCCACACCTCCTTCACCCGCGCCGCCTGCACCAGCCTCCACACCTCCTTCACCCGCGCCGACGAAATTGCCCGTGCGCATGCCGCCGTCATTCGACGTGCCACCGGCGCCGTTCGCGCTCGCCCCCGCCCCGACGCCGGCGCTCTGCATGCCTTGACCGCTCGAGCGTGAACCGCCCGAGCCCGACGAGCCGCCGCCCCGCCCGGCTGACGATTCGCCGCCGCGCGCGGTTCGGCCTGCGCTGCCCGACGGCAGCGAAGCGTCGCCTCCGCGGCCACTTTGGTCCACGAAGGATTGGCCACCTGCCTTTCCGGGCGCGCCGCTCGAGCTCCCGGGCAGCGGGTCCATATAGAGCTCGGTCGGCGCGAGGCCAAGCAGCGATTCACAGCCGAGGCTCGATAACCCCACGAGCCACAGCTTGCCAATCAGGCGTAACGACGTACTTCGCATCAGAAGCTCCCTCCGACCTGCACCACGGGCGCGTATTGCGCCCGGCTCGGCAGGGCGCGGTGCCGCGACCAGCCGACCCCCAAATAAATAGAGGTCAGCGCGGCGGTCGCCGTCACGACCGCGCTCACGTCCGCGAGGCGCGCGAAGCGTGCGGCGCGCTCCGAGGCGTGGACGGCCGTCGAATCGCAGGCATGTTCCGGACAATGCACGCGACGGGTTTGCCAGGCCGATGCGGCGCTCGCCCCGAAATAGGCGGTTGCGGCGACGCCCACGAGCGCGATCGCTCCGGGGACGACCCAGCGCGCCTGGAAAACGCTCGCGGTCACGGGCTGCGGCGGTGGAGGCTCCGCGCCGGCGGACCGCGGCGTCGGTCGTAAGACGAGCGCCGGTGGCTGGATGACGACGACACGCTCCGTCCCACCTTGGAGCGCGACGACGGTGCGCGACCAGGTCTTGCGTCCGGGCGCGGTCGCCTCGATCACGTGAATACCGAGCTCGAGCGCGACCGGGCGTTGCCAGCGTTCGGGCGCGAGCACGACGCCGTCGAGGGCGACGGCCATGCTCGCGGGTGGCGAGGGCGGTGGCACGAGAGTGACTCGCACGAGATCGGCCTCGAGCTTGGCGATCTGTTGCCGCGCGAACCGTTCCGCATCGGTGTTGTCCGACTCGCGCGCGAGCCCGAGCGCATCGCGATAGGCAGACCAAGCGGCCGCGCGCTGCTCTCGCTTTTCGAAGCACACGGCCAGGTTGAGCAGCGTGCCGACCGCTGATTCGAGCTCTTCGCTCTCGGCAAGCTTCGCGCAAGCGAGATCGTACTGTTCGCGCTTCAAGGCGGCGCGACCCTCGCGAAAGAGTCGGTCGGCACGCTCACTCGAAGGCTCCATCGCGCCTTCCGCGCGCGCGCGCGGCGCGAAAGCGCACAGCACCGCCGTCACGGCGATCGAGGTGAGGAGACGGCGGAGGTGCACGCGGCTATTTGCGAAGGACGAGCGCTGGGTCATCGAGGTTCAAGGCGGCGTTCGGCAGCGTGCCGAGGTCGTCGGGCAGCGTGCTCGCGACCGGCACGGATTTCAGGTGTGAGTCGGTGGAGGGGGCGGACCCGGCTGGGGTCGCCGGGGCGCGAACTCGGGCAAGCGCCGGCGGGCGTGGCCGGGGCGAGCGCTCCTCGAGGACGGCTGGCGAGCGAACGGGCGCGCGCTCGAACGTCGCCGCCGTGAGCACGGGATCGACCGCGGACGGGGCAGCGAGGACTTGCGACCACGGACTCGAATCCGCGGGAACGGCGGGGGCCGCGCGGGCCCGCGGTGCACGCCGCGCCGCATGGAAACTCCAAGTGACGCTCGCTACGGCGATGCCCGCGAGCGACAGCAGAAAAAGCGAGCGACTTCGACGCGCCTTCACGCGCGGGCTCACGGGCGCGCCCGTCCCTGACGCCGTGCCCGCCGTGGTGCTCGCGCCGAACGGCGCGTCGAGGCTCGGAGGTTTGGAACGCCGCGCCGCCGACGCGTCCCCGGCGTGCTCTTCGTTCAAGGGACGAGCGCGCATGGCAACGGAGGCGTCCGGCTCGCTCGGTGACCATGCTGCGGCCTGACACAGTGCCTGCCAGAAACGATCCGCAGTGTCGAACCGCGCCGCTGGTTCACGTGACAGCGCGCGAGCGAACACGGCTTCGACGGCGCTCGGCAGGTTTAGACCTTTCGCGCCAGGAGTCGGCCGCCGCGCGGCGTCCAAGCAAGCGGCTTGGAGATCGGCACCGTGCTCGGACAGAGCGGGGCGACCGATGAGCATCTCCACGCAAACGAGGGCGAGCGCGTGAACGTCGGTCCAGGGCCCGGTCGGGCCCAGACTCGTGAGCCACTGTTCGGGCGCGGCGTAGAGCGGCGTGAACGCCCCGGTCGCGGCGAGCGGTCCCGCGGAGTACTCCCCCGCTTCCCCCGCGTCTCCCACCAGCTTGGCGATGCCAAAATCGAGGATTTTGACCCGCTGTTCGCCGTCGCGTTCGGTCACGAACAGGTTCGCCGGCTTGATGTCCCGATGCGCGATACCGCGAGCGTGCGCGCGCGCGAGCCCTGCCACCGGTTCAGCGAGTAGCGTCAGCACCTCCGGCAGCGTGAACGGAGCCGAGCGTTGCGCCCGGCGGTGACTGAGCTCGCGCTCGAGCGAAACCCCCTCGAGCCACTCGAGCGCGAGGTACGGAACCGCCGCACCATCGGCCCCGACGAGCGTGCCGGTTTCGAACGCGCGCACGATGGCGGGGTGCAGGAGCGAGAGCTCGAACAGCATGCGCCCTTCGCGCTGGAAGCTCGCGATGCGCGCGCGCCGTCGTGCCTCCGAGCCCGCCTCGGGCAGCCGCAACACCTTGAGCGCGATGGCCGAGTCGAACCCGAGGTGATGCGCGCGGTACACGACGCCGAAGCCGCCGCGGCCCGCGATCCGCTCGACTCGATAACGACCGTCGACGATCGCGCCGACGAGCCCGAACGAATCAGCGAGCTTTACCCCTGCGGGCTCGGTCATTTCTCGGCTGTGACCTGCGCAATTTGGCCGTTCAGGCGCTTGAGCGTTTTGTAAAACGTCGTGCGCGACACGCCGAGCGACCTCGCGGCGTGACTCGCGACCCCGCCCGAGCGATCGAGCGCGCCCTGGATGCGCTCGAGCGTCAGCTCTCGCTCATCGACCGAGAGGGCGAGCTCCGGCAAGTCCTCGACTCGAATGAGTCGGTCGGCACGGAGCTCGACGCGGCTCATGGCTCGCGCGAGGGCGTAGCGCAGCTGGCGAGCGTTGCCCTCCCATCGCGCCAGGCTCAAGCGCTCGGCCGCGTCCGCGGAGAGCCCGAGCGAGGCGGAGCGCTGGCGCAGCACGTCCTCCGCGAGCAAGAGGACGTCACCCGGACGCTCGCACAAGGGAGGCACGCGGATCACGATGCCCGCGAGCCGATAATAGAGATCGGTGCGAAACGCTTTCTCTTCACGAGCGCGTTTGAGATCGCGGCTCGTCGCGCTCACGACGCGCGTGTGCACGCGTACCCGCTCGCGCGCCCCGAGCGGCCGAATTTCATGCTGATCGAGCGCGCGCAGCAACTTGGCTTGGATTTCGAGCTTGAGGTCGCCGACTTCGTCCAGAAAAAGCACGCCACGCTCGGCCTCGCGAAACGCGCCGGGATGCGAGCTGACCGCGCCCGTGAAGGCGCCACGCTCGTGACCGAAGAGCTCGGATTCGAAGAGCAGCTCCGGGACCGCCGCGACGTTGATTCCGACGAACGGACCCGGCACGGCCCGAGACGCATGCAGCATGCGCGCGACGCATTCTTTGCCGCTACCGCTCTCCCCCAGAATCAAGACGGGCTCGTCGAGCGAAGCCGCGCGCGCCGCTTCGTCCCAGACGGCGGCGAGTTGCGGGCCCGCGAGCATGGTCTCCGAGAGACCGAGGCGCGCGCCGTCGGTCCGGCGCGGCCGGGCGCGAAAGCGTTCGACGTCGGCGACACAGAGGAACAACGTGTCGCCGCAACGGAGCACGCCGCCGAAGGGCACGAGCGCGCCTTCGCTCGAGACGGGCATGCCGCCTGCGAATGTCCCGTGCCGGCTCGAGCAATCACGCACGAAGAAGCCGGTTTGTCGCGGTTCTACGCGCGCATGCAGTCGTGACACGCGCTCGTCCGCGAGCCGGATGAGCGCGTCACGGCTGCGTCCGACGAACCCCTCCCCTTTGAGCGCCCAGGTCGCCGGCACGTCGTCCTCACGCACCGGATAAATGGTGACGAGGCCGGGACTCGGGAGTGGTCGCTCCGCAGCCGCGGACTCACAGCCCTGCGCCGTCGCTGCCGTAGAGCCCGTCTCTACCTCGAGCGCTGCGCGCTCCCGCCTTGCACCCGTCGCCATCGCTTGACCGTCTACCACAGCCCGCAAACCTCACCAAGGTCGGGACGGAGGCTCCCCTCCGCGGCTCCTCAGCGATGTTCGCGCTGAACACGACCGTGTTCGCGAACCCGTTCGGATTGCGACGCGCACGGTCCTGCGGTCGCGGGACGCGAGAACGATCGTAGGCGTTGCGGCACGAGCCTTGCTGAGAGCGGCCCGCGCCGAGGAGACGTTCGCGGCGCCGCATTAGGTCGGCTCACGACACCCGTGCCGCGGCTCCTGGAACGACACCTGGTCGAGACCCGGCCTCGCGAGCGAGCGCCTTCAAGTCGTCACTTGTGCAATAACTTCGCAACGAGTGCTGCGCGCGAGCAAACGCCGAAGCGCCGAAAGATGGACTTGTCGTACTGATTCACCGCGGCGTGACGAGCGGTTTCGCGAGCGCGGAGCTCTGCGCGACCAGGGCCGAGCTGAACGGCGGCATGCTAAGCTACCCCGGTCATGGCACACGTGAGCCGATGCGCCTTGCACTCCTAACCCTCGCCTGGGTGGCGATGGCATGCGGTAACCCGGGCGCGGCTTCACGCGGCGGGGGGCCAAGCGGTGGTAGCGCGAACGGCGGGGGCGGGCGCAGCGGGACGTCCGGTGGCGAAAGCGGCGCGCGATCCGATGCGGGCACTTCGGGCCGATCTGGGGCGAGCTCGGGCTCGTCCGGCAAAGGAGGGGCCGGCGGCACGAGCTCCGGCGGAACGAGCGGCGAGTCGAGCAGCGCCGGTAACTCCATGGGCGGTACCTTCGGAGGCCGAGAAAATACGTCGGGCGCACCGGCGTCCGGCGGGGGCGGAGCGGGAATGGGCGCCAGCGGGACAGGCAGTGGGGTCGGCGGCAGCGGCGCGCCCGGCGGAACCGCTGGCGCGAGTGGGGGCGGCGGCTCGCGGGGCGCCATCCATTACGTATTCGTCATTCCCATGGAGAACCACGATGAAGGGGAGGTCGTCGGCAACGCCAAGGATGCTCCCTACATCAACGGCACGCTGTTGCAGGCGTACGCCTCGACCTCGAATTTCGTCGACCAATTCGCGATCTCGACGCCGAGTGAGCCTCACTACGTCTGGATGGAAGCCGGCACCAATACGTTCGCGGACCACACGTTCACGAACGACGACGCGCCTTCCGCTTCCAACAGCACGGCGGATACCGATCACCTCGTCACGCAGATCACGACCGGAACGCCCGGTGTGAGCTGGCGCAGCTATCAACAAGGCCTCTCCGACGCTACGGGCGCCTGTCCCATCGCGGCGTCGGGTCACTACGTGCCGCGCCACGACCCTTTCGTCTTTTTTCAGGATGTCGCGGGCGATCCCCCTTCGAAAACGAACGCCTATTGTGTGCAACACCATAGCGCGATCGAAGCGCTCGGTGCCGATCTCATGAACGGCAGCGTCGCCACCTACGACTTCGTCACGCCGGACCTCTGCAACGACATGCACGGCCAGAGCGGGTGCCCCGACTCGAACCTCGTCCACGCGGGCGACGCCTGGCTTGCCGCGACCGTCCCCACGCTCATCACCTTCGTGAACGAGCACTCGGGCGTCATCTTCATCGTCTGGGACGAAGGCGACAGCACCACGAAGATCCCTTTCGTCGCCGTCGGACCGGGCGTGAAGCCGGGCTATACAGGCGACGTCAAATACACGCACGGCTCGCTCCTCAAGTCGGTCGAAGAGATACTCGGCTTACCGGTACTGCCCTCCGTGGCGAGCGAGCACGATTTCGCGGATCTATTCGCGCCCGGGCAATTCCCCTGATCGATTGGACGCAGGCGCTGGCGGCGCTTGGACTCGTGCCACCCACGGCGCCACCGAAGGTTGCAGACTCGGCGCGCCCACCTCTCCGAAATTGACGACCGACTTCCACTGGAACATCCCGACGGGTTCTGCGGCGCGCTAGCATCAACGGATGCTCGCCCGATATCAGATCGTTCGCGGCAAACGGCCTCCCGGCAATCCGCTGCCGGAAGGAGTGCGCCTCGATACGCGCAAGCACACGCGCCACTGCTTGCGTCCCGAAAAGGCCGCGGTCGAAGCCTTCATTTCGGACCCGAGCGCGGCCGGCTTCAAGCGCTTCGCGGCGGCGTATCGTAAGACGGTGGAGGGGCGGTTCGCGCGCGATCACAAGCCGTTCGACGAGCTCGCCGCGCTCGCGACGAACAAGCGTGTCTATCTCGGCTGCAATTGCCCGACGCGCTTCAATCCGAACGTAAAACACTGCCACACCGCGCTCGCGCTCGCATTCATGCAGCGCAAATATCCGAAGCTTCGCGTCGTTCTTCCGTGAAGCGACGCCTGGCTGCGCAGCGGGCGAGGTCGCCTGGGGTGAGGCGATGTCGTCAGCCACCTGCTCGGGCGGGAGGCACAACGCGAGCTCACCATGGAATGGTGCCGGCGTCGTTCGAGAACGTGCCGGTGGGTCCGTCGTCGCCGAGCAACGCGAGCCGCACCGGCTGTTTCGCTGCTTCGTCAACCGTACGCTGTCCGCTGTGGCCGTTCAGGTCTGTCGCGGTGTGTCCGGGGCACGCTGCGTTGACCTTGATCTTCGTGTCAGCGAGCTCCTGCGCAAATGCCACGGTGATGGCGTTCAGCGCGCTCTTCGACGGGCCGTAGGCGACGCCGCCGATGCCGCGCATCGGGAAGGCGGGGTCCGTAATGGCGGTGAGCGAGCCGAGGCGGGTGGAGACGTTGACGATGCGGCCCGCGGGCGCCGCGCGCAGGAGCGGCAGCATGGCCTGAGTGACGGCGATCACGCCGAAGACGTTGGTCTCGAACACGGCGCGGACGTCGTCGAGACTCGTCGTGCTCGCGGTGCCGAACGTTGCGATGCCGGCGTTGTTGACGAGCACGTCGAGGCGCCCGAGCTCACGCTGGATACGGCTGACGGCGGCGGCGATCGAGTCGGTGCGCGTAACGTCCAGCGGCCAGCCGCGAGCATCACCGGTGATGCGTTGGGCGGCGGCTTCGCCACGCGTGGCGTCTCGTGCGCCGACCAACACCGTGAGACCATGTGCGGCGAGAGCGCTCGCGATGGCGTGACCGATACCCTTGTTGGCGCCGGTGACGAGCGCGACCTTGTTTTCGAGCATGGTTCAGACATAACCAGCGAGGCAGGCGCCGCCTTGGCGATTCTTGGCGGGAAATTCGGCGAGCGGCGCCAAGAATGTCCAAGCGCCGCCGCCCGCGCGCACGTAAAATGGTCGGGTGGCGGCTTGCAAGCATGTCCTCCCCGTGTCCGTTCCCGGCCTCCGCGCGCTCAGCTGGTCGAGCGACGAGCTCTACGTCGGAATGAAGGAGTCGTACACGATCACCCGCGTCGAAGCGGGGCGTTCCTCCTTTTTGACCCGCGGTAAAGTGTGGTCGAGCGCGCCTGGCTCGCTCCGGATCCAGGCCCCCGGCGACGTCGTGCGCGACCTCGCGCGAGATGGCACCGCGACTTATCAGATCGTCGTGCTTTCGCCGCGCGCGGTGGACGGCGTCAACGACGACGCTCGCGTCCATTCGCATCTCGACGCGGGGGATCCGCGCGGCGCGGCGTTCCAGCGCTTGCACGACGCAGTGAAGTCCGGTGCCGGTCGGCTGGCACTGGAGGTCGCGGTCACCGAGGCGACCTTGGCGTTCGCAGCCATCCAGGGCGCGAGCTGCGAGCAGACGCGTGCAGTGCGCCGCGCGCTCGAGCACCTGCGCGACCGCCTCGATGCCGAGGTGACGCTCGACGCGCTTGCCGACCACGCCGGCATCGACAAATTCCGGCTGTGCCGCGCCTTCCGAGCGGAAGTCGGCCTACCACCTCATGCCTACCTCACGCGGGTGCGTATCATGCGCGCGAAGGAGCTCCTGGCGGCAGGCGTGAAGCCGAGCGAGGTCGCGCAGCGAGTCGGTCTCTACGATCAGAGCCAGTTGAACCGGCACTTCCGACGTCTCGTCGGAACGACCCCCGGCGCCTACGCCCGCGAGCACGCAAGCTCGGATTTCGTCCGAGCGAAGCTAACGCGGTCCCGCGACAATCACGTCCAATTGGGCGCCCTGCCCCGCGCGTGACCGGAACCCGACATCGGCAAAGCGCACCTGCGTCACGGCATCCGTTGTACCGGTAGCCGCGGCGCGCTCAGCCGAGCAGATGCCCGATGCGACTCCAGCGCACGCCTTCGTTCGGCCCGCGCGAAAACCAAATCTGACGCGCGATGCCCTTCACGTTGGCGAGCGGCACCGGACCGAACGCGCGAGAATCGACGGCGTGGGCGCGTTGATCGCCGAGCACGAAGACGGAGCCGGCCGGCACGAAATAGGTCGTCGTTGGATACGGTGCATTCGCTTCGCCGGAATCGCCGGGCCAAAGCACCGTGTACGGGCCATTGGTGCCCCGTTCGCGCAGCGCCGTGAGGCCGTGGCGCGCGGCAAACGCGTCGTGCGCCGGGCCGAGCGTGAGATCTGCACCGTTGACGCGCACTCTCGGCCCGGTGATGTCGATGCGGTCGCCAGCTAGGCCGATGATCCGCTTGATGAACGTGAGTCGGGGGTCGTTCGGGTCCGTGAAGATCACGATCGTGCCGCGCTCGAGCTTCGCGCCACCGCTCTGCCCGACCGTCTTGTCGGCAAAGAAGCGATCGCCCGGCAACACCGCTGGTACCATGCTCGCGCTCGGCGCGACGAAGGTCTCGAGCCAACGGTCGCGAGCGCGCGCCGAGGCCGGCTCGAACACGAACGCGTAACCGACCGCTACGTAGAGGGCGTAGACGGTCGGGCGCTGAAACGAATGCAGGGTGACGTCGGGCGCGTGCTTCGCGCGTCGAAACGCGTGCAGTGCCGAGCCCGCGTACAGCGCGAGCGCGACGACGATGCCGAGGAGCATCACGTAGCAAAGCCAGCTCGAAGGCGCCCAGAGCGCGAGCCGCGCAAAGACCGGAACACCCAGCCCAATGGCGAGCAAGAGCGACGCCCCGCTCACGAAATCCCCGAGGTAGACATGGCCGAGCCCCGGCATGATCAGCGCGGCAGCGAGGGCCAAGAGCGGCCTGCGCGGGCTCACGGGGCACCCCCGAACGAACCCGCCGGGATGAGCACGCAGGCGACGAACCTTGCGACATTCAAAATCGCAACGAGCGCGGCCGCGGATGAAAGCAGCATGCCGGCCCAGCGCCGCTCGTACCAGCGTGTGTGCGTTGCTCGCTCGTGGACGGCGCCGCGCGCCACGACCTCGCGCGCGATGCTCGCCATCACACGATCGGCGAAACCTTCGGGCACGTTCGGTACGAGCTCGGCGAGCGCCGCGTCGAGCGTCGCGCAAGTGGCGGCGAGGGCGCCGCATTCCGCGCAGGAGAGCGCGTGGTCCCGTTCCGTCTCGGAGAGTGCTTCGCCGCGAGTGAGCTTTTCCTGCGTCTCAGTGCACGTCATGGTGACCTCTCCTTGGCGCCGAGCGCCGCTCTCAACTGCTCGCGCGCGCGATGCACGCGTGACTTCACCGTTCCGAGCGCGCAGCCTTCGATTTCTGCGACCTCTTTCAAGCTGAGGTCGCCGATCTCCGCGAGCACGAAGGTCGAGTGGAGCGCGGCGGGAAGCCCGTCGAGCGCTCGTCGAAGGCGCGCGACGGCGTCGGCGCGTTCGTGCAGCTCGGCGGGCCCGTCCACTTGCGCGCGCGCATCCGGCGTGCTGTCCGACTGAGCTATCTCGCGTCGATGACGAATCCGCGTGCGCTCGTCCGCCGCAAGGTTTCGCGCGATCGTGAAGAGCCAGCTCGCGAGTGAGCCCCGCGCCGGGTCGAAACTCGAGAGGGCACGAAATGCCCGCAGAAACGTTTCCTGCGCGAGGTCCTCGCGAGCCGCAGCCTCAAACCCGAAACGCGCCAAGAATCGAAATAGCGGCCGCTCGTAGCGGAGGAGGACCACGCGAAAGGCTTCCACGTCGCCCCCCACGATGGTCTGCACCAGCACCGCATCGTCCATGGTTCCTCATGCTTACCGGCCAGCGTCGAAAAGGTTCCATGCCCACCTGCATCCCCACGGAATCGCCGTCCCGGCCAGCGAGCCGCGCTGCTAACTCGCCTATTCCGAGTTCAAAGCGTTCCACCGTCTCTTGGTAAGCCGTCTCCGTGGGCAAGTATCGGCCATGGAAGGTAACAGCCCCAGGGGCACGCGCGCGTCCGTCATCTGGGGGCTTTGGAGGTGCCGGGCCGACGCGGACTCGGGTACCGTGATTCGGTCAGAGCGTTCGCGCGTGGCTCGCATTCATGGCGCTTGCTTGCCGATCACCCCGTAGCGCTTGAGCTTCCGGTACAGCGTCGCAGAGCCGATCCGAAGTTGCTCGGCGGTGTGGGTTTGATTGCCGCCGTTCAGCGCGAGGGCCGCGAGGATGTACTCCTTCTCGATCTCGTCGAGCGCGCGCACGGCGCCGGGGGCGACGGCGGGCTCGCGAAATGCGCGCCGGATCTCTCCGGGCAGATCCTCGGCCTCGACGCGGCTGCCGCGGGCGAGCGCCGCGGCACGCTCCATGGCGTTTTCCAGCTCGCGCACGTTACCGGGCCAGGCGTAACTCAAGAGCAGGTCGGCAGCACCGGGCGCGAGCCCCGCGAGCTTGCGCTTCATCCTGAGGGCCGAGTCGCCGAGTAGCACACGCGCCAGCGGCAAAATATCGTCCCTGCGCTCACGTAGCGGGGGCACGTGCAGCTCGACGACCTTGAGTCGATAATAGAGGTCTTGTCGGAAAGTCCCGGCCGCGACGCCGTGCGCCAGATCGCGGTTGGTCGCGGCCACGATTCGCACGTCGACCTTGCGAGCCCTGTTTTCTCCGACGCGGCGAAGCTCGCGTTCCTGCAGCACGCGCAAGAGTTTCACCTGCATGCCGGTCGAGACGTCTCCGATCTCGTCGAGCAGGAGCGTGCCGTTGTTTGCCGCTTCGAACAAGCCGGGACGGTCTTGAGTTGCGCCCGTGAAAGCTCCCCGAGTGTGCCCGAACAGCTCGCCTTCCAGCAGCGTCTCGGTGATCGCTCCGCAGTTGACGGCGATGAACGGGCCGGCCGCGCGCGTCGACTCTTCGTGTACGAGCCGCGCGATACGCTCCTTGCCCGAACCGCTTTCACCGGTGATGAGCGTGGTCGAATCGACTTTCGCCACACGCCGCGCCAGATCGACGAGTGTGCGCATCGGTGCACTCTTGGCCACGATTCCGAGCGGCTCTTCCACGTCACGCGCGACGCGCACGAGGGCGCGCCGGTGTTCGCGCAGCTTTTGCTCCGCTACCTTCAGCGTCTCCGTGACACGCCGAAGTGAGACATCGAGGCACTCCGCGAGCCGCTTGGCGTCGAAGAATCTGAGCTCCTCGGCGTGCTCGTCACCCCATTCTTCGCGCGTCCGCCCCAAGAGATGGCAAGCCGCGTCGCCCTTCCCCATGCAGCGATCCTCGAGCACGTAAATGTCCTTGCCCGCGATTCGACTACTGTAGCCGCTCGTAAGGCCGGAGAGCGTCCAACAAACGGTCGCGTCCGCGCGACCGAAGTGCAAGAGGTGCTGCTCGGCCTCGTAGGATGCGACCAACGTCGAGCCCGTCGGGGAAAGCGGATCCAAACTACCCAACTCCACGCGAAAAAGGCCCTCGAGCGTGTGAATACGTGTCCCCGCGCGGCGCCACTCTTCGTCGCTCTTCCATTGGAACTCGGCCTGCATGGCTTCGGCCATGCGCCAGCCGTGCGCGAAACCAAACTGCGTGAGCACGACGCGGGCCGCCAAGAGGCCGAAGTTTTCGACCAGGTACTTTCTGAGTAGCCCCATCGCCACCGCATCGAGGAGGACCGCCCGCTGCCCCGCGAAGCGGATGATCCCTCCCTCCGCGTCCAGCTCTAACAGCTCCTGATGGTGCAAATCTTCGGCTTGCATCGAACTACTTCGAATTGATTGAACGCTACATCAATTTGATTGATCTCGCAATCGCCTGCTTTCAACGACGAATTTGCTTTCGGCTCAACGTCAGAGTCGGCACGGAAGATGTCGCCGCCGGCCGCCGAGTTCAAAGTCGGCAGCGAGAGCCCGGTTTATCTACAAAAAGGGAGGGATCGCCGGAAGAGAGGTATTGAAGTGGGTGACCACTCCATCAAATTGATTTTCGAGCCCCCGCCCTGAGATCTGCATGATGCTTTAGGCGCCAGCAAGCACCGATGGCACGAAAAGTGCTTATGGCTCTCCCGCCGAGTTGATGCGCAGGGGGTCGCCGGACGCCTTCGGCTCCGAGCTGGAACTTAGCCGCATCAAACGGGCTCACGGAGAACTCATGTACAAACCGATTATTTCAATTATTGCCCTACCGTTCGTGTGGGGCGCGTGCGTCGCGACCGTTCCGCCACCGACGCAGCGTATGGCGGACGCCGAATCCGCCGAACGAAGCGCCAGAGAACTGGGGGCGGAAGACGAGCCGGCCGCTCAGCTGTCACTCAAGCTCGCGCAGGAGCAGACCGACCAGGCCAAAGCGGCCATGGCCGCTAACGACAACGCCACCGCGGACCGGCTGCTCATCCGGGCGAACGCCGACGCCGAACTCGCCGTCGCGCAAGCCCGAGAGAAGAGCGCGCATCTCGCGAAGCAAGACGCGGCCAAAGACTCCGCCACTCAACAGACGACGAACGCGAGCCAAGGAGCGGCCCAATGAAGAACCTTCGCACTATCGGTATTTCCGCACTCACCTTGGCGATGAGCAGCGCGTGCGCGACCGCGAGGCCGCCCGCGGATCTCGTGACGGCGCGCGCTCGGTTCGAGGACGCAAGCCGGGGCGCCGCCGCGAAACTGAACCCTGCAGGTATGCACACCGCCAAAGAACAGCTCGATCTCGCGGAGAGCTCCTTTGCCGCCGACGGCGATACCCAGCACACGAGGGATCAGGCGTACGTGGCAACCCGCAAGACCGAGCTCGCGGTAGTCGTTGCGCGGACGCTGCAAGCGCAGCAGGGTGAGGCGGGCATCGTGGATGCGATGCACGCCGATCAGGCGCGGGCGGTCGCGCACACCTCCGCCGAGCTCGGCCGGGCCAAGACCCAGCTGAACGTTCAGAACGTCGCGCTCGTCGCCCAGGGTGCCGCACTCAACGATGAGAAGGCGCGCCGCGAGGAAGCCGAGAAGCGCGCCGCCCAGGCGGCCGCCGACCTCGCAAGGTTTGCCACCGTGAAGCAAGAAGCTCGCGGGATGGTGATCACTCTCTCCGGCAGCGTCCTTTTCACCTCGGCCAAATGGGATCTATCCCCCGCCGCGCAGCTCAAGTTGAACGACGTCGCCAATGCTCTCACGAAGGAGGATCCGGTGTCGAAGATGGTCGTCGAGGGCCACACGGATTCTCAGGGGGCGGCTGCGTACAATCAGGATCTGTCGCAACACCGGGCTCAAGCGGTGCGGGATTACCTCGTGACGCGCGGCATCGCGAGCGATCGCATCAGCGCGCAAGGCCTCGGTTCCTCGCGCTCGGTCGCGGACAATGCGTCGCCGGAAGGTCGCGCCAATAACCGGCGCGTCGAGATCGTCGTCCAACCAGCCGCTCAGTGAATGGCAACCGCAGCTTGGCTGCGGTGATGAAACGAACGGGCACCGCGCCGAAAGAGCCAGGCCCTGTCTACTTAGGAGAACAATAGATCATGTACTTACTATCCAATTTTTCGAAAGCCGGCGTCGCGTTGGCAGTGCTAAGCTCGTTCGCCACTGCCTGCGGCGGTGACGACGATGTCGGGCCGGGCACGGACGCGAGCGGAGCCGGAACCGGCGGCTCGCAAGGGGGCGCTGCTGGAAAAAGCGCCAAGGGAGGGGCGGGTGGTTCGAAGACGGGAGGGGCCGGCGACTCCCAAGCGGGCAGCGGAGCGAAGGGCGGCAGTGACGCCGCGACCGGAGGTGACGGCGCAACGTCCGGGGGCGACGCCGCAGGGGGGCACTCGGACGGCGGCGTCGGAGGCACGGCAGTCGACGGCGGCGACGCGGGGAATGCCGCGGGCGATGCTGGAGAAAACTCCGGAGTCGGTATAGAGCTCGGTTCGGCGCAGGGCTTCGCGATCCTCGCGAAGAGCGCCATCTCGACCGTGCCGGCCTCGGACATCACGGGTAACATCGGAGTCAGTCCGGCGGCGGCAAGCTACATTACCGGCTTCTCTCTTTCGGCGGACTCGACCAACACGTTTGCGACGTCCCCACAGGTGACCGGCCGGATTTATGCGGCTAACTACGCCGCACCGACGCCGTCCGACATGACCACGGCCGTGAGCGACATGGAGCTCGCGTTCACGGACGCCGCGGGGCGCGCCCCGAACGTGACGGAGCTCGGCGCCGGAGACATCGGCGGCATGACCCTGAATCCGGGCGTCTACCAATGGGGTACGGGGCTTTTGATTCCGACCAACCTTACCTTGAAAGGAAGCGCCACCGGCGTCTGGATCTTCCAGATTGCACAAGATTTGACCGTGAGCAGCGACACCGAGGTCGTGCTCGCCGGGGGTGCTCTCGCGAAGAACGTCTTCTGGCAGGTGGCGGGTCAGGTGCAGCTCGGCACGACTGCGCACTTCGAAGGCATCGTCTTGAGTCAGACGGCAGTGACGCTCGGGACGGGCGCTTCGATCAACGGCAGGATCCTGGCGCAAACGGCGGTCAACCTCGACGCGAACACCGTCGTCGAACCGACACCGTGAGTGCTGGTTCGCGCGGGAGGCTTTGAACCTCCGACTTTCTCCAGGTGCTCGTAAATTCGATTGGCAATGCGAAACACTGCCGCGCTCAAAGGTCAGGCCTCTCATGCATCTATTAATGTTTCTATTGTTCGGACTCATCGTCGGCGCTGTTTCACGTTTGCTCGTCCCAGGGCGCGAGCCGGGCGGATGGGGCACGTCGCTCATCGTCGGCGTTCTCGGCTCTTTCGTCGGGGGGTTCTTGTCGCGAGCGCTTGGTTTCTCGACGGGCGAGAAGCCGGCAGGCTTTCTGCTCTCGGTCGTTGGAGCAATCGTCCTGCTCGTCGCGTATCACGCCGTCCAGCGTCGAGCTTCCACCTGACATCCACGCGCGGCGCGCTGCCCGAAAAGCAGCGCCCGCGCGACGGCATCGACGTGCTCACGAAGGTCAGCGGCGTTGCCTCCGGACGACCACGGGATTGGGCGGACGTCGACGCGCTCGAGCGCCTGGTCCGAGCGAAGAAGACCTAGCGCGCCCCCACGACCATTCTATTCAGGCTTCCGAGCAGAGGGCCGCCTCGACACGCTGGATCAGCCGCTCTCGCACGTCAGGCATGGCCCCGGCGAGCAGGAGGAAGACGCGGACGATCGGCAAGTACGGCTGCATCGCCGCCGTCAGCGCGGCAGGCGTCACGCCAGCCAGCCGCGCATACTCCGCCTGCAGAGCGGACTTGACCGGGGCTCCCTCCAGATCCTCGTCGTGTGCCGGGTCGAGCTCGGACATCAGGACATGGCACTGCGCAATCTCGTAGGCGGCGGGTGCACGAGCTGCGCCGAGCCAGTCGATCAGTCTCGGCCCCTGCGCCGTCATGATCACGTTGCCGGGGTGAAGATCGGAATGGCACAACACGTCATCGGCCGCGAGGGGCTCGATCAGCGCAAAGACGCCGGTGATGATGCGCTCCGGAAGCACGTTGCCCGCGAACTGCAATCTGGCGTCCATCGCCTGGCGCAGCGAGAGCGCGTCCGGCGGCGGTGGCGTCTCGTGAACGGCAAGGCAGAGCGTCGCTAGGATTGCGCCCGCTCGTTCACGCGTGACGGCGCCGGTGCGCGTAGCCTCCCTCAGGGTCGGTCCATCGAACCGCGGCAACACCATGCCGAAGCGCCCGTCCAGCGTGACTTCGCCGAGCACCTCCGGCGCCGGGCCGCCGGCGGCGAAGACCGCGCGGGTCATCCGCGCTTCATGCTGGAGGACCCAATCCGGAATACCTGGCTTGGACAGCTTGACGACCTGACCGGGCGCCCAGGCGTGGACATCCGCGAAAACACCCCCACCGATCTTCTCTCCCAACGATCCCTGCATGTCCGTTCTCCGCGCTACAAAAGAAGCACCGGCGGCAGCAAAAAGGAACCCCTGTTCGTCAGCGACGCGATCATTGCGAGCGGACCGCGCGAGAAGTGGTAAACTGCCTCCGTGATTCTGGAAGAGCGAGCCGCCGCGCGACCGCAAGACATCGCGGACGCGAAGGCTCTCGACGGTGCATAGCCATACGTCGGCGACGCGCCACCACGAACGCAAAACGGCCCACGCTCTTGCTGCTGGTCTCGCGTTCGCTGCTGTGATGGGCCTTACGTCGAGAGCGCGTGCCGAGGCGCCGCTCGAGCTGAGGGTCCTCACGTGGAACGTTTGGGGGCTGCCGGCGGTTTCGACGAACCTCGAAGCGCGCATGGCCGCGCTGCCCGACGCGATTGCGAAGCTCGATCCCGATATCGTGCTTCTTCAGGAGATGTGGGCCGAGCTGGACGGCGATCGCCTCGCGCTGGCGCTCAAGCAGCGCGGCTACGCGCACGTGAGTCACCTGGCCCATACCGAATACGGGATGACGGGACTTTTCACGGCGTCGAAGCTGCCGCTCAAGGACATCGGATTTTACCCATACACGAGCGGGCGCGTCGGGCATTCGTTCTGGCACCTCGAGTGGATCGCATCCAAGGGCATCGGCAGCTACGAGGTGCAGACGCCGCTCGGCCCGCTCGAAGTGCGGAACACGCACCTACAAGCGCAGTACGACACGGACGGATACGCCGCGGAACGGCTCTCGCAAGTCAGTGAGATCCTGGTGACCGATACGCACCAACCGCAGCGTCCGTTGGTGCTGGGGGGCGACTTCAACACAGGCTCCGAGGAGTTCGCGCGGCAAACCTTGCTCGATCTCGGTGGGCTCCGAGATACGACGCCGTCCCCGGAGCCGGACACGGTTTTCGTACGCAACGGCGGGACAATCGCCGTTCGGATCATGGGGACACGGCACGCGTTCACCGAGCCCGTGCTGCTGCGGAATGGCGTGACTACCGTGCTGTCGGATCACCCGGCCGTCATCGTCGACCTCGAGCTATCTGCATGCACGGCCTGCGGCCCGGTGGCGGTCGACCCGAGCAGGCGCGCCACGACTCGCGCCGCGTTGCTGTCGGCCGCCGCGATCACGCCTGGGCGCGTCACCCTCGCACTCTCGAGCGCCGCGAGCTTCCTCGCGGCCGCTATCGCTTTTCGTCGCCGGACGCACGCGCTGCGCGGCCGCTCGCTGCGGCTCACGACCTTTCGCCGCCTGAGTCTCGCCCTACTCGCGACGGGCTTCGTTTGGACGGCGTACCTAGGCTCCATCTACTACCCGGCGCGCGCCAAAGCGCTTCGCCTCGTCGCGCACGAGCTCGAGTCCCCACCGCCGCACTGACGCGGTTTCCAATCGGTGAAGGGGTACGCCGCGCTGCCGCCGCTGTAGGAGCACGCCAGGATGAAACCGTCGGCGCGCGAAGCCGCGAGCGTCCCTGCGTCTCGAGTGATCACGGGGAGATCGGCCGCGACCGGAGTTTCGAACGACTGGTCGGCGCTGACGCAATCCGTCGACCCTGCACTGGCGATGATACGAAAAGTATAACGGCGACCGGACTTGAGCCCGAGCAGCAGAGCATGCGGGTCGCTCGCGGAAACGGGTCCGCCACTGCCCAGGTTGAGCTCGCCGTCTTTCGGGTCGTTCAGCGTAAATTCGATGCTTGCTGCGCTGAGCCCCACGAGGTCTGTCGACCAATCGACCACGCCGACCGTGGAGATTGACGCTCCCGTAGCGCTGATTCGAAAAGAGCAAATGTCGGGCGTGCCGAGCCGTCCATTCCCGCGGCGGCTCCTTCTCCGCCACCGCGCATGCCGCCTCCGGCTCCCGAAGATGCGCCGGCTGAGCCCTGCGCGCTCGCGCCGCCGAGCTCGTTTGCGCCCGAAGCCGGCGCACCACCCTTGCTACCGCAACCTATCGCCGCGGCGAGCAGCGACGTCGGAAGCAGCCAGCGTGTAAGAGCGAGCGTAATGACTCACTCCAACACACCCCACGGACGCGGGCCAGAGTCCGCAGTGCCCCCCAAGAAATACACGCGGAGGCGTTGCTCGTCACACCCCCAAGGTGCTCCGGAGTTGGTCGTCCGCTGCGACTTCGACCTACTCGACCCGCTCGACGCGAAAGCGGCGTCCTTTGATGCGCCCCGCCCGCAGGCTCGTGAGCGCCCGCTCGCTCACGCTGCGGGCGAGCGCGACGAACGAGAAACGGTCGTGGATTTCGATCTTGCCGATCTGATCACCGCGGAGCGCGCCAGCCTCGCCGGTGAGCGCACCGAGAATGTCGCCCGGGCGCAGCTTGTCCTTACGGCCACCGGAGAGACGCAGAGTGTCCATCTTTGCGTCGAGCGGAACCGTCGTGCTGCAGGTTTTTGCGGCCGATGCCGTGGCCGGCGAGGACTGCCCCGAAAGCTCCAACGGACGACCGGTGTACGCCTCGATCGCTTCGAGTTTCGGCTGATCGCGGGGAGTGCATAGGGAGAGCGCGAGGCCCGCTTTGCCGGCCCGGCCGGTGCGACCGATGCGATGCACGTAGATCTCGGGCTGGCTCGGGAGGTCGAAGTTGATGACCAGATCGAGGTCGTCGAGGTCGATGCCGCGGGCGACGACATCCGTGGCAATGAGCACGCGCACGCTGCCGTTACGGAACTTCGCGAGCACGCGATCTCGATCGCGCTGCTCGAGATCGCCGTGCAGGGCCGCGACGCTCGCGCCGGACACGTGCAGGCTTTCTTCGAGCTTTTTTACGGTAAGTTTCTGGTTCGCGAAGACGAGCGCCGATTCGTGCGCGTGACGAGCGAGTGCCGCACGCAGGGCCCCGAGCTTGTCCTCTTCGCTGCTGCTCACGACGAGCTCGCGAATGTCCGGGGCTTCCTGCACGTCCTCGCGCACGGAGACCCAGCGCGGGTCGCGCTGATATTTGGCGCTGAGCTCGCGGATGGAGGCAGGGAATGTGGCGGAGAAGAAAGCGGTCTGGCGCGTCGCCGGCAGCGCTTTCAGGATCTTCTCGATGTCGGCCTGAAAGCCCATGTCCAGCATGCGGTCGGCTTCGTCGAGCACGACCACGCCGACACGATGCACCCGGAGTGTCCGGCGCTGCAGGTGGTCGATGACGCGGCCGGGAGTGCCGACGGCAAGGTGCACGCCCTTCTCGAGTGTCCGTGTTTGATCGCGCACGGACTCTCCCCCCGAAAGCACGACGACCGAAAGTCCAGCGCGTCCGCGCCCGAGCTTTCTGAGCTCGCGGGCGACCTGCGCGCTGAGCTCGCGCGTGGGGCAAAGCACGAGACCCTGGAGCTCGCGCGCTAGGAGGTTCACCCGCTCGAGCAGCGGCAGCGCGAAGGCGGCCGTTTTTCCGCTGCCCGTTTGCGATTGCCCGACCAGATCGTTCCCCGAAAGAAGGGCGGGAATGCTGCCTTCTTGGATCTCCGTCGGCGTGTCGAAGCCAAGCTGGGCGAGCACACCGAGCGCCGGCGAGCCCGGCAGCAGCGCCGCAAAGCCGCCGGCAGTGGGCAGGGCGTCCGGAGCCGCGGGCGCGTCTTCGCTGCCCGCGAGAACACGCCGCCAGCCGTCGTGACCGAGGACGCGGAGCGTGGCGACGTTCTTCTCGTAGATCCGCGCGGCGTCGGGGAACGCGGCGACTGCCCGCGACACGCTCTCCTCGCGCAAAAGGTGCAGCATGGGGTAGGGCGAGCGACCGGCGAGATGAGCCACGTCGTTCGGCTCGCTGTCGCCGAACTCGTAGTCCGGATGAAAACTCGCGATCTGGAGCACCCCGGAAAGGCCCAATGCCTCGAGCTCGCCGTTCGCGGACCGCAGAAAGTCGTTGTAGTCGAGAAAATTGCCGAGCACGCGCGGCGCGATGAGGAGCACCGTATCGACCCGCTCGGCGTCCGCCACGGCCAGCGCCTGAAGCTCGCGCCGGAGATCGACGAGCAGCGCGCCCGGTGTTTCCGCCGTGCTCACTGCGTAGCGGATCTGGTCCTTCATGTGCACGCCCTTCGCAAAGGGACAGAGCCCGAGCCCGATCACGGCGCGCTCGAGCCAGTTCCGTGTAGCGACCAGCACGGCGTCATCCGTGGGAAACGAGCCTTCAGGCATGCACCCCGCTAGCCGCGAACCGGCATCCGCGCCAGGATCGGCGCGCGGTGGCTCGGATCCGAGGCAACTCCGGCGGTTGAGGAGATCGCGGCCGGGCGTTTCGGGACGGAGTCTGGGTTAGGCTCCCCGTTCATGTGGGAGAGAAGGTCGAAGATTGCGGCGCGGTGCCTCCGAACGAGCGTCGCCTGCGGCGTGCTGTTCGCGGCCGCTTGCGGGAGCAGCGACAAGGCGGGTCGCGACGGGACGGGCGGTGACGATGACGCTGCCGAGCCAGGAGCCACCTGCGAAGCGATGGTCCGCTCGAAGTGCGCGTGGCAGGTGCGCTGCGACACGACCGGCACGCTGAAGCTCGACGCGTGTCTGCAAGCGAACGCCGGAACCTGCGCTTGGTACGAGTTGCCGGGCGTCACTGTGGGACCCACCGAGTTTCGAGCCTGCGCCACCAAATACGACGCCGGCGCCTGCGGCCCCCCGATCGCCTGCTCGTTCCCGGCGGGAGCGAACGCCCCCGGCGCTGCGTGCGCGAGCGATCTCGGGTGCACGACGAACCTTTGCTATCAGGCGAGCCCGGACACTTGCGGCAGCTGCGCCCTCGATGGGCGGCACCCGGTGGGCGGCACCTGCACGTTTTCCATGGACTGCTTGGGCGTACTCGATTGTGTCGGCGGAGTGTGCAGTGAGCCGGTCCGTGAAGAGGGTGGAGCTTGCGGAGGCGAGCGCACCTGCGCGCCGAACATTCCCGGCAAGGAAGGCCTTTTGAGCTGCATCAACGGCGCCTGCAAGCTCGTCGTCGCCGGGCGCGGTGACGCTTGTTATACGGACGGCCAGGGCGCGTACTACTGCAACGCGGGGCTCATCTGTTCGTTCTTGAACACCACCTGTGTCCCCATCCGGTACGACGTCCCCGGCAAGCCGTGCGGCGGCTTCGCGGACGAGTACGTCTTCTGCCGGGGCATGTGCATGCCGAACGACTCGACTGGCGTTCAAGGCACGTGCATCAGGTTGCCGGGCGCCGGCGAAAGCTGCCACGCCGTGTCGAGCTTCGAGCAGTGTGCCGATGGTTTCTATTGCGGCAGCAACGACACGTGCGTGCTCGCGCAGACGCCGGCGCCGCAAGCAACGTGCCCCTGAGCGTCAGGGCCCAAGCCTGAAAAATCAGAAGGAGAACGAGCATGAAGAACGCGAAGGAATTGCTGCTGGCTTACCTCTCCGAGATCCAAAACCCGGCCGCGGCCGCGGCGCTCTTCGCCGACGACGGCGTGATCGAACTACCCACCGTGCCCGCCCACGTGGAAGGCCCAGCCGAAATCGAGAAGTTCATCGCGGGACTCCTCGCGAAAGTGCCGGACTTCCGGTTCAAAAACATCCGTATCTGGATCGAGACACCCGACCAAGTCTTCGGTGAGTACGAAGTGGAGGCAGTGGTCACCGAGACCGGCAAGCTTTACAAGCAAAGCTACGCTGGGCGGCTGGTCGCGAAGAACGGCAAGATCGCGCTCTTGCGCGAGTCCCTCGACACACTCGCCGCCTCACGCGCCTTCAGCAAGGATTAGTGAATGCGATTGCTGACCCTATTCGGCTTGCGGCTAAATTCAGTCTTTCGCGCCCAGGGCTGCCTCGACACGCTGGAGCAGCCGCGATCGCACCTCAAGCCGGGCCCCGGCGAGCAGGAGGAAGACGCGGACGATCGGCAAATAGGGCTGCATCGCCGCCGTCAGCGCGGCAGGCGCCATGCTGGCGAGCCGCGCGTACTCCGCCTGGAGAGCCGAATTGATCGGGGCTCCCTCCGGATCGACGTCGTGCTCCGGGTCGAGCTCGCACATCAGGACGTGGCACTGTGCAAGCTCGTAGGCGGCGGGCGCGCGAGCCGCGCCGAGCCAGTCAATCAGTCTCGGCCCCTGCGCCGTCATGATCACGTTGCGGGCGTGAAGATCGGAATGGCAGAGCACGTCATCGGGCGCGAGGCGCTCGATCAGCGCGAAGACGCCGGCGATCATGCGCTCCGGGAGTACGTTGCCGGCGAACTGCAATCTGGCGTCCATCGCCTGGCGCAGCGAGAGTGCGACCGGCGGCGGTGGCGTCTCGTGAACGGCAAGGCAGAGCGTCGCTAGGATTGCGCCGGCTTGTTCACGCGTGACGGCGCCGGTGCGCGTGGCCTCGTGCAGGGTCGGTCCATCGAAACGCGGCAACACGAAGCCGAAGCGCCCGTCTAGCGTGACTTCGCCGAGCACCTCGGGCGCCGGGCCCCCGGCGGCGAACACCGCGCGGGTCATCCGCGCTTCATGCTGGAGAACCGAAGGCGGGATACCAGGCTTGGACAGCTTGACGACCTGACCAGGCGCCCAGGCATGGATCTCCGCGAAAACACCCTGACCAATCTTCTCTCCGAGCGATCCCTGCATGTTCGTTCTCCGCCATACAAAAAAACACGAAGGCGACCAAAAAAGAACCCCTCTTCATCAACGACGGCGTCGAGATGATCACGCATCTGCTGATGCTGACACGGTCCGAACGTCGCCGGTTGGCGAGCTGCGGAACTCAGAAGAGCGCGTCGACCCGCGACCATCATTCTGCGGCGGGATAAGTCACCTGCTGGCCGCGCACCTCTGCAAAGGGCGTGAGCCGGTGGGGAGACGCGCGCCCGAGACTCATGATGTGTTCGACCCGCGCTCCACGCGCGACGAGCAGGTCGGCCACGAGTGAGCGATGACAACGCCAGGGAACCGCTTCGGCGCACATGAGAGCCAGGGTGCCGTCGTTCGAAAGTGCGTGCAGCTTCGCCACGCCCTGCTCGAACTCCTCGGTCGAGAGGTGGTCGGCATAGCCGCGAAAGCTGGCGTTGCGCCACGCCATATTCGGCGACTCTGGCCGCGCGCGACGCAGTCCGCCGAGCTCCGGTAGCTGCACGTATCGGATGCGGCGGGCGCGAAGTCGCGTGCGAAGCGTGTCGGCGTTGAACTGTGGATTATGGCGCGAACGCGGCACCGTGCGAATATCGACGAGCACGTCGACCGAGAACGCTCGCAGCATCGCCACCAGCTCTTCGAAGCTGCGAGTCGAGTGACCGATCGTGTAGACGAGATGTCGTTTCCAGCTGCTTCGGCGCGCCACACCTGCTCCCGTGCAAATTGCGTGCTGAAACGGCATCGAGCCACTCTGGGAGCACAGCGAGCGCTGGACGGGCATTACGCTCAGCCAGGTCTGCTGACACCGACACGACCCGGCGCCCCTCGGTGCAGAAACGCCCTCCTCGCTCGTCGTCTCGCTCCATTCGAAGGCGTTATGGCCGGATCCCCGCGGTGTGCCTGCTCGTCTTCGGGGCAGCTGGTTGCGGGCAATCGCGAGGCACGTCGAGCGGCGGCAGCGGGGGCGCGCTCGGCGCTAGGGGTGGCTCGCCCGACGGAACGGCAGGCTTCGGCGGATTCGGCGCCGCCGGCGAACTCAGCGCGATTGCCGGCGCTGGAAGCGTTGGAGCGGCGGGCGTAAGCGGAGCTGCAATTGGCGGCGTTGGCGGGACTCCTGCTGCCGGCGCGAGCGCGATGGTCACGGGAGGCGAAGGCAGCGGCCGCGGCGGCGCCGGCCGCGGCCGGGACGACGTAGGCGAGAGCGGGAGTGGCGACGCGCAGAGCGGCACGGGTGGCGGCACTGGCGGCGGCGGAATGGGCAGCGGTGGCGTAGGCGCAGTTGCATGCACCATCACGCCGACGCTCACACCAAGCACGGCGATTCCGACCGTCGCGACGGTAACCTTCACCACCTCGCTCGGCGAACTCACGAGCGCCGAGATCGAATTCGGCCCCGCTCTGGGCACGACCAGGATGGTCGCACCCGTCGACCTCGCCGAACCGACCTACGCGACGGTTCTCGTCGGCATGAAGCCGAAGACCAGCTACGCATACCGCATCAGAGTCACGTCGAGCGCCGGCACCTGCCTGAGCGACGACTACTCGCTCACCACGGGCGAGCTCCAGACCGTGCCCGAGCTGACCGTCACCATCACGGATCCGCCCCACCACGATCCAGGCTTCTTGATCCTCACCAACGGCTTAGCTACCTCGAGCGTCCGCGTCAGCATCATCGACCCCGACGGCACCGTGGTCTGGCTCCCACCGGCAGGAACCCCGCTCAGCGGCACGACGGCGCGAGCGCACCTGAGCTGGGACGCAAAGCGCCTCGTTGCCATCGACGTGAACTACCCCAAGGACGGTTTTGGCGTCATCACGTCCATCACCATGGATGGCAGCGACTCGAAGACGCTCGACGGCGCTTCCGCCGTTCATCACGACCTCACGGCTATCCCCGGTGGAGTCGCCGCGCTCGCGTGGGCTCCGTCCACCGATACTCTGCCCGCGGGCCCTAGCTCCCTGATCGAGTTCCTCGACTCGGGCGAAACGAAGACCGTCGTCGCCGACCTATCGACGCTCTACGACTCCGGCGGCCACGCCAACTCCGTCCACTACTACGACGCCGACCACAGCTACACGATCGGCGACCCGCTCGCGAACGCCTACGTCAAGATCACCCGCGACGGAGAGCTCGTCTGGCAATTCGGCGGAGCGAACCCCAAAGACCCGACCAAATTCTTCGCCGGCGTCACCCCGTGGGAAGTCAACCACGGACATCACCTCTCCGCCGACGGCACCTTCGCCTTTTTCAACAACGCCCACTCGCCCGACTCGTCGAACGTGCTCGTCTATCAGCTCGACGCGGGCAGCATGCAGGCCACACGCTCGGCCTCTTTCCCGGTACCGCCCAGCGCGCAGTTCGGTGACGTTCAGCACCTGCCAAACGGCAACTTCTTGGTCACGGCCTCGAACAGCGGAAAAATCTTCGAGGTGACACCCGCCGGCAGCGTGGTGATGACGATCGATCGCGGGCCGTCCGCCGGCTTCGGCTACACGGAATTCCGCAAGTCCCTCTATGGCCCGCCACCATATTGATTCCTAGCTGAGCCAACACCGGGGTTCCTCTCCGGTTTTGCACGCCGGACTTTCATTTCCTGGTGCTCCCGTACATGCTCGCGGCAATGACAGAGGACGGAGTCGGAGGCGGCGACGCGTTGTCGCGCTGGCTGGCTGGCGCAGGGCTAGCGGCCCTGGACGGAATCGCTGGCAGCGCGCTCGACGTGATCGGCGTCATCGATCGCACCTTGACGGTGCGCTACCTCAACTGGACCGCGCCGGGGCTCACGCGCGAAGGCGTCATAGGTACGAGCGTTCTCGATCTATCTCCCCCTGACTTCCGCGAGAAGGCTCGCGAGACCTACGAGGAGGTCCTGGCGACGGGCATCGGCACTCGTCTCGAGATGCTGTTCCGAAACGACGAAAACGTTCTGTTCTGGGACGTGCGCGTCGCACCGATTCGTACCGGCGACCAGATCATCGGCTTGATCGCGATCTCGAGCGACGTCACCGAGCAGCGGCGCGCGCACGCCGACCGCGATCGCTTCTTCTCGTTGTCGCTCGACTTGCTAGCCGTCATGACGCCCGAAGGCCTCTTCAAGCGCGCGAACCCTGCTTTTGGCGAGACGCTAGGCTGCCCCGTAGCCGA
The DNA here is from genome assembly GCA_025936045.1 of Polyangiaceae bacterium. Lineage (GTDB taxonomy): Bacteria > Myxococcota_A > Polyangia > Polyangiales > Polyangiaceae > PMG-095. The sequence goes on along the minus strand of JAICUB010000032.1, from coordinate 1,378 downwards.
GCTGATTGGCACGCCGTTCATCGACCTCGTCCACCCCGATGATCGCGCCGCGACCGTCGAAGCATACGCCGTAGTTCTGAGCGGCACGCCGGTCAGCAACTTCGAGAACCGCTACCGGCGAAAAGACGGCGAATATCGTGTGTTTTCGTGGCGCGCCATCGTCGATCCCATCACCTTAGACGTTTACGCCGTCGCGCGCGACATGACCGACCACCGCGCGACCGAAGCACAGCTGCGCCACGCACAGAAGATGGAGGCAGTCGGTCAACTCGCCGGGGGTATCGCCCACGACTTCAACAATTTGCTCCTCGCTATCATGGGCAACACTGATTTGGCGCAGGACTTCGCGTCGGGAGCCCCCGAGCTCGCCGAGTACCTAGCCGAGATAGCAGCCGCTGCGCAGCGCGCCGCAGATTTGACCAAGCAGCTGCTCGCCTTCAGCAGGCGCCAACCGCTGCGCCCCGTACCCGTCGATCTGAACGAACGAGTTCGAGGATTGATGAAGATGCTACGGCGCCTGCTGCCGGAGAACATCAGCATCGATTTGATTCCGGGTCACAACCTGCAGTCCATCAGCGCGGACGCGGGTCAGTTGGAGCAGGTCATCGTCAACCTGTGCGTCAACGCTCGAGACGCGATGGAGCGCGGCGGTAAGCTCTCGCTCGAGACTGAAAACGTCCTGATCAACTCCCAGTATTGCGAATCACACCCCTGGGCCAAGCCCGGACGCTACGTCCTCTTGAGCGTCACCGACACGGGCCTCGGCATGACCGAGCAAGTGCGGGAGCGAGCGTTCGAGCCGTTTTTTACGACCAAGGGGCCGCACCAAGGCACCGGCCTGGGGCTTTCGACCGTGTACGGCATCGTCCAACAGCACGACGGCATGGTTCACCTGTACAGCGAGCCCGGCGCAGGCACGACCTTCAAGGTCTATTGGCCTGTCCACACGGGACCGGCGCAGACTGCCGCCAATAAGCTGGAGCCGCTGCCGCCGCGGGGCCAGGAAACCATCTTACTCGCCGAGGACGAAGATCAGGTTCGCAGCGCGGTCGTACAAATTCTTCAACGCGCCGGCTATCGCACGATCTCGGCCGCCACCGGGCTCGATGCGATTGCGCTGTTGCGCGCCGGAACGGAACCGGTCCACCTCGTGCTCTTGGACGTCGTGATGCCGGGCCTGGGCGGACCCGAGACATGGGAGCAACTGCGTGGCCTGCGCCCGGGTCTGCGCGTCCTATTCTCGAGCGGCTACGCTGACGATCGTTACCGGCAGCTCTTGCCGCCGGGCGCGGTGCTGCTCGAAAAACCATTTCGCGCGGAAGAGCTGCTACGCCGTGTCCGCCGAGCCCTCGATGAGGACTCGCAGCCCTGATTCGCT
>JAICUB010000051.1 GCA_025936045.1 Polyangiaceae bacterium | reverse complement strand
GTCGAGGCACGCCGCTGGGGTCGTACCGCCCGGCACCTTCACGGCGACGCGCACCGACGAACCGTCTTGGGAGAGCACGCGGACACGGACGCCCGCTGGATCGCCGAAGATCTTGCCCACGCCGAGATTCGCGTCCCAGAACGGCCCGTTCGCGTTGCTCGAGCCCGGCGTCATGTCGAGGATGCTCGAGCCCGTGAGGCCCGAATTACCGGACGCATCCACGTCGAAATCGGTGTGAACCAGCACTCCGTCGTGCATCGGCGCGCCGGCGAACTGATCCGCGCCGTCGAAGCCGATCGGCTGCCGGTGCTCGAGATAGTAATAGCAGGGGCCACCGATGCCCGGCGGCTCGGTCGGGAAGACCGGCGGACACAGCTCGGGCGCGAGCGGGACGCGGACGGCTTGGACGCCCGTCGACGACAGCTCCGTAGGATCGAGCGTGAACACCGCGTCCCGCGTGGCCGTCACGGAGTTGCAGCCCGAGAACCAACCTTGCGCGAGCTTCTCGTACGCGTCGAGGTGCGTCGCGGAGCCGGCCATCGGATCGTACGGATCGCCGTATTCCGCGTAGAACTGGCATTGGCTCGACGTCCCGATGGCGCCGCCGCATTGATACGAATGCGCGTGCCAGAAGCCGAGATTGTGCCCGAGCTCGTGCGTGAGCAGCGCGGGCGGGAACGAACCGTTGTACCAGGTGCGGCGCGCCGGCGCCGCGGGGACGCCCACGTCGCCGAAGGCGGAGAAGTTACAGCCCGAGGTCGTCGCCACGAGATAGCCCACGTGGTCGTATTGCGCGAGCTCGATGCCGGCGTTCGCGGCAGCCGCATCGGCCGAATCCGCGATGGTATGGATGTCGCAGCTCGAGGGCGCGGGGATCTGCAGCCAGTCGAAGACGTGGCCGTCGAAGGTGCGCTGCCCGTACGACGCCTCGGCATAGAGCGCGGCGGCCGAGTCCGGCCCGCTGAAGAGCTCGGCGTCGATGTCGGCTGGCGTGGTGCTGTCAGGCCCATTCCACTGCACGAGCAGCATCGCCATGTGGCGGGTGCCGGGCGTGATGACTGCCTCACGCTCCACGCCGAGAGCGCCGCGCGGTCCGAGCTCCGCATACGTATCGACGCGGAAGGCATGATCCGACAGCTCGCTGCCGCGCACGCGGAGGACTGCTTGCGGCTGGAGCTTCGGCGGTGTGGCGAACTGCAGCGCCTCTTCGGAGCCGTCGTCCTTTTGTAGTGCGTAACGCGTGACGGTACTGCCGTCACGCATGATGCCGGCTTGGATCACGAGCTTGCCCTCGTGCTCCCCGGCGGACGGAACGTTGCCGCTGCAACCATAGAGAGCAGCGAGCAGGCTCGAAGCAACGAACTTCCCAGAAAAACCCCGAACGACGTCGTATTCGAACATTTCCGCCCCTTTCGCGGTGGTCCTCGTTCATAAGCGCCGGGCGCACGATGACCAGTCCCCTGCCGAGGCGACGCATGATGCCCCACTTCGTTCACGCGACGAGCGACAAGGCTTCGCCGCTCACGCGCTCGACCGCGCGGACCGATCCGTTCCGTCCTCGAGGCATGTTGGACGTGCCTGATATCGACGTAGCCGTGATCGGGACCTGAACCGGCGCCGTGCCGATACGAACGTGCTCGAGCACGGGGCTGGCAGCACACGACGTGCCACGCCGAGCAGGCGAACCCTCAAATCAGGGCCGCCGGTGCACGAGGTGCGTCGCAGGCTGAAAAGCGTTGCCGCTGCGCGCCAGCCCTACACCGGGGACCACTCGCATCGATCGTGAATTTCGGGGCCCCACTTGGGGTGAGGCCCGCAAAATTCACTAGTTTTTGGCGTGCTCCGTCCCGTCGGTGCTTTCTTGTTTCGATACACCCAAGCGAGCTTGGGAGTAGAGCAGCCCTAGTCTAGAGCCCGATCCAGTCACTGCTCAGTCGATGCCTTCGGCGCGCAAGGTGATTTCGGCGATCGAACACGTGAGGCCGTCGCTCGACGGAACCGGCACGGAGACGTAGTCGGTCTGTCCGCGCGCGGTCAGCTTGCAGTCGGCGGCGTCGGCCGTGCCGAAGGTGATCGTGGTGTCCGTGAAGATGACCTCCGAAACCGGCGCCGACGAATACTCCTCAATCACGAAGTACGCGAGGTTCTGCGCTTGTCCGAGCATGTCGAGGCTGTAGCTGACATTCTCGCCGGTCTGCTGGTCCGTCACGATCTGCGTCCAGACGGTCCCGGCGAGCGCCATGTCGATGCTCAACGTGTCGCCGACGCCAACCGTCATGACGGTACCGCCCTGGCAACCCGTGTACCCCGGCTCGTTCCCGAAGGTGTTGACGTATTGACCGGAGATCCACCAGCTTGAATACGCGCGCGGCTGATTGCCCGGCGCGCACGACGAGCCCCAGGTGACCACCGGCTGAAGCACCCCGTTGTCGATGGGCTCGAAGTTGGCGCCGTCGGGCTGGAGGCCCGGCCAGAGGAACAGTGTTCCCGAGCGCGGCGGCTCGGGCGGGACGACCATCGTCGTCTGAAGACGTACGATCTGATCGCGTGAGTTCGCTTGAAAGAGAACCGTACCGTAGCCGCCGACGCGTCCGCCCGGCGCCTCGGGGCCCATCCCGGCGGCGCCGCCGGTACCCGCGCCGCTCTGACCGCTGGCGCCCCCACGGCCGGCAGCCGCGGTCCGACCACCGCCGCCGTGACCGGCCGAGTTCTTCTCGCCGCCGCCGCCGGCGCGACCGCCCGCGCCGGCTCGACCGCCGGCCCCCGCCAGGTGACCCGCCGCTCCAGCAAACGCGTCATCACCACTGCCCCCGTCCCCCCTTCGTCCCCCCGCTCCAGCGCCGACGTTGCCGCCGCGACCGAGCGTCTCTCCGCCCGCCCCGGCACCGCCGCCCGTCGCGTTCGCCCCGCGGGCGCCAGGCGCGTGGCCGCCCGTGGCGTTCACTCCGCCCGTGGCGTTCACTCCGCCCGTGGCGTTCACTCCGCCCGTCGCGTTCACTGCGCCCGCCGCGCTTTCACCCGTTCCCCCGCTATCGGACAACGACTCGCCCGAGCCGCAGCCAACCAAGGCCTGACATCCAGCGACGGCGACGGCCCACGCGGCGAGCTTGATGCTCATCTTCCCACAGTTACACCAGGGCCTTCCGAGCTTCAGATTTCGCCGCCGGCGGTGGGCTACCGCGCGGGAACTACACGTGAGCAGTCGCCCCGTTAGCCGCGAGCAGCATCACGCTCAGAAATGCGCGGTCCGCCTTCGAGTACACTACCCGCATGGGGAAAGAAATTACACCGGGGACCACTCGCATCGAGCGTGGATTTTGGGGCCCCACTCGCGTGAGGCCCGCAAAATTCACCAGTTTTTGGCGCGGCCTGTCCCGTCGGTGCTCTCTTGTTTCGATACACCCGAGCGAGCTTGGGTGTATCGGCTTTTGGACGTGCTTGACGGTGCTGCCCTGGTCGCTGCTTGCTTGCGGCGGACAATCCAGAGATCACTCGGGCTCAGGCGCCGCTCCTGGAGCGGGCGCGGGTGGGTCGAGCGGGCAGACGACGGGCGGCTCGAGTGGCGTGAGCGGCGGCGGCACGGGGCAAGGGGGCTCGACGGGCGGCGGCGGTGCAGGAGGCCTGCCCTGCCCTTCGTCTGCACCGAGCGACGGCGAGCCCTGCTCGCTCGAGAACACGTCGGGAATCACTCCCAGGGGCGACTGTACGTTCGGTGACGATCCCCGCCCGAACTGCCGCGTCGCGGCGGCCTGTGTCAGCGGCAAGTGGAGGCTGACGCAGCCGGACCCCACGCTGTGCGCGCCTCCGCCGCTTCCGAGCGCCTGCTCCGCCACGCCGCCGGCCATGGGCGATACGTGCACCGATTCGAGCCTCGAGTGCTGGTACGACGACGGCACGCATTGCGCGTGCAGCCCGTGCCGGGGCGGCTCGGCTTACCCGCTGTGCCAGACGATCGATCCTCCGCAGTGGGCGTGCGGGACGCCTCCGCAGGGCTGTCCGAATCCGTTGCCTCAGGCAGGTGAGCCCTGCAGCGATGCGAAACTCTCGTGTGGACCGAGCTGTGAGCTGCCCATTCGCTGTGAGGACGGCGTTTGGGTTTACGACCCAATCAGCTGCCCGATTTGCGCCTCACCCGACACGCCGATCGCTACTCCCGAGGGTGAGCGCGCCATCGCCGAGCTCCGGCCCGGCGATCTCGTGTACAGCGTCGACGCTGGCGCCGTGGTCGTCGTGCCGATCGCGCGCGTGGGAAGCACTCCGGTCGTGAATCACCGAGTCGTTCGCGCCGAGCTCGATGACGGCCGCGTGCTCGAGCTGAGCGCCGGGCATCCGACGGCCGACGGCCGCCACTTCTCCGACCTCGGCCCGGGCGTGCCGCTCGACGAACGTCACTTCGTGGTTCGCGCCGAGCTCGTCCCGTATCGGTTTCAGCGCACCTACGACATTCTGCCGGCCTCGAGGACGGGTGCGTATTTCGCGGCGGGAGCGCTCGTGGGCAGCACCTTGCGCTGAGCCGGACGACCCTCGCATCGCCGGAGCTCACGCTCGACGCGGGGCTCACCGCCTCTTTCGCCCGAGCCTGCGTAAAATGACGCGAATTTCCTGCGTCAGCTCGGGATCGCTCGCGAGCTCCTTCAAGGCGGTTCGCGCTCTCGGATCCGCCGACCGTTCGAGCGCCCTCAACAGAAGGCAAATGTTCCAGAAGAACCGGCACGGCTGCCGGGTACGGTCGTGAAGTATTCACCAGATCCCAGACGGAGTTGACGGCAAGCCCGCGTCTCGGAGCTCGTTCAGGAGCGGCGTCTCAGCCTGACGCCATTCGGCGACACGCTTCTGGCGCTCCTCCTCCTTCGCGCGACGGAGCTCCATCATGGAGTCGTACTCGCCCGTCTCCTCGAGGTGCGCGTGATGTTCCTCGAGTGTCCGAGGTCGCTGACGACGTGTCATCGCCCCGCCGGTCACTCCACGTCAGCTAATCCGCGCCAACAACTCCGCGACACTCGCGCCTGCACTGGCCTTCACGCGCGCTCCGAGCACGTCACGGGCCTCCCCTGCGCGCTCGACCGTCACCTTCGCGCCACCGTAAAGCTTCGCCGCGATCGGCTCGAGCTCGGCCTTGAACGCCGCGAAACCCGCGTCGTCCGTCGGTGCACGCAGCCGATCCGGGAGCTTTACCAGCAATTCGTCCGTCTTGAACGCGATGCCGGCGAGTGACGGATCCTGTTCGAGCAGCCGGCAGCCGACGAGCACGCGCCGCACCGCATCGACCAACCGCACCTCGGGCGCGGGCGCCTCGCGCTTGCGCGTGTACATGAGCCCGGGCCGCCCTTCGCCGAGATCCCAGTAGTAATCGAACTGGTGCCCGACGAGCACGACGCCCGGACCCTCGTGCACGTGCTCGTAGTCGGCGACGTCGATCGCGAGCTCGTCGAGCTTCTTCTCGCGGATCCAGCTATGAAAAACCGGGACGAGCTGGTCGGGCTTGGGGGCGGTGGTCGCGTAGATTTTGACTTGGATGCGTTGTGCTTGCATGGAAACTAAGCCGTAAGAGTCAGGGCATCACGGTCGAGCCGGTGCCCGTGCCGATGCGCGTGTAGCATTGGTGGGCGGCGTCGACGAAGAGCTGCGCTTCTTCGATCAGCTGGTGCGCGGACTGCTTGTCGCCCGCTTTGCCGCCCTCTTCGTGCGCCTTGAAGAAGTAGTGGGCGAATTTGCCGCCCTCGAACGGGTCGAAGAAGAGCTTGGTGTCGTAGTAGTACTTGCGGAAATCCTGCTCGATCTCCTGCGGCTCTTCGCTCAGGTTCGGGTTCTTCTGCTTGGCGAGCGCGCGCGCGGCTTGCAGCATCGCGCTGTAGGCGCGCTTGCCCGCGTCGCCCACTTTGCCCTCTTCGAGCAAAAGCTGCGCCTCGAACACCTCGCGCTCGCTCGCCGCGAGCCCGAACTGGGCCGAATTCACGACCTCACCGGCGCACTCGCCTTCGCCCATGTCGCCGATGGTGTACTCGCGCGGGTCACCCCAATCCGAATAAAAGCTCGGATCCTCCTCGTAGGTCGGGACGGCCGTGAACTCGTCCACCATCTTGCGCACTTCTTTCTTACCGATGCGCGTGACCCACTGAAGGAACGTCTCCGTCTCGGTCTTGCCGGCGACGAACGCCTTCGTCATCCGATCGACGAAGTCCGGCACGCGCTTCGACGGAATCGCGCCGATCGCAAGGCCGTAGGTCCCGCCGTTCCGCGCGAGCTCCCCGCCGACGACGAGCTGGAAGTGCGCGACGCGGCGGTTGTTCACGTTGCGGCTCACGCCCAAGAAGCCGAGGTCGGCCACGTGGTGCTGCCCGCACGAGTTGAAGCAACCGCTGCACTTGATGTGCAGGCTCTTGGTCGCCGGGTCGAGCTTCTCCTCGACGACCGTGAGGCGCTTGCGGAGCTCGCCCGCGAGACCGCGCGAGCTCGAAATACCGAGCTTGCACGTGTCGGTGCCCGGGCAGCTCGTCACGTCGGTGATCGTGTCCGCACCGGCGCGCCCGAGCCCCACGGCCGCGAGCGCCGTGTAAAACTCCGGTAAATCCGCCTCCGGGATCCAGCGGAACAGCATGTTCTGATCCACGGTCGTACGCATCGCGTCCGTCGAATAGCGGCGCGCGAGATCCCCGAGCACGCGGCCCTGCTTCGGCGTGAAATCACCGAGCGGCATCGTCACGGTCGCGCACGCGTAGCCCTCCTGGCGCTGCTTCTGCACGTTCGTGCGGAACCAGGCGTCGAAGCCGGCGGGACGCGGACCGGCGGCGAGCGGCGCGCCCTTCTTGAGCGGCACGCCTTCGAGCTCGCGCAGGCTCGAAAGGAACGCCGTCCAGCGCGGATCGGGACGGAGCTTCGTGCGCTCCTCCAGCACGAGGCGGCGGAACTCGTCGATGCCGAGCTTCTTCACGAGGAACTTGATGCGCGCGCGGCTGCGGTTCTCTTTCTCGCCGAGGCGCCCGAACACGCGGCAGATCGCCTGCGTGATGGGGAACAGATCCTCCTCCGCGACGAACTCGTCGAAGAGCGCCGCCGGGTACGGCACGGCGCCGAGACCGCCGCCGACATAGAGCTCGAAGCCGCGCTTCGTCTCGCCGTTCACGACGCGCGTCTTCGCGATCGCGCCCAGGTCATGGAAGTTCGTGAGGCCGCACGGCTGGTCGTGGCAGCCCGAGAACGCAATCTTGAATTTGCGCCCGAAATCCAGGGTGTCGTCGTGGCCGAGCAAGAAGAACATGATGGCGTTCGCGTACGGCGTCACGTCGAACGACTCCGTATGGCAAACGCCCGCGATCGGGCACGCGGTGACGTTGCGCACGGCGTTGCCGCACGCCTCACGCGTCGTGATACCGACGGCGGCGAGGCGCCGCATCAGGTCCGGCGTGTCCTCGATGTGCACGAAGTGGAGCTGAATGTCCTGCCGCGTGGTCACGTGCAGGATCTGATCGGACGTCTCTTCGGCGAGCTCGCACAAGACGTCCATCTGCTCGGGCGTCATGCGCCCGAACGGGATCTTGATGCGCATCATCCCCGGCGCGTCGAAGAACGTGTTCGGACCCTTGGTGAGCGCCCCTTGCGCGAAGAGGAGCTGCGTCTTCTCGCCGTCGTGACGCTGGCCGTTGTCGTAGCGCTGGCCGTAGCAACCACGCCGCAACCGCGTCTCGGCGAAGAGCTTCTCCTCGATCTTCCCCTTCTTCCGCAGCTCGATCTGCGTCTCGAAGATGTCGATTTCGCGCGCCCAATCCTCGCGGATCGAGCCGCCTAGCTTGTCTTTCCAAGTCGATGCTGCCGTCATGTGGTCGCTTCCGGCGGGCAAACTAGCCTGACCCGCGCCAGATGATGTACCCGACTTTTCCGGTGTGGCCAGTAGGGAATAGGTAAAAGCCGGATAAATTGCCGTTTTATTTATTTTTTTTGTGGAGGGCACGCCACTCGGTCGTCGCGTAAAAAACCCTGGGAATGCATGCCTGACCCGCCTCCGGCGTGGCAACTTCGCCCGCTCCGCGCGTTTCGAGGCATTTCAAGCCGATCCAGCCATGCGGGCCCGCGAGCCGCGCTCGCCGTCGCCAATCTATGAAGCCAAGCACTTGATTTAATTAGAAATTTAGGCGTCTTTCGCTTCGGTGGACGCGCCGCCGTACGCGGGGCTCACGTTGGGCGACCTGCTGCAGCTCTTCGAGGAGCTCTATCCGCACGAGGCGGACGCACCACGGCTCGTCGTGTTCGATGAAATTCAATACCTCGCGGATTGGGAACGCCACCTCGAGGATCTCGTGGATCGCTCGCGGCGACCCGCTTCGTCGCCAGCGGGTCGGCAGGCGCCGCACTCAAGCGCAAGAGCACCGAATCGGGGGCTGGTCGGCGGCTATCCCGAGGTCGTTACCAATGCGTCCATTCGGGCGGACCTCGAGCGCTTCGTGCGCGCCGACATCGTGGAGAAGGTCTTACTCCGAGATCTTCGGACGCTGTACCGATGCTTTGCTTCGAGATCGGCCGGCTCGCGGCCAGCCACGAGCTCTTGCGGACACGCTACGGCTTGCCTGCCGACTTCGCCGTATGACCAACAGCTGCTAGCTTTCCCGGCCCCGACGTTGAAATGCGCTACCGAAATTCCCTCCTCCCCACGTTGAAAGAAGCTCCCGCCGACGCGACCAGCGTGAGCCACGTCTTGCTCCTGCGCGCCGGCTTCATCCGCCGCATGGGCGCGGGCATCTACGGCTTCTTGCCGCTCGGCGTGCGCGTCTTGAACAAGGTCGCCTCGATCATTCGCGAAGAGATGAACCGCGCGGGCTCGGAAGAGGTGCTGCTCCCGGCGCTCTTACCCGCCGAGTATTTCCAGGAGAGCGGCCGTTGGGACACCTTCGGCGACACGCTTTTCCGCCTGAAGGATCGCAAGCGCGGCGACTATCACTTGGGCCCGACGCACGAGGAGATCATCACCGACGTGATCCGGCGCGAGGTGAAGAGCTACCGCGACCTCCCGCGGAGCCTCTACCAAATCCAGACCAAGTTCCGTGACGAGCCGCGTCCGCGCGGCGGCCTGCTCCGCTGTCGCGAGTTCATCATGAAGGACGCGTACTCCTTCCACGTCTCCGAGGACGACGCGAAGCAGGGCTACGAAACGATGCGGCTCGCCTACCGCCGCTCGTTCGACCGCATGGGCCTCGACTATCGCATGGTGAAAGCCGATTCGGGCGCCATGGGCGGCTCGGGCAGCGCTGAATTCCAGGTGCTCGTGCAAAGCGGCGAAGATCTGCTCGTCGCCTGCAAGAGCTGCGAATACGCGGCCAATCTCGAGGTCGCCGAGTCGGCGCCGCTCGCTCCCGTGGGCCCGGACGGCGAGCCCCCGCCCGTCGAGCGCGTGCACACGCCGAAGGTCGGCAGCATCGCGGACGTGTCTCGATTCCTGAAGCTCCCCGAGGAGCGCTTCTTGAAGAGCCTCGTGTACCTCGCGGGCGGCGAGCTCGTGCTCGCCGTCGTGCGTGGCGACCACGAAGTGCACGAGGTGAAGCTCGCGCGCGCCCTCGGCTTGAGCGAGGTGCACCTCGCGAGCGCGGCGGACGTGGCCAAGGCGACGGGGGCCGCCGTGGGCTTCGCGGGACCGGTCGGCTTCAAGGGCCGCGTCGTCATCGATCGAGACGCGGCGAACGTGCGTGACGCGGTGACCGGCGCGAACGAGAGCGACCATCACCTCACGCACGTGAGCGTCGGGCGTGACTTCAACGCCGAGGTCGCGCAGATCCGTCAGGTGCTCGCCGGTGATCGCTGCCCGAGCTGCGGCGCCGAGCTCGACTGCTACCGCGGCATCGAGGCGGGCCACATCTTCCTGCTCGGCACGCGCTACACGTCCGCGATGGGCGGCAAATACCTCGATGAAACGGGCAAGGAGCAGACCATCGTGATGGGCTGCTACGGCATCGGCGTGTCGCGCCTGGTCGCGACCGTGATCGAGCAGCATCACGATCAAAACGGCATCCGCTGGCCGATGTCGCTCGCGCCGTTCCAGGTGCAAGTGGTCGCGCTCGGGGAGTCGCCCGAGGTGAAAGCCGCGGTCGCGCAGATCGAGGGCGGCCTCGAGCAGGCGGGCATCGAGGTGCTCGTGGACGATCGCGAAGAGCGCCCGGGCGTCAAATTCAAGGACGCCGATTTGGTGGGCGTGCCGCTGCGCGTCACGGTCGGCGAGAAGGGTCTGAAGACGGGCCACGTGGAGCTCAAGCCGCGAAGCGAGCCCGATCCGAAGAAGGTCGAGCTCGTGCCGCTCGACGCGATCGTGGAAACGCTCGTCCTACGCGTGCGCCGAGAGCTCGGGGGGAAAGCGTGACGCTTCCCTCCAAGCCGCCGCCGAACTCGACGAGCGCGGTGCACACCGGTGCGCCGCTCAAGCGGCCGAGCCATACGCTCTCGGCGAGCATCGCGCAGACGGCGACCTACACCTTCGAAAACACGGCGGACCTCGAGCAATACATGCGCGGCGAGGATCCCGATCCCGAGCGCGAGGAATACGGCCGCTACGGCAATCCCACCGTGCGCGAGCTCGAGCAGCGCGTGACGGGGCTCGAGGGCGCGGAGGACGGCGTGGCGTTCTCGAGCGGGATGGCGGCGATCACGACCGCCGTGCTCTCGCTCGTGAAGGCCGGCGAGCACGTCGTGCTGTTCAACGACTGTTACCGGCGCACGCGCCAGCTCGTGCGCGTCGTGCTCTCGCGCTTCGGCATCGAGCACGACGTCGTGCCGGCGGGTGACCTCGTGGCGCTCGAAGCCGCGCTCCGTCCGAACACGCGGCTCGTGCTCGGGGAATCCCCGACGAACCCCTTCCTCTACTGCGTGGATTTCGCCAAGCTCTCGGCGATCGTGAAGAAGCACGGGCGCGTGCGCACGCTCGTCGATTCGACGATGGCGACGCCGGTCAACTGCCGCCCGCTCGAGTTCGGCGTGGATCTCGTCGTGCACAGCGCGACCAAGTATCTCTCCGGGCACAACGACGTGCTCGGCGGCGTCGCGACGGGCGCGGCACACCTCGTGTCGCTCCTGCGTGATTCGCGCGGCGTGCTCGGCACGGTGCTCGATCCGCACGCTGCGTTCCTGATTCTGCGCGGGCTCAAGACGCTCGGGCTCCGCGTCGAACGCCAGAACGCGACGGCGCTCGCGGTCGCCCGTGCGCTCGAAGCGCACCCGAGCGTCGAGCGCGTGTACTACCCGCTGCTCGAGAGCCACCCGTCACACGGCGTCGCGCGCGCGCAGATGTCGGGCGGCGGCGGAGTCGTGAGCTTCGTCGTGAAGGGCGGCCGTGACGCGGCGTCGCGCATGGTGGACGCGTGCACGATCGCGAAAATTGCGCCCTCGTTCGGCGGGCCCGAGTCGCTGATCGAGCAGCCCGCGATCATGAGCTACTTCGAGCTCGGCCCGGAGGATCTCGAGCGCCTCGGGATCTCGCCCGCGCTCGTGCGTCTGGCCGTCGGCGTGGAAGAAACCGACGACCTTATGGCCGACCTGCTCAACGCGCTTCGAAAAGCGTAGCGCGAGCGCGGGCGCCCGAACGAAATCGCACCGCGGAAACCTCGACAGAACGCGCGCGAGCGTGCTTTCGATGGTCGTGGCTCGCGAGCCCCCGTACGGTGCGACCCGTGAGCGAGCAAAACGATCCGAGCGACGCCGTCTCCGACGAGTCGACCAAGCACGACGAGCACGACGGCGGCGGCGAAACAGGCGGGGAAGAGTCCCGCCGCGCTCGGACGGAGCGACCCGCTGGTGCTTCACCGAAGAAGAAGCGCCCGCGCCGCGACGCGGAGCCGATCGAGGCGAAGACCGCCGCGTCCTCTTCGCTCTTCGTGCTGATCGCCCTGGCGGCGGGCGCTGCCGGTGCTGCCGGCGGGTGGTTCGGGCACGACGCCCAGGTGAAAGCGAAGCTCAAGGCGGACTCGGTGCCGGCCGCTGCCGGAAGCGGCGCGCCGAGCGGACCGTGCGGCGCGTGGCAGCAAAAGATCTGCGCGGGAAACGACAAGGCCGCCGCTTGCGACCAGGCGAAGGCCGCCGTCGAGCTTTTGACTCCGTCGACGTGCGAGGTCGCGCTCGCCGCCGTGCCCGCGACGCTCGCCAAGGTGAAGGCTGCGCGGGTGCAATGCGACACGCTCGTGAGCAAACTCTGCGGCGATCTCCCGCCGGGCTCGCAAACGTGCAACATGGTGCGGGAGCGCACGCCGAGCTTCCCGACCGAGCGCTGCACGGAGATGCTCGCTCATTATGGCGACGTGGTCGCGTCACTCAAGCAGATGGATCAAGCGTCGGGCTCGCAGATGCACGCGCCCGCTCTCGGCCAGGCACCAGGCGCACCGTAGGCGCCCGGCCATTCGCGCCGACTCGCTTTCGTGTTCCCTGCGGACGCGAGCCGCTCTATCCTTTTCGTTCCGGGGCGGAGCCCAAGCAGCTTGACCACGTCTTCTCCGAACCTTGCGCGGCTCCGAGCCTGGTTTCTCCGAAACCTGCTCGAGACGGCGGAACGCGAGCTCGGCGCCGCGGCCGTCGCGGCGCTGCCGGAGCGCGCCCCGGCGCGTTTGCGTCCGCACCTCGCGCTCGAGCGCCTGCGCACCACCGCCGCGCTCGACACCCTGCCGCTCGACGACGGCGAGGAAGCGATTCTGTTCTTCGATCAAGCGCTCGGAGACGGCTCGGGTAAGACGCTCGAGCGCGTCGCGTGCGAAATGCTCGCGCGCCAGCTCGTGCAGGCGGCTTCTGCCGTGCGCGTGGGGGATCTCTTCGGGACGGTCGCGCGCCTGCGCGCCCCGCTCGAGCACCCCTTCGTCGACGTGACCGTCGTCTTCGATCTGGCGCGCAGCCCGACCGGTTTTCGGCTGAGCGTCGGCATTCCGGGGCGGCCGCGCGCGACGCGCCTGCTGGGCCACCTCGCCACGGGCGCCGTGCAGGCGGCCGAGCGTTTCGCGCGTGAATCGCACTCGGAGCCGCTCCGGCTCGAGCTTACGACCTTCGCGGATCGCTCGAGCATCGACGCGCGCTTCCGGCGCACCTCGACGCTGCCCCCGGCGCCGGATCACATGCCGAGCTCGCGCCGCACGAGCCCGTCCCGCCTGATCCCGCGGCTCAGCGACGAGGTCGCGCGCATTCTGGATTCGACGACGCGCATCGCCTCCGCGCGCGATAGCGAGCCGCCGCCCCGCCGCGGGCGGAGCTCGTTCCCGCCGCCGCGGAGCACCATTCCGCCGCCGGCGCCCGACCCGCCGTCGGAGCCGGGCTCCTCGCGCCCCGCGGACGGCTCGCCCCTCGGCCGTCGCCCGTCGCGCCCGCCGCCCGCGCGCTGAGCGCGCGGTGTCCTTCGCCTAATTGCACGTGGCGGAAAAGTCGCCGCTCTTGACGGTCGTCGGGTGGCCGTTGCTCGCCGAATCGGTGAGCGTGCCCAGAACCTGAAGCGGACCCGCACAAATCTCCGTCGCGACACTCGGGTCGGCGCTGGCTTTGAACGTCATCGGCAACATCACCTTCTTGCCGACCCCGAGCGACACCGGAAAGGTCGCGCCCGCGAGCGAGAGCGGCGAGACGAGCTCCATGTCGTCGCGCTGAAGCGAGAACGACCCGAGCGATACCTCGGTATCCTGCGACGCGTAATCGCCGAGCTCTATCTGCAGACTGAAAGCGCCCGTGAGGTCGGCTCCGACGCTCGAACTTTTGACCTCCAACGATGGCCCGTCGACGCGGCCGCTCAAGGCAGCCGAGCCGTTTTCGACGGAGCAGGCGAGCGTGAGTGCGGGGAGGACCAGGAACCAGAAAGGAAGGCGCATGTGGACGATAAGGCGCTCGCGCGAAAATAGACGACGCGAGCAATTCGGCATTCTACTCTCGCGGCGAGCGCGTGCACTCGAGCGGATCTCCGATAACCCTGAGCTTCGTCATGTCGTTCGTGCTCGGCTGCGCGAGCGCAACGCCGCCACCGGCGACGGCGCCGCCGGCGCCCCCGCCTGGCGCACCGCGACAACGCACCGTCACTGAAATCCCGAGTGTCGGGAAGACGCCCACATCGGTACCGGCGACGCCGCCCGCGCGACCGTCACGCTCGCTCCCGCTCACCGAAGTGGCGGACGCGGGGCCGATCTCGCTCGAACGGATGGGCGCTGACGGCGCTTGGCTCGTGGTCTGCCGGCAAGACGGCGCGCCGCATCCCGAGCTCGCGGTGAACGGGCGCGATCCAGAGCCGCTCGACGATCTGCTCGGGTGGGATCCGACCGGCGGCTTCGTCGTGATGCGCCGTGCGGGCGTGGTCTGGCTCGTGGACGTCGCGACCGACGCGCGGACGAACTTGAGCGAGCTCGGGTTCGACGATCGCGACGACGTGCTCGACTACCGTCAACACCGCGCGCTCGCGTTCGATCCGACCGGTGAGATCCTCGCGTACGTGCGCAAGGGCCACGCTCCGACGGTCGTGTTGCGCACGCTCGCGACGGGAGCGGAGCGCGCGGTGACGGGCATCGCCGGCGAACCCTGGCGCCTCGCGTGGGAAGGCTCGGGCGCGACGCTCGTGGTCGAAAGCGTGCCCGAGGATCCAGCGCGCCCCGGACACGCGGATTTTCCGGTGCACCTGCGCAAAGGCGCGCGCCTCGCGTGCAGCGGCCTGTTGCCGCATTTTCACGTCAGCGCCGACAGCGGCGTGCGGCCGAGCGCCGTGCTCGTGCGGCGGGACGGGCTCGGCGCGCGGACGGCGCCGGATTTTGCGCTGCCGTTCGGCGAGGACTACGTCGCGCGCGGCGCGGACGGCGCGCTCGCCCTCGTCCGGGCCGGCAAGCGCTGGCCGCTCACCGACGCGGAGTGCGGCGGGCGGGTGCTGCTCGCCGACCCCACGCGCAACCTTCTGCTCGTGAGCTGCACGAACGACAAGGTGCGTCCGAAGCGCGTCGGTGTGGAGCTCGTCGGACCTGGCTTCCGGCAAGAGCTCGGCGTCGTCGTGCAGTCGATGGCGCTCGATCGCTGGCCCGAGACTCCGTCGCGGCTCGTCCCGCTCTATCCGGGCTCGGACGTGCTGCTCGTCGATCTCGACGCGCGCCGGACGCTCCCCCTCAGACCGGGCGACCGCGTGCTCGCGACGAGCGGCGCGACCGCGCTCGTGCGGCGCGACAAAGCGCTCGTCTGGGTCGACGCGGAGCGCGGCACCGAAACCCAGCTGTTCGACGGCATCGCGCCCTTCGCGGGGCTGGTCGTCGAAGGGAGTCTCGTCGCCGTGGGGTCGCTCGTCGTCGACGTCGCCGCCGGACGCGTGCTCGGCACGGTACCGGGACGCCCGCTCGCCCTCACTGCCGGCGGCGAGGCGCTGGTGCCCGAAGGCGGGTTTCGCACGAACGACACGTTCGCGCGCGGGCCCTTGCGCTGGCGCGCACCCGTCCCGCCGAGCACCGAGTGACGCCACCGGCGTCCAAGACCGACGAAAGTAGTGCTACTAACGCGAGCACCATGAGCCCCCCCGTGGATTTGCTCGGCGAGCTCGAGAGCCGCGGCCTACTGTACCAAAGCACGGACCGAGCCGAATTCGGCAAGCACCTCGCAAGCGGGATGCGCTCCGTTTACGGCGGGTTCGATCCGACCGCGGACTCGCTCACGGTGGGTAACCTCGTGCCGCTGCTCTTGCTCCGGCGCTATCAGCGTGCCGGCCACCGCCCGTTTGCCCTCGTCGGCGGCGGCACGGGCCTCATCGGCGATCCGTCGGGCAAGGACGCCGAGCGGCAGATCCGCGACCCGGCGAGCGTCGAGCACAACGTCGCGCGCATCGCGCGCATCTTCGAGCGCATCCTCGACTTCAGCGGACCGAACGCGGCCGTCCTCGTGAACAACGCCGAGTGGCTCACGCGCCTCTCCTACATCGAGGTCCTGCGCGACGTAGGCAAGCACTTCTCGGTCAACATGATGATCCAGAAGGACAGCGTGCGTGACCGGCTGCAGAACCGCGAGCAAGGCATCAGTTACACGGAGTTCAGCTACATGCTGCTCCAAGCGTACGACTTTTTACATCTCTACCGCGCGCACGGCGTGACGGCGCAAGTCGCCGGCTCCGATCAGTGGGGCAACACGGTCGCCGGCATCGATCTCATCCGCCGCAGCGAGCGAGCCGAGACGCACGCGATGACCGTGCCGCTCGTCACCAAGGCGGACGGCGGAAAATTCGGCAAAACGGAAGCCGGCGCCGTGTGGCTCAGCGCCGATCGCACGTCACCCTACGAGTTTTACCAATTCTGGCTCAACACGAGCGACGCGGACGCGAAGCGCTTTCTCTTCGTGTACACGTTCCTGCCGCTCGAGGAGATCGCGCGCATCGCCGCCGAGCACGACGCCGAGCCGGGTGCTCGTGGCGCGCAGCGGGCGCTCGCCCGTGCGGTGACGGAGCTCGTCCACGGAGCCGACGGTCTCGCGCGTGCCGAAGCCGCGACGCAGGCGCTCTTTTCCGGCGACGTGCGCGGGCTCGAGGAAGACGCCGTGAAGGAGCTCTTCGCGAGCGCGCCGACGGCGACTCTAGCCCGCGCGCGCCTCGGCGAACCCGGCGCGGCGCTCGTCGACCTGCTCGTCGAAGGCGGCGTCGTGAAGAGCAAGCGCGAAGCACGCGAATTTCTCGAGCAAGGCGCGATCAGCGTCAACGGCGAGCGCGCCGTGCCGACGAGCACCTTCGGCGAGGCATCCCTGCTCTTCGGCCGCATGCTGCTCGTGCGCCGCGGCAAGAAGTCGTGGCACGTGCTGCGCTTCGAATGAGCACAGCGGCCTAGAGCCGAGGAATCCGTCCGCTCGGACTCGACGGGAGCTGCGTCGCGCTCACTTCGGAATCGGCGGGGGTTTTACCCCGTGATCGAGCGCCGCGGGGCAGCCTCGCGGCACGCCCGTGTCGCCGTCCTCCGTCTTTACGACTTTGAACTCGACGCGACGGTTCTTCTCCCACGCGCTCGGGTTGGACGCAGGATCGAGCGGACAATACTCGCCGTAGCCCTGCGAGATGATCCGGTTCGAGGCGACACCGCGGGACCGCAGCGCGTCCATCACGGAGGCGGCGCGCGCCTTGGTGAGCTGGAGGTTGTGCTGGTCGCTCGCGCGTTCGTCCGCGTGGCCGCCGACCTCGATCACCAAGAATTCGGGGTGACCCTTGAGCGTCGCGGCGACGGCGTTCAGGATCTCGTTCGACTGCGGCAGGATGCGGGCGCTGTCCGTCTCGAACTGCACCTTCTCGAGAATCAGGATCTCGTTGCCCTCGATGATGACCTTGCCCTTGTCAGGGCAGCCGTCTTCGTCCTGGTAGCCGTTGTAGGTCTCGGGGTCGTTCGGGCACTTGTCCTTCACGTCCGGGATCTGATCGTGGTCGTTGTCGGGATCGGGGCAGCCGTCCTGGTCCTCGAACTTGTCGCGGTCCTCGGCGTCGTTCGGACACTGGTCGGCCGAATCAGGGATGCCGTCTTTGTCGTTGTCCGCCTCGGGGCAACCGTCTTCGTCCTCGAAGCCGTCGCGATCCTCCGGCACGTCGGGACATTTGTCCTTGGAGTCCGGAATGCCGTCACCGTCGCGATCGCCGTCCGCCTTGCCTTCGGGGCAGCCGTCCTCGTCGTGGTCGCCGTCGCGATCCTCCGGGATGTCCGGGCAGCGGTCGTTCACGTCGAGGATGCCGTCCTGATCGTTGTCGGGATCCGGGCAGCCGTCCTCGTCCTGGAAGCCGTCGAAGTCCTCCGGTTCGTCCGGACACTTGTCGACGTCGTCCTTGTAGCCGTCACCGTCGCGATCGCCGATCGACGGCTCGTACACGAAGCCCAAGATCAAGCGGACGTTGGCCGCCTCGAAGCCCGTGCTCCACGCCCGGCTGCCGGCGCCGACCATGAGGAAGCTGTTCTTGTCGATGAACAGCTTGATGCCGCCGACCACTTCTTCGCTGAGCTTTTGCGCCTCGGCCGAGCTTCCGCCGAGCTCGTACGTGCCGTACGTCTCCGCGACGATGTCGAGGGCATCGAGAGCACGGAGCGCGAGACCGACGCTCATGGTCGGGGTGTTGCCGTACTCGAAGGCGCCTTCCTTGAGCACCGGCAGGCCGTTCGGTGAGTTACCGAAGCGGGGATTTTTGCCCGTATGGCCACGGTAGCCGACGTTGACACCGACTTTGAACCACTGCGTCGAGCCAAGCCGCTCCTCGAGCGCGACCTGCGGCCAATACCAAAAGCCAGGATCCGCCCCGAGTTGGCGTGGAGCGCCGCTCAGCGGAAAGCCGATTTGGGCGAGGACGGCGATGCCTAGGCCGCGATCCACCCGGGTGAGCCGCAGCTTTCCGTGCAGGGCGAGGCTGCTCAAAGACTCTTCATCGAGGCGCGCGGAGTTGTAGAGCGCGCCCGTCGGGCCAATTTGGTAGGCGGGATCGCCGGCCACGAGGACGACGGGGATCGAGACGCCGACGACGGCTCGATTGAAGAGCCCGTAGTTGAACCCGAACGTCGCCTGAAATGAGTTTTGAACGAGCGCGGGGACGCCGGTGCCGTCGCTACCGTTCTGAACGACGCAGGTCTCGTCCGCGCACGGCTGTCCGGTCGCCGAGTCGATGGGCGTGCCGCCCGCGCGGGTGCGCATGAGACGGTTGCCGTAGTCGAGCACCATCCCGAAACTGATGTTCTGGTGCCCGAGGATGTCGGAGCCGTTGACCGAGAAAAACCCCTTGGAATCCACGGCCGGACGGAACAGATGCGTGTCCATCCCGTCGCCGTTCGAGTGCGTGCGCACTTGGGCCAGCGCCGGCGCTTCGAGGCTCAACGCCGCAAGGCCGAGCACGGCCGTCCTGAGGGAGGCGACGATGCGCACGACGGCCGCACGGTAGTTCCACACGTCTAAAGTCGCAAGCATTCCGACACATGATCCGGGCCGTCGTACTAATCTCTCACGGGTATGCGCTCCGGCATCCGGGCGATGATGAGTGTGCTCGGTGGGCTCGCGGCCCTTGGCGTCGCGCGAGCAGACGCGCCGCCGACGCTTGCCGGTCAATGGACCGCCACGCCTCTCACGACGAACTGGAGTATCGGCGACTGGGGCGACGCGTGCGGCCCGCGACCGACCGGCGGCGGCGAACGCGGAGGAACCGTGACCGTCGCCGCAAGCGGCGGCGAGCTCACGTTCACGGGCGTCGGGCACCCCTACAGCACGACCACCTGCTGGGAGCAGCTGCCCGGGCTCGTACGGGCGAGCCACAGCGCAGGCGGCCCGACCTGGCGGACGACATGTAAGAGCCCGCCCGGCGACCCGCGGCAATCGACCCTCGTGACGACCGTGACGGCGACGAGCAGCGACCAAATTTCCTTCGACGAAACGGGTCAGTATCAGTTCGTGATCAAGGACCAAAACTGCACGGCAAGCGTGAGAAGAAATCGCTTCTTCCGCCGCGTGCAGCCGCCTGTCGCGGCGCCCGGCGCGCCGACCTTCGCGGCGACGAGCACGCCCGCGCTCGCCGCCACCGTCGAGCTCGAGCCGATGGGCTCCTCGAAGCCCGCGCCGGTACCCAAGGCGGCCACGCCGGTATGTGCGCTACCGGGGCCTCCGGCGCGCATCGAGGTGCGCCCGTCGCACAAGCTGATTCGTCCCGGCGAGAGCTTCGACTTCAGCGCCGCGGTCGTCGATTCTCGCGGTTGCAGGCTTGGAATCGCGCCCTCGTTTCGCATCGACGGCGACGCGAACGGCGTAACGGTGACGTCGGCCGGCAAGGTTCGCGTGGAGGACGGCGCGACAGACGGCGAGCACCACATCGTCGCCGCCGTGGGCGCGCGCACCGTGAACGTGACACTCGACGTGGTTTCGCGAGAACGCTACGACGCGCTCCTCGCCCAGGGCGGCTACGACCCGTCGGGCGCCTCGACCGACGCGGCGATTGCTCGGCTCGAGTCGGGCAGCGTGGGCGCGCACTCGACGGTGCTCGAGGACGATTCCGGAAAGCGCCGCACGCTCTTCGTCGCGATCGTGGGCGCGGCGGCGCTCGCGCTCGGCTTGCTCGGCATCGCGCTCGTGCGCCGGAGTCGAAAACGCGCGCTCGTTCACAGCGTGCCGCCCCAGCGCGTTGCACCGCAGCCGGGACCGCCCGCTCGCGCCGCGCAGGCGACCGTGTGCCCGACCTGTCGCGAAGAGTTCGCGCCGGAAGCTCAGTTCTGTCCGCGCGACGGCAACCGCTTGCTTCCGCTCGAGCGCGGCACCGTCGTGGCCCCGACCGGAGCCGTTTGCCCCGTCTGTGGGCAAGGGTACGACCCCGGTATCTCCGTCTGTCCGAAACACGACGAACCGCTCGTCCCACCGCTCGTCTACGCGGCGAGCCGCACGGCGGCGGTCGTCGAAACGCGCAAAATCTGTCCGGTTTGTGGGGCGCAGTTCACCGGGGAGAGTCAGTTCTGCGGTACGTGTGGCGCGGCGCTGGTTCCCGTCAACTGACCGCTGAAATGGCGGTAAGCATCCTGTCCAGGCCAAAAACCCCCAAAGCTTCCCCGTATCCCTGAATTTTTGTAAGTTGGGTAGCGAGCCGCTTGTCCTTAGCCCGGAAAAACACAGGTCACTTTCGATGAAAGTCAGCTGCCAAGCTTGTGGCGCGAAGTACACGATCGCCGACGACAAAGTCCGCGGTAGGAAGGTCAAGATCCGCTGCAAGAGCTGCGGGACCCCGATGGTGGTGGACGGGCAGAGCGAAGCGCCCGAGGCCGGACCGGGGACGGGCGCGGCGGCACCGGCGGGAGGCGCCGACGTGAGCTGGTCGGTGAACCTGAGCGATACCGACCAGCGGACGATGACCACGGACGAGATCATCGCCGCGTGGAAGACGGGCGAGGTCACGCTCGACGCGTTCGTATGGAAAGACGGCATGGGCGATTGGGTCCCCGTGCTCGAATGCGCGGAGCTGAAGCCGCTGCTCGCTGCAGCCGCTCCGGCGACGGGCCCCGGCGCACCGACGCCCTTCGGACCGACGGTCGTGACGGCGACCGCGGCGGCCGCCTCGGCTCGCTTGGCCGGCGGCGGGCGCGGCGCGGCGGTGGACCTCTTCGATGCGGCAAGCGCCAGCCCGCATGAAGAAGAAGACGTTGCGACGAGCGCCCCCGCGCTCCCGACGGCCGGCTCGACCGCGTATGACGACGGCAAAATGACCGGGGCTCGCAACGAGAACTCGGTGCTCTTCTCGCTGGATTCATTGCGCGGCGGGGGCGGAGGCGGTGGCGGTGGTGGCAGCAAGCCCGAGCCCAAGAAGGCGCCTGCACCCGCACGCAGGTCCGGCGCGGCCCCCGTCACGTCGGACCCGTTCGCGATGTCCCCCGCGGACGCGGGCGGCGGGAACGCGCTTTTCAATTTGAACACGAGCCAGGCGCTCCTGACTGCGCCCGCTCCGCCCGAGCCGCCGCCGCCGCGTGTCAACGCGAGCGGAGCGCCGGTGGCGCAGCCGATGAACAAGCTCGTGGTTTACGGCGGCGGAGCGGCAGCGGCCGTGGTCCTGCTGCTCGTGGGCCTCCTGCTTGGCCGGAGCGGCAACAAAGAAGCGCCGGCACCGGATTCCTCCGCCAAGGAACAAGCTGCGGCGACGACCAGCTCCGAGCCCGAGAAGAAGACCGAGGCGAAGCACGAAGAGACGAAGCCCGCCGAGAGCGCGACCGCGGAGGCTAGCGCCAAGCCGACCCCGTCCACGGCGCCGACGTCCTCGGCGACTTCGTCGTCGAGCAAGTCGGCTTCCACCTCCAGCACGACGAAGAGCTCGAGCTCTTCGTCCAGGGAAAAGGAAACGAAGACGGCCGCCCCCAAGCCGGAGGAAATGCCGAGCCAGGGGGTGGCGCCGTTCAGCGTGTCCGCCGCGCAAGTCGCGCTGACCCAAGCCGCGACGAACGCGGGCAGCTGCGCCAAGCCAGCCGGACCGACGGGCGGCGGCAAGGTGCAGGTGACCTTCGCGACGAGCGGACGCGTGACCACGGCCACCGTGATGGGCTCGCCCTTCGCGGGCACGCCCGTCGGCGGTTGCGTCGCGGGCGTCTTCCGCAAAGCGCGCGTTCCGGCCTTCGCGGGTAACCCCGTGACGGTGTCGAAGAGCTTCGCGATTCACTGACCGGGTTTCCCCGGAGCTCGAACTTCCGAGACGCTCGCGGCTAGCCGGCGAGCCCGGGTCGAAGATCCGGGCTCCGGTACTAAGCTTTCGGCCTCGTGTCCCAAATCCGGCTGCGGCGTCTCAACAAGAGCTACGGCACGGGCGAGCGCGCCCTGCACGTCTTGAGGGACGTCGAGCTCACGATCGAGCCGGGCGAGCTCGTTTCCATCATGGGCTCCTCCGGCTCGGGCAAGAGCACGCTGCTGAACGTGCTCGGCATGCTCGACGACTACGACTCCGGCGAATACTGGCTCGGTGACCAGCTCATCCGCGCGCTACCCGAACGGCTCGCGGCTCAATACCGGAGCCGCTACATCGGCTTCGTTTTCCAGGCCTTCAACCTGCTCGGTTTCAAGACCGCCCAGGAGAACGTCGCGCTGCCGCTCTATTATCAAGGCGTCGCGCGGCGGAAGCGCAATCAGCTCGCGCTCGAATACCTCGACCGGGTGGGGCTCGCGGCGCGCGCCCACCACCTGCCGGCCGAGCTTTCCGGCGGCGAGCGCCAGCGCGTCGCGATCGCGCGCGCGCTCATCAGTCAACCCAAGCTGCTCCTCGCGGACGAGCCGACGGGCGCGCTCGACACGCACACTTCGTACGAGCTCATGGATCTGCTCGACGAGGTGAACCGGAGCGGCATCACGATGGTGATCGTGACGCACGAGCCGGACATCGCCGCGCGCACGCAGCGGGTGATTCGCTTCAAGGACGGGCGGGTCGTGCCGGAAGGCGACGCCGCGAGCCATGCGAGCTGACCGGCGGCGCTTGCCCTGGGCACCGGCGCGGGGCCTCGCGCGCTTCGGGCTCGGCTGGCTGAGCTTTGCGGCGTTCGAGGAGCTCCTGGCGACGCTCGGACGCAACCGGCTGCGCACGCTGCTCACCGGGCTCTCGGTCGCGTGGGGCACGTTCATGCTCGTGCTCTTGCTCGGTGCCGGCAAGGGTCTCGAGAACGGCGTGGCCTGGGAGTTTCGCGGCGACGCCGTGAACTCGATTTGGTTCTGGACCGGGCTCACCTCCGTCCCATTCGCGGGACGCGGGCCGAACCGCGACATCCGCTTCAAGAACGAGGACTACGGCGCGCTCAAGCGCGAGCTCCCCGGCATCGAGCGGCTCAGCGGGCGCTACTGGATGTGGGGGGAGTTCAGCGTGAGAAACGGTGACCGCCGTTCGGCGTTCGACGTGATCGGCGTGCACCCCGACGAGCGCTACATCGAGAAAACACTGCTGATCGCCGGCCGTTACGTGAACGTCCGCGACATCGCGGAGCGGCGCAAGGTCGCCGTCATCGGCTCGCTCGTGAAGAGCACGCTCTATGGGCGTGAGGATCCGCTCGGCAAGCTCATCGAGATCCGGGGCCTTCCTTACCGCGTGGTCGGCGTGTTCCAGGACGAAGGCGGCGAGGCCGACCTCCGGCGCATCTACGTGCCGATCACGACCGCGCAGCTCGTCTATAACGATCCGGGGCGCATCCATTCGCTCGAGATGACGGTGGGCGACGCCGACACTGCCGCAAGCACCGTCATCGAGCTCGAGGCGCACCGGTTGCTCGCCGCGCGGCACCAGGTGTCGCTCGACGATCGCCGCGCGATGCGCGCGCAGAATAACCTCGTGCACTATAAGAAGATCGCCTCCGTCATCACTTGGGTGAACGGCTTCGTCTGGTTCGTGAGCTTCGGGACGCTGCTCGCCGGCATGGTGAGCGTGTCGAACATCATGCTCATCAGCGTCGCGGAGCGCACGCGCGAGATGGGCATCAGGAAGGCGCTCGGCGCGACGCCGTTCCGTCTCGTCGGCATGGTGCTCTCGGAGGCGATTCTCATCACCTCGCTCGCGGGCTACGCGGGCATCGTGGCCGGGGTCGCGCTGGTCGAATTCGCGGGCGGCGAGCTCGCGAACGCGCCTTTCGTGCGCCAGCCGTCGGTGAGCCTCACGGTCGCGCTCGAAGCGATGGCGCTCATCGTGTGCGCGGGCGCCCTCGCCGGGTTCTTCCCCGCGCTCCGGGCCGCGCGCGTGAGCCCCGTGGTCGCCATGCGCGAAGGGAACCCGTGAGCTCGTTCTTTTTCGATCTCGACACGTGGCAGGAGATTTGGGGGACGCTGAAACGCAATCGCCTGCGCGCCGTGCTCACCGCGAGCGGCGTGTTCTGGGGGCTCTTCATGCTGATCCTGTTGCTCGGCCTCGGCCGCGGCCTCGAGCGCGGCGCGCTCGCGCTCTCCGAGCTCGCGCCGCGCGCCGTGTACGTGTGGGGTCAGCGCACCGGCCTACCGTACCGCGGCCTACAGCCGGGGCGCTACGTGCGCTTCGAAGACGAAGACGTAGCGCGGCTCCGCGCCGTGCCGGGCGTCGAATTCGTGGCGGCGCGCCTCCGCTTCGGCGGCTGGCGCGACAATGCGACGGTGTCGCACGCGGGAAAGACGGGCGCCGTGAACGTGCTCGGCGACATGCCCGACTACGCGCGCATCGAGCCGCTCGGCATCGATCGCGGGCGCTTTTTGAACCATCCGGACGTCGTCGAAGCGAGAAAAGTGGCCGTCATCGGCACCAAGGCGCGCGGAGTCCTGTTCGCGGAAGAGAACCCGATCGGCCAGTGGATCGAGGTGAACGGCGTGCACTTCGTCGTCGTCGGCGAGATCCATTCCGACAAGGCCGGCGACGACGGCGACCGCATCAACAATACCGTCTTCATCCCCTTTCCCACCTTCCAGGACGCGTATAACCAGAAGAACCGCGTGGGCTGGTTCACGCTCGGCCTGCGCGAAGGCGCGCATTCGGCCGAGGTCGTGCGCGAGGTCCGGCGCGTTCTCTCGGAACGCCACCGCTTGAATCCGCTCGACGAGCAGGCGCTCGGCTCCTTCGACGCCGCGGAAAAATACGAGAAGATCCACGCGCTCTTCGCGGGCATTCGCACGTTCGTCTGGTTCGTAGGCACCCTGACGCTGTTTTCGGGCGTGCTCGGCGTGAGCAACATCCTGCTCATCATCGTGAAGGAGCGGACGCGCGAAATCGGCGTGCGCAAGGCGCTCGGCGCGACGCCCGGGTCGATCGTGCGTCTGGTCGTGCAGGAGTCGATGGCCCTCACGACGCTCGCGGGTTACACGGGGCTCGTCGCGGGCGTCGCCGCGCTCGAGGGCATCGCGCGCCTGGTCGAACACCTCGACGGCGCTCCGCTCCGGAGCCCGGAAGTGGACTTCAAAGCCGCGCTCGTCGCGGCGGGCGTGCTCGTGGTCGCGGGAGCCGTCGCGGGCATCGTGCCGGCGCGGCATGCGGCGCGCGTTCCGCCCGTGGAGGCCTTACGTGCCGAGTAGGACCGGTGTGCTTGAGCGTCCGGGCATGAGCGGTAAGCTGGGAGGCTTCGGATGTTGAAACGCGTCGTCCCGTTCGCGATCACGCTCGGCGTCATCGCTGCGTTCAGCTGGACGCTGCTCTTTCTGTATCAAAAGTCGCAGGCCAAGCCGCTCGTCTTCAGGACTGCCAAGCCGCGCGTGATGGACATCGTAAAGAAGGCGGTCGCGCCCGGCGCCATCGTCCCGCGCAAGGAAGTGACCATCAAATCCCGCGTCTCCGGCGTGCTCGAGAAGCTCGAAGTCGAGCCCGGGCAAGCGGTCAAAAATGGCCAGCGCATCGCCAAGATCCGCATCATCCCCGACGTGGTGAGCCTCAACAACGCCGAAGCGCGCCTCGCCGCCGCCCAGATCAGCAACGACAACGCCCTGCTCGAAGCGACCCGCTACGACAAGCTCAAGAGTCAGGGGCTCGTCGGCGAGACCGAATACAACCAGGTGAAGCTCAACGCCGAGCTCAAGCGGCAAGAGCTCGAGGCCGCGGAAGCGAACCTCCAGCTGGTGAAAGTCGGCGCCTCCAAGAAATCGGGCGCCATTTCCAACGTCGTGTATTCGACGGTCGACGGCACCGTGCTCGACGTGCCCGTGAAGGAGGGCGCGAGCATCATCGAGGCCAACAACTTCAACGAGGGCACGACCATCGCGTCGATCGCCGACATGAACGACCTCTTATTTTCCGGCACCGTGGACGAGTCGGAAGTCGGGAAGATCAGGGAAGGCATGCCGGTCGCCATCACGGTGGGCGCGCTCGGCGAGCAGCGTTTCAAGGGCACCCTCGAGTACATCGCGCCCAAAGGCGTCGCGAAGGACGGGACGATCCAGTTCGAGGTGCGCGCGCGGCTCGAGCTCTTGCCCGGCGTGCTCTTGCGCGCGAACTACAGCGCCAACGCCGACATCATTCTCGAAAAGCACGACCACGTGCTCGCCATCTCGGAAAATCTCGTCAAATACGAGAACGACAAGCCGTTCGTCGAAGTCGAGAAGGCGCCGCAGGTCTTCGAAAAGCGCCCCGTGACGCTGGGCTTGTCGGACAGTATCGACGTCGAGGTCGTCACCGGCATAGACGCGAACGCGACGCTCAAGGTTCAAGACGGAACGGACGTAGCGCCTCCGCCGAGCCCGAAGTCGAAGTAGATCCGCCCACATGGCGACGGCGGGTCGCGTGCAATTTTCTTGCATTGATCGCGCCGGCCGCGGTTATCCTGCGGCGGCCGTGACCGAGCCGACCGTGCCCCGCCCCGACAATCTGACCTTCATCAGCGTCCCGCTGAGCGACGTGGTGCGCGAGACGGACGAACGTTCGTTCATCCTGCGGCCGTCGAAGATCGCGGGCGTCGGCGTGTTCATCACGCACCCGGTCAGAAAAGGCGCGTACCTCGCGTTGTTCGAGCAAGACACGGTGAGGCGCATTCCCTACAGCGAGATGGACAAGGATCCGCAGCTGAAGGCCTTCTGTCTCGCCTACGGCATCGAGCGGCGCGAGTACGTCTGTGTGCCCCAACGTTTCACGCACATGGAGATCGGCTGGTACCTGAACCATTCGAAAGAGCCGAACGCCCTGCACGACGGCAGGTGGCTCGCCGCGCGCGACATCGCCGCGGGCGAAGAGCTCACGATCGACTACGGCGATAATTTCTGAGCGCCGCGACGCCGGGCGTGGCCCCTCCCATGGCGCGCGCAGCCTCCGGCGAGCACGACATCGGGGAGGGGCGGCGACACGCGCAGGCCGCGCAGCGGACGAGCATGTCGCGGGCGTGGGCAGCTTACATGATTGCGATCTCCGGAATCGTGCGTTCGGCGTCGGCGAGGATGTGCTTGACCGCGGCGTCGTCGAGCCCGAGCTCGGCGGCCGCGGTTTCGAGGTCGAACGCGTCGATGTGATCCCCGGGCAGGCGTTCCCCGTCCACTTTGGGGCCGACGATCGAGCAGTCGAAGTATTCGGTGAGGTGATCGGCGAGGCGGACGGAGGCGGCGATGCGCGCCGTCATGCCGGTATGAAGGTGGTGGTGGTGGCCCACGACTTCGATCACGTCTCGCGGCAGGCCCCAGCTTTCGACGAGCAGGCACGAAGCGCGCTCGTGCAGGTGATCGACGTGGGGCCAGAGCATGGCGAGCGAGGGAGCGGCGGAGCCTTCGACGTGTTTGACGGCGAGCAAGAGCCCCGCAAAGCCCACGTCGTGGAGTAAGCCGCAGATGAACGACAGGTCGGCGTCGACGGCGGCGCGGCGGCAAACCATGCGCGTGATGTACGCGGTCACGGTGCTGTGGCGCGCGACGAGCGCGAGCGTGTCCGAGTATTCGCCCGTGCGGAACACGCCGCGCGCGATGGCGGCCTCGAACACGACGTCGCGAATGACGCGCACGCCGAGGCGGATCACCGCTGCCTTGAGCGAGCGAATCGGTGTGCGCCCGGCGTAGAGCGGCGTGCTCACGAGGCGCAGCACCGTGGCCGCGAGCATCTGATCGCGCTCGAGCAGCCGCACGATTTCGTCGACGTCCGCGTCGTCGCGCTCGGCGACGGTCATCACGTCCATGGCGACGGACGGGAGCACGGGCGGGCGATACGCCGGGTCGTCGAACACGGCGAGCAGATCCGTGCGCAGTTTCTCCGCGATGAGATCGACCAAGCGGCATCCATTTTAGCCAAAACGGCGGCGAAGGGCAGCGGCCGGATTTGGCTCGAAGATGTACGAGAGGTAGAGGTGCGACACCGGCGCCAGGTCCGCGCTCACCCTCGACGCAGACGCTCGACGAGGCCCGTCTGCCGCTCCTCGCGGCGCACCTCGCCGAGCGCGATTTTGAGCGCGCGCGGATCGGCCACGAGCACGCACAGCCGGCGGGCCCGCGTGACGGCCGTGTACACCAGGTTTCGCGAAAGCATGACGAAATGGCTCGTGAGAAACGGCACGACGACGGCCGGATACTCGCTGCCTTGGCTCTTGTGGATGCTCGTGGCGTAGGCGAGCACGAGGGCCTCGAGGTCGGGCACCTCGTACTCGACCTCGCGCGCCTCGAAGCTCACGCGCACGACGCCGCTGTCGTCGTCGACGGCCGTGATCACGCCGAGATCACCGTTATAGACCTCGCGCTGGTGGTCGTTGCGCGTCTGCATCACGCGATCGCCGATGCGCAGCCGTCCGCCGCCCGCCACGAGCGGTCGCCCGCCGGCGTTCAGCGCGAGCTGCAGCCGCTCGTTCAGAGCGACGGTGCCGACGGGGCCGCGGTGCATGGGCGTGAGCACCTGGATCTCGCGGCCCGGGACGAAACCGAAGCGCTCCGGGATGCGCTCGAGCACGACGCGGAGCAGCGTGTCCGCGGCGCGCGCCGGATCGCTCGTCGGCACGACGAAAAAATCGCTCGCGGGGTCGTCCGCGGGCGCGCTCTCCGGCATCTCCCCGTGCAAAATCCGGTGCGCGTTGAGGACGATGCGGCTCGCGCCCGCTTGCCGGAAAATCTCGTTCAGGCGCACGCTCGCGACGGTGCCGCTCGCGAGTAAATCGCGCAAAAACGCCCCTGGGCCGACCGACTGCAGCTGATCGGCGTCGCCGACGACGACCAGGCGCGCGTGCTCGGGAAGCGCCTGCACCAAGGCGGCCGCGAGCAGCACGTCGATCATCGACGCTTCGTCGACGATCACGGCGTCGGCCTCGATGGGGTTGCGCGTGTCCCGCTGGAAACCCATGCCGCGCGGATCGAACTCGAGCAGGCGGTGCAACGTCGTCGCTTCCCGGCCGGACGCTTCCGAAAGACGCTTGGCGGCGCGACCCGTGGGTGCCGCGAGCCGCACCTCGAGCTTGGCGCGCTCGAGCGCGTCGACGAGCGCTCGCACGATGGTCGTCTTGCCCACGCCGGGTCCGCCCGTGATGACCGTGACGCGGTGCGCCGCGGCCGTTTCGATGGCATGGCGTTGGCTCGGCGCGAGCGTGAGCCCGGCGCGCCGCTCGAATGCGGCGAGCGACTCCCCGACGTGCGCGAGCGGCTCCACGCGCTCTTGCGTCAGCCGCCCGAGGCCGCCCGCGAGCTCGACCTCGGCGCGGTGGAGCCACGCGAGAAACACGCGGTCGTTCTCGAGCACCACGCGCCCCGCGGCCCAGAGCGCGTCGAGCCCCGCGCGCACGTGCGCGTCGTCCACGCCGAGCATCTCCGCGGCGCGTTCGACCAAGCCGTCGAGCGGCGCGAAGGTGTGGCCCTCGGCGCTCAGCCCCTCGAGCTCGTGCAGCACGCCGGCCTGGACGCGCTCCGGATGATCGCCCGCGATCCCGAGCGAGCGCGCGAGCTTGTCGGCCGTCTTGAAGCCGATGCCCCGCACTTCGAGCGCGAGCTTGTACGGCGCCTCTTCGATCACGCTCCCGGCGCGCGCGCCGTAATGCTTCACGATGCGCGCCGCGAGCTGCGGTGACGCGCCGTGCGACTGCAACAGCATCATGACGCCGCTCGTCGCGCGGTTCTTCGCCCAGGCCTCGGCGATCTGCTGCGCGCGGCGCGTGCCGATGCCCACGACTTCGAGCAGGCGCTGAGGCGTCCGATCCAGCACGTCGAGCGTCTCGAGACCGAACGTGTCCACGATGCGGCGGCCGAAATAGAGCCCCACGCCGGGGATCACGCCGGAGGCGAGGTAGCGCGCGAGCCCCTCGAGCGTGTTCGGGGCGATGGGTACGACCACTTGCGCCTTGAGCTGCTCGCCGTGCCGTGCGTCGAGCTCGAATGCCCCGGTGATGCGCACGCGCGTACCGGGCCCGACCGCCGGAAACGTACCGACGACGGCCACGGAGCCGGGCCGCGCGCCCTCCCCTTCGAGCGAGCCGACGCGCACGACGCGAAAGCCCGTCTCTTCGTTCTCGAACGTGATGCGCTCGACTTCGCCCGAGAGGGTCAGCATGCGAGGAAGCGCGAGCTTGTTTCCGCCGTCTGCGTGACGCAAGGTAAGCTGCCATGTCGTACCGTCTGCACGCTCGCTGCGCCTGTTCCGGCCTGGCGGCGCCCTTCGCCCTCGCAGGAACCACGCGGCAATACGAGCGCTCGCGCCCGTTCACGCTCCGCCACGTCTTTCTCGAGCTCACGCTCGACGTGCCGAACAAGAGCGTCCACGGCTCCGCCACGCTCGACTTCGAGCGCCAGAGCGGAGACACGGAGAAGAAGCTCGTGCTCGACGCCGTCGGCTTCGAGCTCGAAAAAGTCGAGCTCGTGAGCGGTGAAGACGCGACGCCCGCCCCCTTCGAGTACGACGGCGACAAGCTCGCGATCGACCTGAACGGCAAGCGGCGCGGCAAGGTGCGCGTGAGCTACCGCGCGACGCCGAAGCGCGGGCTCTACTTCCTCACGCCGGACGCGAAGGTGAAGGACCGTCCGCGGCAAGTGTGGTCGCAGTGCCAGGACGAGGACGCTCGCTATTGGTTCCCGTGCCTCGACAAACCGCACGTGAAGATGACGAGCGAGATCCGCGTGACGGTGCCGGCCGGCTGGGTCGCGCTCTCGAACGGCGAGCCGCGCCCGGTCGAAAAGAAGAAGGGCGGCTGGACCTACCATTTCGCGCTGAACCAGCCGCACCCCGCGTACCTCGTGACGCTGGTCGCCGGTGAGTTCGCGGTGGTCGAGGGTGAGAGCGCCGAGCTCGGGCGCAGGAAAGTACCGGTCGCGTACTACGTGCCTCCGGCGCGCAAACGCGACGTCGCGCGGAGCTTCGGCGAGACGCCGCGGATGATCGAGCTCTTCTCGGAGCGCACGGGCGTCGCGTTCCCCTGGAGCCGCTACTCGCAAGTCGTCGTGAGCGATTTCATTTTCGGGGGCATGGAGAACACGACGGCGACGACGCTCTACGAATATGCGCTGCTCGACGAGCGCGCCGGCCTCGACGTAAGCTCGCAGGATCTGGTCGCGCACGAGCTCGCGCACCAGTGGTTCGGGGACTTCGTCACCTGCCGTGACTGGTCGCACGGCTGGCTGAACGAGGGTTTCGCGACGTACTTCGAGCACATCGAGCGCGAAGCGCGGCTCGGGCGCGACGAATACGACTACGGCGTCGCGGCCGACCTCGACGCGTATCTGGGCGAGGCGAACGGGCGCTACATGCGCCCCATCGTGTGCCGCGACTACCAGGCGCCGATCGACTTGTTCGATCGCCACCTGTACGAAAAAGGCGGCCTCGTCCTGCACATGCTCCGCCGCAAGCTCGGCGACGACGCGTTTTGGGACGGCGTCCGCCTCTACCTCGAGCGCCACGCGCACGGCATCGTCGAGACGAACGACCTCATGCGCGCGCTGGAAGAAGCGAGCGGCAAATCGCTCGAGCGCTTCTTCGATCAATGGGTGTACCGGCCCGGCCACCCGGATTTGCGCGTCAAAATCACGTGGGAGGACGGGCTCCTCACCGTGGAAGCGAAGCAAAAACAGAAGACGGGCGACGTCGCCGTGTTCGCGTACCCGCTCGAAGTGCTCGTGAAGACGAAGAGCGGCGAGGTCGAGCGACACCGGAGGATCGTGACGGAAACCGCGGACACGCTCGTCGTACGGCTCGCCGAACGGCCGCGCTACGTCGTCTTCAACCCGGACCAGAGCATCGTCGGCGCGATCCAGGTGGAGGCGCCCGCCGATTTTTGGCGGCATCAGCTCGCCGAGGGGCCGAGCGCTCACGCGCGCTGGAGCGCCGCGCGCGGGCTCGCCGAGCGCGACGATCCGACGACGCTCGACGCGCTCGGGCGCGCGCTCGCCGACCGGAAGGACGCGTGGATGGTGCGCGCCGAAGCCGCCAAGGCGCTCGCTCGCAGCAAGAGCGACGCCGCGTTCGAATTCTTGAAGAAGAGCGCGCATGACCCGCACCCGAAGGTGCGCCGCGCCGTCGCCGAAGCGCTCGGCGCGTTCCGCACCAAGGCGGCGGCGGATCTCCTGCGCGGCCTCGCGAAGAGCGATCGCAGCTACCTGGTCGCGGCCGACGCCGCGCGCTCGCTCGGGCGCACGCGGCAGCCGGGCGCGCTCAAGGATCTCGTCGCGCTCACGAAGGCCAAATCCTGGGCCGATACCCAGCGCGTCGGGGCGCTCGACGGCCTCGCGCGGCTCCGCGACGAGGAAGCGGTGCCGGCCGTCATCGAGCAATCCCGTTACGGCGTGCCGACCCGCGGCCGCCGTGCCGCGGTTTCGGCGCTCGCCGCGCTCTCGGATTCCCGCCCGACGCGCCGGCACCTCGAGGACTTGCTGGAAGACCACGATCCTCATTTCCGCATCGCGGTCGTGGACGCGCTCGTCGCGCTCGGCGACACCAAAGCGCGCGGCGCGCTGCGCCGGGCGCTCGAGCACGAGCTCGACGGCCGCGTCGCCCGGCGCCTGCGCGAGGCGCTGCGCGACATCGGCGAGCACGGCTCAGCCGATCGCAAGCGCCTCGGCGACGAGCTCGAGTCCGTGCGGGGCGAGCTCAGCGAGCTCAAGAGCCGCCTCGCGAAGCTCGAGGTGAAGCGCGCGCCGCATGACGCGAAGTCCGACGCGAAGCCCGCCAAGCCGAAAACCAAGGCCAAAACCGGGTCGAAACGCCGCCGCGCGGGGCGCCGCCCGTGAGCTCGCTCCGCGTCGAACGACGCGGGCACGCCGCGCTCGTCACGCTCGACCGGCCCGACCGCAGCAACGCGTTCGATCGCGCGACGGTGAGCGAGCTCGGCCGCGTGGGTCGCGAGCTCACGGCCGACGCCGAGCTCCGCGTCGCCGTGCTCACGGGCGCGGGCGAGCGCGCCTTCTGCGCCGGCGCCGACCTCAAAGAGCGCGAAGGCATGACCGAAGCCGAGGTGCGCTCCATGCTCGACGCCTACCGCACGGACTTCGCGTGGCTCGGCAGCGCGCCGTTCCCCGTCGTCGCGGCGTTGAACGGCGCGGCGCTCGGCGGCGGCCTCGAGCTCGCCCTCACGTGCGACCTCCGCGTCGCAGCGCCGCACGCCGTGCTCGGCCTGCCCGAAACCTCACTCGCCGCCATCCCCGGCGCGGGCGGCACCCAGCGCCTCCCGCGCGTCGTCGGCTACGCGCGCGCCCTCGAGCTCGTCCTCCTCGGCACGCGCGTGAGCGCCGAACAAGCGCGCGCCCTCGGCCTCGTCAACCGCGTCTCCCCCGAAGGCACGAACGTCGTCGACGACACCCTCGCCTGGCTCGCCCCGCTCCTCGACGGCTCCCCCCTCGCCATGCGCGCCGCCCTCACCGCCGTCCGCGCCGCCACCACGCTCCCGCTCGAAGCCGGCCTCGACGCCGAGCGCCAAGCCTACGACGTGTGCGTCGCCAGCGACGATCGCCGCGAAGCCCTCCGCGCCTTCGCCGAAAAGCGAAAACCCGTCTTCCGCGGCCGTTAACCCCGAATTCCGGTCATTTTGGGTTCCACCGCACGCGACGCCCGTCGCGTGCTGCCAGCGGGTCCGGCTCGCGCGCTAGGATGCTCCGTCGGGAGGCGACATGTTCATCGCGCGTTCGTCATGGCTCATGCTCGGCGTCCTCGCCGTCTGCTGCGGCGGAGAGAGCAAATCCCGAAGCAGCGCGGGCGACGGCAAGGCGACAGCGACCGGCGGAACGTCGAGCTCGTCGGGCGGCGCGCCGGCGGGCGACGCGCCGGCGGGCGACGCGCCGGCGGGCGACGCGCCGGCGGGCGACGGACAGGCGGGAAGCGCGTGTGTCTGCACAATCGTCTTCAGCGGCGCCGGCGGTAAAGACGGCGATTGCGACCCCGCCACGCTCTGGCGCGCCCTCGGCACCGCCGGCGGCTTCCTCGTATGTCGGGAGGCGAGTCCGCACCTCGACCCCACGGAAAAGCCTGGCCCAGGACGCGGCGCCGTCGTCCTCGACGCCGACGGCCGCGTCATCGACAACACCGGCCTCGAAGGCGCTGCCAAACAAGCCTGGCTCGACGACCTCGCCGCCCAGCGCTGGCCATGCCTCGCCGGCGAGACGCTCGGCTATTCGTGTTCGAGTCGCGATTGAAAACTTGCGACAAACTCGCGACAGAACTTGCGACACGCTGCGAATAGTCGAGCGTTTTCGCAAGGACAGCGTGGGGGCGCGTGCCGTGCGGCCGCGGGCCGCCGTGTTCCCGAAAGAGTTGACACCGCTCGCGACTCTGAGAACTGTAAACCTTGGCTCGGTCTTTCTCGGCGCCGAGCACGACCTCACATGGACCGCGTCTCTCCCGCTCACCTCGATGAGATTTTGAGCCTGCAGCTGGCCGTGGCCTGGGCGGGTGACGCGGCCGGTGAGCCCGCACGGCTCGGGTGGTGGAAGTCGGACTTGGTGGACGGCGAAGGCGGTGGCGATTTGTTCACGCGCCTCGTGCCGCGGACGGCCAAGTGGGCCAGTTTGATTTTGGTGCGTGAAGCCGCGCGCCTTGTGGACTCGGCGGCGCGCGAGCAGTCGGGCTTGGCCGAGCGCGCGTTCACGCTGTTTCATTTCGGGTTCGGCATGGACGAGCAACTCGCCGACCGGCTGGTGTTTCATCGACAGCAGCAGCACGAGCCGGCGCACGTCTTTGGTGACGGCTTCTTCGTCGGTGAGGCTTGGTCCAAACCTGCGTTCGAGGCGTTACTGGCGCCCTTCGGTGTGCCGAAAGTCGAGGCGACGCCGGGCGGACGCTTGGTCCTCGCACCGAAGGCACGGGGCATCGAGCTCGCTCGGCTGCTCGCCGCCGCGTTGCTGCCTTTGGCCGCAAAGTATCCGTCGCCGTACGTCGAGGCGGGGGGATGAATCTCGGCGTCGCGGCGGGCGAAGCTCCGCGGGGGAACAATCGCCGCGAAGTAACGGCCGCGCACACGCGCATTTTGCGCACCACGCTGGCCACGGACGACTGTTATGCGTACTGGCAAAAGGTCGACCTCCGCGTTCCTGCCGCGGAGCGCTCGCGCCTGGCCTTCGAAGAGCGCTGGTTCGGGCTCAAGAGCGACGCTCGCGTCCGAACGCTGATGAGCGACATGCTCGAACGGTTCGACGCGTTTCCCGAAGCGCTGGAGCTCTTGCACGAGCTCCGTATCGTTCCGGCCGCGCTCCGTCCGTGGCTCTGCCACGTTCACACCGCGCTCGCCGATCCGATTTACCGAAAGTTCGCGGGCGCGTTTCTGCCTGAGCGCCGTGCGCTCGGCTACGCCAGCGTCGATCGCGAGCAAGTCGCGCGCTGGGTCAATGAGCTCTACCCGGAGCGCTGGGCCGGTGTCACCGCCGTCAAATTCGGTTCGAACTTGCTGGCCACCGCCTTCGAGGCGGGCCTGCTCACCGAACGGCGTGATCCAAGGCCGTTGGTGCCCATCGCCGCGCCGGAGCTGATTGTCGCCTACACGCTCTATCTGCTGCGGGAGGTCACCTTTGCGGGCTCCCTGACGGACAACCCGTACCTCCGCAGCATGGGCGTGGCCCCAGAGTCCTTTCGTTTCATTGCCGCGCGCATGCCCGGCATTCGCTTCGCGGAGTTGGGCGGGGTCGCCGAGCTCACGTTCACCGAGCCGACGCTGCTCGCGTGGGGCCGACTGCACCTGAAGGCGACCCCGTGACCTCGTTCGTCTTGCCGTCCGCGCTGTCGCGTGCCGTGGAGGCGCTGCAAAAGGATCTGCTGAGCGACGACGGCCCGCAGATCAGCACCGTCCGCAACTACAACTTCGCCATCTTACCGTACGACCCCGAAGACGAGCTCGCGCTCCGCCGCGCCATCAACGAGCTGTGCGAACGCCTGCGTGACGGGGGCTGGAACACCGGCACCGTCGCGCTCCACAGCTTGCTGCTCGAGCGGCTCCGCGCCCAGGGTCCGGAGTTCATCGACGCCATGATCACCCGCGAAAAGAAGCTCAGCGCCACGGGGGGCGACCCCGGCCGGGGCCTCCGGACCCTGAAGGAGCGCGTCATCAGCCTGATAGAAGGGCCGGACGGCATCGCCGCCGACGTCATTCGCGAGGTCGAACAGCTGCTCGCCAAGGCCCCCGGACCGCACGGCAAGACCGTGATTTTTCTCGGCCGGGCCGGCGCGCTTTATCCGTTTTTCCGCACCTCCGCGCTGCTCAAGCACGTGGCGGGTCACACCCACAACGTGCCCGTCGTCCTCCTCTATCCCGGCAAGCTCGTGGGCGAAACGGGGCTCTCATTCATGGGAGTCTTACCCGCCGACCGCGACTACCGGCCTCGCATCTATCGGTAAAGCCTATGTTGATTGGGGATCTGTTCGAAAAAGACGTCACGCGCGCGATCCCGCCCGTCGTCTACTTTCACGAGCAAGCGCCCGCCGAGCTCGAACGCGAGGTCGGCGAATACATCATCACCGGCGGTTACCCGAAGGGCGACCCGCGCCACGCCGAAGACGGCATTCACGAGCAGTTCGTCCGCTTGTTGCAAGCCGTCAAGTACGCGCTCTCGCCGAACGGCAGCACCAGAGATCCGGCGTGTTGGATCTCCGGCTTCTACGGCTCGGGCAAGTCGAGCTTCGCCAAGCTGCTCGGCCTCGCGCTCGACGGCCGTACGCTCCCGAACGGTAAAGAGCTCGCGCGCGCGCTGCTCGAACAAGACCAATCCCCCGAAGCGGACCAATTCGCGCTCGCCTGGGTCACGCTGCTCGACGGCATTCGCCCCATGGCCGTGGTGTTCGACGTGGGCAGCAAGGCGCGCGACGACGAGCACATTCACACGGTCGTCGTGCGTGAGGTGCAGCGCCGGCTCGGCTACTGCACGGTGAGCCACCTGGTCGCCGAATACGAGCTCAAGCTCGAGCTCGAAAAGCTGTACGCGCCGTTCCTCGCCAAGGTGGAAGAGGTCCACGGCAAACCGTGGAAGCAGCTCTCGACTCATCAGCTCGCCGAAGACTATTTTTCGGCCGCTCTCCACGCCCTGCAGCCCGACCTCTTCCCCGAGCCTCAATCCTGGGTCCTCGCTCGCAGCGGCTCACGTTTCGACGGCAAGCGCTCCTCCGACGAGGCCGTCATGGCCATCAGGGACATGCTCCACGAGCGTTGCCCCGGCTGCACGCTGTTCCTCGTCGTCGACGAGGTGAGCCAGTACGTCCACGACAACGACGACCGCATGCTCGCCCTCCAGTCGTTCGTCTCCGCGCTCGGAGCCACGCTGAAAGGCAACGCCTGGCTGCTCGCCACGGGCCAACAGAAGCTCGAAGAGTCGGCAGGCCAGGCGTCGGCCATCGTGAAGCTCAAGGATCGCTTTCCGCCCGCGCTGCGCGTGCACCTGGGCGTCACCAACATTCGTGACGTCGTGCACAAGCGGCTGTTGCGCAAGAAGAAGGGCGTCGAAAGCGACCTGAAGGAGCTCTTCGAACAGCACCGCCCGGACTTGGCCTTGCACGCTTTCAAGGGTGACGAGCTCACGGCGAGCGACTTCATCGAGGTGTATCCGATGCTGCCGGGGCAGGTGCAGCTCCTGCTCGACATCACCACCGGCCTTCGGTCGCGCTCGCGCCGCACGCAGGGGGACTCGCACGCCATCCGCGGCTTGCTCCAGCTCCTCGGCGACCTGTTCCGCGAGAAGGACCTCGCTCGCTTCGAAGTCGGCCGGCTGCTGACGCTGGATCTCATCTTCGACGTGCTGCACAGCGCGCTCGACGCCGACGTGCAGATGACGCTCGGACGCGCGCTCGATTTGGCCAAAAAGCAAGCCGACCCGTTGCTGGCGCGGGTCGTCAAAGCCGTGGCCATGCTCGAGCTCGCGCAAGACACGCTCAAGAAGGTCACGGCGGAGCTCGTCGCGCGCTGCTTGTACGAGCGGCTCGGCCAAGGCAATGAGCAGCCCGAGGTCCAAAAGGCCCTCGACGTGCTCGCGGGCGAGAGCCTCGTCGCGTACTCCGAGCAGAGCGGCTACAAGATCGAGAGCTCCGCCGGCCAGGAATGGCAAAAGGAGCGCGACGGGTACGTGCCCGGGCCCGAGCTCCAATCCAAGGCCATTCAAGCAACCTTGAGTGAGCTCCTCGACGACGCCGAGAGCCCGTCGCTCGGCAAGCTCGAGCTGCCGTGGCTCGCGTTCTTCTCGGACAGCTACGGCTCGCGCGACGCGCGCGTCCGTGACGAGCGCAAACACACGATCATGACGGTGGATTTTCAGCTCACGAAGAGCGACCCGGAGTCATGGCTCGCGCTCAGCGACGGCGGCCCGCACCGCGATCGCATTCTGTGGGTCGTGGGTGAGCTCGACGGCCCGCGCGAGGCCGCGCGCAAGGTGCTGCGCTCGGCGCGCATGGTGGAAGAACACAGCCGCAATCCCGGGACGATGCCGGATGACCGCCAGCGCCTGCTGATGGAAGAACGCAACCGCCTCGACGCCGCCAAGCGCGAGCTCGCAGACGGCGTGCGGACCGGTTTCATGGCTGGGCAGCTCTATTTCCGCGGCCGCCACTTCACGCCGAGGGACTTTGGGTCGTCGTTCGAGGCCGCCCTCACGGCGTTCGGCAACCGTGTCGCCTCCGAGCTCTACCCGCATCCGACGACGGATGCCGTGTCGGACAAGGACATTTTGTATTTGATCGAGAACGCGGAGCTCGCGGCGCCCCCGCCCGTGCTCGGGCCCGACCGTCTCGGCATCTTGGCGCTCGACGCGGGCCGCTACGAGGCGACCTGCGCGGGTCGCGTGCCGACCCAGCTGCTCGCGTACATCAAGGAGAACCCGGGCGTGACCGGCAGCACGGTGCTGAGCCAATTCGGCGCGCCGCCGCACGGGGTGTCGCCGGACGCGCTGCGAGCGAGCGTGGTCGGGCTGCTCCGCGCCGGCAAACTGCGCATCGACCTCGCGGGGGGCGCCGAGCTGACGCGCGTGCGCGACGAGGGCGCGCGCGAGCTCCTGAAAGACTCGGTGTTTCGCAAAGCGAGCCTCTTCGTCAACACGGACCAGGTGGATCCGCGCGTGCTCGTGAAGATCTGCCAGTTCTTCAAAGACGCGCTCGGCCTGGACGTGAACCGGAGCGACGACGCCATCGCCGACGCCGCGCTCGAGTCGTTCAAGGGCGTGCGGGAACGGCTGACGGAGCTCGAAAAGACGTTCCGCCGGCTGCCGCGCGAGGTGACGTATCCCGAAGCGCTCACCAAGCTCGCCAAAGCGCTCGAAGATTGCCGGCGCTCGCGCAGCACCAAGCCGGTGGTCGCCGCGGTCACCCGCCAGCTCCCCGCGCTGCGCGACGGCGTGCAGCTCCTCCGCCGCATGGAGACCGATCTGAGCGACGCTTGCCTCGCGGTGTTGTCCGACGCCGAGAGCGTGCGCGATTTCAAGGGCAAGAGCCTGAAAGCGCTCGGCGCGGCGGACAGCGAGCTCGAAGCCCTGCAAGCTCTGGAACAGCACCTCGCGAGCGACCGCCCGTGGGAAGACGCCGCTCAGCTTGCACCCAAGATCGCGCTCCTGCGCGCCGCCTACCAGGCGCGCCGCAAGGCGAGCTTGGCAACGCACGCCGCGCGGCTGGAGGAGGCCACGGATCGAATCAAGCGCCGCGACGGCGTCGAAAAGCTCGATCCGGATCAGCGCCATCGCGTGCTGCGCCACCTGCAAGACGTGGCCGGCGTGGGCGGAGCCGACACCGACGTGGCCCCCGCGCTCGAGACCCTCGACGTCTTCTTGGCCGAGCGCCGCCAAGCCGCCGAACAGAAAGCCCTCGCCGAGGTCGACAGCTTGCTCGAAGAGCTCGGGGCCGGGGCCACGGTGGAAATCCAAGTCGGGTTGAGCGGCCGTGAGCTCCGCACCGTGGCGGAGCTCGACCGCTTGCTCGAGGCCCTGCGCGAGCGGGTGCTGGCCGAGCTGACCGCCAAACACCGCGTGCGCCTCAAATGACGGGGCGCCCAACCTTCCTCGACGGCGCAGCGAAGGACGCCCTGCGCAAGACCGTGCGCCGCTTGCGCGCGCTCTTGCTCGAGCAGCTCTACGAAGCCGCGCGCGGCGCCTACCGCTTCGACACGCTCGAGCTCGAGAAGGCGCAACTGCCGGAGGCGCGTCGCTGCCGGCGTGACCGGCTGGAGCAATGGATTGCGGAGTACGAGCGCGCCGCTCCGGCGAAGAAGGGAGCCAAGCCGGCCGAGCTGCGCCGCCGCGCCCTCGACCACGCGGTGAAGGAGGCCGCGCACACCTGGCTCAATCGCTTGGTGTTCTTGCGCGTGCTGGAGCACCACGGCTTGCTCGCGCCGGCCGTCGTGACCGGCGGCTGGAAGAGCGCCGGCTACGTGAACGAGTTCGTGCGCTACGCCGGACCGCTCGCCGAGGACGCGTCGCTCGGCATGTTGCCGCTCCTCGAGGTGGTGTTTGCGGAGCTCGCGCTCGAGCTGCCGGGCTTGTTCGGTCCGGTGGGGCTCACGGAGCTGTTCCCGATGCCGGCGGCCGCGCTGCGCGAGACCATCGAGGCGCTGAACGACGGCGCGCTCGCCTCTGCGTGGGGCGACGACACGACGCTCGGCTGGGTTTACCAATATTGGAACGATCCGGAGCGCGAGGCGCTCGACGCGAAGATCGCGAGCGGCGGCAAGATCGAGCCGCACGAAATCGCGAGCAAGACGCAGATGTTCACGGAGCGCTACATGGTCGAGTGGCTGCTCCAGAACAGCCTCGGCCTCACGTGGCTCTGCCTCTGCAAGAAGCACGGCTGGCAACCCGAAGCCGAGCCGGTGCTGGCCGCGCTCGAGACGCGCCGCGCTGACTTTCGCAAGCGGCGTGAAGCGGGCGAGGTCGCGCTCGACGCCCTGATGCCCGTCGAGGCCGGCCTCGAGAGCGCGTGGAAGTACTACGTGCCCCAGCCGATCCCGGCGGACGCCGTCGAAAAGGCGCCGGACAGCCTGCGCGAGCTCAAGCTGCTCGATCCGGCCTGCGGCTCCGGGCATTTTCTCGTCATCGCGTTCGACCTCCTGGCGCGCCTGTACCGGGAAGAGGCGCAGCACCGCGGCGAAGCGTGGACTGACGAGGACATCGCGCAGAGCATCCTCGCCAATAACCTGCACGGCATCGATATCGACGCGCGCGCGATCCAGATCGCCGCCGCGGGCTTGTGGCTCAAAGCCCGCTTATTCGCGCCGAACGCGCGCCTCACCCAGCTGAACCTCGTCGCGCCCGCCCTCGAGCTCGGCAACCTCCCCGCCGCCGACCCCGCGCTCGTCGAGCTTCGCAAAGAGCTCAAGCGCGAGGTCAACCTGCCTGAAGAGCTGACCCAAAAGCTCATCAGCGCGCTCGCCGGCGTGAGCTACCTCGGCTCGCTCCTACGCGTCGACGCGGCGATCGAAGGCGCGCTCCGCGAAACCGGCGACGTCATCGAGCAAGGCATCCCCGGCCAGGGCGACCTCTTCCGCGGCTACGCCACGCAGCAGCTCAGCCTGGACGAAGCCAAAGCCACCGTGCTCGACCGCCTCGAACGCTTCCTGACCCAGCACTCGAGCTCCGAAGACCTCGGCCTGCGCCTCGACGGCGAACAACTCGCCGCCGGCGTCCGCTTCGTCCGCCTCGCGCGCGAAGGCACGTACGACATCGTGATCGGCAATCCGCCGTATCAGGGACTGAGCAAGACCGCCCAGTTCGAGTACGTGACGAGGAATTACGCACGGGGGAAAGCGGATTTGTATGCGGCGTTTTTGGAGCGGGGGCTCGAGCTGGTGCGCGAAGGAGGACTTTCCGCGCTCGTAACGATGCGCGGCTGGATGTTTCTTCAGCAGTTCGCCGAGCTGCGACGGAGCTTAATCCACGAACGTGACCTACGAGCTCTCGCGGATTTGGGTACAGGCGCTTTCAGCAGCCGTTCGATGGACGACGTCATCAGCACGGCGCTCGTGATCGCACGGCCAGCTCGCACAAATGCGTCAACGGTAGCCGTGCAAGCGGCCCCACTCACCGATCCACGCCGTGATGCCGGCAAACCGGCGCGGCGACGCAGCGCCCTGCTATGTCAGGAAAATGTCTACGCGTTCAACCCCACGGGGTTCAAAGTCATAGACGGCGAACCCATTGTCTATTGGTGGAACAAGGACTTGTTGCGGGAGTACGGCAGAGCACCCAAGCTGGGCAACGTCGCGCCCGCTCGTGTTGGACTTCAAACTGGCGACAATATGCGGTTCGTCCGTTCGGTCTGGGAGCTCGCGATTGGACCCCATGGTCAATGCCTATCTCCGGCGCACTGCTGGGCTGCCTTGATCAAAGGAGCCGAAGGGCGCGCGTGGTTTGAGCCGGTACTTTTTGCCGTCAAATGGCAGGCCGGGGGCATGGAAGTGCAACTTCATGCAGGCGCCGTTGTTCGCAACCAGCAGCACTACTTTCGCATAGGCATTTCGTACTCGACGATCGGAGATGCCTTTCGTGCCCGAGTGCACCGGCGGCCCAGTGTTTTTGGAGACATGGGTTCATCAATTTTTCCGCATGTACTTGCCGATGCGGTTTGTAGTCTCAACGCGCAGCGCGCGCGTGCGATTCTTTCGTCGCTCAACCCAACAATTCATTTTACGTCTGGAGATGTTGACCGCTTACCTATTGTGCCTATCTCAGAAGCCGAAGCAATCTGGCAGCGGGTTGAGGTCGCGTTTTCTGAGCACGAGGCTCACCGAGAGACGTCAGTCGAGTTTTTGGAGCCTGGTAGGTCGACTTGGGCCGATACGCAAGACTGGGCACAACGCGCCGTCGATCGCCCCGAAGGCGCCCCCCTGCCCCCCTACGAGCCCGAGCTCGATCCGCCCGAGCCCGAAGCCTTCGTCTCCTTCGCTCTCGGCGTCGCCCTCGGCCGCTTCGGCGCGAACGGCGAAGGCATTCTCGACCAAGCGCCGCCCGACGCGCTCCCCGCCGGCATCCTCTTCGTCACCGAAGCGGATTACTTCACTGATTCACTCAAGCACCCCGCGGCAGAGCGCCTCCTCGACGCCTGGAGCGAGCACTCCGCCGCGATCGCGAACGGCAAGAACGGCAAGCCGCAGAGCCTCCGCGATTACCTGCGCAAAGACTTCTTCGGCTACCACAAAGCCCTCTACGAAAACCGCCCCATCTACTTCCCGCTCTCGAGTGAGAAGCGCGCGTTCGTCGCGTTCGTCAGCATCCACC
Source organism: Polyangiaceae bacterium (assembly GCA_025936045.1). Classification (GTDB taxonomy): domain Bacteria; phylum Myxococcota_A; class Polyangia; order Polyangiales; family Polyangiaceae; genus PMG-095. The sequence goes on along the minus strand of JAICUB010000051.1, from coordinate 1,732 downwards.
GCTGGCAAGACAACACCCTGCAACTCCTGCTCGCCGACCACCTGCACCCGCTCCTCCGAAAGCTCGACGGCGAAATCGTCGACGTGAACCGCACGCGCGCGAGCAGTGACAAAAAAGCCGCCTCCGCCGCCGACAAGCAATACGCCACCGTCAAAAAGCTCCGCGACGAGCTCTTCGACTTCATCTCGAAAATCAGCGCCGTCGCCGAGTGCGGCGCGCCCCCCACTGACCCCAAGTGCCCCCCGCGCGCCGCCGACGCTCCGTTCAAGCTGGACCTCGACGACGGCGTCATGATCAACAGCGCCGCCCTCTGGCCCCTACTCAAACCGCAGTGGAAAGACCCAGAGAAGTGGTGGAAGCAGCTCTGCCTCGCTGAAGGCAAAAAAGACTACGACTGGTCCCACCTCGCGCGCCGCTACTTCCCCGACCGCGTCGAAGAAAAGTGCAAGACCGACCCGAGCCTCGGCGTCGCGCACGGCTGCTTCTGGCAGTACCACCCTGCCAAAGCCTACGCGTGGGAGCTCCGCCTCCAGGACGAAATTCGCCCCGACTTCACCATCGACGAACCCGACTCCGACGCCGCCCGCGCGCGCTTCCTCAGCGACCACGCCCCCGAAGCCGCCGCCCTCCACGAAAAAGAGCTCACCCGCCGCGCCCGCAAAGCCGCCAAACAAGACGCCGGCGCGAGCGACGAAGCGCCCGACTCAGAATCCGAAGTCAGCGAGGAGGCCGACGACGAGTGAGCGGACGCGACGTCCCCGCTCCACCTCGTTCGCGTTCACGCGAGCGTGGCAGTCTCGAAGTCGTTCAGAGCTCGGCTCACCAGGTTCAGGAAAGCACGGCCACCCGCGTCGCTCAGCAGCGCCAGAGACGGAAACTCGAACTCGCACGGAGCGATCACGCCTGGAGCTGCGCCTCCTTGCCCGCGTACTCCGGTTTGAGCACCGCGGTAAAGAACGCGTTGATGAATTTGGAGAACCCGACATGATGCGAAACGAGCTCGTCGACGGGCGACTTCGTGTCACGCAGCCGGTAAGCCTTTGCGACCTTTTCGCAGACCATTTGCCGGTAATGAAGGTGGTGGCAAGCAGCGATCTTTTCTCTCTGCTTGGGCTGCGCCGCGCGGTCGCGCATATCGGCCAGAACGAGATACGCGCCCCAATCGGAGCGCGCCTGTGCGATGAACGCCCGCGCATAGGCGATGCGGCGCTCGTCCTCCGTCATGCGGCGCGCGGGCGAAGGAAGTCCTTGCTGTTCTCGAGCGACCAGCCGCGGGGCAACGGGAGCTCCGCACGCCTGATGCGCTCGAACTCTTCCGGCGTCACCTCGGCGATGGTGATCGGAAATGGAACGGACTTGGACGGCGCGAACGCGAAAACTTCCACACTCCCCGTCGCAACGGTGGCCCCGTTCACTTCGAGCAATTTGATCGGCTCACCCGGCGCGTCTTCGTTGTCCCCCAAGATGCGGACGACGCGCTCGAGGAACGGCTCGACACCAAAATGCCAGTTCGCCAGCTCCTCGGCGGCTTCATCCTTCGCTCGCGCCATCGCGAGTCAAAGTAGCACGAAACTCGGCCTCCGGCCGGCCCTCGGCCTTCTTGCCTGCCATGAACTCCCGTCCGAAATCCTCTTCCGCGGCGAGAGCATTATGCGCCGCGCAGCGCAGGACGAGATTCGACGCATGGTGCTGCCCACCCGCAGCGAACGGTATCAAGTGGTGAAATTCGAGG
>JAICUB010000011.1 GCA_025936045.1 Polyangiaceae bacterium | reverse complement strand
GCACGGCGAAGCTCAGCGGCGCCTCGACGACAATCCCCTCCGCCGAGCGTTGCTCGCCTTCGTCCGCTGAATCGTCCGTCACGCACGCGTTCTACGCGGCTCCCCGCGAACGCGTCAGGACGCGGTTCGCCGGACGGATACCTGACGACCGATCCGAACCGCCAGACGTTGCGAGACAAGCTCACCGGCACCTACGTGATCCGCCGCGGTGCACCGCCAGCCGGCCGAGGACCAATTGCCTACCCCACGTACTTCGTCGCCAGCATGTCCTTCACAATGCCAGAGGTGCTGCGCGGACGCGACGACTCCGATCATTTCCTTGGCACAACCACTGAAGCGAGGGTGGCGCCGGTTGATGATCGCTCAGCGTAACCCAGGAGACCGCCGCCCAACTCCGGTTTGCAGCAGACGCCCGTCTCGCGTCCGCTCGGGCGGCGCAGCTGAAACCTGGTACGTTAGGCGGAAGGAACGCCTGGCTCGTGCGCGCGGCTCGAGCGAGCCTGTCGAGGCCGCGGTGCTCGCGAGCTCGGCGTTTTTCGTCGGCGAGCCGCTCGAGGTGATCGCGCTGCTCGAGCTGCTGGCCGCGATCCCAAGAGCGAACGTGCGTGGCGATGACGTCGTTTCCGTCGGCGATGCGTACTTGCTGGAGGTCGGCGAAGACGACGAGTGTCCGCTGTGTCCTGTCGTGGGGGATCGAGTAATCGTTGAGATCGAAGCGGACGTACGGGGTTTTGCCGACCTCGACTTCGAGGCGCTCGTGGGCTGGAAACGGCTCCGACGGCAGCGGGAGAAGGATGCCGCGCTCGTCCTCGAAGGCCTGCCGCACGGTGCGCTCGCGGTCCTCGACCCAAGGACGGTCGATGGCGGCTGTAGTGGTCCACACAGCGGCTTGCCGATTGAGATCGGCGAGATCGGTGAAGGAGCGGACCGCGAAGAAAGCCTCGCGGATATAACGGATGGCACGCTCGACGCGGCCCTTCTCGTTGCCGCGCGCGACGGCGACGGGCCGAGCCTCGAACCGGTAGTGGGCCGACATCGCGAGCAGCGTCGGGTGAAAACGGATGGCGTCGCCGTGTCGCTCGAGGACAGCGCCCTTCAAGTTGTCGTAGAGCAGGACGCGAGGAACACCGCCGAAGTCGGCGAACGCCTCGACGTGGCCGCGCACGAAGAACGGCATGGAAGCGCCCGGAAAGAAGCGCAGGAACAGCCGGCGCGAGTAGCTCAGCACCATCACGAAGGTCCAGAGCGAACGCTGAGCGCGACCTATTTGGAGCTTGCCGAAGTGCGCCCAGTCGACCTGACCTTGCTCGCCCGGCATCGTGCGCAGGCGCTGGAATGCCTCTGCCGGTTTCTTCGGTCGCAGCCTGCTGACGATGCGCCGTAGGTGATCAGGCCCGCCCGGGTAACCGCGCTCCTTGATCATGACGAAGAGCCGGCTCGAGCGAAGTCCGGGATATTTTTCGAGCTGCTCGACGATGAACGGCACGAACGGATCCGCCATCGACGGCCGTGGTGCGACGATTTTCGGATCGACGCCGGTGTCCCGCAGCACGCGCTGCACCGTCGTGTGGTGCAGGCCGAGCTGGCCTGCGATCGTGCCGATCGGCCAGCGCTCGCCATGATAGAGGCGCACGATTTCTGCCTCCGTCTCTTTGGGGATCATCGGCTGGTGCCCTCATCGGGGCGGTCGCGAGGAACACGCGGTGCGCGGCGATGCACGCTCCGCCGCTCGGCACGGCCTCGGCGCCGCGCCCAGAGCGGCAGCGGAGCGCCGCAAAGCGAGCAACGCCCGACAATTGGAATCGAACCATCATCGTCGTCCTTCCTGCCGGCGGTCATCTCCGGCATGGGCGCTGACGTCGTCGGAACCGGGACTTGCGTCACTCGGTGATGCGTCACTTCCTGAGCCGCGAACTTGACCCGTAGGCGGTCGCGGTACCGGGCCTGCCTCACGGATTGCAGGCGCCGAGCGCGAGGTTTGACCCGGTACGCCGCTCCCGCGCGACGAACCGACTCACGTCGCCGCGCAGGCCGACACGCGTCGCACAGACGCTGCCCCCGATCGCAGCGACCGCAGAAAGCGAGGCTGAACTCGATACCGCTCGCAGCTCGCGAGGCGGTACTCCGACGCCGACAAGAAGCTCCATGCCGCCGTTTTCTGGACATGGAGCCCAAGCCGTGGTGAACGTGCCGTAGCCGATCTCGCTGACGCTCGACCCGCGCAGCTTAGCCCTGGTACGTTAGGCACCCGCCCCGAGGTTACGCGCTGGCGACCTTCTTGCGTGAGGCGAGGGCAGCGGCGATATCGCGACGGGTCGCACCAGCAGCCAGGAGCCCTTGGACAAGTAGGTCGAGGGAGACGGCGGGGTCACCGGCCTCCATCTTGGCCACACGAGATTGGCTTGAGCCCATGCGCTTGGCGAGTTCCGTCTGCGTGAGGTGTCCCTGCTCGCGCACCTTTCGGAGGCGAGCACCCAACGTGAGCTTCATGTCGACGAGGTGCTCCTCGATGAGAGTCAGACCGAGAAAGGTCGAAGCGGAGCCTACGCGCCAGCCGGCCCGTTCGAGACGCTTCCGTTTGCTTCGTTCCATCAGAGCTTTCCTTTGCTTGCCTCTTCGTACCGACGGAGCCTTTGCTTGCAGAGCTCAATGGTCGGCTTGGGTGTTGACTGAGACGTCTTTGCGAAAACCTCCAAGATCACAATCGCGTCCCGGTCAATGCGGTAGACGATGCGCCAGGTTCGGGTCTCGTCCTGGATGCGGAGCTCATGGCAACGGGGCCCGATCGAGGGCATGGGCCTTGAGTGGGGCAGGGATAGGCCAGTGCCTGCTTGGAGCTGCCGGAGGAGGAAGCCGGCCTCGACGCGAGCGCCAGACGATAGCGGCGGGGTCTTAACCTCGCCGCCGAGCCAGACGAGCGGCTTGTGCCGAGGGGACACATGCTGCAGGATATGTCAGAACTGACATTGCCGCAAGCCGTGCCTAACTCCAGTTTGCAGCAGACGCCGATCGCGCTATCGCTCGGCCGGCGCAGCTGAAACCTGGTACGTTAGGCAGGCGAGGTAGCATTGTTCCAATGACAGGACTCCAAGACGACGTTTCCGAGCTGTATGCGTCCTGTGGGTCTCGGCACATCTTGCCCTTTATCGGCGACGCCTTCCTCGAATCCCGTCGAACCGACTTTCGCGTGGTCGTCATTGGCTTCAACGCGTACGTTTCCGACGGTGATTGGCCGGAACCGATCCATCGCGTGCAGCCGTGGTTTCGACGATGGTGGGCCGGCGCCGGCTGCGGGCCCAAAGCGGACACACATCGATTTTACAACGACGCGTTTAGCGAGACCACTGAGCTAGCAGCATCGGTCGCCGCCGGTGGCGCTTGGCGAGGATTGACGTGTGATCTCAGCCCGGACACCAAGCGTTCTCTCTTTGCTACGAACGCCCTTAAAGTTTATACAACCGATACCTACAAGAGGTCACCGTCGATTCCAGAGGCGAGACTGGCCGAGGCTGACGCAATCTGGCGGAGGGAACTTGACCTCATGGCCAGGTCAAACGTTCTCCCACATCTCATAGTCGTTTTCGGTCGTGCGCTTTGGGAGTCGCATTGGCGATCGCTTCATCCCAAGTTTTGTGGTCAGGCGTCGTTTGCCGTGGAATCGTACATTCCTGCCGGACTGCCCACGTCGAGAACCTATCATCACGCAAACCGCGTGACCCTCAGATCCAACGGGCGAGAACACCCAATGCTGCTGGCTTGTTTGCACCACCCCGGCGCACGCGCCGCCGCGGGACGCCGTCGCAACGCAGCGTGGCTCCTTGCTCAGCCGGAGTTTCGGAACCTCCTTGATCTCCCTTTGGCGGATGCTGGCTAACTCCGGTTTGCAGCAGACGCCGGTCGCGCTATCGCTCGGCCGGCGTAGCTGAAACGTGGTACGTTAGGCGGACGTGGAGGACGACCTCGCGAAATTGATGAGAGAGGCCTCGTCAGTCGAGAGCGTCGAAGCGGTGCGTCAGCTCCCACTCGACACGATCGCGGTGCTGGTCGCGAGACTTGATGACCAGATGGCAGCCGCGGTTGCGCGACTCCTGGAGCTTCGTGTTCTTCTACACGGCGGCACGTCCCTCATCACGGATGTCGGGTTGGCTCACATTGCACGCCTTCACCATTTGGAGGCGCTAGATCTTGAGTGGAGCTCGGGCATCACGGGACGCGGGCTGCAGACGCTTGGCAGCCTTGGCCGACTGAAATGGCTCGATCTATCGTTCTGCGGAGGTATCAGCCGCGCTGACATCGCGCAGCTCCGCCTGTGCCTGCCTCGATGCTCCATTGAGGTTCCTGCGCCCCGGCTGCCGACGGGACAACCGCATCGCTGAAGCGCGGGAGCGCCTCGGGCTTAAACGGGTGGATGTCGCCGCGCGGCTGGGCATTGGTCTCGAGTCCTATCGAGACCTAGAGGCGGCGACGATGAGGTCCTCACAGCGTTATCGCTTCGGCAGGTTTGCGTGCTTGCCGGCCTCTTAGGCGTTTCGGCTCGCGCGTTGCTCACCGATGAGCAGGTTGTTATTCCTCTTAAGGCCGTGACACCAATGGACATTGTTGCCTTGATTCGGCAACGCCTCGCGGAGCTCGGTTCGGATGTCGGCGCCCTGAGCGACGAACTCGGTTGGACGTTAGCGTTGTGGTGGCAAATCCAGATCGGATCTGGAACGACTGGTGCGCAGACGGGTTGCGGGACGTCTGTACTCGTCTTGGGTTGGATTGGCGGGCGGCGCTTCCCGACACGTAGTCGCCGGACCGCGCGTCAAACTCGCGGGAGGGACCGTGGTGCGAACGCCGCCTAACTGCGGGCTGAAGCAGACGCGGATCTCGCGGCGCTCGACCCGCGCAGCTTAGCCCTGGTCTGTTAGGCGGACTCGCTGACTCGCATGACAGTCGTCTCCCTGGATCGACCTGCGGCCGTGATCTTCGACATCGGTGGAACGATTCTCGAGGAGCGCTGGTTCGACTTGAAGGGTGCTTTCCGTGCCGTTCTACCGGATGCTCAATTCGCCGACGACCTCTCCTTGGAATTCAGCCGCGTGCGTGCCGAGCACCACCAGTCGCATCGCGAGGTAGCACTTGCCAGCTGGCTCTTGGCGCGTGTGTCGGTGGCCACCTTGACGCTCGACGATCTCGAGGATGCACTTTGGCGAAGCGTCGTCGAACTCGCTCCCCGGAATGACGTCGGCGACGTCCTCGCTCATTTGCGAGCAGATCGAATTCCTGTCGCGGCCGTCAGCAACGCCGCGTTCTCTGCTCGGGCCCTCGCTGCGGAACTCAAGCGTCACAGCCTATTGGACTACTTCCGCTTCGTTATCTCGAGCGCAGACTTCGGCCTGCGCAAGCCCCATCCCGCGATCTTCGAGGCAGCGCTGGACCGATTGGGTGTGCAGGCCACTCGATCGTGGTTTGTTGGCGACACGCTGTCGGAGGACATCGTTGGGGCTCAAGCAGCAGGCTTGCAGCCGATCTGGCTTTCAGCCCATCCAGCCTCGCCAGTGCCGACCGCGGTGACGCTGGTCCGGGATTGGTCAAGCTTGCGACGCTTGTACGATTCGACGCAGGTCTGTCGAGGAGCTGGCTAACTCCGGTTTGCAGCAGACGCCGACCTCGCTTCCGCTTGGCCGGCGCAGCTGAAACCTGGTACGTTAGGCAGACCGTGGGAGAACGTGATGGCGGATGCTGAAGCGTTGGCGCAAGCCTGGATTGATCTACGACGCAACTGGTGGGCACACGACGTTTTAGATGACGCTCGGGTGCGCAAGCACCATCAGTATGCGGGGGGTGCCTTCAGGATTCATCGGTGACGTGCACGCGTACGTGTCACTTATCGATTCGTCCGAAAGCTTGACTGACTAAACTTCTACGGTTTGCTCAGCGACGCCAACAGGAAAGGAAAGAGAAGATGGCCCTCGAACTTCGGCCGAACTGCGAGTACTGCGACAGGGATCTGCAGCCGGCTGCTACAGAAGCGCGGATCTGCAGCTACGAGTGCACGTTTTGCGCCGACTGCGTCGGAACCAAGCTACACAATGTCTGCCCCAATTGCGGCGGCTGCTTCGTGCCTAGGCCGATTCGCCCGGCAACCGAGTGGCGGCCAGGTTTGTCGGTCGCCAAGCGCCCGCCCTCCAGCAAACGCGTGCACCTCTCCTACGATCTGGACGACATCGCCTCCCACATCAAGCGTGTCGAGCACATTCCGCCGGAGGAGCGTTGAGCGCGCAAGTGAGCCTTTCTGGCTAGTAGCCGAGCGGCGGCCGCCTAACTCCGGGTTGAAGCAGACGCGGATCTCGCTTGGCGCTCGACCCGCGCAGCTTAGCCCTGGTACGTTGGACCGACTTATTCCGCCGAGAGGCTTCGTCGTCGCGCTGCCGCTAGCGGCTTCGGTGGGTTCGACGGTTGTGCTAGCTTTGGCGAGTGCCGACGCTCGATACGCGCCCCGATGCAGCTGCCGTTCAGCTCGACGCTCAGCGCCGCCTCGGAAATGCGGGGCGTTTTCGTGTCGCGACCGAGATGAGCGAATTCGCGCGTGAGCTCGCGCGAAACGGCCTGCGTAGTCGCCGACCAGACCTTTCCGAACCGGACTTGCGCCGCGAGTTCCTTAGGGCGCTGTACAGGCTCGAGGTTCCCAATCCGTGAGCGTTCGCGAACTCCTGGCGCGAATCAGCCGTGTTCTGGACGCAACCGGTGTTGAATACATGCTCACCGGCTCCTACGCGAGCTCGCTGCACGGAACTCCTCGCGCAACGCAAGACATCGATATCGTCCTGGCTCCAACGGGGAAACAGCTGGTCACGTTGCTCAAGCTGCTGCCGGATACCGACTACTACGTGAGCTCGGAAGCGGCCTTCGATGCACTCTCGCGTCGAAGCCAGTTCAACGTCATCGACTTTTCGACTGGATGGAAGATTGACTTCATCGTCGTCAAAGATCGTGATTTCAGTCGACAGGAGCTCGGCCGGAGGCGCGTCCAGGATCTGGACGGTCTGAGCTTTCCTGTAGCCTCGGCGGAGGACGTTCTAATCGCGAAACTGGAGTGGGCGAAGCTCGGCGGATCCGACCGGCAGCTCGAAGACGCAGCGGGTATCGTTCGACTCCAAGGCCCCTCCTTGGATCAGACCTACGTTGAGCGCTGGGTCAACGAACTCGGTCTGCGCGCCGAATGGCTGCGCACCAAGACGCTCGCGGGCTAACTCCGGTTTGCAGCAGAGGCGTTGCTCGCTGATGCTCGCATCGCGCAGCTGAAACCTGGTACGTTGGACGGACGGGAGACACTCTGCATGACGTCGTGCGGAAATCGCCCGATCGTGAACAGCGGGATCGGAGCATCGTGAACGCTTAAATCGCGGCAGCGTGAACACCGAGATCGGCCATCGTGAACGCCCGTTTCGGGCATCGTGAACGCTGAAATCGGCCATCGTGAACACGGTGGGGAGCGAGGGATGACGCGGGCGGGTCGGCTCTGCGACCAGGGGTCTCGAAGGAGGCCCCTGGATGGCGACGGAGCGACTGCCGATGAGGAAGATTCGAGAAATTTTGCGGCTGCGAGGACAGCAAGGACTGTCGGCACGAGAGGCGGCGCGAGCGCTCGGGGTGAGCGTGGGCGTGGTGTCGAAGACGGCGTCGCGAGCGGAGAAGGCGGGCGTGAGCCATCCGTCATCCCGGTCGTTGGCGTGCTCACCACCGCAAAGGAACTGCCAATCGCCATCCTCTTCGTGTGCGACGCGAAGGACCGGCATTCCACGCAGCCGCACGTATGTTGCATACGAAGACAGCCAAGTTTTCGGGCTGCTTGAAGCGAAAATCGCTCACTTGGAAAGTGTACCGCAACCATGCGGCCGCGTCCCGACGAGCGCCATCTAACTCCGGTTTGCAGCAGACTGCGCAGCTGAAACCTGGTGCGTCATGCGCACGCCATGCGACGCATCGCCGGATGTGCGTGGCACTCGGAGTCGGAACGGTTCGCGAGCGCGCTGACCAGCAGCCGATCAGCCGAGCGCGGAGAGATAGCCCGATACGGCCGAGACATCTCCGGTGTCGGAGATGAGGGCGATGTAGCCGTCAGGACGGATCAGCACGAGGGTGCCGCCGGTCGCACCATAGGAGCGAGCAAGATGGCCTGCGGTGTCGGCAAGGTCGCCGTGGCAGGTCGGCTGCGCGACGACGCGAAGGGTCCGGAGCTCGAACGACGAGGACGCGCGCAGACGCAGATCGCCTCCAAAGTCCAACAAGGTGAAGCCGCCGCCGCGCGTCAGCTCGAATAACCGGCGTTCGCCGTCCATGGTCATCAGTTTGGTCGCATCGGGGGCGCGGTCGCCGGCGCGAAGCTCGGAAGTCTCGTCGCGGTCGTCGCGTGCCAAGGCAGAGCCGCGATAGTTGACGTCGAGCTGGAGGGTGCTCGCGTCGCGACGGTTGGGAATGCTCTTCTCTTTGAGCACCTGCTCGAGTCGCGCGTTCGACAGCGCGAGCACCCTGGTCGCAACCGCGCGCCGCTCAGCCTCGTAGCTGTCGAGCAGTGCAGGCGAGGCGCCCTTCGCGACGGCCGCGAGCTTCCAGCCGAGATTGTACGCGTCTTGGATGCCGGTGTTCATTCCCTGGCCGCCGGCAGGCGAGTGGATATGGGCCGCGTCGCCTGCGAGGAACACGCGACCTTCACGATAGCGGTCGGCGAGGCGGATATTGGCGCGCCACAGCGACGACCACTCCGGTTCGTGGAGCCGGACGTCGGTACGGCCGACCCGCGCTTCAAGGATGGCCTGCAGATTAGCGAGACTGAGATCGGGGGCCTGATCCGGCGTGATGCTGGCCCCGTATTGGAAGGTGTTGGTCGAGGGCAGCGGACACAGGCTCACGAACCCCTCGCGATGTCGCCACATGTGCCACGCGTCGCGAGCGAGGCCGTCCACCTCAGCGTCCGCGACGATCATCCGCACCTCGTCGCGGGTCTCACCCTCGAAGATGATCCCCGCCTGCTTGCGCACGACGCTGTGGCCGCCGTCGCAGCCGACGAGCCAAGACGCGCGGATCGTTTGGGTCGCACCGCCCGCGACGACCAGCGCCGACACGCCCTCGTCCGACTGCTCGAAGCTCCGGAGCAAGGTGCCGAACTCGACCGCGCCGCCAAGCTCGGTCAGCCGTAGCCTCAGCGCTTCCTCGACTCGCCATTCGGGCGTGATCAAGCTCGTCGTATAGGGGATGTCGGGTCGGTTCCTCAGCTCTTCGGGCTCGGCGCCGCCTAGCGTCACTGTGCCGTCGGGCGCGGTCGAACGAATCGGCATCGCCATCCGGCCGTTGGCCAGCACGCGGTCGACGACGCCAAGATCGCCGAATACCTCGAGCGTACGCGGCTGGACGCCCTTGCCGCGCGAGCCCGGCTGGGGGCCGACGGCAGCCTCGATCAGGCGGAAAGTTACGCCGCGCCGAGCGAGCTCGCACGCGAGTACCAGACCGGTCGGGCCGGCGCCGACGATCAGCACCGTCGGGGAGTTCGGCACATGCGGCGGCAGCTTCGTTCCGGTCGTCGGGCTCATTGGCGCGTTGCCGAGTTAGATAGTAAATACTTTCTTAGCCCCGATGCGGCACCTGGTCAAGAAATGAAAACCTTTCTATTGTCGGATGATGCGTACTGAGACGCCCGAACGGGTGCGGCGCCGCCGACACGGCGAGCAACTCGAGGCCGCGCTGCTCGATGCGGCCTGGGCTGAGCTGGCGGACGTCGGGTACGCCCGCCTGACGATGGCGTCGGTCGCCGTACGCGCTCGGACCAGCGAGGCCGTGCTCTACCGCCGCTGGCCGAACAAGGACCAGCTCGTTTTCTCCGCGCTCGAGCACTACCGGAATGGTAACCCGATCACGATCCCCGACACTGGCGCGCTGCGCAGTGATCTGCTCGCCCAATTAGCGGCTATGAGCGAAGCCCTCGCCGGATTCTTTGCTATCGCCGCAGCTGCTGCCTTCTCGGGACTGCTCGCCGACACCGGCCTCACCCCCTCACAGGCGCGCGACAAAGTCATGGCCGCTCAGCGGCTCCCACGAGTCCGGGTCATCTACCAGCGAGCCCACGACCGCGGAGAGCTCGACCTCGACCACATCCCTCCAGCGGTGCTCGCCCTGCCGTTCGACCTCCTGCGGCATGACTTGCTCATGGACCTCAAGCCACTGAGGCCTGCGCGGATCCGGTCAATCGTGGACGAGATCTTCCTACCCCTGGTGCGCAACTAGCGGGAAGGCTGAGCGCCCTCCTCCAGCAGTCCTCGTTGGGAGTTTGAAGATCCCGCCATCCAAAGCCATCGTTTTCGGCTTGGCAGCAGACGCCGATCTCGCTTCCGCTCAGCCGACGCAGCTGAAACCTGGTACGTTGAGCCCGGCTTGGAGGCACTTCGTCGTGGACGCGGAATCGGGTAGCGGGGCGTGGCTGGAGGAGCAACCGCTTGCGGGCGGGCACGTGAACCGCGTCGCGCGAGTTGGCGACACGGTTCGTCGCACGGCGGCTCCGTCCACGGTGACGATTCATCGATTGCTGTCTCACGCTCGAGGGAAGGGGTTGAGTTGGGTGCCGGAGCCACTCGGCTTCGATGAGCTAGGGCGCGAAGTGCTCTCCTTCCTTCCTGGCGATGTGCCGCACGAAATGCCGGAGTGGGTGTGGTCGGAGGCGGTTCTGAAGGATGTCGGCGGAGCCTTGCGTCAATGGCACGACGCGACCGTCGACTTTACGGTAGATGACGCGGTTTGGGGTCTACCGCCGCGGGACCCGAGAGAGGTCATCTGCCATAACGACTTCGCGCCTTACAACTGTGTGTTCCGGAACGGCCGATTCGTGGGCGCCATCGACTTCGACCTTTGCGCACCGGGTCCTCGGATTTGGGACATTGCATACACGGCGTACCGTTTCGTTCCCTTGATGCCCGGACCGGGTGTCGGCGCGGCGCCGGGCGGCGGTGAAAATTCGCCGTTTGCGCCATCGATCGTAGCCGTGCGCTTGCAGAGTTTCTTGGAAGCTTACGGGCTGGCGGATCCTTGCCTGACCTACGAATTGCCGACCGTGTTGTCGGTCGCCGCTAACCGACTGGAAGCCATCGCAAGCTGGACCGAGGAGCACGTCCGAGTCAGCGGCGCGCGCGCGCTGGAACGGCACCCCGCAATGTATCGCGAGCATGCGCGCTGGCTGCGCGCGTGGTGCTAGGGCTCGAGCACCCAACGCCAGGCCTCGCGAACGGCGTCGTGCGGCGACTGATTCAGCAGATCGCCGTGGGCGATTACGGCGCGGTCGAAGTCCCAGGCGAGGATGCGCTCGATGGCCCGGCGCGCGGTCTCGCGGTCGCGCGTGAACCAGCGCAGCTCGGGAGCGGGACGCGGTCGCCCCCACATTCCGAGCACCCTCATCATCGCTCGCAACATGCCGTTGGTGCCCGCGGTCTGCTGGCTGAAGTTCTCCACGAGATCTACCGTGACGAGCGTTCGGCTGGCGCGGTGGAAGAAGTCGACCTCCCGCATGATGCGGTTGCCGACGAACACATGATCCATTTGACCAGCCCATAAGGACGGGGCGCTCTCGCCGATGAGCTCGTCGAACCGCAGATCCTTGCGCTTGCGCTTTAGGTCCGCGGTGCCGAAGCTCCGCGCGCGAGGGAAGGCCTGCTGGGCGCCCGCGAAGTAGAGGTGATGGCAGTTGCTCGGAGCCACGAGCGCGATCACCTCACCGAGCTTCTCGATGTCTGCTCGGGTCGAATCGTCGATCACCACCGGGGAGTGGAGGCATAGGCCACCGTCGAGGCGGAGCACCGTCATGCGGGTGCGTATGGCGCTCCCCATGAGGCTCAGCTGATGCTCCTTGATCCATACGAGATCCGGCACGTATTCCAACAGGGGTAAGCTCTCGGTGGTCATGGCCCGTTCTCCATCGAGCTCGAACTGTACTCCGTCTGCAGCGGCCGCTGCGTTAGCGCCTATGCTTCCGCCACGATGAGCAACAAACGTACCGCGATCGTCCTCGGAGGCTCCGGCTCGGTCGGCGCCGCACTGCTCCGCGAGCTGTTCCGAGACGACGGCTTCGATGCCGTCATCACGTTATCGCGCCGGTCGCTACCCGAGTCCGTCGCGATGGCTCGGGCCGCCGGTCGCGCGCTGACGGAGAAGCTGGTTCCCGACATGACCCCCGCCTCCCTCGCGGCGGCGACGCTGGAGGCCGCGAGAGAGGTCGAAGGCGATGTGGAAGGGTTCAGTGTGCTTGGCATCGGTGCCGGCACGGCGAAGCTCACGCTCGAGCAACATCGCGCGGTGGACGTGGCGCTGAACGAAGCGTTCGCGCGGGCGCTGCGCGATTCGGGCAAAGTCAGGCATCTCGCGTTCATGAGCGCCGCCGGGGCGGATCCGACCGCGAAGGCTGGCGGCGGCGGTGCCGCGGGCATGTCGCGCTATAACCGCGTGAAGGGCGAGTCGGAAGACGCGGTCCGCGCGAACGGGCCGGCGGTCGTGAGCGTGTTCCGTCCCGCGATGATCATCGGTTCTCGGCATACACCGTGGCTTCTCGAGCAAGTGCTGCCGCTGTTTTCGTTTGCGACGCCGGCGAAGTACAAATCGATCGGCGTGGACCAGATCGCGAAGGCGATGATCGCAACCGCGAAGCACCATCCGGCGACGAGCGCGACGTATCACTACCCGGAGATGATGGCGCTGATCGCATCCGCGCAGCGGTAGGTGCCGGCGTCAGACTCACCCTCGCGCGCTCGCGGCTTCTTCCCACAGCATTCCGAGTACGTCGGTAAGGCCGGGGTCGGTTCCCGATTGCATGAGCAACGTCGTGATCTGCCCGCGATGATGAGTCTGGTGGTTGAAGAGATGGGCGACCGCCCACCAAAGCGGATGCTCCTGCCTCTGGCCGCGCTTCTTGTACGCCAGCGGACTCGCGAGCCGCTCCTCGGTCACTTCGGCGACCCACGCAGAAAGCTCCGCATCCGTGAGTGCTCGCTCGCGACGAAGCTGGTCGAAATCCGCAAACAGCTCCTGATCGAGCGAGCGGATACCCGGACCCATGAAGCCGTCCTCGACCGGCTCGCCCTTGAATCGTGCGAGCCAAACCCTATCCCCCACCAGGAGATGGTTGAAGGTGCCGTGAATGGATTTGAAGAACGCCCCTCGGTCCCGTTTGCGTTCTTCGTCGCTCATGCGAGCGGCTAGCCCGTAGAGCTTTTCATTCATCCAGCCGTTGTAACGCGCCAGCACCCGCAGAACTTCGGGACTCATACCGTCATTGCTAGGGCCGGGGCCGGGCGTTGCCAAGCGTCACCTCTCCGAGGCTTTGGCGTGAGCCGCAGCGTGAACGACGCGAGCTGGCCGACGGAATGCGCCAGCGGCTACCGGCGTTGCGTTACTGTGCGCGTCTGGTTGCTGACGTTCATCGGGTTGTTGCTCGCGTGGGCGGGGGCGGTCTTTGGACCCGCGACGCTGTTGGCGCTGCTCGTGCTTCCAATTGGGTGTGTAGCCCTGTGCTCTCGGCGGCAGTGGGTTCCACTGGTGTGCTTAGGGGCATTGTCGCCGATCGCCTTCGCGACGGTCGTCGCAGTCATTTCGTACGTTTGTGGTTCCGCGCGTCTGCGCACCTCCGGCCTACCTTCGATCGAGACTTACAACGTGGATCCGGCGACACGCTTTCAACGCGCATCGAGCGGCTGCCTCGTAGACGGGAGCCAGCTCGTCTGGCAAATTCCCAACAACTTGGTCCTGCGCCTGCTGAGTGCGACTTTTGGACCAATGCAGGGAGCGTACGATGGGCCGTTTCCGTCGCAGGAAGAGTCGGACGAAGCTCTCGTCGTAGCAGTACCGATCAGCTGGGACGATATCCGCGCTGGATTGATTCCGATTGGCGTGACACGCGTGCGTTTGCGCGCCGGCGTTGGTGTCAGGTTGTGCGCACTGCAGGATCCGTTGGATAGCGCAGCGCTCCTCGGCCGCTACACTGGGCCTACGCTTCTGTTCCACGGCGTCCGTGACGAAATTGTTCCGTTCGCGCACGCGGAGCGGCTCGTCCAGCTGGCGCAGCGGGGGCGGCTTCACAAACTGGCATGCGGGCACAACGACTGCGCCAAGCCCTGGGGCGAGATCCGAAAGTTTCTGGCCTCTGAGGCCGGATTGCGCTTCTGATAAAACCCAATCGGACAGCTGCGATGACCTTTCTTCAACTCGTCTCGATCATCGTTCACGAGTATGACCCCGCGATCCGCTTCTTCGTCGACGTGCTCGAGTTCGAGCTCGTCGAGGATTCGCCCGCCGTGACGACCGATGGCTGCGCGAAGCGCTGGGTCGTCGTTCGTCCGCCAGGTGCTCAAACGGGCCTGGTCCTGGCTCGTGCGGACGGCGAGCGGCAGGCTGCAGTCGTCGGAGCTCAGCACGCTGGACGCGTCGGCTTCTTTCTCCGCGTTGACGATTTCCGTGCTCGCTATGAAAAAATGATCGCGGCGGGCCTCGAATTCGTGCGGCCGCCGCGAAGCGAGCCGTACGGTGAAGTAGCGGTCTTCCTGGACATCGCCGGGAACCGTTGGGACCTGCTCGGCTCGCCCCGCTAGACTACCGGCCGTGCAGATCCGCGACGCCGTTCCGGAAGATGCTGTCGCGCTGTGGCAAGCCGAGCTGGAGACGGTTGCGGTTCCCGGAAGGCTCGTGTCGGCTCCGAGCGAGCTCGACCTCGCGTCCTTCAGGACGAAGATCCAAGCAGCGGTCGGGCGCGGCTCCTATGTCGTTGCGGAAGTGGACGGCTTGGTCTGCGGTCACGCTTACCTCGAGCTCATGCCGCTCGCGGCCGTGCGGCACGTCTGCCGGCTGACCATCGTCGTGCATCCCGGCCATACGGGCACCGGCATTGGGACTGCGCTCATTGCGCACCTTCAGGAGTGGGCACGGCGGCAACCGGAGATCCGAAAAATCGAGCTCCTCGTTCGTGCCAGCAACGTCGGCGCGATGCGGCTGTACGCGCGCATGGGGTTCGTCGAAGAGGGGCGCCTGCGCGAGCGCGTGAGGCTGGACGCCGAGACGTTCGTGGACGACATCGCGATGGGTTGGTTCCCCCGCGCACACGTGGAACGCCGATGATCGCCGCCTCGATTCTATGGAAACGGCTCGACGTGCCTGGGCACGACGCCTGCCGCTTGCTGGAGCACGCGCATGCATGGGAGCTCACCGGTACCGCCGTTTTCGTCCTTGAGGGCGCTCCCGCGCGGCTCGACTACAACCTCAAGTGCGACCGCACATGGCGAACGCAGCGCGGAAGCGTCCACGGCTCGCTCGGAACTCAGACGCTCGATTTCAAGATCGTCCGCTCAGGCGATGGAGTTTGGGTCTGCAATGGCGCCGTCGTGCGAGGACTCGAAGCATGCGTCGATCTCGATCTCGGCTTCACGCCCGCGACCAACCTTTCGCAACTCCGGCGTCTGGCGCTAGCCGAAGGCGGCGCGGTCGACGCTCCAGTTGCGTGGTTGGACGTAGCGTCCGGCACGCTCGATGTGCTGCTTCAGCGCTACGAGCGGCGGTCGACGTTCACCTATTGGTACGAAGCGCCGCGGTTCGAGTACGCCGCCCTGCTCGAAGTGGATGCGCTCGGTTTCGTTCGTCGCTATCCCGCGTTGTGGACGGCAGAAACGAAGCGCTAGTCGCAGAAGTCGATGACGTCACGCAACGTGTCGCGCCGCGCCGTCGTGAAAGAACGTTCGCGCCGCCTAGGTCGAGCGGGATGATGCGCTCCCCGTCGTCCGTTACTTCGCGCTGGGAATCACCGGGTACGACGCGCTTCCCACGGGCGCCGCCGCGCTCGGAGCCGGCACGGGTGCGGCGCTGGGCACCGGTCCAGCGCTCGATGGCGCCCGTGGCGCCGAATCCAGTGCGGCTGAGCCGGCCGGTGCGACTGAGCCGGCCGGTGGCGTCTTCAGCCGTCGCGGTCGCTGGCGCGCGTCCTCCTCCTCATCGGAATCGTCGTCAGTGTCGTCAGTGACGGGCGATCCGTCCATGTTCGCTGGGCCCTTGCGGAAGCGAGCTCTCGGTTCGGGCCGTCGGAGCCCCGAGCTCCGCGAGGTGTCGGCGAAGGCGGAGGTCTGCCCCTGGTGCACGGCGAGACCCCACAAGATCATCCCGGCGCCGATCACGGCCGGGAGGAAGACGCCGGTACAGAACGCGGCCTTGTCATCCGTTCGCTTGTCGCAGTCGTTATAGCCGACGGCGATGTTGAGCAAGCCGTACCCGAGGACGACGGCCCCCACGTTGGCGTGCACGTTGCCGGGGTAGTCGACGTCGGTCACGTCGGAGCGAGGGATTTCGTGCTCGCCGCCTTGATCGTCGGCGACGAAAATCGAATCCCGCGAGCCCCCGACGATGCTGCCTTCGACGTTGGGGGCGTCGGCTCGCATGATCGTCGACGTTGTCGAACACCCGAAGACCAGTAGTGTGCACAGACCCGAAGCCCGCATGAGGATCCTCTCCCATCCGGGAGCATACCAGACTTGCCCGGAAAGCTAGAGCGCCGATTTGGGGGGCCTCCCGCCTGTCCCGTCTGGGCGGCCCCAAAATTCACGATCGATGCGAGTGGTCCCCGGGTTAGTACTCCGCACCGACCGTGAACGTGGCTGTGTCCGGAGCGGGCAGATAACCGGCCATCACGTTCAGGGTCATGCAGTGGTAACCGCAGAGCGGCACGGCGAAGCCGCCGCGCGCTCCGAGCGCGCTCTTCTGAATGCGGTCGCCGGAGAGCGTCAGAGCACGTATGCCCGTATCGCCGAGCGGACGCAGGACGGCATGGAAGAACACTTCGACGTCCCAGCGCCGATTCATGTTCGGCTGCTTTCTTGAACGAGCGCTACTGAAGAACACGTAGCGGAGCCCTGCCTCGGGATAGACCAGCAGCGGATTTACCGCAGCGTAGCTCTTGAGCGTGGCGTCATCTTGCTCGCAGTTCTCCGTGCAGCGCACGCGCGGTATCCCGCCGGCGAGCACGCCCACCTCGAGCAAGAGCGCGTGAGTCGCTGGCAGACGCGCGTTGAAAAGATGATGAGTCGCCGGTTGGTCTTCGCCGCGCTTGAGACGCTGGAAGCCGACGACGTTCGTGCCGATGTGGCCGTCACCGGCGAGCACGCGAAAGCCGACGCTCGCTTCCATGACGCCGCCGAACGCGAGGTCGGACCCCCGTGGGTCGCCCGCGATGTTCATGCCGGCGCTCGCGAAGCCGCTCAGGCGCACGAGCTCACCGGCGTAACCCGTGACGCCGATACCGAGACCCAGCAGTTGAAAGGGGTAATACGCGCCGAGCACGAAAGTCACGACGGGCGGCGGCGGCCACGAGTGGAGCACGAGGTCGTTCACTTGCAGGCGCAACGCGTCGCCCTCGAGGTACGGCTCGTCAGCGTCGCCCTCGGCCGGCTCGTTCGAGGTTTCGCGTGTCTCCCCGATTTCCTCCCGCACCGCAGCGTGGGGCCCGCTCGAGTTCTGCGCATGGGCGCGCGCTTCCGCGTCGGGATCGTAGTTCGGATCTTCAGCGCGCGATTGGGCGCCGGCGCGCGCCCTGCACACGACGAGTCCCAGACACGCGAGCACGGCTGAAAGTCGCCGCGCGCGCGCTTGGCCGCTCAAAAGCGATACCCCGTGACGAGCGTCTGCGCGAGGAGCCCCCAACCGTCGATCGCGACGAAGAGCAGCAGCTTGAACGGCAAGCTCACCTGCGTCGGACTCATCATCTGCATGCCGAGCGCGAGGAGCACGTTCGAAACCACGAGGTCGATCACGAGGAACGGCAGGTAAATCGCGAAGCCGAGCGCGAACGCGGCGATGAGCTCGCTCACGACGAACGCCGGCACCAAAATCACGAGATCGTCGCGGCCGACCTGCGCCCGTTCGGCTTGCGGGCGGGCGGAGAGCGCAATTTGATAGAAGCGCTCGCGCTCGCGGGCGCTCCCGTTCGCCTTCAAGAACGCGCGCACGGGCTCGCGCGTCGCCGTGAGCATCCCGCCGACCCACGCGGCGCTGTCGTTCATACTCTCCGGCTCGA
Source organism: Polyangiaceae bacterium (assembly GCA_025936045.1). Classification (GTDB taxonomy): domain Bacteria; phylum Myxococcota_A; class Polyangia; order Polyangiales; family Polyangiaceae; genus PMG-095. The sequence continues at coordinate 137,877 of JAICUB010000011.1, read as the reverse complement.
GCAGAGGCCCGGCGCGCTCTGCGATGCGCGAGCCGAGCGGCGCCATCGCGAGTACGGTGAGCGCGCCGGCGAAGGCGATGATCACCGTGTTCGTCGGCACGCTCTGCGCGCCGATGGCGCCGCGCACGATTTGGAGCACCGTCGAGATCTTGACGAACGCCGTCAGCGTCATGAACGCGAACGGCAGCAGCGTCGCGAAGCCGATCGCGACGACCAGCGTGAGCGGACGCGCGAGCACGTCGGGTGTCACGAAGCCGCCGTCCTCACACGCTCAGGCGTCGCCCGCGGGCGGCGTGGTGCGGCCGAGGACGCGCTCGAGAACACCGCGAAATGCGGCATCCGTCGTCGGTCCCTTCGGTAGCTCGACCCCATCTTTCGGTAGCTCTCCGAGCTTGCTCAAGCCGCTCTCACTCGCTCCGACGACGTACACCGTTTCACCCACGCGGACCAGATACACCGCCCGGCGTCCGTCGAGGGGCAAGCGACCGACGAGCTCGAGCGGTCCCGACGGTCGCCCTAGGCCGAAGCGCCTGCCTATCGACAGGAGCAGCACCGCGAGCGCCACCACCCCGAGCAGCATGACGAGTGTTTCGACGACGTACCGGCCGAGCGGCGTCATGCGCGACTGAAGCTATCACGTTGACGCGCGTGACGGCCCGGGATTGTAATCCCCTGCATGTCGGCCCGCTTTTGCTTCCCCGTTCGCGCTCGCTTACTCTTTTTGGTTCTCTCTTCCATGGGTGTGCTGGCGGCGGTGGCGTGCTCATCGTCGGATGCGAAGCAGTCGAGCCCGTCGAGCGGCGGCGCCGGCGCGAAAGCCGGAGCCGGCGGAACGGGCGGCACCCTCGCTACGGGAGGGACGGGCGGCAGCTCGGGAGCAACCGCCGGCAAGGCGGGCGGCGCCGGCACAGCGAGCGGCGGCATGGCGGGCGGCGCCGGTCGCGCAACCGCGGGCTCGGGCGCGGGCGGTGCCGGGGCCGAGAGCGGCGCTGCCGGTAGCGCGGGTGCGGGCGAAGGCGGCGAGGGCGGCGGCCAAAGCGGTTCGACCCGATAGCGATTTCGAGGGTGTTCCCAGCCGGCGGGCGGACGCTCGTCGTGCGCCGCCGTGCCTTCAAGTGACCGGCAGCGTCACGCGGCCGAGGCCGATGGCGTCGGCCGTGCGATCGAGCCAGCCGAGCAGGCCGAGATCGCTCGTGAAGGACGGCGGCGGCTCCCGGAGGAGCGAGTCTTGCGCGAGCAGCGCCGAGAAATCGATGTTCGTCAGACCCTGACGCACGCTGCCGTCGGGCGCGTAAAACTTCACGCCTGCAAGCTCCATCACGCGAATGAGCTCCTGCGCGAGGATGCCGTAGCCGACCGTCGTCGGGTGCACGCCGTCGAGCGAGAACAAGCCGCCGCTCGTGCGGCCGGTGGGACCGGACGCGAAGAAGCGCGAGTTCGGCACCGGAGTCAGCGCCTTGAGCGGTGCGGGTAGCTCGTACGGCGTCCACCACGGCGGGCGTGCCGGCGGCGAATCGATGTAACGCCGTTGCGCGAGTCGATCGAGGAGCCCCGCCGCTTCGAAGACGTACCAGTCGCGCGGGTCCCCGCGGTTGCTCCGCGCCTCGCGCACGACGGCCACGATTGCGTCGTTGTAATGATCGATCGCCGAATCGACCGCGCGCGCTTCGGCCGCGGTAATGTTCGGGTCCTCGTCGCGGTTGAAGTCGTGGTCTTCGATCCAGGGGCGCGTGTAGTACGGGAAATAGCGCGACTCCGGCGCGAGCTTCGTGCCGACTCCGCGTGCGAGCGGCGCAATCGTCACGTGCGGCACCGTGCACCAGATCACGTGGCGCGCGCGGATCTTGCGCACGCGCGCGGCGAGCAGCCGGAGCTCGTGCTCGAAGTGCACCGGGTTCCAGACCGTGAACGCGCTCTTCTTCTCGAGATCGTCGTAGCCTTCGTTGCTCCACACCACCTTGAGCTCGATCACGGTGTCGAGCGCGTTGTTCGCGCCCAGCATCACGATCAGCGTCTCGATCTCGCCGTCCGCTCCGAGCGCCTCCGCCGCGTCGAGCACGCCCATGCCGCCCGCCGGGCCGCGTCCGAGCGGCGGCAAAACGCGGAGGGCCGCACGAGCGTTCGCTGATTCGACCACTTGCAGCAGCAGATCGTCGCGCGGCGTCCCGATTTCGGCCGCGCAAATGCCGGCCGTTCGCGCCAGCACGTCCCGCAAATCCCAAGCGTAAATGCCCAAGTTGTGATGAATGGCTGGGTTTTGCGGCGGCGTCGCGCCCGGCCCGCGCTCCCAATAATCCTCGATTTCATCCATTACCGAGCGGAGCTTCACCGCCGCGGCCGGCGCTTGCCACCAATCGACGCGGTTGCCGAACGACTGCTCGAGCCTGCGCACGACGAACTCGATGTTCAACGGCAACCCGCCCGCGCCGGGGTAACGCGGGAAGCGAAACTCCTCGGCCCAACCGAGCTCCTTCGCGATCAGACGAGGGTAGCTGAGCTCGGTGTTGTACACGGCGCCGCTCTGAAAGCCCTGCGTGAGCGAATCACCGATCGTCACGAGGCGTTGCTTCGCCGGTCCGTCCGGCACGACTTTGATCACCCGGATCCCGAGCGTTGGGTCCGTTATCGGTTCGCGCGCGCTCGGGCGAACTTCGACGGATGCAGGCGTCTTCGGGTCCCTGATGATCGCTCTCGTCATGCTGCCTCCCGGCAAAACGAAAACCTCCAGCTAGGAGGGCGTTTTGCCTCTCCGCGAAGCGTAGTCCGAAGCCGCGTCGATCAGAAGAGCGCGAGGAACTGCTCCGCGCAGAAGCACGCGCGGAGCGCCTAGGAAGCCCGCTACACCGGGGACCACTTGCATCGATCGTGAATTTTGGAGCCCCACTTGGGTGAGGCACGCAAAATTCACTAGCTTTTTGGCGGGGTCTGTCCCGTCGGTACTTTCCTGTTTCGATACACCCAAGCGAGCTTGGGTGTAACTGGAGCGGATGCCGGTCAACTCTGATACGTTTGGCGATATGATGGCTTCCTCTTTTGGGTTCAGGGTTGGCTGGGTGTTGGCGGCTATGGGGCTGGCGGTTGCCTGCGGTGGCAGCTCGAAGTCGAGCGACGACGATTCGGGCGGCAAGGGCGGTTCCGGCGGCACGAGCGGAACGACGACGACCGGCGGCACCGGCAACACGACGAGCTCCGGCGGCACCGGCGCCAAAGGTGGCACCACGAGCACGGGCGGCACCGGCGCCAAAGGTGGCACCACGAGCACGGGTGGCAGCGGCGGCACCACGAGCGGCACGAGCGGCAGCGGCGGCACCACGAGCGTCGCGGGCGCCACCGGTGATCCCATCACGCTCATGACGGGCAACTGCCCCGCGTTGACCCCTTGCGGGGGTGACGTGGTTGGCAGCTGGAAAATCTCGTCGATCTGCGACGCGAGCGGCGGCACCGCGGGCACGGGCGGCTCGACGACGGACATGCCGAGCTGCGCCACCCAAACCGTGGGCGAGGCGAGCTCGGACGTCACCTTCGAATTCAAATCCGACGGCAGCTTCACCGCCGCCGGCACCATCACCATCACGGAGGACGAGACGTTCGACGACGCCTGCGCGATGTCGCAGTTCGGCTCCGACGTGGCGACTACGTGCGACCTCCTCGATTCATTCGGCGCTCAGGGCGACACGGACTACGCACTGAGCTGCACGGTCGCCAACGGCCTATGCGACTGCCATTTCACCGTTCCGCTCACGAGCAACGAAGTCGGGACGTACACCGTCGACGGCGACCAGATCACCGTCGACTACACGGAAACGGATTCCGACGGCACAGTGACGACCGGCACGGAAACGGACTCCTTCTGCGTCAAGGGCGACACGATGACCCAGGCGAGCACGACTTCGGTCGCCACGCTCACGCGCAACTAGGGACACAGCACTAGCCCTCACGCCGGGCTCTCGAACGAAAACACGCGCCACGCGTGCGGCTCGCCGGGCAGCGTTTGCTCGCGAGCCGCACCGTGCGTGAACCTCATCACGCTGCGGCTCCAAAAGGCGAGCGCGCCCGTGTTGCGCTCGGCGACGCGCACCGTCCACTTGCCGGGCAGTCGCCGCCACAATTCGAACGCTGCCGCTTCGCCCACCCGCGCCCCGCGGTAGCGCTTGAGCACGAAGAACTCCGCGACATCGTAAACGTCCGGTTCCGTCGCCGCGGGCAAGCCGCGCGTCGCGAGCACGAAGCCCGCAACGCGACCCTCTCGGCGCATCACGAACGCAAAGCGCCGCTCCGGCTCCGAAAAGTAGAGCGGCAGCTTCGCGTACCCGAAGCGGCCGTCCGCACCGAGCTCGACTTGCGTGAACACGTCGCTCACGTCGTGCACGTAAAGCTCGATTAAATTCGCGAGCAACGGCGCTTCCTTCGCCGTCGCGAGCTCGAGCGTCACCGCTTGCACGCGCGCACTATAGCGGCCGGGCCGGGCAGCGGCGCCCTCTCACGCGCGACTTTGCGTCCGATTTTCTTCGACAGGCGGCGCCTGCATTGCGTTCGCCGCAGGTTTCGCCCCGGCCATGACCAGCGCCCTCACGGCTTGCTCGTTCGCCAAGCCGAGGCGTCGATTCGTCTCCTGGCCGCCCTTGAAGACGACGAGCGTCGGCATGCCACGCACGCCGTAGCGCGCCGCGAGCTCCGGATAATCGTCGACGTCGACCGCGCCGATGACGAGCTCGGGGTCCTCGGTGGCGACACGCTCGAGCACCGCCGCCTGCATGCGGCAGGGCCCGCACCAGGTCGCCGTGAATTCCACCAATACCGGACCCGTTGCCCCGGCGAGCGCCTCATCGAAGCTCGAATCGTCCAACGTCTTCACTTTGCTGGATGCCAAAAAGCACCTCCTTGCGCGTTTAGGTCGTGACCGGGCGATTGATGACGAAACGGCGCGTGTCATCTTGAGGCCGGCCGGCACCTTTCCCTCGGAGCCCATGCCTGTGCACGCCGTCCCCACCTCGCGCCCCACCGACGAAGACGTGCTCGAGCGCCTGTCGCGCGTCCTCGCGAGCCAGCGCGGCGCGCTCGCCGCCGTCGCGCGTCACGAAGGGCTGCGCCCCGAAGAAGCGGTCGATTGCGTGCAGGACGCGCTCTGCACGCTGCTCGATCTCGTGCAGTCGGGGCAAGTCCCGGCCATGGCCGAGCCGGCGCCCCTGCTCGTCACCATCGTGCGCAACGCCGCGCGCAACCAGCGACGCCGGCATTTTCGCGCGCGCCCCCACGCCGAGCTCGTCGAAAGCGAGCTCCCCGACGCCGAGCTCGTCTTACAAGAAGAGCTACTGACGCGCGCGGAAGACGTCGTGCGCCTGCGCGCTTGCGTCGCCGAGCTCTGCGAGATCCAGCGCGCCGTCGTCACGTTGCGCTTGCTCGAAGAGCGACCGGGGGAAAACGTCGCCGAGCTCCTCGGCGTTTCACCGAACCACGTCGCCGTCCTGCTCTATCGCGCAAAGTCGGCACTGCGCGCCTGCATGTCCGCGCCGAACGCGTGAGCCGCGCGGCCGATCCTGGATTGGGGGTTCTGGGGGCCGGGGTTCGGCCGGTTCGTCGAATGCTGCCAGCACCGTGCCGATCGCAGCGAGCCGCCCGTCGAAAAGCGCCGTAACGAACGGCCGCCGGGCTCGGAGTATCATCTCGGGCCATGGCGAACCCGTACGACGGCCCTCCTCAAGTCCAGTTCGCCGCGTACGGGCCGCAGGGCTACGCCCCGCCGGGCGAAACGCGCCAGGCGATCATCGACGACGAGCACCTCCGGCTGCTCCGCACGGGCTACTTCATTTCCGCCGGGTACGCCGCGCTCTTCATTCCGATCGGGCTCTTGTACGCGGTGATGGGCCTCGTGTTTTCGCATCTGCCGGCCTCGAGCGGCCCGCCGCCCCCGCCCGTCATGCAGTGGTTCTTCGGCGTCTTCGGCGCCGTGTTCGGCGGGCTTGCGACGGTCGCCACCGTGATGAAGCTCATCACCGCCATTCGTCTGAAGGAGCGGCGCTCACGCACCTTCTGTTTGGTGACCGCCGCCTTCTCATGTCTCGAAATTCCGTACGGGACCGCGCTCGGCCTCATGACCTTCACCGTGCTCTCCCGCGCCAGCGTGCGACGAGCGTTCGAGCAGCACCGCTGACCCGTCGCTTTCCGCCCACGAGGAAGCGTCGTGGCTCGTGTTGGACTCGAGTGCCGTCGCCAGCGCGTCAGTTGGCCGCTTCACCGCCCGCGCCGCCTGCGCCGGACTGACCGGCTTCACCGCCCGCGCCTGCCGTCATCGGCGGCATGAAATCCAGCCGTGCCGGAGCCCTATTTCGGCACGAAATTGACACGCCCGCTGGTGAGCGGTAAGCGGCGGTCCCCTTGGCTCTGGTCGTTCAAAAGTTCGGCGGAACGTCGGTCGCAAACCTCGAACGCATGCGGAACGTCGCGGAACGCGCGCTCCGCACGCAGCGCGAGGGGCACCGGGTCGTCATGATCGTGAGCGCCATGGCGGGCGAGACGAATCGCCTGCTCGGGCTCGCTCACCAAATCTCGGACGTACCCGACGCGCGCGAAATGGACTCGCTCGCCTCCACGGGCGAGCAGGTGAGCGCGGCGCTCGTCGCGATGACGATTCAGAAGCTCGGTGGCAAAGCGCGCAGCCTGCTCGGTCACCAAGTGCGCGTGCACACCGACAATGCCTACACGAAGGCGCGCATCCAGACGATCGAGAACGCGAAGCTGCTCGAGGTCGTCGACGGCGGGGAGATCGCCGTCGTGGCGGGCTTTCAGGGCATCGACGAAGAAGGCAACATCACGACGCTCGGCCGCGGCGGGTCCGACACGACCGCCGTCGCCATCGCCGCCGCGATCAAAGCCGACGTCTGCGACATCTACACGGACGTGGACGGCGTCTACACGACCGACCCGAACATTTGTCCATCCGCTCGAAAAATCGATCGCATCAGCTACGAGGAGATGCTGGAGCTCGCCTCGCTCGGTGCGAAAGTCTTGCAGATCCGCTCGGTGGAGGTTGCCATGAAGTACGGTGTCCCAGTTCACGTTCGCACGTCGTTCAGCGACAAGCCGGGAACGATGGTGGTCGGCGAAGAAGGCCTCGAAGGCGTCGTCGTCTCCGGCATCGCGTACGACAAGGGCGAGGCGAAGGTCCAGCTCGTAGGCGTCACCGACAAGCCCGGCGTCGTCGCCAAGGTGTTCGGCCTGCTCGCGGAGAAGAACGTCTCCGTCGACATGATCATCCAGAGCCCGTCGCGCGGCGGCAGCGCCAGCACCGACGTGACCTTCACCGTCGCGAAGACCGACCTCACTCGCGTCAAGGAAGTCATCGAAGCGACCGCGACCGAGCTCAACTCGAGCGTCGAGTACGACCCCGACATCGTCAAGGTCTCGATCGTCGGCCTCGGCATGCGCTCGCACGCGGGCATCGCGTCCAAGATGTTCGGCCTCCTTGCGGCCGAGGGCATCAACATTCAGGCCATCAGCACGAGCGAAATCAAAATCTCGTGCATCATCCACTCGAAGTACACCGAGCTCGCCGTCCGCACCCTGCACGAGGGCTTCGGCCTCGACAAAGCCGCCGTCAGCGGCCAATAAGGCGCCCCCGCACGCAATCGCGGTCGCGGCCGACCGATGTCGGGACATGCGAGTCACACGCTGCGTCCACGACGCAGTAATCCGAGGTGCGTTGGTTTTGTCGGGGGTGGGGTGCCGGGTATCGGCAACACCGGAGACGCTCCCGCTCGGAGCCGGCGCAGCAGACAGCGCTCGGCCCCCGAGCTCCGGTGACGACGACGACGACGCGCCGAACGGCGGCTCGCCCTCGTCGCGCGGCTCCACGCAGAACGCCCGCGCTTCGACGGCGTCGGGCTGCGACGCTCAAAGCGTCTCCTTCGATGAAATCCAAAGCGGCGACGTCCGGTCGGATGTGAGGGTGCGCATCGACGCCACGGCCACCAGCCAAAAATTCCTGGTGAGTCACGCCCACTCGGGGAGCTGCCTTTTCGGCGCCTTCGCCGGCTCGGAGCCCTCGTCGGCCGGTCCCAGCGGCATCCTCGTCGTCTCGTACGGAACGGACGCGCCGGCGGGCGACCCGTGCCCCACCGGCACCGACGCCATCCCCGACACTCTCACACCTGGAGACGCCATTGGCGCCGCCGGTTACCTCGGCGACTACGCGCCTTCCGGCTGCAGCGTCGCCGGATCTCCACAGCTCATGGTCGACGCGTCCTGCACTCTTACGAGCACGACGCACCGCGCCGTCCCCGAGCCGTACGACTTGAGCTTCGACGAAGCGGACGCTCTCGCACGAGGCACGGACGCGGCGCTCGTCCGGCGCCTTGCGGGCGGACTCGTACGGCTGCACGACGTGGACGCAGCGCGCCCGGCCGAGGGCACGGGTAGCGTCGGCCCGTACGGCGTAATCCAGCTCCAGCAAACCAAGCTCGAGATCCACGACGCCCTCGAGTACGCCGACCTCTCGCGCGGCGGCCCGGGCGACGCGGCGAAGTCCCTCGTGTTCGGGTATCCGACTCGGTTCGGCTCGGTTACGGCTCTCGTGTATCTCGACTATTGCAGCTGGTCCGTCACGCCCCGGAGCCGTTGCGCCGATCTCTCACCCGCGAGCGCGAATTGTCCGTAGCCCGCTCGGGTTCGTTACCGTGCGGGCGAGGGTAAACTCCTTCAAGAGTGAGCCGTTCGAGCTACACTATGAACGCCGGACTGATGTCGATGAACGATGACCCAGTCGAGCGTCCGTACGCCGTTCTCCCGCCGCCGCCCTCGACGCCGGATGACGGGCCGAGCGCGCTCGAAGTACCGCCGCTCGCGGCGCCGCCCGCGTCGTTGCGGCTCGGCAAGGTCCGCGGCGGGCGCGGCAAATACTCGTTTCCCGTGCGCGTTTGGGCGGCTTTCGTGACGCTCTTCGTGCTCGGCACGCTCGTCACTTTCTTGCTCGAACGCTGACGTTCGGGCCGGCGGCCTCCGGGACGAACGCCCGAGCCGTCGAACCAGAGTGCGGTAGCTTCCGCACCGTGCTGCTTGCTCGCGTCGCGCTACCCGTTCCGCTCGGGCAGGTGTTCACCTACAGCGTGAGCGCCGAGCTCGCCGCAAGTGTACGGCGCGGAGCGCGCGTCTTGTGCGAGCTCGGGCGACGCAAGGTGCTCGGGGTGGTGCTCGAAGTCGGCGACCGCGAGCCGGACATCCCCGTCGAGAAGCTCAAGCCGGTGCGCGCCGTGGTCGACGCCGAACCCGTGCTGCCCGAAGAGTTGCTCGGGTTTTTGCAGGAAATCGCGCGCTACTACGTGGCGCCCGTGGGCGAGGTGATGGAGCTCGCGCTGCCCGCGCTCGAACGGAGCGCTGCGCTCGCGATCGAGGCGCCCGAATCGACGCGCGCGGTCGGACGGCTCGTGCAGATCGCGCGCGCGGTGGAGGGCGCGACCGCGCCGAGCTTGCGCGGCAAGGCGCCCGCCGTCTTCGAGCACCTGCGCGACAACGGCCCGCAGCCGCTCACGGCGCTCGAAGCGAAGTGGCCGAGCGCGCGCGGCGCGGTCGCGAGGCTCGTCGAGGCCGGCGTCGTGACGCTCGAAAAGCGCGAAGAAGCCGTCGATCCGTTCACGGTGGCGGTCGCGCCCGACGTGCCGCCGGCCCTCACCGCGGCGCAAGCGCGCGCCGTGACCGCGATCACGGCGCGGCTCGAGCGTGGCGAAAAGCACGCGGTCCTGCTCGAGGGCGTGACGGCGTCGGGGAAAACGGAAGTGTACCTGCGCGCGGCCGAGCGTGCGCTCGCGCTCGAGCGCGGCGTCATCGTGCTCGTGCCCGAGATCGCGCTCACGCCGCAGCTCGTCGCGCGCTTTCGCGCACGGCTCGGCAGCCGCCTCGCGGTGCTTCATAGCGGACTCGGCGAGCGCGAGCGGCACGCCATGTGGCGCTCACTCCGTTCGGGCGAGGTGCGCATCGCCGTCGGCGCGCGCTCGGCGCTGTTCGCGCCGGTGCGCGCGCTCGGCCTCGTCTGCGTCGATGAGGAGCACGACGGCTCGTTCAAGCAAGAAGAAGGCGTGCGCTACCACGCGCGCGACATGGCGCTCTTGCGCGCGCACCGCGCCGAGGCCGTGTGCGTGCTCGGCTCGGCGACGCCCTCGGCGACGAGCGTCGAGCTCGCACGGAGCGGCCGCCTCGAGTTGCTCGAGCTCCCTCTGCGCGCGCGTGCGGGGAGCGCGCTGCCCAAGGCCGAAGTCGTGGATTTGCGCCGCATGGGGCCGGGGCCGGGCGGCGAGCGGCTCATCAGCGTGCCGCTCTTTCGCGCGCTCGAAGCGTGCGTCGCGGCGCGCGAGCAGGCGATTCTGTTTCTGAACCGGCGCGGCTTTTCCCCGAGCATCCTGTGCGCGGCGTGCGGCAAAATTGCGGAGTGCCCGAACTGCGCCGTGGCTTTGACGCTCCATCGCGCGCGGGGCGGCCGCCTCGTCTGTCACTACTGCGACTACCAGGAGCCCATGCGCAAGGCGTGCAGGAGTTGCGGCGAGGAAGCGCTCATCGAGGAGGGCGCCGGCACCGAGCGCATCGAGAGCGTGCTCGCCGAGATCTTGCCGGGAGCGCGCATCGCGCGGCTCGATCGCGACGTGGCGGCGGGCCAAAAATCGGAGCGCATCCTCGATCGCATGCGCCAGGGCGACATCGACGTGCTCGTCGGCACGCAGATGGTCACGAAGGGCCACGATTTGCCGAACGTGACGCTCGTCGGCGTGCTGAACGCCGACGCCGCGCTTTCTTTGCCGGACTTCCGCGCCGCGGAACGCACCTTCCAGCTGCTCGTCCAAGTCGCGGGCCGCGCCGGCCGTGGTGAAACGCCCGGTCGCGTGCTGATCCAAACCTGGCAGCCCGACCACCCCGCGATCGTCCTCGCCATGAAGCACGACGTGAAAGGCTTCGTCGCGCAAGAGCTCGAGCAGCGGCGCGAGGTCGGCTATCCGCCGTTCGCGCGGCTCGCGCTCGTGCGCTTCGAGGCGACGGACGACGAGCTCGCCCGCAGCCAGGCCGCGCGGCTCGCGCACGCGGCGCGCGGGCTCGGGAGCCCCGACGTCGAAGTGCTCGGCCCGACGGCGGCGCCGCTCGCACGCTTGCGCGGCCGTTACCGTCACCGCTTCCTCGTCCGCTCGACCGACCGCGCGCGCTTGCACCAAGTGCTGCTCGGCGTCGCGCGCTCGGCCGTCGATCGTCGCGTGCGCATGGCGATCGACGTCGATCCCGTGAGTATGCTCTAATCCCCGCTGAAACCACGCCGATTTTTCCCATGGGACGTGTCCGCCCGCGCCGATCGAGATCGGCTCTTCCAAGCTTGCTCGAGTCGCGGCCCGAGCGCGCGTGCCCGCTTCTTTTCGGCGTCGTCGTCGTGTGTTTCCTCCTGCTCACCGACCGACACGCCGCCGCGTTCGAACGCCAATGGCACCTCGGCGGCGGCCTCGGAGCGGCCTCGGCCAGCCACTACCGCCTCGGCCCCGCGGCGAACGCGTATGCGGCCTACGGCATCTCCGACGTCTTCGACGTGCGGCTCGAGCTCGCGGGCTCGCAGAACTCGACGGAGCATCACGGCGATTCCTTCCTTTATGGCGCGAAAGCCGCGCTCGCGTACAAGATCGACGTCATTCAATGGATTCCTTATGTCGCGATCGCCGGGGGCTACCTCGGCGCGAGCCGCCGCGTGCCTCCGCTCACGCGAGCGCAGCCGACGGCCGGGTTCGTCGCCGGCCTCGACTATGCCGTCTCGCGAAGCCTCGGCCTCGGGCTCGCGCTGAGCTACGACTACGCCTTCCACCCGGGCGCGTATTACCTGAACGGCTTTCTGCGCGCCGAATACACGTTCGGTTTCTGAGCGAAGGCGCCGAACGCGCGCCGATGACGGCGCCTACGAACACGGGCGAGGCCAAAGCCGCCGGTGCGCTCGCGCAAATCACGGGAGCGCTCGCGCACCTCGTGAAGCAGCGCGAGCTCCGGCTACTGCTCACGTGCAACTGCGTGCTCGGGATGGGCGCGTCGTTCGTCTCGCCGTTCATGAGTCTGTTTTGTACGCGCGAGGTCGGCATGAGCCTCGAGCTGTTCGGCGTCTTCATGACCGCGAACGCCCTCGCGAACATCGTGATCAGCAGCTGGCTCGCGCACCACAGCGACACGCGCCTCTCGCGCCGGCGGGTCTTGCTCTGGAGCTCGCTCGCGGGAGCGATCGGCTACGGGGGTTACGCTTTCGTCCGCGAGCCGTGGCTGCTCTTCGTGTTCGGCGGGCTGATCCTCGGTTTGGCGTCGCTCACGTTCGCGCAACTCTTCGCCCATGCGCGCGAGCTCGTCGAAAGTTCGAGCGTCGCGAAGGCGGAGGTTCCGCTCTACATGAACGCGTTTCGCATGGCGTTCGCGCTCGCCTGGACGGTAGGACCCGCCGTTGCAGCGTTCACGCTGCGTGCCTTCTCCTTCGTGGGGCTATTTACGGCGGCCGCCGCGCTTTACGTGCTGCTCTTCGCGCTCGTCTATGCGTTCGTCGAAGACCGGCCGCCCGCGCCGCGCGCCGCGTCCGCCGCGCCGCCCGCGCGCCTGCGCGACGTCCTCGCGCGGCGTGACGTGCTGCTCTGGTTCGCCGGGCTCACCGCGATCCTCGGTGCGCACGCGATGTCCCTCAACAACATGTCGCTGCTCGTCCTCGGCGAGCTCCACGGCAGCGAAGCCGACGTCGGCATCATTTTCAGCCTCGCCCCCGTCTTCGAGCTGCCGCTCATGCTCTACGTCGGCTTCCTCGCGACGCGCGTGCGTTCCGAAACGCTCATCCGCGCCGCCATGTTGCTCGCCGTCGTCTACTACGCGTGCATCGGCTGCGTCCGCACGCCCTATCAAATCTATCCGCTCACCGCGCTCAGCGCCGCGATCGTCTCGGTGACGAGCGGCGTCGCGATCACCTTCTTCCAGAACAAGATCCCGGGCCAGCTCGGCGCCGCGACGAACCTCTATTCGAACGCGTCACGCATCGGTTCGACCTCGGGCTACCTCTTGTTCGGCCTCGTCGCCTCGCGCTTCGGCCACCGCGGGACCGCCTTCGCTTGCGCCTTGCTCGCGCTGACGGCCGTGACCCTCAGCGCCTTCGCTCGATCGCCCAAAGACGAGCTCGCACCGACTCGCGGCGATTGACAATCCGCGCTCGCGCGCCCAAAAAGAGGGGTTCAATGGGCGAGCTCAAGACCTATCAAGGCGGCTGCCACTGCGGCAAAGTCCGCTACGAAGTCAGCACCGACCTCGGTCACGTCATCGAGTGCAACTGCTCACACTGCGCGCGCAAAGGCTTCTTGCTTGCCTTCGTCGACGCCGACCGCTTCAAGCTCCAGCAGGGCGAGGGCGAGCTCACCGAATACCAATTCAACAAGCACGTCATCCACCACCTCTTCTGCAAAAGCTGTGGCATCCAATCCTTCTCGTGGGTCGTCCGTCCCGACGGCACCAAGGCGAACGCCATCAACGTCCGCTGCCTGGACGGCGTCGAAGCCGGCTCCTACACGGTGACGCCGGTGGACGGCAAGAGCCGATAGCGCTGCCGTTCGTAGCGAACGGCGTTGCGAACGCGCGCGCCGTGACGAAGTTCACGGCATGCAAAAAGGCGTGCGACTCACCGTCACTCCCGACCAAATTCGACGCGGTGAACTTTGCCGCTGCGAAGCGTGCACCCGCGACGGCCAGCACGAGCCAGATTGTCCCGTCCATGACGAGCGACCGGGCGAGTGCACCTGCGGGCGGAGCGAGCAAGCGAAGGGCGCGGGGTGAGTCCGCGCGCCGCGCGCAGTGCGCGCGGGTTCAGTGCGGGCTGCCTTGTCGCTTTCGCAGCCGCCGCGCCGTGACCCACTCATGCCAGCTGATTGAAAAATCGTCGTAGGTGATGAAGTAGCGGCTGCCGGTCGCGGAGTGGACGTGGGCGGGATACCAGCGACCGGAGTGCCAGGCGTCAACGGGTTGCTCCGCGCGGTAGGTGGCGGTCGGGTTGCCGGGCCCGTCGTCGGCATCCGCCGACGGCTCGGCGCGCGGCAGTAGAGCGACGATGCCCGCGATGCCGAGCGCCAATAAGACGCCGAGTGACGCCAAAAAGCCCCACGCCTCGAAGCGCGAGACGCTCGGCGCGCCAGGCGGGCGAATGGACACGCGGCCAGGCTAGCCGATCGCAGGTGCCCCGTGCGGCTCCGGGCGCGACCCGGCGATAGCTACGCCCAAGCTCGCCCGGATGTAACGAAACAAGAAAGCGCCGACCGCTTGACGCCCTGCGCCCGCCTCTTCAGGTTTGGTCGCTGCCGTTGCTCGCGGGCAGGGAAGGAGTCGAGGCATGAAAGTAGGGATTTTGGGTACCGGCGACGTCGGTCGCACGCTCGGGAAAGCCTTCGTCACGCTCGGTCACGAGGTGAAGCTCGGCGCGCGTGAGGCCACGAACGAGAAGGCCGCCGCGTGGGCGCAAGAGACGGGGCCGAAGGCCTCGCACGGCACGTTCGCGGACGCGGCGGCGTTCGGCGACCTCATCGTCTTATCGACACACGGCGCCGCCAACGACGCCGTCATCAAGTCCATTCCCGCCGAGCGACTGAAGGGCAAGCTTCTCATCGATACGACCAATCCGCTCGACTTCTCGAAAGGCAAGCCGCCGGGCCTTTTCGTCGGGCATACCGATTCGGGCGGGGAGCAAGTACAGCGCGCGGCGCCCGCTGCGCGCGTGGTCAAGTGTTGGAACATCGTCGGACACACGGCCATGTTTCGCCCCGAGTACGCGGGCGGCGCTCCCGATATGTTCATTTGCGGCAACGACGGCGAGGCGAAGAAGGAGGTCACGCAAATCCTCCGCGACTTCGGCTGGTCCGAAGTCACGGACTTGGGCGGTATCGAGTCCTCGCGCTACCTCGAGCCGCTGTGCATCGTGTGGGTCATGTATGGCTTCATCACGGGCGGCTGGACTCACGCCTTCAAGCTCTTGAAGAAGTAGCCGGAATATCGGCGGCGGGGTGGCGCGGGCATGCTAAAAGTGCTGGGTGCTTCGCGTGCTCGCGCTCGTACTTCCGTTCGCGGCGGCGGGCTGCGCGCGAGGGGCGACGCAGGCGCATCCGGGGCCGCGCGAGCACCGCGACCCGGCGTTGCTCGCGAGCGCCGCGCTGACGAGCTCGACCGCCGAGCTCAGCGTGCCGAACCCGGCGCCGAGCGGCGCCTGGGTGCTCGCGTTGCGGGCCGGTCGTTACGCCGACGCTGCGCGTGCGCTCGACGCGGAACCCACGCTCGAGCAACGTCCCGAGCTGAAGCTCGCTCGCGCCAAGACGGCGCTCGAGCTCGGTGACGCGGGGCACGCGGTCACGCTCCTCGTCGGGCTCGACACGGACCTGCCGGCCCTCGCAGGGACGATCCGCCGTTTACGCGCCGAAGCCGAGCTTTCGGCGGGTCCTTACGCCGACGCGGCGGCGTACTTCGCGACCAAAGCCGACCCGGAGTCCGTCGCGCGTGCGGCGCTCGCGCGCGAGCGCGCGGGTGATTACGCGCAAGCAAGCGCGCTCGCCGCGCGCGTCGTGAACGAGCTCAAGGGCAAGCGCCAGCACGCGACGGAGGTGCTGGCGCGTTCGGTGCGCGCGCGTTCCGCGGCGAAGCTCGGCGTCAAAGTCCAAGCCGCGAACGACCTGCGCTGGCTCGCGCTCGAGGACTCGCTCGGCTCGCCGGACGCCGACGCGCACCTCGCCGCCGTCGCGCCCGAGCGCGCGCTGACGAAAGAGGAGCGGCTCGGGCGTGCGCTCACCTTCGGCCGCGCGGGCGCCGTCGAGCGCACCGAAACGGAGCT
This sequence comes from Polyangiaceae bacterium, assembly GCA_025936045.1. Lineage (GTDB taxonomy): Bacteria > Myxococcota_A > Polyangia > Polyangiales > Polyangiaceae > PMG-095. The sequence continues at coordinate 122,039 of JAICUB010000011.1, read as the reverse complement.
CGAGCGTCTCGCCACGGCGTCCGGTCCCGCCATCACGAGCGGCCGTCTCGAACGCGCACGTGCGTTCGCTCTCTATTACGCGCGGCGCGATTACAAAAAAGCGAGCGAGCTCTTCGCGCGCGCTGCGCGCGGACCCGGCGTCGACGCGGCCGAATGCACGTTTTACGCGGCGCGCGCGCTCGCGCGCGCTCAAGACGACGAGCGCGCGGTCAAGGGTTACAAGGAGCTCAAGAGTCGCTTTCCGCGTTCGAGCTGGGCGGAGCAGGCGAGCTACCTCGTCGCGCGCACGCACTACGCGGGCGGACGCTTCGCGGACGCCGCGCGCGCTTACGGCACGTACCTCGACGGCTACCCACACGGGAAATCGCGCGCCGACGCGATTTACGAGCGCGCCGTCTCGTGGCTCGTGCTCGGCAAGAACGCGGCCGCCGCGTCCGCGTTCGAGCTCCTCGCGCGCGACGAGCACGAGGCCCGCCGCGCCGCGCGTCTCCGTCACCTCGAGGGTGTCGCGCGGGCCGCCGCGGGTGAAACCACGAACGCCGCGACGCTCTTCGCCGAGGTCGCGTCCACGCAACCGCTCGGCTTCACGGCGCTCGCGAGCGCCGCGCGTCTCGCAGCGCTGAAGAGCCCGGGCGTCGAGCCCGTTCCTGCGGGAAAACCGGCCGTGCCGCTGCCGCCGCTCAGCATCACGCTGCCGGACAACGTGAGCGTGCTCCACGCGCTCGGCCTCGATCGCGACGCCGAGCTCGAGCTCGTGCACGCCGAGAGTGGCTTGAAGCAGCGCTTCGGCGTGCGCGCGGGCGAGGGGCTCTGTGACGCCTACGGCCTGCTCGACGTCGCGGCGCGCCGCTATCAAATCGCGCAGACGGAGGTCGACGGGCGCGCGCTCCTGTCGGCACCGTCCGCCGCGACGCTGTGGGAGTGGGATTGCGTGTATCCCCGGCCGTATCGCGCCGCCGTGCCGGACGCGGCGCGCGACGCGGGTGTCCCGGAAGCGCTGCTCTACGCCGTCATGCGCCAGGAGAGCGCGTTCAAGCAAGACGCGGCGTCCGGCGCCGGCGCGCGCGGCCTCATGCAGCTGCTCCCCGGAACGGCAGAACGCGTCGCCAAGGAGCTCGGCGAGCCCTTCGATCCCACGCTGCTCGCGCAACCCGCCGCGAGTCTCCATTTCTCGGCGCGTTACCTGAAGAAGCTGCTCGACACCTTCGGCGGTAACGTCGCGCTCGCTGCGGCCGCGTACAACGCCGGACCAGCCGCCGTTCATCGCTGGCTCGACGGCGCCAAGTCGCTCCCCCTCGACGTCTTCGTGGCGCGCATTCCCTACGCCGAAACCCTCGACTACGTCGAACGTGTCGTCGGCAATTTCGCTCGCTACCGCTACTTGGAGGACGGCCCGAAGGGCGTGCCCCGGCTCGCCCTCGAGCTTCCCACGGTCGCCCCGGCGAGCGACGCCGAATATTGAGCTGCTCCTCCGGAGTGCGAGAGCACCGGCAGTCGCCGCGCCACGCGCGCCCTACCAAACTCGACGCTTGGCGCGCGTGAAGCGCTCGCAAGCGCGCCCCCGCCGGCATGCGACGGGGGTCAAAAAATTCCCGGCAGCTCCGCTGCGTCTCTGAACAAGCTCTCGCCCGGCGGCCAGGGCGGATCGGCCGCCCAATGTGCGGCGTAGGCGTCGCGCAGCACGAGCTCGGCGAGCTTGCCGCGCGGAGAGAACCCCCATTCGGCTTCCTGGGAGACATCCTCCGGATCGGCGTACAGGCGCCAGACGAAGGCGCCCGCGAGCCAAGGTTCGTTCATGAGCGGCGCGAGCAAGCCGTAGTAAGCGCGTGCTTGCGCTGCTTCGTCGACCGTCACGTGGCTCATCTTGTCGGGCCACTCCCAGGGGCGCAGCGCGGGGTCGGTGCGCGTCGTGTAGCCGAACTCGGTGAGCACGATGGGCTTCTGCCAGCGCTCGGCGACGGCGCGCAGGCGTCCAGCGACGCGCTCGCCGCCGCGCATGAGCTCTTCCGTGCTCGCGCCGTGCTGTTCGGTGAGCGGGAAAAACGCGTTCACGCCGATGAGGTCGACTGCCCCGAGCAGCACGGCGTCGTCGACGTCGTCCCAGTTCGAAGCGTACGTGAGAAGGCCCGGGTAGAGCGCGCGGACGTCGCGTGCGAGCGCGACGAAGCTGTCGGCGTGCGCCGTCGTCACCCAGCTCCTGAGCTCGACGCCGAGCGCGAGCATGTCGGCGTGGTGCTCGCGCGCGACGTTCGCCCACGCGAGCAAAAAGTCGCGGTAGCTCCGTGCGAAGCGGCTCCAGTCGTCGTCGTTGCCTGGGTCGAGCTCGCCGCGCCAACCGCCGCTCTCGACCCAGAGGTGCGGCACGAGCAGCACCTTGAGCCCGGCCTCGTGCGCCTGATCGATCGCGCGTCCGACGGCGACGCGGTTCTCTTCGAACGGCTGCTCGAACGTGAGCGACACGCCGCTCGGGGAAAGGTCCGCCACGCGGCCGAACGGCGTGAGGCTCACCCACGTCGCGCCGAGCTCCCGCGTTTCGGTCAGCGTGCGGCGGTAGGGCGCGCTGCCGTAGCCCCGGCCGGGGTGGAGGCTGCTTTCGATCGGTCCGATCGTGATGCCGCGCATCGCGCCGCGCCCGGCGTCGGCCCAGGCCCGCGCGCCGGGACCGACGCGTAGATCGGCCGCCCGAGCCTCAACCGCGGCCAGAAGCAGCGCGAAGAACGCGACGCAGAAGAGATTTCGGCAGCGGGCACCTTGCCCGAGGCCCGGGGATATGTATTCTTCCGCCGGCAAAACCTACGACCGGGATGTCTTTTGCGAAACGTAACACATGAGTAAGGGCGATCTGCTCGAAATGGAAGGCGTCATTCAAGACGCCCTCGGCGGCGGCCAATACAACATCAAGGTCGACCAGGGCGGCGCCATCGTGCGAGCACAGCTCTCCGGTCGCATGCGCCGGCACCATATCCGCGTGCTCCCCGGTGACCGCGTGCGCGTCGCGGTTTCGCCGTACGACTTGAGCCACGGGCTCATCGTCTACCGCGGCAAGTGAGAGCGCGCGCTCGCGCGACATCGCTCTGCTTCCTCATCGCGACCGGCGCCGCTTGTGAGCGCCACTCGGCGCCGGACGAGCATCCAGCGCCGAGCGCTCGCGCGTCGCCGCCGCTCGCGAGCGACACGCCGCCGGTCGTGTTGTACCTGCCCGACGGCGGCGATCACGCGCTCGAAGGCGCACCGCCGCCGGCCGCGGTCGCGCCGCCGCTCGCGGGTCGCTGCGGCTCCGACATGGTCGATGTCGGCGGGCGTTTTTGCATCGATCGCTACGAAGCGTCGCTCGTCGATCTGAAGCTCGCGCGGGCCATCTCGCCCTACTTCGCCCCGCGGCGCGCGGACGCGAAGACCGCGTTCGAAGCGTTCACGGGCACGCGACCGCGCGACGCGCCCGAGCTCCCGCAGCCTCCCGCGTGGGAGCTGCTCGAGCCGTTCGAGCCGAAGGCGATGTCCGTGGCCGGCGTCACTCCGAATGGTTACGTGAGCGGCTTGCTCGCCGCGCGGGCCTGCGCCAACGCCGGCAAACGGCTCTGCAGCGCCGCGGAGTGGGTCACCGCCTGTCGTGGCGAACGAAACCGGCAGTTTCCGTACGGCGCGAGCTACGAAGCGGGCGCCTGCAACGTGTACCGCGAGGCACACCCAGCGACGGTGCTCTGGGGGAACGCCTCGCGCAATCATCTCGACCCGCGGCTCAACCTCGTCAGCGGCGCGACGGGCCCGCTCCTCCGCCGCACGGGCGAGACCGAGCGCTGCCGGAGCGACTGGGGCTCCGACGCCGTCTTCGACATGGTCGGCAACCTCGACGAGTGGGTCGACGAGCCCCGAGGTGCCTTCCTCGGGGGATTTTACTCGCGGGCTACCCTGAACGGCTGCGACGCCCGCGTGACGGAGCACCCGCCCGAATACTTCGACTACAGCACCGGCGTACGCTGCTGCCGCTAGGCGAGGGGATGGAAGGCTTGGACGGCCGGAGGCATGCACAAACTTGGCTACAATGTAGGTGAGTATCTTACCATGCCGTTCATGCCAATTTCTCCGGGAAAAGCCGCGCTTTTGACGGTTCTCGTCGCGGCTCCCTGTCTCGTGGGATGCGGAAATCCCGTCCAGCGCCAGCTCGACGGGCGCTGGCTCGGCGACTCGGTGGAGAGTTTCGAGCAGCGTGAGCTTTCGCGCGCGACCGGTTGGGCGAAGGGCGTCTCGTTCGAGTTCTCGGGCTCGCAGATCACGGTCACGATCCCCGCCGAGGAGCCCCGAAGCGCCCCGTACAAGGTCGCGGCGGTTCACGATAGCGACGTGCGTCTCGCCGTGCAGCGCCCCGACGGCAAGACGGATCCACTGCATCTGCGCATCGACGACGAGCGCAGCGTGCGCTGGATGCTCGATACGACGCACGCCGTCGTGCTGCGCCGCGACGAATAGCGGACGGAGCCGAACGGCGCGAGCGCTCAGCGCTCGAGATCGAGCGAGTGCGAAACCTGGAAGCCGTTGCGCGTGGCGTCCGTCTGGATCGCGCCCATGCCGGCGTTCACGCATGCTTGCACGGCGGGTGAGAGCGGCGGTTCGAAGACGACGCGGTTCACGCCGCCTTCCGGCAGCGTGCGGAAGGTGACGCTCGTTTGCGCCGTGACGCGGACGCCCTCGCCGGCGATGGTGCGCTCCTTGAAGCAAGCTTGCGTGAGGCGCATGACGCTCGCCGTCGCTGCTTCGAGCCCCGCCGCCGACGGCTCGCTCGGTCGCTCATCGACCTCGCTCGGTGCGGCGCCCGCTGCCGGCCCGCTCGCGGCCTTGCGCGCGGTGAGCTTCTCCGTGGACGCGGGGGGTGCGAGCCCGAGCCGGCTCGACTTGCCCGAGGCGCCCGTGCTGCCGCTCGCATCCGGCGTGCTTTCGGCGGCCATGCGGTTCGCGGCGCGATGCCCGCCGAGCGCTTCGAGCCCGCTACCGTCGTCTTCGACGGGGAGGGCGGCGCCCGTGTAGCGCTTCGCGGCCGGGCTGATGAGGAGCTGGCCTTGGCCGGGCTCCTCTCGCGGGCCGACGAGCACCGAGCCCTCGGTGACGCTCACCGAGACGCCGTCGGCTCCGAGGCTCACCGTGAACTCGGTGCCATGGGCTGCGACACGCACGTCCGCGGCCTCGACCGCGAACGTCTCCGTGCGCGAGCTCTTCACGACGCGCGAGGTGACGCTCCCATGCTCGAGCCGGACGGTGACGATGTCGCCGTTCGCGAGCAGGGTGCCCTCGCTGTGCGGCGCGAGCGTCCAGCGCGCGTGCCCGGCGTGGACGACGCTCTGCGGGAAATCACCCGCCACGACGCGCGCGCCCACGAAGAGCGCGTCGCCGTTCACGTCCTCGTTCGCGGGGGCACGGGCGGCGGGCGGTGTCACGGGGGTGCTCACCCGCGTCGTCGCGACCTGCGCGGCATGCGGGTAAACGAGAGTGAACGCGTAGGCGCCCGCGCCGCCGGCGAGCGCGAACGCGGCCGCGACGAGCCAGGGACGAAAGCTTCGCGGGCGCGGCGGCAGCGTGTGCACGCGCGTCATCGGCAGTTGCTCTTCGATGGCGGCCCAGTCGACCTTGGGTAACTGTTCGGTGCGCGCTTCGCGCGTGACTTCGCGCAAGGCACGTTCGCTGCGATCGGGGCTCATGCCGGCTCCTTGTGCGGCTCGGCGCCGGCGGGTGCGGGATCGGACAAGGGAGGGAGCGCGTCGGCGAGCGCGGCGAGCGACGGCTCGTCTGCGAGCTCCGCGAGGAGCGAGCGCCGCGCGTAGAAGAGTCGCGTGCGCACCGTGAGCACCGGTGCGCCGACGAGCTTCGAGATCGCGGCGGGCGAGAGCCCTTCGAGCTCGTGCAGTACGTACACGGTTCGCTTCTTCTCGCTCATCCCGTCGAGCAGGCGATAGAGAGCGGCGACGCGGCGGCGCCGCGCGAGCAGCTCGTCGGGCAGGTCTTCTTCGTCGAGCCGCGCGTCGCTCGGCCCCGGCGCGAACGAGGGGCGGCTCCTCAGCGCGCGCCGGTGCATGAGGACGACGTTGATAGCGATGCGGTAAATCCAGGTGCCGAGCTGCGCTTCACGCCGGAAGTTGCCGAGGCTCCGGTGCACCTGCACGAAGGTCTCCTGTACGAGATCCTCGAGGTCCTGGCTTCCACCCGTCATACGGTGGATCAACCGGGTGACGCTCGTACGATGCTCGCGAAAGAGCTGCCGAAAAGCCGCAGGCTCACCCGCGCGGCAGCGCGCCACCAGGTCGCTCCCGTCACTCACCACGCTCAGGGTAGCGCTTTCCGGCGCCGGAGGCTCGAGGCGGGCCTCCAAACGGTGCTCCCCCGACCATGCGGCACGCCGCGTCCCCGTATACTCGGAAATGGGTGCTGGTCTCACCGAGCGGGTTCGTTGCAGCCCGCTCGGCCGTCATTCACGAGCGCGGAGGGTTCAGAAAACCGCTTTCAGTTCCACCGCAGGCTTCTTTTTCTGTTCGAGAATGCGGTTCACGGCGCGCAGCAGGCGGGTCTTCGCGGGGCCGGCGACGGGCTTGCCGACGGAGGCCGACTCGATGAGGCGCGGCGTAACCGGGCGACCCGAGCGCGGCTTTCCCGGCTTTTCGGCGCCCTCCGCGGGCTTCGCGCCTTCGCTCTTCGCCGCTTTTTTCACGAACTTGAGCTTCCGATCCTCGGGCTGCAGGCGCTCGATGCGCTTGGACACCGTGAGGATGCGGCGCGGGTCAATCTTGTTATCCTTGAGGAATTGCGCGAATTTGGTTGCCATGAGGGCTCCAGCAGCGCTCGCTTGGCGAGCGCCTTCTAGGGGGGCGACGCTATAGCATGGCTACCGAGCTCGACGAAGCCGCGCGAATCGTGCTCACCAGGGCTCGGAGGCCGCCCAGGGTCGGGGTCGTGCTCGGCTCCGGCCTCGGGGGCTTTGCCCACGGCATGGGGGAACGCGCCGTCGTTCCCTATCGGGACATTCCGGGTTTTCCGGCGCCGGGCGTTGCGGGTCACTCGGGTGAGCTCGTGCTCGGTGTCGTGCGTGGCGTTTCGGTCGCGTGCCTCTCGGGTCGCGTGCATCTGTATGAAGGACACCCGCCGCACAAAGTCGTATTCGGAGTGAGGCTTTTAGCCGCGCTCGGCTGTGGCATCGTGCTCGTCACCAATGCGGCGGGTGGAATTCGTGCGGGGCTGCGCCCGGGAGGATTGCTCCTGTTGCGCGATCACGTAAATTTCACAGGCACGAACGCGCTCCTCGGCCCGAACGAGTCGCCGTTCCCACGCTTCCCCGACATGAGCGCAGCCTACGATCTCCGCTGCCGAGAGCTCGCGCATGAAACCGCGCGCGCCGAAGGTCTCGAGCTCGACGAGGGCGTGTACGCGGGTGTGCTCGGACCGAGTTATGAAACGCCCGCGGAGATCCGTATGCTGGGCATGCTCGGAGCAGACGCGGTCGGAATGAGCACGGTGCTCGAAGTCGTTGCCCTGCGCCATCGCGGCGTGCGGGTCGGCGCCGTGAGCGTGATCACGAACATGGCGGCCGGACTCTCGAGCGCGCCGCTCGACCATGCGGACGTGCAAGCGACCGGCGCCGCCAGTCGGGATCGGCTGGAACGGCTGCTTTCGGGCTGGATTGAACGCCTGGCCCCCGAGGTCGCCCCTGGCTGAGCTCACTCCCGCCGAGGTCCGGCTCGTCTCCGCCGCGAAAGCCGTTCGCGAGCGCGCCTATGCCCCGTATTCGAAATTTCGCGTGGGTGCGGCGATCGAAACGGAGCACGGCGGCGTCTTCACCGGTGCGAACGTCGAGAACGCGTCTTACGGCGCGACCGTGTGCGCCGAGCGAGCGGCAATTTTTTGCATGGTCGCTGCGGGCGAACACAACGTCACGCGCGTCGCCGTGTACGCCGAAGGTCCCGAGCTCAGCATGCCGTGCGGCATGTGCCGTCAGGTGTTGATCGAGCACGCGCCGAAGGCGGAGGTGATCGTCGCGGGGCCGAGCGGCCACCGCAAGACGACGCTCGCCGCGTTGATGCCCGAGCCGTTCGTTTTCGAGGGGGCAGAATGACGCGAGCGAGTCCGGTCGTGCCGCCCCGTATCATCCCTGGCACCCCGCCCGAGATCGTCGTGTACGACGAGCCGCACGAGTGCCCGTACGTACCGGGTCGCGTGGCGGTTTTGCCGCTGCGTGTGCCCTCGCGAAGGCTCACGGGCGACGAGCTCGAGCAGCGCCTCGCGGCGGGTGATCGCCGGCAGGGCATGTTTCTCTATCGCACGGCTTGTCCGGAGTGCCGCGCTTGCGAGCCCATTCGCCTCGACGTGCAGTCTTATCAGCCGAACCGCTCGCAACGGCGTGCGCTCGCGCGCGGCGACGCCCGGCTTCGTTACGAAGTCGGGCCTCCGCTCTTGGACGAGGCGCGCGTCGAGCTCTACAACCGCCACAAGCAGCTGCGCGAGCTCGGCGACGGCGAGATCGATCTGGCGGGCTATCGCCAATTTCTGGTGATGACGTGCTGCGAGAGCTTCGAGATCCGTTACATGCTCGACGACAAGCTCGTCGCCGTCGCGCTCGCCGATCGCAGCACCGACGCGCTCTCCGCCGTCTACTGTTTCTACGATCCGAGCTGCGAGGATCTGAGCCTCGGCACGTATTCGATCCTGAAGCAGATCGAGCTCTGTCGCACCTGGGGGCTCCGTTACCTCTACCTCGGGCTTTACATCGGGGACTGCGAGCGCATGCGCTACAAAGCCCGATTCTTGCCGCATGAACGCTTGCTCGACGGGCGCTGGGTGACGGTCGAGCGCGCGGAAAACCCCGAGTGAGCGCAGCCTGGCTGAACGAAGCGGGCGGGCTTCGCTACCACTTTCGCGGCTTACGTTACGCCGAAAATCTGTGGGCGCCCTTTCGCTTCGCGCTCGCGGAGTGGCTCTACGCGTGGCAGCCGCCGGAGAAGAAGCTCGTCGTCGTGGGTGCGAGCGGCGGCTGGTGCGTGCAGCCGTTCTTCTTCGAGCGCTTCACGGACGTCTTGTGCCTCGAGCCGGATCCGGTGGCGCACTTCCTGTTCCGGCGCCGGCTCGCGCGCGCGCCGCTCGAAGCGCGACCGCGGCTCCGGTTCGAATCACGCGATCACCTGCTCGCCGATCCGACGGCGCTCGTGCGGCTGCTCGACGGCGAGGGTGACGTCGCCGTGCTCTTCATGAACATCTTGGGGCAGCTTCGGGTGCTGTTCGGTGCCGACGCGGCGGACGACGCGAAGCTCGCTCGGGTGCGCGAAGCGGTTGCGGAGGCGACGCGGTCACGCAGCTGGGCGAGCTTTCACGATCGCGTGTCGGGCGCGATGGCGCCGCAAATCGAGCAACCGGCGCGCTCGGCGGTGCGGCTCACGGACGCGGAAATCGTGCGGCGGTTTTTCCCGGGGGTCGAGCCGGAGGCGGCGCGAGCGGACGGCTCGGGTGAGCTCTTGGATCACCTCACGGGCGGTTTTTTCCCTGCGGATCGGCCGCACGCGTACTTTTCGTGGGAGCTCATGCCCGGGGTGTTTCACCTGATTGAAGCGACGTGCGGCGTGAGACGCGCGTCGCCTGCCGGCTGACGGGCAACGCGCGGGTTCAACCGCGGTTCTGCTGCGCTTCTTCGATGCGCGCGAGCGTGGCGGCGAGCGCGTCTTTGGCGCGTTCGAGCGCGGAGTCGCTCGTTCGGATGGCTCCGAGCAGCTCGTCGGCGCGCTGCTTTTCGCTCGAGAGCGCGCTCTCCGCACTGCGGGCGCCCGCGCGCGCGATTTCGAGCTCCTGCTCGAGCTTCGTGATGGCGCGCGCGCGTTGAGTCGCGGTGTCACGGAACGATTCGAGCTCGTTGCTCGCGGCTTCGAGCTCGCCCTTCGCGCGGCCGAGCTGCTCCTCCGCCGTCGACAACTGGCTTCTCGCGTCGGCGAGCGCGGCGCGATCGACCATCAGGTCCGATTCGAGCAAGGAGGCACGCTGCGCCCGCTCTTCCGCCTCGCGCCGTGCGGCTTCGAGTTCCGCCGATTTGGTCTCGAGCTGGCGCGCCGTGGCCGCTTCGATTTCGGAGAGCGCCTGGCCGTGCTCGGCGCGCACCTTGGCGAGCGCCTCGTCCTGCGCGCGGCTCAGGGCCATCACCTTGGCCTCGTACTCCTGCTCGGCCTGGACGCGCACCTCGACGCGCGCCGTATCGACGGCGTTTTGTCGCTCGCTCGCGGCCTGCGCGGCCGCCTGCTCGAGCGCGTCGGCGAGCTGCTTTTTACCCTGCTCTTCGGTCGTGGCGACGGCAGCTTCGAGCTCGGCCTCGCCGCGGCGCTTGGCCTCTTCGACGTCGTTTCTGAGCGCGGTCTCGCGCGCGTCGCGCTCGGCGAGCTCGGCGTCGCGTCCGGCGCGGTCGCTCGCGAGCTCGGCGCTCAGGAGCTCGACGTCGCTCTTCAGCTTGTCGGCCTTGCGCCGGAAATCCTCCGCGCGTTTGGCTGCCTGATCCTTGTCGTTCTTCGCGGCGTCTTCGCGCTTTTGTGCTTCGACGAGCTTCTGCTCGAGCTCCGCGACGCGATCGGCGTAGTCCGCCTTCTCGCGTTCGACCGCGAGCGCGCCGTCCTTGAGCGAGAGCAAGTCCTTGTCGCGCCGGGTGATCTCGTCGCGGAGCTCGAGGAGCTCCTTGTCCTTCTTGTTTAGCTGCTCGCGCAGATCGAGAAAGTCGCGTGCCGAGCCCTGCGCCTTGCCGGTCGAGAGCCGCGCCTTCGTGTCGTCGAGCTCGCGCTGCAGGCGCTGCACTTCCGCGTCGCGCGACGCGCCGCGACGAACGGCGTCGTCGAGCTCGTCGGCGCGCGCGAGGGCCGCACGCTCGCTGTCTTCGACTTCACGCAAGCGCTGCTTCAGCCGATCGATCTCTTCGTGCAGACGCGCGGCGTCGGGGCTCACCGACGGGCGGCGCGCGGCGCCCGGCACGAGGCTCGCGGGACGCGGCGCCGACGGCGGCTCCATGGGTGGCGCCGACGACAACGGCGCGGCCGTTTCCGCGGGCGGAGGCTGCATGGACTCCGGTTCGAGCGCGGGAGGCGCGGGCAGCGGCGCCTCGAGCAGCGCGGCCTCCGCCAGCACCTCGGGCTTCAGGCTCTCGATTTCGAGCCCACCCAGGCTGTCGGGGGGCGGCGGCACCGGCACGCTCTCGATCTCGAGCGGTGGTTCGGACAGTGTCATGACCTCGACCGGAGCCGAGTCGCCGGCGGCCGGCGCGATGCTCGGCGCGGCCATGATGACCTCCTCTTCGGTCACGGCGACGTCGCCGCTCTCGGCGGCTACGGGCGGCGATTCCTCGAGGTCGTCGATGAGGAGATCGGAGTCGTCGACGAGCGAGGGCTGCGAGTTACGGTCTTCCGTGCCCGTAGCGGCTGCCCCGACGCCGTTGAGCCCCGCGAGCGACCCCGTGCGCGCGATGAGCGCATCGAACGCGATGGGCTTGTGGATGTAATCCTCGGCGCGGCCGCGCAGTCGCCGGTGTTGCTCGAACGTCTCGTCGGTCGAGTCCGAGCTCAAGATCACGACGGGCACCGCTTGCAGGCCCGGGTCGCGCTTCAGCTTGTTGCACACCGAAAAGCCGTTGCTGCGCGGGAGCTCGACGGCGAGGTAGATGATATCGGGTCTGTCTTTCGCGGCCTGCTGCAAGCCGAGCGTGGCGTCGTCGACGACGCCGACCTCGCAACCCATCTGCGCAAACCCCGTTCGCAGCTCGTTGGCGAAGGCGGCATCGCTCTCGAAGATCAGGATGTTCTTCGACATCTCGCGGGTGAGCCACGATAGCCGGGCACGCCGAGCAGGGTCAAACGAAGCTCTCCGGCCGCCGAGCGGCGCCCCACGCGCCGAGCGTCCAATGTAGGTTCGCGGCTACGCCGGGCCGGTCCCGTCCGCGTTTCGCGCGGCTTTCTCCGCATGTCCCGACTGCGAGGAGCGCTCGATGAGCTTTTGGACGACCGCGCGGAGCGGGACTTGGCGCAGCCGCAGACCCACGAGCAGGTGGTAGAGCACGTCCGCGGCCTCGCTCGCCACGCGCTCGTCGCTCTCCCCGGCGATGGCTCGCGCGACCTCCCCGGCCTCTTCCTCGATCTTCTTATTGATCTTGGACGCGCCCGCGTCGAGCAGGGACTTCGTGTAGCTCTTCTCGGCCGTCGCCGCGGCGCGCTCGGCGATCGTTGCCTCGAGCTCGAAAAGATACGGCAGGGCTTGTCGCTCCGGCTCGCCGAGCCCGCCGTCGGTCACGCGGCGGAAGAAGCAGGTCGGGCGGCCCGTGTGGCACGAGGCACCCTCCGGATCGACCAGAAGGAGCAGCGTGTCCGCGTCGCAGTCGGCCATCACGCTCGCGACGCGCAGGCGATGACCGCTCGTTTCCCCCTTCACCCACAGCTTCTGGCGCGAGCGACTGAAGAAGGTGGCGAGCCCCGTCGCGAGCGTCTGCTCGAGCGCGTCCGCGTTCATCCATGCGACCATGCGCACCTCGCCGGTCGCGCGATCCTGCGCGACGGCGGTGACGAGGCCGTTGGAATCGAAGGTGATGTTCGGGTGGGCCAAGGCGAGCCCAGTCTTCGCACGATTGGGGGGCGACGGCCCCCGCGCCGCGTGTGAAGTGGTGGGTAGAGGACCCAGCTTGGGCGCCTAACTCGCTGAAATTACGCGATTCTTCCGCTGGTGCGCAATCTGCATGCTTGGAGGCATGGCTCGCCACCTCACCACTGCCCTGCCGCTCCTCTCGCTGCTCGGCCTCGTCGCCTGCACGGGTACGTCCGACACGCTCGCGCCGGACAACAGCAAGACGGACGTGTCGAAGATCGTCTACGCCGTGCGGCAGAACACGCTGACGGACGCCAACGGCAATGCGACGAGCATCGACGTCGCGGGCGGCATGGGCCAGGTGATGGACTACGGGCGCTACGAGCCGGGCGGCAAGCTCGAGCTGTACGACCTCAGGACGGCGGACACGCAGAACCTGATCGGCGACCTCGACGAGGCGGACATCTCGAGCGTCGACGTGAGCTTCGACGGGTCGCGGGTCCTCTTCACGATGAAGACGTCGGACAGTGACCACTACCACGTCTACTGGACGGCCGTGACGCCGGACGACAGCGGCATCTACGAGCGTCACCAGCTCACCTTCGGAGAGTACGACGACATCAACGCGGTCTGGGCGGACTCGAGCCGCATCGTGTTCGTGACGAACGAGGCGTACACGCCGATGGGCACGCGCGCCGACGAGTACAACCACTCGCGCGTCGTGACGCAGCTCGGCACGGTGACGACCGACGGCGGCGACGCGGATCGCAAGCTCTGCTCGCAGAATTTGTCGCACATCGTGACGCTCTTCAGCATGTCGGACGGGCGCGTCGGCTTCTCGCGCTGGGAGCACCTCGAGAACGTCAACGACGTGAAGCTCTTCGCGATGAACCCGGACTGCACGCAGATCACGGCCGTCGGCGGCCAGCACGACAAGCCGGGCAACTCGCTCGTGCAGGTGAACGAGACCGCGACGCCCAACGTCTTCGTCGGCGTCGTCACGAACCGGGAGAATACGATTCAGGCGGGCGCGCTGTTTCGTTACGACGCACGCTCCGCGAAAGATCCGACGCGCATCGACGAGGAGAAAACGGGAGCTTTCACGGTGGTCACGCCGGGCGTGCCGACGGGCGACGATCCGTCGCCGATCGGCCGCTACCGCTCGCCGACGGTGCTGCCCGACGGCCGCTTGCTCGTCTCCTGGGCACCCGGCGTCGTGAACGACCAGAACGAGTTCGATCTCACGCCGCCCGACTACGGCATTTACCTCTACGACGAGCAGACGCGTTCGAACGACATCGTCGTGAACCACGACACGACTTGGGAGCTCTACGCGCGCGCGATTGTCGCACGCGACGAGCCGCCCCTCGTGCCGTCGCGCCAGGACCTACAGGACGACACGGTTGCGGCGACCATCGGCTCGATCGACATCCAGCAGACGTCGCTCACGTCGCGCCACGGCGAGCACGTGAGCGGTGCCGAGTTCGACAACACCACGCTGGACGACGCGCTCGGCGAGGCGGTCCGCGTACGCATCATCGAAGGCTTCTCGACCGAGGCTGCGCCGGGCGCGACCATGTTCGGTCTGACGATGGCGGAAGGCGCCGCCATCCTCGGTGAAGCGAAGATCAACTCCGACGGCTCGTGGATGGCGCAGGTGCCGCCTTACATCCCGATGCACCTCCAGCCGATCGATCGCTACGACATGGCGATCCGCAGCCAGACGACCTGGATTCAGGGCATGCCGGGCGAAAGCCGCGTCTGCGGCGGCTGCCACGAGGATCGCACCTCCGACGTGCGGCCCTCCGATCAGCAACTCACCGTCGCCGCCGGTAAGGATCCGGAGATGTTCAATCTGCCGATCGCGTCGCGCACGGAGTTCCCGTGGGCGTACGCGAACGACGCGCAGAACGGCAACGAGATCCAGGCGCTGCTGAACGCGCGCTGCGTCCAGTGCCACAACACGACCACCAACGGCAACGGGCCGCAGGACTTTTACACCGTCTCCACGACGGACGCGGCCACGGGCATGGTCGCGACGATGTACAAGATCCCGCGTCTCGATCTTTCCGATACGCCGATCACCGTCAAGTACGACCGTCAGGAGAAGACGTACCCGAGCTCGTACGTGTCCATGTTCTACCCGGCCGCGCTCTCGATGGAGATGGGCCGCGACGGCGCGATGGTGACGGGCACGGTGCCGCCGCGCTGGGCCGTCCCGAGCGACGCGCGCCACAGCAAGTTGATCGAGAAGCTCAACGTCACCGCGGCGACGGACGCTACCGACTACGCCTGGAAGCTCGGCACGCCGATTCCGCCGGACGACAACATGGGCACCGTGGCCGGCGGCACGCACGTCGATCACGCAGCGGTCGCGGGCCTCACGCGCGACGAGCTCGTGAAGCTCATCCGGGCCATCGACATGGGCGGTCAGTTCTACTCGCGCCAGAACACGGCGTTCCAACCCTTCACCAGCGATCCGGTCGGCGCCGGGACGCAGTTCTGAGCAGGAAGCACGGAGAAACGGCAATGACGAAAATCCTCAAGAGCTTCTTCGTGAGCGCGGCGGCGCTCGGCCTCGCCGCAATGCCCTCCTCGGCGCGCGCCGACGACGACCCGAGCACCCACGCCGGTCGCGCGGCGGTGTACCAAAACCTCCAGAACTCCTCACTCGAGAACGTGAGCACGCCCGAAGCGATTCGGTCGCTCTTCGACAGCAAGGGCAACCCGAATTTCGCGCCGACGCGTATCTGGTCGACGCTCGAGCACGGTGAGAAGGTCGAGTGCCTCTCGTGCATCCCGCTCGTAGCCGGCCTGCTCTACGACTCGCACACGAAGACGCGCGAGATCGCTGCCTGGTGGCTCCGGCGCCGCATCTTCGGCGTGTTCGGGCCGGGGGAGGTGTACTCGCAGGTGATCGATACGCTCGCCGATCAGTCGCAGTCGGAGTCGCGGCGCTCGCGCGCGGCCAACGCGCTCGGCGAGTTTTTGTCGCTCGAGGGCGCGAAGTACCTGGCGACGGCGATTCGCACGGACGGCTCGCCGCTCGTGCGGGCGTCGGCGGTGCAGGCGCTCGAGCGCATGAACACCGAAGGCACGAACGGCGAGCTCGGGTACGCGATGAACGACGCCGACGCTTCGGTGCGGCTCGCGGCCCTGCATGCGGCGACGCGCGTGAACGTCTTCACGAACGTCGCGGCCATCGCGAGCCTCGTGGGCGACGACTCGGCGCTCGTCCGGCAGAGCGCCGCGGCCGCGCTCGGCACGATGCGCGTGAAGGACTCGGTGGACGTCCTCGTGTTCCTCGCGTCCGCCGACAACGAGCCGGACGCGAGCGTACGCAAGTCCGCGGTTTGGTCGCTCGGTCAAATCCGCGACGGCAACGCGCTCGACGCGGTGCTGGCCGCGCAGCACGATCCGGACGCCTTCGTACGCGACGCCGCGCGCTTCGCGACGATCGCGCTCGGCGGCTCGACGAGGTGAGCGGCCGTTCGAGCCGCACCTACACCGGCGCCAACCACGGCTTCCGACTCGAACGACGCCCTCTTCCCGTCGACGGCGGCGGAGGCTACCCTGAGGAACGTGCGGTTTCGCCCAAGATCTGCGCCCGCTTCGCTCGCCCTCGTCGCTCTTTTCTCGGTCACGGCCGGCTGTGAGCGGAGCGGCTCGGACTACGGCAACACCACCTTTTACGACCGCAAGATCGAGCCGGCGATTCACACGGCCGGCTGCACGCCGAGCGGCGCCGGGTCGAGCTGTCACGTCTCGGACGGCAACGGCAACGCCGACGGCAACTTGTCGTTCGAAAGCTACGACACCCTCACGCTGCGGCGTGATCTGCTGGTCGACTACGGGCCGTACGGCGTGCCGGGGCTCCTGCTCAAGGTGCTCCCGCCCTTCAAGTTGTCGCTCACCAATTGGCGCGCGGAAGATCCGCTGATCATCACCACGGCCGTCACGCACGACGCCAAGAACCAGATCGACTTCACGAGCGCGCAGTACGTGACGCTCGACACGTGGATCAGGAACGGCGCGGCCGAAAACAACGCGCCGCCCGCGGTCCCCGCTCGACAGCTCGACCCGTGCACGGAGTCGCCCGGCAGAGATCCGCTGTTCGATCCCGCGACCGATCCGGCCACACCCGACTACGGCACTTTCGTCGCGACGGTGGCGCCCGTCGTGTCCGCGCGATGCGCGAACGGCAATTGCCACGGCGCGTCCTCGAACGCGCTGCACCTCACCTGCGGCACCACGCCGGAGGGCACGCGCTGGAACTACTTTGCGCTTCAGGACTACGTGTCGGCGGACGCCACGGCGAGTGAAATCCTCCGGCGCGCGCTCGCGCCGGAGTCGGGCGGCACCTTCCACGAAGGCGGCACCGTCTTCGCCTCGCGCGACGATCCGGGCTACGTCGCGATCCAGAACTGGGCGGCGCAAAAGGGCGGCCCCACCAACGTTCCGACGAACCCGGGCTTCGAGTTCTTCGCCGATCGCGTGCAACCGATGCTCGTCAAGCGCGGCTGCATGATGCTCGGCTGCCACTCCGCGTCGATGTTCCACGACTACCGCCTGCGCGGAGGCAGCGGCGGCCAGTTCAGCCTCGCGACCACGCGGCGCAACTACGAGCTTTCGCTCGAACAGCTCGCGCTCGAATCGCCCGATCCGAACGCGAGCCGCCTCATCGCGAAGAACCTCGCGCCCGAAGCGGGCGGCATTCGCCACCGCGGCGGTTCGCTTTTCGGCACCGGGCAGCTCGATACGCCGTGCGACCTGAACGCGGCGGCGACGGGGCCAATCGACGACCAGAAGCCGTATTGCGTGATCTCGGCGTGGTTCAAAGAAGAGCAAGCCGAGCGCATGGCGAGCGCGACGCCGTTTTCGGGCGTCGTCTACGTGAAGCGAGCCGCCACGAGCGGGCCGGACACGCCGCAGGACTACGCCGCGTATCAGCCCGGCGCCGAAGTGATCGAGAACGCCGCGAGCTTCGGGGCGGACGGCAGCGTCGCGCTCGCCGGCCAGACGAGCTTGAGCGCGCTCTGCGGGCTCGCGCCGGCGACGACGGACGCGCGGCGCCCCGCCGTTTCCTGGGACGGCAAGCGTGTCGCCTTCGCCGCGCGCACGAGCGCGAACGACCCCTATCGCGTGTACCTCGTCAACGGCGGCTCGTGCGCGGTCGACGCCGTCATCGACGCGCCCGCGGAGGACGAGCGCGGCGACCCGATACCCCTGAACGGCGAGCTCGTGCACAACTTCGACCCTGCGTTCGCTCCCGACGGCCGCATCGTCTTCGCGTCCACGCGCGGCAACGTCATGAACACCGCGGCGTTCTCGTACCAGGGCCCGCAGCGCACGCCGGCCGACCCGTCGCGCCTGAACGCGAACCTCTACGTCGAGGAGCTCGACGGCCACGTCCGCCAGCTCACGTTCCTCAGCAATCAGGAATTTTTGCCCTCCTTCATGCGGGACGGCCGGCTGATTTTCACGACGGAAAAGCGCGCACCGAACTTCTACCAGCTCGCGGGGCGCCGCATGAACCTCGACGGCGGCGACTATCACCCGCTCTTCGGTCAGCGCAGCACCATCGACTTCACGCAGTTCACCGACGTGGTCGAGCTCGCCGACAAGAACCTCGCGTTCATCCTGAGCGACCAGGGCGCCGAGCGCGGCGCCGGAACGCTCGCGGTTTTGAACCGCAGCGTCGGCGTCGATCAGCTGAGCGAAACCGACGCCGACTACACGGTCGATCCGGCGGCGATCGCGACGCCGAACAAGCCGTTCTACCAACACTCGCTCAAAATCCTCGACGCGAACGCCACCGGCAAGCTCGGCGGTACGCTCGGCGCTTATCGCAACCCGGCGCCGCTGCCGAACGGCAACCTGCTCGTGAGCTACTCGCCGACGACGGCCGCGCTCGAAGCCTTCAGCGGCAAATTCGAGCTCGTCGTCGTGAACCCGCAGACGGGCGCGCGCACGCCGCTCGTGTCCGATCCCGCGGCGGACTGTTTGTGGCCGGTCGCCGTGTACGAGAAGCCGAACAACGGCGTCTTCGCCTCGCGCTACGACGAAGCAAACGCCGCGGTCTTCATCGGCAGCGGGTCGAACGCCACCGTCACCGTGCTCGACATGGGCGTCCTCGGCAGCCTCCTGTTCCAGAACACGCGCTCGGGCCGTGAGATCCCTTCGCTCGGCTCCTTCAGCGTGTACGAGGACCTACCGCCCGAACCAGGCGTGACCGATTTCGGCTCGGGCGGGAGCTACGTGCTCTCCGACAAGTACGGCCAGCAGTACATTCGCCGCCAGCTGCTCGGCAGCGTGCCGGTCGAGAGCGACAACTCGGCGAGCATGCTGCTGCCGGGCGGCGTGCCCGTGAGCCTCGAAATCAACGCGAAGCTCGCGGGCGACGGCGGCGCCGTCGCGCACCAGCAGCGAGAAGAAATGCAGTTTTACCCTGGCGAACGCGCCCACCAGAGCTTCCGGCGCGACCTCTTCAACGGCCTCTGCGGCGGCTGTCACGGCTCGGTGAGCGGTCGCGAGCTCGAGCTCGCCGTGAAGCCGGACATCCTGACGACCGCGTCGCAAGTGACCGCTCGCGACAAGTCGCCGACCGATTTGACGGGCACGCCCGAGGGGCCGCCCGCGGTGGCGCCCGCGAATTGAGTGAAGGTCGCGGTTACTTCGATTCGAGCAGCTCGAGCAGTCCCGCTTCGTTCGACCACGAGAACACGACGCGCCGTCCGCCGAAGGCGACGGCGGGGAGCGGCGTGCCCGTCGGCGTGAAGCCCTCGGCCCGCAGGAGCTCGAGCGCGTCTTCGAGCACCGCCACCTCGTAACAGGTGTGGTACGGGCCGGCCTTGGTGCGCTTGAGCCAGCCGTGCGCGGGCGATTCGGCATGGAGCGGGCTCACGAGCTCGACGAGCGGCGAGTCCTCGCGCCGCATGAACACGATCGCGACGCCCTGGAGCGGATCCTCGTAGCGCTCGGAAGCAGTGTAGCCGAGAGCGCGGTAGACGCGCGCCGTGCTCTCGAGATCGCGCGTGACGACTCCGACGTGATGAAACGTAAGCTCCATGCGGAGTCGTCTTCGAGCTAGCGCTCCGGCGTGCCCACGATCACGCACGAAATGGTGACCTGGTTTTTGCGCGCGCGCGCCTCGCTGTAGCCCGTCATCGGGAAAAAGTGCTGATCTTCCACGGTGTAGCCGCTCGTGCGCACCATTTCGACCGCTTCCTCAGGCGTGCGCAGGAGGTAGATGTGATCGGGGGCGGGGCTGTTCACGGGAACATTGACGAACAGGCGGCCTTGCGGCGCGAGATGCGGGCGCAGGCTCCGGAGCGCGGCGTGTGGATCTTCGAGGTGCTCGCACACTTCGCTGATGACGATGCTGTCGAAGCGGCGCTCGCCCACGGGGGCGTCGAACAGGTTGCGTTTCTCGAGCAGCACCTCGCGTGGCACCGCGAGTCGAGCGAGCGCGTCGCGCGTCGCGCTGAGGCTCGCGTCGCTGAGGTCCCAGCCTGCGAGCTCCGCCGCGCGCTCGTCTCGCGCAGCGAAATGGAGCAAGAGCCCGTGGCCCGGCCCGACCTCGAGGTGCCGGTAGCCCGCGACGTTCCGGGGCAAGAACTCACGCGCGTAGTAGTCGATGACGCGCGTGTGGTTCTCCCACCAGACCTGTGAGAGGAGCAGGCCGTTCATGTAGCGCGCCATGTACTCCGTGTTCGCGTACACCTCGCGCACGGCGTCCTCGAAGCGCGTGAGGCGATAGCTCCCGGTGCGCCGCAGGTGCAGCTCTTCCTCGTAGAGGTTTTTGCACAGCCAGCGATAGTCCCGCGTGACGAGCTCCGGATCGTCGCACAGCTTGAGCACGAGCTCGGCGACGCGTTCGGCGGCAAGGAGATCGGTCGTTTCGAAGCGCTTGCGGAGAAACTTTTCGTGCTCGGGCCACGTGCGAAGCTGAAGCTCGAGTAACCGGCTGAGCGCAGGTTGGCTCGCGACGGCGGGGTTCATTCCGAGCGAGAATAGCCTCCGGCGGGGCGCGGCGGAACGGCGCGTCGCGCCTCATCGTCGCGCGTCTTGCCGGGTCCCGCCTGCTGGGTTACTCCTGCGCGTGACGTGGGCTCCGGCGCTGATGCTTTACCTCGCATGGCTCTCGGCGATTTGAAGCAGCTCTTGCTCGCCGGTGAGCCACGGGCGTTCTGGGACGCCTTGCGCACGGCCAGCGCTTCGGCGCGGGACTTCAGCGAGCTCATCGCCCTGTCGGCGTTGCGCAAACGCGCGCAAGCACGGGGTATCGTCCGGCCGGCTGAAGTCGGTCGCGTGCGCTTGGCGGTGCTCGGCGGCTCGAGCCTCTACCCGCTCCACGAGCTCCTCACTCACCTGCTCGAGGCCGAGGGCGTCGGCTGCGACCTCCATACCGGCGAATTCGACAATTATGCTGCGGAGATCCGCGAGGCGGACAGCGCTCTTTACGCGTTCGCACCCGAGGTCGTCCTGCTCCTCCCCGCGGCGCAGCGCTGTCACTATCCCGGCAAGCTCGCTGATCCGCGCGACCGGGCGGAGGCCGCCGCCAAAGCCGTCGCGGACGAGCTCTTGGAGCTCGCAGCGCTCGTGCACGAACGCACGCGCGCCGAGGTACTGCTCGGCAACTTCGCTCTGCCCGCGCGGCGTGACCTCGGCGAGCTCCGGGCCCGGCTCCCCACCTCCACCTGGAACTTTCGTAAACGTGTGAACGCAGAGCTCGCTCTAAATGCGCCGCCCTACGTGCGCATCTGCGATCTCGAATTTTTGGCATATCGCTCGGGCGGGCTCGCCACGGAGGACCCCGGCGCCTGGTTCGAGAGCAAACAACCGGGCTCGCCCGAGTTCTTGCTGGAGCTCGCTCGCGAGGCGGCCGGCCTGATCCGCGACCTGCGCGCCGCGGCGAAGAAAGTCCTGGTTCTCGACCTCGACAACACGCTCTGGGGCGGCGTGCTCGCGGACGACGGGCTCGAAGGCGTCGAAATCGGCGACACCTCGCCGCGAAGCGAAGCGTTCAAGGCTTTTCAGCGCTACGTGCTCGGGCTCAAGCAGCGCGGTGTGCTCCTCGCGGTGTGCAGCAAGAACGACACGGTCGTGGCCGAGCGAGCTTTTCGCGAGCATCCGGAGATGGTGCTGGCGCTCGGGGATTTCGTGAGCTTCAAGGCGAATTGGGAGCCGAAATCCGACAACCTTCGGCGCATGGCGGAGGAGCTCGGGCTCGGCCTCGACAGCTTCGTGTTCGCCGACGACAACCCCGCCGAGATCGAGATCGTCCGTCAATTCACGCCCGCCGTCGCCACGCTCTTGCTCGACGGGGACCCGGCGGAGTTCGTCGGCAAGCTGGCCGACTCCCGCCACTTCGAGCCACGCAGCATCACGGCCGAGGACGTCGAGCGCACGGCCCAATACCGAGCGGAGAGCGCACGTCAGGCGAGCCTCGGCAGCGCCGCCGACATGGCGAGCTATCTCGGCTCGCTCGAAATGCGCGCCACGGTCCGGCCCTTCGCCGAGATCGACGTGCCGCGCCTCGCTCAGCTCATCAACAAGAGCAACCAATTCAATCTGACGACGCGGCGGCGCACCGAAGGCGAGGTGCGGGAGCTCGCGACGAACGGCGAGTACCTCTGCCTTTCGCTGCGCCTCGCCGACAAGTTCGGCGACCACGGACTCGTATCCATCGTCGTGGGCCGGGTCAGGGGTGGAGTGCTCGAGCTCGATACGTGGCTCATGAGCTGCCGCGTGCTGAAGCGCCAGGTCGAGGAAACGCTCCTCAACGAGGTCGCGCGTCTCGCGCAGGCGCGCGGCTGCAGCGAGCTTCTCGGCGTCTACCGCGAGACGGCGAAGAACGGCATGGTGCGTGACTTTTACCCGCGCATGGGCTTCACGCCGGCCGTTCTCGGCGACGAAGGTGCCACTTACAGGCTCGAGCTTGCTACCTTTTGCCCACGAAAAACCAGCATTACCCTCGTGAACGCATGACCCAAGCCGAAGTCCTCGCCAAGCTGCAGACGATTTTCGACGACGTCTTTCTCGAGCCGCCCAAGGTCGTGGCGGCGCTCTCCGCCGACGACGTCGACGAGTGGGATTCCTTGATTCACATCTCGCTCATCGTCGCCATCGAGAAGGCGTTCGGCGTGCGCTTTCGCGTCGGCGAAACCGAAGCGACGAAGAACGTCGGCGAGCTCGCCGAGCTCATCGCCAAGCGCCAGCTCGAGAAGTAGCGCGTGACGCCGGCGTTCTCGTCTTCACGGCGGACGCTCGCGTTCGTGGTGTCGCTCGTGCTCCTGTTCGCGGCTCCGGCGCTCGTCGCGGCGAGCGGAGGGCTCGAGCGGCGCCTGATCTATCCCGCGATTCCCGTGAGGTACGGGCCCGCCGCCTGGATCGAGCGGCAACTTTTCGAAAACCCGCGCGACGTCGACATCGCCTTCATGGGCTCGTCGCACATGTGGACGGCGGTCCGCAGCCGCTACGTGAAGGAGGAGCTCAGCCGTAGGCTCGGGCGCGAAGCGGAGGTGTTCACGCTCGCGTGGCCGCGGGGCGGCTTCGACGTGCTCGCCGTCGTGATCGAGGATTTGCTCGCGCACCGGCACGTGCGCATGCTCGTCATCTACGACGAAGGCTACGAGGAAGCTCCGCACCTCTTGGCCCCGCGCTGGCTCTCGCTGGGACCGAACGGCGACCTCTTGCGCGGCGTGCCGCTCGGTCCGGGCGTCGGCCTCTACGGTAGCGTGGTGCTCGGCTTGCCGCGGCACCTCTTGAGCCTCGTGCGCGCCGACCGGCTCGAGGATCCGACGAGCCCCGCTCCGGACTTTTGGACGGACGCATACCAGGCGCCGAACCTCGCGAGCGAGCTCGGCACGCTCCGGGCGCGACTCGCGTTCGGCGCGCGGCCCGGCTTTCTGCCCATCGTGCCGCTCGTGCCGTTCGTGGCCGACGGCACCGCAACTCCGGCGGACGTCTTCGTCTACGGGCCCGAGACGCGCGAACAATTCGAATTCGACGGCCCGCCGACGGGCCCCTATCAGCTCCATTTCGCGCGACGCATCGCCGAGCTTTGCCGAGCTCACGGCACGAAGCTCGTGGTGTTGCACACGCCGACCCTGCGCGAGCGCGGCGCAACGCGCGTCATCGAACGGGATTTCTGGCCGGGCGAGCTCGGCGCGGGCGTCGAGCTCCTCGGTATCGCGCCGGCGCGGCTCGTCGCCGGCATCGACCCGTCCAAAGTCGAGCTCTTGTTTTACGAAGTCGATCACGTCAATCAGAACGGCCAAGACCTGTTCACTCGGCTCATCACCCCAGCGCTCTTCTCCATTTATGATCGCTCCGCCGCCACGCCCTGAACGCGTCCTCGTCGTGCTCGCCGTCGGCGTCGCGTTGCTCGCGCTCGCCCTCTCGCTGCTCACGCCCGGCTTCGGGCTCGAACAGACCCTCGTTTACGGCCAATTCTGAGCATGTCCGGGCTCGTCGATTGGCTCGTTGCGGCGCTCCTGGTGGTGCTCGGGCGGCTGCTCGTGCGCTCCGAGCTCAGGGCGCGCGAGCCGCTGTTTGCGCTCGGGAACATCGCCGCCGCGTACTATTTCTTCGTCGAAGGCAAGCACCGGCACTACGAGCTCCTCTTCGGGGTCACCTGCGCTGCGTACCTCGCGCTCGCGTCGCTCCACTATCTCGCGCTCCGGCGGCTCGCGCGCCGAGCGGGCTTTTGGCCGTGGGTCGCGTTCGGCCTGCCCATCGCCGTGCTGGTCGTCGTCCGCTACGTGCCCGTCGCGTCGTTCGGCGCGCTCATGAGCCCGCGCATCCGCGCGGCTCTCGAGCGTCATTCGGATTTCACGCTGAGCGCCGCCTTCGTGGGCCTCTCTTACGTCGCCTTCCGCACGAGCCGACTCGTGCTCGACGTTCGCAACGGCGCCGTGCCGTGCCCGACGTACGCGCAATACCTCGGCTTCACGTTCTTCGCGCCGACGCTCTTGGTCGGTCCGATTAGTCCGTACGCGCTCCACCGCGAAGGGTTCGACGCCACCCGGCGCCCGGCGATACCCATCGGGCGAGCGCTCTCGCGCGTGCTGATGGGGGCGGTCAAGTATCGCTTCCTCGGGCCGCTCTTCGATCAAGTCGGCTACGCGGGCCTTTTGCTCGACGGACATCCCCACGCGTGGCTCGACGTGCCCGTCGCGGCGGTCGCCTATTACCTCTATCTCTATTGCAACTTCGCGGGGTTCTGCGACATCGCGATCGGCGTCGCCGGCCTGATGGGCATCCCCGTCGCCGAGAACTTCGCGCAGCCGTTCGGCGCGCGCAACGTGCGTGAGTTCTGGAACCGCTGGCACATCACGCTCTCGCTCTACATGCGTGACGTGCTCTTCTCGCCGTTGTCGCGCGCGCTCGTGCGCCTCTTCGGCACCGCCCGCAGCAACGAGGCGATCGCGGTCACGATCTTCGTCGTGTTCCTGCTCGTCGGCATGTGGCACGGCGTCGGCTGGCACTACGCCGTGTTCGGCGTCCTCCACGGCGTGGCGATGGTCGCGAACCATTACTACACGCTCTTTTTGAAGCGCCGCCTCGGCAAGGCGGGGTTCGCCGCCTACAACCGCAGTCGTGTGATCGAGGGGCTCGCCGTCGCCGCCACGTTCGTCTACGTGAGCGCGACCATTTTCTTCTTCGCCAACGACTGGAACGCCATGCAAACCATCGCGCGCGCGCTCCGCTGAAGGCACGTCACCCGAAGCGCCCTGTCGGCGGCGAGCGCCCCGCCGCGAAGTACGTTCCCGTGCTCGAAGCCGGCAAAAGCGCCGCCGGCTATCGTTGCCCCGCTCTGTTCACTCGATGGTCACGGTCTTGCGCACGGTCACCATCTCACCCGCGAACGGCGGGACGCGCGTCCTACGCATGGTCGACGCGATGCAGCCGCCGGTGGGCGTGGCTTGAAACGGTGGTCCCGAGATTTGCGCGGTCGTGACGCGGCCGGTTTGCGAGAAAGTGATGGTGACGACGGCGAGGCCGCTCGGATCGCCGTCCTTGCGGCAGCTCGAGGCTTGCACCGCCGTGGCTTCGAGCGCCGTGCGCGCCGCGGCGACGTCGAACGGGTCGGTGCCCGCGGAGCCACGCTGCTCGATGACGCCCGTGCTCGTAGGCGCGGGTGACGTCGACGTCCCGGTGGGTTTGGGCGCGGCGGTCGACTCCGCTTCGGCGGTCGAAGCGGGCTTGGTCGACGTCGAGGTCGCCGTGCTCGCCTCAGCGCGCGACTTCGTCGGTTTCTCGGCGGGCGCGGCGGCGGCGACGCTCGTTGCTGCCGCGGGCGGTTTCGCCGGCGCAGTCGGCGCCGCTTCCGTGGGTGCTGCCACTGCCGGCGCTGACGTCTCGGTCGCTTCCGGCGCGGCCGAAGCGACCTCGGCGACGCTCGCGCTCGGCGGCTCCGCTACCGGCGGCGGCGAAGGTTGCGGCGGCACGGGTGCGGTGACAGCGGCGTCTTCCTGCGTGGCCGGCGGCTGCACGCGGTGCGTCCAGAAGTACCCGGCGCTCCCGCACGCGGCGAGCAGGAGCACGTAGAGGAAACCACCGCGGCCCTTTTTTCCGGCTGGCGCGCTCGTCGTTTTCGAGACGGGCGCCTTGGTCGAGCCTCGCGTCGGCGGCGAGGAGGCGCTGCCGCTCGGCCGTACGGAAACGGGAGCCCGCGTCAGCGCGGACGCATCCGGGGGCGCGAGCTTGGGAGCGTCGAAGCTCAAATCGCCGCTCAGGAGATCGTCCGTGAGATCGCCCGAGGGTAAACGCCAGCGCTTGGTGGCGTCCTCGTCTTCGTCGCGCGCGTCTTCGTCACGCGCGTGCGGGTGAGGCGGGTGCGGCACCGCCGGTGCATGCGGCAATCGCTTGTCGCGCAGCTGCGGGACCGGCGTCTTTTCGGGATCGTCCTCGTCCGGGGCTTCACGCGCGTAGCCCTTCGGAAGCACGGGAGCGACCGGCCGCACGCTCTCGAGATAATCGACCGATTCGATCGGCACCGTGGAGTCGGGCGGCGGCTCGGCGTCGATGGCGAAGAGCTCGGAGTCCGGCAGCGACATCGGCGCGCTCGACATGGGGGCGCTCTCTTCCGCGGGCCCCTTGGCGGCGGGCGCAGCCCCGGCGGTTCTCGGTACCGTCGGGCTCAACCCGAGCGGCGTCGCGGTGGCGCTCGTCGCCTTCGTCAGCGCGGCGCCCGGCCCCGCGGAGGCGTCTTTCAGTGCGGTTTTCACGCCGAGCAGGCCCGGCGAGAGCGCGATGATTTTCGGCTTCGCGCCGTTGCCCGTAGGCGTCGGCGTGTTGGCGTCACTCGGCGTCGGCGTCGCCGTGGCAGACACCAGCGGCCGTCCGAGTCCGAGCGTCGTTCCGGACGTCGTCGTGCGCAGCGGAAGCGGCGTCCCCGTCGCGCTGCCGCCGGGTCGCGGCACCCCTCCGGGTCGCGGGATGCCGCCCGCCGGACGCGGAACGCCCCCCGCGCGCGGAGCCACGGGCGGTAGCACGTGCGTGTCCGTGTCGCGAGTGGGCGGCAACGTCGGCGCCTCGAGCTCGGTCACCTCCGCGATCGGCGGCAGCGTGGGCGCATCGAGCTCGGTGATGGCGGGCGTGAAGCCTTCGGGCGCGGCCCTCACCATGAGCGGCATCACGTCACCGCCGGACGACGGTGGTGGCTCGGGGATCTCGATGTCGGGCAGCGACGGCACGTCCGTCTCGTCCGTCTCGTCCGTCTCCGACGCGAGGTCCAAAGGATCACCCGCGTGCCGCACGGTCGGCACCGCGCCCTCGTCGACGTGAATTTGCGTCTTGCAGTGCCTGCACGTGATGACGACACCGAAGCCCGCCGCCTTGCGACGGTAGAGCGACTCGGCGAGCCGATAGCTCCGACTACATTGTGGACACTTGATGAGGAGCATTACCAAGAGCTCGCGCGACGGCCGTTACGCCTAATCATCCCTCGGCTTCCGCGCGGCGCGCAAGGGAACGCGAGCAATCCCTCGCGGCCCGATTACTTGTCGTTTCCGCCGGGAGCTCGCACGCCGTCCGGCGCGGGCTCAGCTCGGCCGCGTCACGATCGCAGCGAGGTGCCGCCCGCCCGCCTTCCCGTCGCGGCGGAACGAAAAAAAGCGTTCGCCTTCAGTCACGGTGCAGCCGCCCACGTCGTCGATGTTCTCCTGCGCGAGCCCGAGGGCCGCGAGCTTCGCGCGCACGATGTTGTCGAGGCGCACGTGCGGTTTCATCCCGCTACGCCGCACGACGCAGGGCACGGGCGAGGCGGCGGCGAGCTCGTCGGCTACGTCTTCGTCCACCTCGAACGACCACAAGCGGATGTGTGGCCCCAGGGCGGCCACGAGCTCCGGGTCGCCGCCGGCCGTCTCGCGGAGCGCGCCCACCCCGGCCTCCACGACGCCGCGCACGATGCCGCGCCAGCCCGCGTGGATCGCCGCGACGGCCCCGCTGCGCCTGTCCGCGACGAGGATCGGTACGCAATCCGCCGTGCGCACGCCGCAGGCGAGACCCGGCGCGCGGCTCACGAGCGCGTCACCCTCGCGTTCGAGCGTGCTTTCCGCGCGTTCGTCGCCGTTCAGCCGAACGCTGCCGTTGCCGTGGACTTGCGAGAGAAAGTAGATGCGGTCGGGCGGTAAACCGAGTGTTTCGCCCGCGAGCGCCAGGTTCTCTGCGACGCGCCCCGGATCATCGCCGACGGCGCGCGAAAAGTTGAGTGTCGCGTAGGGTCCTTCCGACACTCCGCCGCGCCGCGTGAAGAACGCGTGGCGAAAGCCGCTCTCGCGGAGCAGCGCGCTCTCGAGGAATTCGGCCGGCACGTCCTTCGTTTATCCGCGTCGCGCCTGTCGCGCAAGGCTCGCGTGCGGGAGTACAGCCGCCAAATCGGCGAGCGAGCTCGTCGCTCGCACGACTCTCCTCGTGCGCTCCGTCAAGTTTTGGTATCGATCGTAGGTCGGATGCGCCCCAAAGACCCGTTCATCGGCCGCGAGATCCTCGGCGGACAATTTCGCGTGCTGGAGAAGGTCGGTACGGGTGGCATGGGCTCCGTCTACAAGGCCTCCCAGCCGGCGATGAACCGGATGGTCGCCATCAAGATCCTCCACCCGAAGCTCGCGGGCCGTAAGGATCTCACTTCGCGCTTTCGCCGCGAAGCGCGCGCGATGAGCCAGCTCACGCATCCGAACACCGCCAAGGTGTTCATGTACGGCGAGGCCGAGGAGGACGGCTCGCTCTACATCGTGATGGAAATGCTCGAGGGCAAGAACCTGAATCAGACCGTGCGCAAGGAGGGCCCGATGCAGCCCGAGCGCGCGATCCCGATACTGATCCAGGTCTGCGGCGCCCTGCAGGAGGCGCACGATCTCGGCATCGTTCACCGCGATCTCAAGCCCGAGAACATCTTCCTCTCGAAGCAAGGCGGCATCATAGACTTTCCGAAGGTTTTGGATTTTGGTCTGGCGAAAGTCACCGAACGTCAGATGCAGCCAGGGAGTGTCATCCTCACGCAGGAAGGCATGGTTTTCGGCACGCCGGAATTCATGTCGCCCGAACAGGCGCAGGGTCGCGTGCTCGACGCGCGCAGCGACATCTACTCGCTCGCGGTAATTTTGTACGAGGTCCTCACCGGTAAGCTGCCGTTCTCGGCGCGCACGCCGATGGAATACATCCAGAAGCACGTGATGGAGCCCGCCATCCCGCTCAATCAGCGCGTGCCGGAGCGCAGGTTCGCGCAAGGCCTCGAGGACGTGCTCTCGCGCGCGCTCATGAAGAAGCCGGACGAGCGTTACCAATCGGCAGCCGAGTTCGGGGAGGCGCTGCGTCCGTACGGCGGCACCGCCGCGGCTTCGCTGCCGGTGATTCGCATCGCGGGCCCGCGGGTCGTCGTCGAGCAGGCCGAAGGCGAAAACAGCGAAGCACCCACGGTCGTGAATCCGTCGAGCGGGCTCGGATTGCTCGTCGGCGTGGCCGTGGCATGCCTACTCGGCGGCGTCGTCATCGCGATCATCGTCATGCACGCCGTCCAACACTGATGGCAGAACCGCCGCCCCGCGCGGAACCCACGGCGTCAGCCGGCTCGAACCCGCGGCGCGAGCTCGCGCTCCGCATCCTGAAATGGAGCGCGGCGGCGTTCGGTTTGGTGGTCTTTTGCGGTGTGCTCTCGGTCGTGCTCGTCGTCCGGCACTACCAGGCCGGCTTGCCGAGCGTCGCCGATCTCAAGAGCTACCACCCGCCCGAGGTGACGCGGGTGCTCGCACGCGACGGCACCGTGCTCGCGAGCGTCTTCGTCGAACGGCGCACGGTCGTCCCCTTCGCCGAAATCCCGCAGCACGTGAAGCTCGCGTTTCTCGCCGCGGAGGACGCGAGCTTCTACGAACACCGCGGCCTCAACTACCTCGGCATGCTGCGCGCTCTGGCGGTGAATCTGCGCGCGCATCACACCAAGCAGGGCGCCTCGACCATCACCCAACAGGTGATCAAGAACGTCGTGCTCACCGCCGATCGCAACTACGAACGCAAGATCAAGGAGACGATCCTCGCGCGCGAGCTCGAGCGCACGCTGACCAAGGACGAGATCTTCGAGCTCTACCTCAATCAGATTTATCTCGGGCACGGTCGCTACGGCGTCGAGGAGGCGAGCCGCTACTACTTCGGGAAGAAGGTGCGCGACATCGACCTCACCGAGGCCGCGACGCTCGCGGGGCTCGTCGCTTCGCCGGAGCGCTACTCGCCGCGCCACGACGAGACGCGCTCGCTCGAGCGCCGCCACTACGTGCTCGCGCAAATGGTCGAAAAAGGCTTCATCACGCGCGAGCTCCGCGACGCCGCGTTCGACGCGCCGCTGCGCCTCGCGCCCGTCTCCGACGCCGAGTCCGATCTCGCGCCCGAGGCCGTCTCGTACGCGCTCGCTCAGCTGCAGGCGCTCGTCGGGCCCAAGGCGGGGTCGAGCGAAGCGAACGCGAGCTCCCAGCAAGGCGCGCTGCGCGGCGGCTACGTGCTCACGACCAGCATCGACCCCGCGCTGCAAGCCGTGGGTCGCAAGGCCGTGCGCGACGCGCTCGACGCCTACGCGCACCGGCAGAAGCTCGAGGCGCCGTTCACCGCGGAGACGCGCAGGCTGTGGGGCAAGCCCGCCACCGTGCCGCCGAAGCCGAACAAGGCCGCCGTCGGGCACGTCGTCGCGCTCCGCGACGACGCGGGCAGCATCGACATCGAGGTGGGCGGCGCGCGTTGTCGAGCGCTCTTGCGCGGCGAGGAGCGCTTCAATCCGAAGCACCTGCCGCCGAGCGAGTTCACCAAGGTCGGCGCGCTGCTGCGCGTGGCCTTCGAAGCGCCGCCGTCCGCGACGCCCGACGCGCCCGCGCCGTGTCAGCTCGCGCTCGGGCCCGAGGCGGCGCTCGTGGCCATCGACGTGCGCACGCGCGAAGTGAAGGCGCTCGTCGGCGGCTATGAAGCGCTTTCCGGGGGGTTGGATCGGGCGACCTCCGCGCGGCGACAGCCCGGCTCCTCGTTCAAGCCGTTCCTCTACAGCTTCGCGCTCGCGTCGCGGCGCTTCACGCCCGCGAGCGTGCTCACCTTGCCGAACGTCGGCAGGCCCGGTCACCCCGCCGTGCTCACCGACGCCGGGCTGCCGGCGCCGAACCGCACGCTCAGCGTGCGCAACGCGATCGCCGAGAGCGACAACGACGCGGCCGCGTTGCTCTTGAAGGAGGTCGGCGCGCCGAACGTGGTCGCCTGGGCGCACGCGCTCGGCATCGAGTCCGAGCTCCAGCCGACGCCTTCGCTCGCGCTCGGCGCCTACGAGGTGACGCCGCTCGAGCTCGTCAACGCGGTCGCGACGTTCGCCGCCGCGGGCGAGCTCGAGCCGCCGAAGATCATGCTGTCCATCGCCGGCACGAGCGTGAGCCCGCCGCCGCGCGTGCCGAAGCACCGCGTGATGTCCGTCGAAGAGGCGTACTTGACGACGAGCTTGCTCGAGAGCGTCGTCGAGCGCGGCACGGGGCAGCGCGCCAAAGCGCTCAAGCGCCCCGTCGCGGGCAAGACGGGGACGACGAACGGCGCGAAGGACGCGTGGTTCGTCGGCTATTCGACCGAGCTCGTCGCAGGCGTGTGGGTCGGCTACGACGAGCCGCTCCCGCTCGGCTGGGGTGAGTCGGGCGCCGCGACCGCGTTACCCGCGTGGGTGGCCTTCATGCGAGCCGCACACGAGGGGCACCCCGCGACCGAGTTTCCGAAGCCGAGCGGCATCGTGACCGTGCACATCGACCCGGCGACTGGCTTGCTCGCCTACGCGGGCGAACCCGACGCGATCGACGAAGAATTTCTCGAAGGCACGGCGCCGACCGCCGTCGCTTCGCCCGACGCGGGCGCGCCTGAAGCGAGCGATTCGGCGAGGGACGGGGGCACCGACGACGAGAGCGCCGAAGCCGCGTCGAACGGCTCGAACGGGCCCGACTCCGCGTCCCGCGCTGCCAAAGACGCTGGAGCCGCTGCAAGCAACGAGGTCGCTCCGTTCTGACGGACAATCTCACGCTAGCCGACGCGTGAACGGCAGGGTCGACGGCGCCGTCACGCTGCCGGGCAAATTGCCCGATCCGGCGCCGATGTACGCTCTGAGCGCACTCTTTCGAGCGCGCCCTATTCGGCGCGCGAAAAAGACGGCGAGCCATGCCGCTCGAGGTTGCTCGAGCGCGCGGTTTCGTTACCTTGAAGATTCGAGGTCGCTCGGCGTGACGACGAAACGCTGCAACGGAGTCGCTCGGGCACTCGCGGCCTGGAGCGCGGCAGGCCTGCTCGCCGGCTGTACGGGCACCATTGCGACGAACGTCGCGAGCGACGCGCCAGCCGGCGGCGCACCGAACGGCTCGGGCACCGGCGGGCCCAGCGGCGGAACCTCGCCGGCGGGCGGCAGCTCCGGCACCGGCGGCTCGAGCGGCGGCGCCGGCAGCGGGCCGACGGCAGCGGATTGCGCGGCGGAGACGGGCGCGGCCCTCAAAATCGGGCGCTCGCGCTTGAGCCGTCTCACGCGCACGCAGCTCGATCACACCCTGCGCGACCTGCTCGGAGTGACGGGGAGCCCCTCTTCCGCGCTCACGCCGGACGAGACGGTCGGCCCGTTCGCGAGCAACGCGCTCGCCGTCGTCACGGATCTCATCGTCCAGCAGCAGCAAGAGATCGCGGCGAAGGTCGCGCTCGACGCCGAGGCCCGCATGGCCCAAATCGCGCCCTGCGAGCTTGCGACGGGCGACGCGTGCGTGCGTGAGTTCATCACGACCTTCGGTTCGAAGGCGTACCGCCGCCCGCTCCTCGACGACGAAATCAGCGCGTACACCGCGCTCTTCGGCGTCGGGGGCAGGCCGGACAACGGCTTTCGCCTCGTGCTCGAGGCGATGTTGCAGTCGCCGTTCTTCCTCTACCACGCCGACGTCGGCCCCGCGGGCACGCCCTCGGCGACGCCGGTATCGCTCACTCCTTACGAGCTCGCCTCGCGACTTTCGTACTTCCTCTGGGACTCGATGCCGGACCAGACGCTGTTCGACCTCGCGGCGGCGAACGCGCTCGACGACGACTCCACGCTCGAATCCCAGGTATCGCGCATGCTCGCCGACTCACGCGCGAAGGACATGGTGCCGCTCTTTCATCTGCAGTGGCTCGACATCGGCCCGACGGAGCTCGGCAGCCTCGCGTCCGCTGAACCGGACCTCACCCAAGCCATGCTCGCCGAGACGAGCGACTTCGCGAACGCGGTCGTGCTCGATGGTGACGGCCTCTTGAGCACGCTCTTCACCGCGAGCTACTCGTACCCGCGCGGCGGCTTGTTCGAGCTCTACGGCCTCGAGCAGCCGGCGAATTTCAGCGACGGAACGCGCGTCATGCTCGACGCGAGCAAGCGGGCCGGCGTGCTCACGCAGCCCGGCTTCCTGGTCAAGCATTACCGCGGGGACGCCGAGGGCTCCGTCGTCCACCGCGGTATCACCGTTCGCGAAAATCTCCTGTGCACGCCGATCGATCCGCCGCCGGCCACCGTGATGGCGACCGCGCTCCCGCCCGTTCAGGGTACGACGGCGCGCGATCGCTTCGCCGCGCACGAGACGGGCGCGTGCGCCGGCTGTCACGAGCAAATGGACCCCATCGGGCTCGCGTTCGAAAACTACGACGGCATCGGGCGCTACCGGACGACGGACGGCGGCGTGAGCATCGACGCGACGGGTGAGCTCGTCGCCGCGGGTGACGACCTTTCGGGCTCGTTCGTCGGTGTGGTCGAGCTCGGACAGAAGCTCGCGACGAGCCGCACGGTCGCCGACTGCGCGGCCAATCAATGGTTCCGCTTCGCGCTAGGCCGCATCGAATCGCCGGACGACGCGTGCAGCCTGAAAGCGCTGCACGACGGCTTCGCGGCGTCGAAGTACAACGTGCGTGAGCTCGTCACCAAGCTCGTCCTCAGCGACGCCTTCCGGCACGTGCGCGCTGTCGGCGCCGAGGACACGCAGTAGGAGCCATGCGATGAGTCGAATGCACCGCCCGCGTACGGCGCTCTCCCGCCGCGCTCTCTTCAAGACGCTCGGCGTGAGCGCGGCGCTCGCTCCGTTCGTCCCGCTCCTGAACGCGAGCGGGCAAGAAGCGAAACGTCCGAAGCGCCTGTTGCTCGTCTTCACGCCCGACGGCAGCGCCGACTCGGACACGTCGGCGGGTCCCATCGATTGGAAGCCAGAAGGCACCGAGACCGACTTCACGCTCCACGAAATCCAAGCGCCGCTCACCCCGCTCAAATCGAAGCTCGTCGTCCCCTGGGGCCTCAAGATGAGCGTGAAAGGCGCGGGCGAGCAGCACGCGTACGGCTCGGCCGGCATGTTCACCGGCTCGCTGCTCAAAGACCCCGGCAACGGCGCGGACTTCGACGGCGGCAACGGACACCGCACCGGTTGGGGCAGCGGGCCCTCGGTCGACCAGATCGTCGCGGCGGGCGCCGGCCCCGACATGCCTTACGGCGTGACGCCCGACGCGGCCACGCAGGAGACGCCGTACCGCACGCTCGAGCTCGGCGTGCAGTGCGGCAGCCCGACGAGCGTCACGCGCGTCATCTACAAGGCTGACGACACCCCGCTGCACCCGGAGACCGATCCGCAAGCCGCGTTCGATCGCTTGTTCGGGAGCTTCATGCCGCCGGCCGATCCCGCCGCGGCGCAAGCGGCAGCCGAGCAGAAGAAGCGCGAGCAGACGAGCGTCCTCGATCTGGTCACGGCTGATTTGAAGCGGATGCGGACGCGGGTAAGCTTCGAGGAGTACGCGAAGATCGACGCGCACCTCGCGGGCATTCGCGCGCTCGAGCAACGCCTCGACACGACCATGCCCGTCGAGACGAGCGTGTGCACGCTGCCCGAGCGCCCCGCCTCGAGCGGCAAATACGCGAACAACGCGAATTTTCCGACGGAAGCAGCGGCCATGCTCGGGCTGATTCCGCACATTTTCGCGTGTGATCTCACGCGAATCGCGAGCGTGCAGCTCTCCTGCGGCTTCAGCAACGTGACGCACACCTGGCTCGGTCACACCGACGCGCACCACACCATGTCGCACCAGGATCAGGACAACCGCGACAAGCTGATGGCGATCGACAACTGGTACGCGGCGCAGCTCTACACGATGCTGCAAGCGCTCGACGACATCGACGAAGGTGACGGGACCTTGCTCGACAACACCCTCGTCCTCTGGGGTCGCGAGCTCGGCACGACGTCGCACGCCATGCAACCGTGGCCCTGCGTGCTCATCGGTGGAGCGCAAGGCGCGCTCCGTGCCGGCCGCTTTCTCGACGTGAGTCAGCAGCCGTCCGCCAAGCTCCTCGTCTCGATCCTGCAAATGATGGGCATGGACGGCACGACGAGCATCGGGAACATCGACACGGAGACGGGCCCGCTCAGCCAACTCGCGTGACGGCGCTCAGTCGAATCCCTGCGCCGCGATCACCACGAGATGCGGTCCGAGCACGAGCACGCCGACGACGGCCGCGCCGATCGCGCAGATGAGGACGGCGCCGGCCGCGAGATCCTTCGCCGTGCCGACGAGCGGGTGGTGGTCGGGAATGGTCGCGTTCGCGAGGTGTTCGAGAGCGGTATTGAGCGCTTCGGCGGCGAAGACGAGCGCGATGGCGAAGACGATGAGCGCCCATTCGAGCGGTGAAAGCCGCGAAACCACGGCGGCGATCAGCACCGCGAACGTCGCGAGCGCGTGAATGCGCGCGTTCGGCTCGGTGCGAAGGTGCCAGACGCCCCGTGCGGCGTGGACGAAGCTCCACAGCCGACGCTTGAGCCAACGCCTCGAATCGACTCGCTCGCTCGGACTCATCCCCGAACGATAGCCCGCCTCCGGGCTCATCCGAGTCTCAGCTCAATGCCTGGTTTCCCAGGGTGACGCGGGGCTCAAGTGGTACGGAAACTGCGGGCCGAAGCTCGGCGGAGCCGGAAAGCTTTGTCCGGGTTGAACGCCGCCGCCGCCGCCGCCGCGCGTCGTGAAGGGGGAGTTCGACGGCCCCGGGCCGCCGCCGCGCGAGACCAGCGGCGCGCCGTACCCCGCGTAGCCGTACCCGTAGCCTGGCGCGGGTGTCACGTAGTTGTTCACGTTGACCGTAATCGACGGCTGCCCTTGCGCGACCGCGGCCTGCGCGCCCGGTTCCGGCGGCGCCAGGTAGAGCTCCCCGAGCGTCACCGTGTGATCGAGCCGTCGCGGACCCGCTTGCGGTGCGGAGTCGCTTGCGAGCTCCGGAGCCATCGCGTCGTGCTCGAGCGACGCCTGTTCGTCCCCGATCGAGCCACCGCCCTCCGGCTGACGCACCCACGCTTCGCTCGCGGCGCCGCTGCACGCCGCGAGCGACGTGAGTGCGCTCGCGACGACGAGGGTGAAGCGCGCGTTTCGCATACTTCAAAGATAACGTCGGAAAGGCGGCTTGTCCCGCAGCGCCCGGCGAACGCGCGAACTTCCGCTCGGCGGACCGAGTTTAGCCGGGAAGCTCGCTGAAATTTCCCGTGAGCATGAGCAGCGAAAGCACGGTCCAACAGTGGTTGTAGTAGCGGCTCCGCGCGAGGAGCTTGCCCGTGCGAAGACGCGCATAGCAGCCGTCGAGAAAGGTCTGGTACGCGGGTGAGCACATCGCGCCCGCCGCGGCGCCGCCGACGAAGACGGCAGAGCCGTGGTCCGGCTGCGCGGTTTTGCGGTCGGGGCAGGGGCGTCCGTCGGTGTAGTAGCCGTCTCCCACGGCGCCCGCGCCGAGCCCGGCGAAGAACGAGCTCGTTTTTTCGAGGTAGGCGCGAGCACGCGCGTCCCGGTAATAGGCGAAGTCTTGGGCGAGGCGAAACGGAAGCCGCGCGGAGTCCGTCTGGTAGTTGGTTTCGGCGCCGGGGAACGCTGCGACGGGCACGCCGCGCGCGTCGCACCACGCGGGCACGAGCCCGTTTTCGCGGTTGCCGCTCGCTTCGTTGAGTGAGGCGTCGATGATGTCGTAGCCGCGATCGACGACGGCGAGCCAGCCGGCGTTACCGGAGACTTCGGCGAAAAGTCGGTATTGATGGGGCGAAAAATAGGAGGGATTGAAGACGTCGGGGCGCCACTCGTCACCGGGTTTGAAGAGGAAGGGGAACGCGGCGTGGTCGACTTCGTGTTCCCAGATGCGATCGATTTGCCGGCGCGCGTGGTCGAGGTAACTCGCGTCGAGCGCGCCGCGACCGCCCCATTGCCGATGCGCCATCACGAGCGACCAGGCGATGTCTTCGTCTGCGTCGCTCGCGGCACCGGTGCCGAGCGCGCGTTCATCGGGCGCGACGTACCAACACATGAGCCCGCGCTCGTTCGCGAAGGCGAGCGCATAGCCGTAAAACGCGTCGAAGAGCGCCTGCTCGTCG
Organism: Polyangiaceae bacterium; assembly: GCA_025936045.1. Classification (GTDB taxonomy): domain Bacteria; phylum Myxococcota_A; class Polyangia; order Polyangiales; family Polyangiaceae; genus PMG-095. The sequence goes on along the minus strand of JAICUB010000011.1, from coordinate 84,579 downwards.
AGCATCACGGCCATGAGCATGCCGTAGGCGATACCTTCGGAGACGGTGGAGTTCGCGACGCCGTCGGGCGTGTCGGGTCGTCGCGTTCGCAAGAAGCCGCGCGCGCCGTCCGCCGTCACGATTTCTTCGCGGAATGCGCGAAAGGCACGCAGGACGTCTCCGTGGTCCGCGGCCGCGGGGTAGCTGCAATGCGCGAGGCGTCGAGGGTGCGGAAAGGGAAAGCGGCCCATGTCCTGCGAGCGAGGTTCGCGCTAACTGAGCGCGCCTTCGCGTGCCGCCCAGGCCACGTGCGACTCGTGCAGCGTCACTTTGAGCTCGCGCACGGCGTCCGAGCCCGGACCGAGCTCGCCTTTTTTGACGCGCTCGGCGACGCGGTCGAAGACGACGCCCGCCAAAAACTCGGTCGTGGTATTTTTGCCGGTGAACGCGGGGTCGTCGTCGAGGTTTCGGAAGTTGAGCTCCCCGAGGATCGACTCGAGGACGTCCGTCGCGCGACCGATGTCGACGACGACGCCCTCCGGACCGAGCTCGGGGCGGCGCAGCTCGATATCCACGACGTACGTTGCGCCGTGCAGGCGCTGCGCGGGACCGAAGAGCTCTCCGCGGAAGCTGTGAGCGATCATGACGTGACCCCGAACGCAGACGCTATACATGGCGGCCAGAGGATACGCGAGCGGAGCGAGCCTGCCATAGGCGGCGGGGGAGCCCCTTTTTAACCCCCAAGGCCTCCGTCGCTAATAACGGACGCGACGGCAGAGGCCGCCGTGGGTGACGAGCTCGGGCAGGGCGGCTGGTAGGGCGTCGAACGGCGTTTCGCCGTCGATGAGGCAGTCGAGCCGCGCGTCCGCGAGCAGCGACAGGGCGAGCTCGAGCCGGTTCCGATGCGAAAAGCGACGGCGCGCCTCGGGACTCACCGTACCGACCTGGGAAGAACGCAACGTCAGGCGCCGCACGTGGAAATCCGCCCCGAGCGGGAGCGAAACCTCGGCGTCCCCGTACCAGCTGAGCTCGACGACCGTCGCGTCGGTCGCGCCGAGCGACAGCGCCGTGCGCGCTCCGTCCGCGCGCCCGCTCGCGTGAAACACGAGGTCCCGCTCCGCGCTCGCGCCGTTCGGCAGCGCGAAGCTCACGCCGAGCGCAGCCGCCACGTTCGCCCGCGCCGGCAGCACATCCACGAGCTCGACGTGCGTGCCCGGAATACGCGCCGCAAGAAACGCGACGAGGCACCCGACGACACCCGCTCCCACGACGGACACGCGATCGCCCGCCTGCACGCGCGCGTCCCAGATCGCGTTCAGCGCCGTCTCCATGTTCGCGGCGAGCACCGCGCGCTCGGGCGGCACACCGTGCGGCAGCGGAACGAGCGCGCTCTCCGCTGCGACGAACGCCGTCTGGTGCGGGAACAAGCAGAACACCGCGCGACCCGCGTGCACGCCGCCGAGCGCGCGCCCGACGTTCGCGTAGCCGTACTTCACGGGTGCCGGAAAGTCGCCCGCCTGGAACGGACAGCGCATCCGTGCGTACTCGCTGACCGGAACGCGCCCCTGAAACACGAGCGTCTCCGTGCCGCGACTGATGCCGCTCCACAGCGTCTCGACCAGCGCTTCGCCCGCGCCCGGCGCGCCGAGCGGCTCTTCACGGATCGCTCCGTGCCCCGGCGCCGTGATCCAAAATGCCCGCGCCGCGCGGAGCTCGCTCGCCATCGTGCGGCGCATGTTACCCTCGTTTCGGAGGGCCGCGCACCTCGCGCCCGAGCCGGACGGTGCCTGCGAGCCATGAAGAACCTCCCGCTCACGCGCTTCAGCCGCATCCACTCGTTCGTCATGCTGGCGGGCTCGAGCCTCGCGCTCGCGGAAGGCGACGCGTGGCCGTACGTCACGACGGCGGTCGTGTCGTTCGTCACGCTCCTCGCGCTCTGTCGCGGCGCGACCACGCCGAGCGGCTCGTTCGGCTGGGGCAACGCCGTGACGGCGCTGCGCTTCGCGCTCGCGTCGAGCATCGGCCTCCTGCCCGAAAGCGTGCCGCTCTGGGCCCTCGGCGCGACCGTTCTCGTCGTGTTCGGGCTCGACGGGCTCGACGGCTGGGTCGCCAAACGCCGCGGCGAAACCTCCGAATTCGGCGCCTACTTCGACATGGAAACGGACGCGTACTTCGTGCTCCTTGCCGGCATCGTGCTGCTCCAGCGCGGTCGCTTCGGCGCGTGGATCCTCATCGTCGGGCTGCTCCGTTACGTCTACGTCATCACCCTCGCACTCGTCCCGGCGCGCGGCGGCGAACAACCGCGTTCGTCCTTCGGGCGCCACGCCTTCACGAGCCTGATGCTCGGCCTGGCTTTGGGAATGGTGTTGGGCGAACCGTTCGGAACCGTCGCCACCGCGCTCGGCTGTGGGCTGGTCACCGCCTCGTTCGTTCGCTCGTTTTACTGGTCCTACGGCCGCCCCGCCCGGTAATCGCCGCTCACTCGGACGCTCGCGCCCGCCATGCGGCGCGCGGCTCGCGCCCGAGAGCTCAGCGCGCTCGCGCGAGGAAATCCTTTGCGGCGTGACTCCACGGCCGCGGCGGGAGCACATTGGCCTGCGCTCGTTCCCGCCGCGCTGCGAGCTCAGCCGGCTTGCGGCACAAGGCGAGACACGCCGCCGCCACGCTCGCCGCGTCCGCGACGAGCTCGCCGCCCGACGCCGTCGACACCAGGTTTTCCACGTTGCCGCCCGCGCGGGCGACGATCGGCACACCGAGCGTCCTCGCTTCGGCGAGCGCCATGCCGAACGATTCCATGCTCGAGGCCGACAAGAGGAGATCGCAGCTCGCGAGCCGCTCGTTCACGCCGTGGGGCGTGAGCTCTCCGAGTAGCGTCACGCGCTCGCGCAGCGACGGAGCCGTCGCGAATACCCGGCAGCCTTCGGCGTACGCCGCGTCTTGCGTCATGCTGCCGGCGATCGCGAGGGACAACGGGTCGGCGCGCTCGAGGTGTGCCGCGAGCGTCGCGAGCAGTCGATCGACACCCTTGCCCGGCACGAGATGCGCCACTACGAGCGCCCGCAGCGTGGCCGAAGGCTCGGGCAACGGCGCGACGCCGCGAGCGAGTCGCCCCGGTTCGACCACGGCGACGCTCCCTCTGCGCGCCCCGAGGCGCTCGAGCGTCTCGCGCATGAACTCGCTCGGAGCGACCAACGCGTCCGCGCAATCCACGGCGAGTGCTTCTTCCGGCGCGAGCTCGGCGCGGCTCACGCTCGCGCCGTAGCGCACGAGCGCCGGCAAATAGTGCGCGAGGAGCCCGAGGCGTTGCGCGCCCGTCGCGAGCTGCCGCAAGCGCGGCAGCTCGGCGAGAAACAGCGTGTCGAGCCAATACGTGCCGGTCTCACCCGCAGCGAGGGCTCGTTCCGCGCGCGAAACGTCGAGCACGTCCAGGCTCACGCCGTGCGCTGCGAGAGCGCGAACGAGCTCGCGATTGTACACGGTGCCGCCCGTGCTCGGCCCGCCGAGGTCCGGCACGACGAAGCGCAGGCGCACGCCGAGCTACGCTCCGCCGAAGTCGCAGTCGAAGAGCACGTCGTCGCCGAGCGTGAAGCGACGCACGCGCGGGCGGAGGGCCGCGTCCAGCCGATCGATGCCCGGGAGCTTCACGCCCGGGCGGCCGCTGCCCAAAAATACGGAGCTTACGGTGAGGTGCAGGCGGTCGAACGCGCGCGCCTCGAGAAAACGCGAGACCGTGACGCCGCCGCCCTCGACGAACAGACGATTGAGCCCGCGCGCACGAAGCGCCGCCACGACGCCCTCGACCGGCAAGAGCTCGCCCGTCGCGGGAAGGCCGAGCACCTCCGCGTGAGCGAAGCCGTTGCGCTTTTCGGCGCCGTTCGCACAGAGCACGAGCGTCGGCGCCGCGCCGTCGCGGAACACGACCTGCGTGCCGTGCAAACGCCGGTTCGGATCGAGCACGACGCGTGTCGGGTTCGGTCCGCTGACGAGCCGCGTCGTGAGCTGCGGATCGTCGCACTCCACCGTGTTGGCGCCCACGATCACGGCGTCGAAGAGCGCGCGCAGTCGATGCAGGTGGCGGATGTTTTCCGGCCCGGTCACGTATTGCGACGCGCCGCTCGAGGTCGCGATCTGCCCGTCGAGGCTTTGGCCCAGGTGCCCGACCACGAGCTCCGCGCTGCGCTGCCCGATGCAAAGCGGCAGATAGAGCTCGAGGAGCTCGACCGCCTTGGCGTCGGACGGACCGCCCAGCTCGAAGCACGGCGTCGCGCTCGGGTACACGCTCACGACACCACGCCCGACAGGCTCTTGCGTGAGCTCGCCGTTCGCGTCGACGTCGAGCCCCGCGGGGCACGCTAGGGGACGGCCGGTCGCGGCAAGACGCGCCAACGCTTGGAGCAACGTCCAGGCGAGCGCTTCGTCGAGGCCCTGAGCGGACGCTCGCTCGCGAAAATCCTGCTGCTTCTTCAAGGGAGTCGGTCGAATCGTCACTGGCCGCTACTAGTCTGTCGCAAGTCCGTCGAGAAATCGCGGAGGAACGCAAAAAGGAACGACTCTAGCCCGGGATGCGGCCCGGCTCGGCGCGGGGTCATGCCTGCGGCGTAGCCACGCGCCAAGAAAGGCGCGACGAGCGCGGCTTTTCTGCTCAAGAGGTGAATGGGCACGCCGTAATCGGTGCTCGTTCCCGCGGCCGCACCGGGCGGCTGGTGGTCCCCGACGATGATGACCAGGGTGTCATTGTGCAGCTCCGATGCGAGGTAACGCCGCAAGACCTCGAGATCGTAAATGATGGTGTCGAGGTAAGCGTCACTCGCTCGGTCGATGCTCGCCCAGTCGGACGAGTACCAGCGCGTCGTCAACGAAGCGAATACGGAGCCGTCTCCGACGCGGGACCAATCGTCGAGCGGTGCGGGCACGGCGAACCACGGCGCGTGGCTCGTGACGAGCGCATACTCGACGAAGCGGGGCCGGTCACGCGCGAGGAGCTCGCGGCGTTGCGTGACGTCGATCACGTATTGATCCGGCATTTTGCCCCAGCCGAGCGCCGGCCCTCGGTAGTCGAAGTCGCTTGCCAGGTATTTGCGGTCGAAATCGAGATAATCGCGCGCTCCGAGCGCGCGCTCGGTCGCGGGCTGGACGAGCACGGTGCGGTAGCCCGCGCCCTCGAAAAAATGGGCGATCGTGAGCGGCTTTGCCTCGCACAGCGCCTCGTACTCGAACTGATCGGTGACGCGCACGCCCGTGTCGAGCGCGGCGTGCGCGAACCAGGAGCCGCCGCCGAACGCGGGTGAATCGAGCACGCTTGCGGCCATGGTGTACCCCCGCGCGCCGAGCTCCGCGTCGAATGCCGCGTATTCCGCCCGCATGCGCGCCGCGTACGGACCGCTCTCGAGCAGGGTGGCGCCGTACGACTCCACGATGAACGCGAGCACGTCCGCGCCTCCGAGCTTCGCGAGGTCATTCGGCGCTGCGCGGAGGCGAGCGCGCGTGTCCGCGACGGCGTGGCCCACGCGTTCACGCGCTCGGCGTGCTCGCGGCACCGCGCTGACCTCGGAGACGAGGCGCCCCGCGGCGTTCGGCGGCATCGGTCTTACTCGGGCGAGCGCTCCGTGTCGTGGCAGCAGCGACAGCGCCCCGAAGCACACAGTGACCACGCCGAACAGGTGCCGATTGCGGGGCTCGAGCAGGCAGCGCTCCGCGACCCGCACTGCGGCGTAGGAGGCGAGCGTCAGCGCCGCGAGCCCGACGACGAGCGCGACGGCGAGACAACCGAGCGCCCACGTGGACATGGTCGTGTGGAGCAGGCGTGGGAGCTCCGGTAAGAGCGAGAGGTTCGTGTAGACGTGGAATTGACGCCGGAAAAAATGCCGCGAAACGCCGTCGCCGAAGCGAAGTAGCCGCACGCAGGAGAACGAGAATGCGAGCACGCCGGCCGCCAGGCGCGGCACTCGGCGTCCGAGGCGCGCGGTGAGCGCGAGCGCGCCGAAGAGGACGACCGTATCGAGGCAAGGGAGGTACCAGAGCCGCGCTTCCTCATCTGGAAAGCGGAGATTGGCCACCACGTCGAGCCACGTCCACGACGCGAGAAACGCGACGGGGCTCCGGTCCTCTGCCCAGGCGCCCCACCCTTCTTTACCTATGAGCCGCAAGCTTCGCGCAAAGCCATAGCACCAGCAACGTAGAACCGGGAGCCCCGCCGCGGCGTGCGAGCTTGGCCCCTATCGTCGCGCCGCAGAGTGAGCTCGTGCGCGCAGAAGACGACGAGTGAGACTCCTGCTCGATACGCAAACGGCCAAAGGGGGCGATCCCGGAGCGCTTGCGTGGCGCGTGGATATGGTAGATCCGCTCGCCATGCATCTTCGCTCTGCCTATTGGCTGCCGCTCGGCGTGCTGCTCGCGCTGCCGGGTTGCTCGAAGGAGCAGCAGCACGAGAGAACCAGCGAGCCTGCCGCGAGCGTCGACAAAAACGCCGGCATGGATCCGGAGCTCGCGCGGGCCGTCGCCGCCGCGAGCTCACGCGCGAAAACCTCGGCGCCCGACAGCTCCGGCGGTCCGCCCCCGAACGGGATTTTCCCGCCGGGCGGCGCCGACGCCGAGATCAAGGCGGGTGCACCCCCGAAGATCACGCTCGGCGGCATCGGGAGCGAGCCACGCGTGTCGCTCGCACCCGCTCAGCCAAAACCCGGCTGGAGGACGCAGGGTACGATCGAGCTTCAGGTTTCGTCCGGGCCGCAGCAGGCGCCGATTCCGTTCGAGCTCACCGTGGCGATCGAGGCGCAGAAGCCGAAGAACGCAGCAGCCGACGCCGGCGCGCCGAGCGACAACGTGGCGATGTCCGCGAAGGTGCTCGCGGTCAAGCTCGGGGTTTCGGGGATCCCGCACGATTTGGAGCTCGCCGTCGCGAAGCTCAAGGGCTCGAAGGTCGAGTACGAGGTGTCGCACGACGGCGCCGGCACCGGCTATCACACGGAGGTGGCGCCTGGCGCCGAGTCCGTCCGCGACCAGCTGCGGCAGCTCAGCGACGCGCTGGCGCTCGTCACGCTGCCGGTGCCTTCCGAGGCGCTCGGCACGGGAGCTTATTGGATGGCGACGAGCCGCGAAGGCGTTTTCGGGCTCGACCTCGTCACTTATCGGCTCGTGAAGGTGGAGTCGGTGAAGGGTGACAGCGTGACGCTCTCGGTCGGAACCAAGCGCTACGCCACGAGCAAGCGCTTCGATTTCGAGGGGCTGCCGCCCGACGCGCCGCACGAGCTCTCGGAGTTCCAATGCAAATCCGAAGGCAAGCTCGTGATGCAGAAGGGCACGCCGTTTCCGCAGAGCGGTGACCTCGACTCGAGCCTTCTCGCGTCGCTGCCGTTGCCGGGCCAGGAAAACCAGGCGGGCACCTTGCAAGTTCAAACGCACGTCACGCTCGATTTTGCGAAGCACTGACGCTCGACCCCGGCGGGGCGCGCCGGCGAGCTCACGCGGCAAAGAAATTGGCCGACAGGCCAAAGATCGCGCTCGGGACACTTGATCGGTGACTGAACCTCACGAATACGGCAGCGTGGCGTCGAGGCCCCAGGGCGGCAGTGCAGCGCGATGCCCACTGAAACTCACGAGCTCGTAGCGTTCCATTCGGTCGTGAAGCATTCGAGCTTCGCGAAGGCGGCAGAGGAGCTGTCGCTGAGCCCCTCGGGCGTGAGCCGCATCGTCACGCGGCTCGAGGAGCGGCTCGGCGTGCGCTTGGTGCAGCGCACGACGCGGAGTTTGTCGCTCACGGAAGCGGGAGCGGCTTTTTACGCGCGCGCGAGTCAGATCCTCGCCGATCTGTTGGACGCCGAAGCGGAGGTGCAGAAGGCGACGGCGCACCCGCGCGGCAACTTGCGCATCACCGCTTCCTTGCTCTTCGGGCAGATGTACATCGGGCCGGTGCTCGACGAAATCCTGGCGCTCTATCCCGAGCTCTCGATCGACCTCACGCTCACGAACCGCTTCGTCGATATCATCGACGAGGGCATCGACCTGGCGATTCGGATCGGCGCGCTTTCCGACTCACGCCTCATTGCGCGTCGCCTGTGCGCGAACAAGCGCGTGCTCATCGCGTCGCCCGACTACCTCGCACGCCGCGGCGTGCCGAAGCACCCCGACGAGCTCGCCCAGCACGACATCGTCGTCTACACGGGTTTCGCCCGACCTCGCGAATGGAAGCTCATCGGTCCCGACGGCCCCGTGAGCGTGGCGCTTTCCGGGCGCATCGCGACGAACAACATCGCAGTTTTGGCCGACAGCGCCAAAAAGGGACTCGGCATCACCGTCGGTCCCACCATGTCCGTGAACGAAGAGCTCGTGAAGGGCGAGCTCGTGCGCGTGCTTCCGGAGTACGAGTTCGAGCAAAGCGCGATTTTCGCGGTGTATCCGTCGGCGCGGCAGCTCTCCACCAAGGTGCGCGCCGTGGTCGATTTCCTGGTAGCTAAATTCGTGGACCCTCCCACCTGGGAGCGCATGCTCACCGGCAAGGTGAGCGGCTTCGGCTGAGTCCCGGCTTGCCGATCTGGCACGATTTGGCGACCCGTGCGACCTTCGTGTCACGCTGAGAGCGTCACGCGCGCGGTCGCTCCGCAGGAACGGCCCTGATTTCCGCTACTGGCACTTGCCTTGCAGCCGTCACCCGAGGAAGCCACCAATGCTCAGTTCCCGCTCCGCTCTTCGCTCGTGTCTCGTCGCTTTGTCGCTCGTCGCTCCGCTTGCTTTCGTCGCCGCCGCGCGCGCCGACGTGGCCTGCGGTGACCAGACCTGCCCTCGAAACTACGACTGCAAGGCGGCACCCGTCGCGTGCCCAGGCATCGCCTGCGCGCCGGACGACCCGAACTGCACGCCTCCGGATTGCAGCGGCACCGTCGACACCTGTGTCGCTCTGCCTTGCTCGAGCGACTCCGACTGTGCTGATGGCATGAGCTGTTACACGAGCACGGAGGAGACCTGTCCGACGGCACCGCCCTGCGCGAAAGGGGAGGCGTGTCCGCAGCCGAGCGACACGGCATGCACGAGCAGCGCTGTCTCGGCCTGCGTGCCGACGTACCTGCTCCCGTGCCAGGCGGACGCCGACTGCGGCGCCGGCTTCACTTGCGACGAAGAGCAAGCATGCGGTTGTTCCGGCTCCGCCGGCAGCGGAGCGCCGATGGCCGACGCGGGTACGCCGCCGCCCCCCGACTGCTCCTGTCAGCCGAGCGGTACGAAGGCGTGCAACCTGAAGGTCGTCGCATGCAGCGCCGACTCGGATTGTCCGGCCGATTTCACGTGCGATGAGAACCCGAGCGACGTCTGTGCCTCGGACGCGAACGGCACCAGCTCCTGCAGCGCCGACCCCGCGAAGATTTGCTTGCCCCCGTACGCGCGTCTCGTCTCGAACGCGCACTTGTCGAAAGACGCCACGGACACGTCGGGGAACTCGGGATCGGGCAACACCTCGGGTTCGCCCGTGGCGAGCGCGCCGGAAGCGTCCGGCACGAGCACGTCACCGAAGAGCGGCACCGACGCCTCGGACGACGGCGCTGGATGCTCGCTCGTTCCGGCGCCGAATCACCTCGGCAGCTCGCTCGGCTTCGCGGCGCTCGCACTCGCCGGGCTCGCGGGTGCGCGTCGCCGCCGGGCGCGCTGAACGGCGTGCTTTCTCACGCGTTGTCGTGACGCGCGTGTGAGCAGCCGCTCAGAAGCCGAGCGACTGCTTGCGCTCGTCGGCGCCGGGCAGGGGCTCGCCCTTCTGATTGATGACGGGCAAGCTCGGCGCCTTGTCGGCGTTCGTCTTGATCCACGCCTTCTTGTCGTCCGGTAGCTGCGACTCGTCGTAGATGGCCTCGACCGGGCATTCCGGCACACAAGCGCCACAATCGATGCACTCGCCCGGATCGATGTAGAGCATCTCAGCGTCGCCGTGGAAGCAATCCACCGGGCAGACGGCGACACAATCGGTGAAACGGCAGGCTTTGCAGTTGTCCGTGACGACGAAAGTCATTTCAGGGCTTTCCTAGTTCCGCCGGCGCGAGGTAGCAACAGCCCGATGGCCAGGCCCAGGAAGGGCGCCCAAAAAGTCGAGCTCGTCCCGGCCGGCATTCGGGTGGGGGCGGAGGTGGTGCCGCTCTTGGCGGGGAGCGCGCATTACTGGCGCTTGGAGCCGGAAGCGTGGCGCTCCGCGCTCGAGGGCATACGCGGGCTCGGCTTGACGCTGCTCGACACCTACGTGCCGTGGGGTGTGCACGAGCGCGGCACGGGGGACTTCGATTTCGGCAAGGTCGAGCCCAAGCTCGACGTCGCGCGCTTCGTACGGCTCGCGGGCGAGCTCGGGCTCTACGTCATCCTGCGCCCGGGGCCGCACATCAATGCCGAGCTCACGTGCTTCGGCATCCCCGAACGCGTCATCTGGACGAAGGAATGCCAGGCCGTTTCCGCGGGCGGAAAGCCCGTGGCGCTGCCGGTGCCGCCGCTCGCGTTTCCGGTGCCGAGCTACGCGAGCGAGGCGTTTCACGCCGAGGCTCGCGTGTGGTTCGATGCCGTGGGCAAGGAGCTCGCGCCCCTCGTCTGGCCGAACGGGCCGATCGTGCTGCTCCAGGTCGACAACGAGGGCGCGATGTACTTTCGCGACGGCGTCTACGACCAGGACTATCACGCCGACGCGATCGCGCACTATCGCGCGTTCCTGAAGGACAAGTACGCACGCGTCGAGGTCTTGCGCGAAGTGCTCGGCGACCCAGGCGTGACGTTCTTCAACGTCGAGCCGCCGCGCCGCTTCAACGCGAAGAGCAAGCGCGAGCTCGCACGCCACCTCGATTGGGCGGAGTTTCAAGAAGCGCTCATCGCCGGAGCGTTCGTCCGCTACCGCACGGCCATGGAAAACGCGGGCCTCGGCGGCGTGCCGACCTCGCACAACCTGCCGCTCAGTGAGGCCGCCACGCCGCTCGATCCGCTGCGCGTCGGGCAAGCCGTCGAGCTCCTCGGGCTCGACTATTACCACGGCGCGTCCCCGCCCCAGCGCAACGAAATCGCGCGCCGCACCTCCGAGCTCGCCGTGCGCTCTGCCGCGCGCGAGCACCCGGCGTTCGCTTGCGAGCTCGGCGCGGGGTACCCGCCGTTCTTCGCGCCGCTCAGCGAGGGCGACAACGCCTTCACGGCGCTCACGGCTCTCGCGTACGGCTTGCGCGGCTACAACGTGTACATGGCGGTCGAGCGCGATCGCTGGATCAACGGGCCGATCGATCCGAAGGGTCGCGTGCGTCCGAGCGCCGCGGCGTGGGAACGTCTGACGCGCGCGTTGATTCGCCTGCGCTTCGCCGAGCTCGCGCGCCACACGCCGGTGCACCTGCTCCTGCCGCGTTCGCTTCGCCGCCTCGCGCGCGTGATGCACGCGTTCGGGCCGCTCAGCGCCGCGCTATTTCAGGTGCTCGGCGGCAGCGCGGAGGACGCTTGTTTCGAGGACGAGCTCGGGCTCGGGGCGTCGCCCGCCGTCGAGGCCGATCAGTTCGTCCAGCTGCTCGAGCGCACGCTCGACCGGGCGGGCATCCCGTACGCGTTTTCGAGCGACGACGTGGCGCGCCATAGCCTGAAGCACGCGCGCTGGACGATCGTGGCCTGCCCTGGGGCGCTCGAGCCGGACCTCGTGGCCCGCGTGACGCGAGCGCGCGAGCGGGGACGGGCCGTGACGGTCGGGCCGCACGCGCCCCTCGCCGACGGCAGCTTTCGGCCGCTCGCCGAGCCGGCCGCCTACGTCCAGGAGCCGAGCGACATGGTCCCCGCGCTGCTGCCGTTCGACGAGGACGCGGTGGTGCGTGCCGTCGCGGACGCGCAGGTTCGCCTCGAGCTGCCGACGCTCTTCGCCGAGCCGGCGGACATTCGCGTCACGGTGCATCGCGACGCGGACGCTGTCCCGCGCGTCTTGTTCGTCATCAACGCAACCGAACGCCAGATCGAAGCCAAGGTGACGTCGGCCGGCGCGTCGGAAGCCGAGGACGCGCTCGACGGGTCGCGCTTCCGCGCTACGGTCGGCGTGTTCGCGCTGCCCGTGCCCCCGCGCAGCGTTCGCATGCTCGAGCTTCGAGCCTAGGCGACCCCAAACCCAACGAAAAAGCCGTCAATGTTGCTCGAGATCAATCCGTTCGGGCCCGAGCCCCGCAAGATCCGCCGCGCCGTCGACGCGCTCGAAGCGGGCGAGGTCATCGGTTATCCGACGGACACCGTCTACGGCCTCGGCTGCGACATGATGAACAAGAAGGCGCTGAACCGCCTTTATCAGATCAAGGGGATGGACCGCTCGCAGATGCTCGCGTTCGTCTGCCGCGATCTCACCGAGATCGCTCGCTACGCCGTGATGCACGATCGCGTGTTCCGAATCCTGCGCAAGTACCTGCCCGGTCCCTACTGCTTCATCTTGGAGGCGACGCACGACGTCCCGCGCGCGGTGCAGGGACACCGAAAGACAGTCGGCGTGCGCATCCCCAATCATCCGGTCGCGCTCGCGCTCGTCGAAGGGCTCGGTCGTCCCATCGTCTCGAGCACCGCCGCGCGTCACGGTGAGGCTCCGCACATCGACGCGCGCGAACTCGACGTCGAATTTCAGGGTCTCGCCATGGTGCTCGACTGCGGCCCGGGCGGCACCGAGCCCACGACGGTGATCGATTTGACGCATGAAGCACCCGAGGTGGTGCGAGCTGGCGCGGGGGACACGGCGCCGTTCGAGGCGTGAAACCGGGAGAACGGCGCGGCTTTCCCGCGTAACTTTGGAGCGTTTCGCGCGGCGAGCCAGGGGGCGTAAGCGCGCGGGGGGTCCGCGCGTTCTCGTCCTGTCCCCGGCGAGCCGCGGCGAGATCTTTCTCGTCTCGCGCGCGTACTCGCTCGGGACGCGGCGAACGAGTTGCGTTGCCGCGGACGCAGCAAGCTTGGTCGGAGGATGTGGTGATGGCGCGGATGTCTTCGGTGAATCGCTGGCTCGTGGTGGCTTGGCTCGGTACGGGCGCGTTCGGGTGCGCTTCGGCGCGTGTGGCGGCACCGCCGATTCACACGGCAGCGGCGCTCGGACGCGTCGTCGTTTACCGCAACGGCGTCGCTTACTTCGAGCGGCACGCGACCGTGAAGGGGAACAAGTTGACGCTCGAGGTGCCGGGACAACGGCTCGACGACTTTCTGAAGTCGCTGACCGTCGAGGACACCGAGACGGGCAACCTCGTCCCGATCTCGTTTCCGACGCTCGACGATCAAGACGACGAAGTGTCGATCGAGCTCGAATTGCCCAAGGACGGCACGCACGAGCTCAAGATCACGTACGTGACGGAAAGCCCGTCCTGGAAGCCGAGCTACCGTCTCGAGTTCCGCGGAGCGAAGCCGGCGAAGCTCGAAGCGTGGGCCGTCGTCCACAACGTGTCCGGCGAGGACTGGAAGCACGTCGCCGTGGGCGTCGGCTCCACGTCGGCGCTCTCGTTCAAGTACGATCTCCGGAGCGTGCATTTCGTCGATCGCGAGACGCTCAGCGACGAAACGGCGCTCGGCGTCGCGCCACCCACGGGCGGCTCGCCGTACCAGGTGGCAAAGAAGGAGGTCGAGCTGCTCGGCGCGGTGAAACGCAAGGCACCCGCGCCCCCGCCGTCCGTCGCGCAGGTGCCCGCCGAACAGCTCGAGCGCGAAGGGCGCGGCCATGCGACTTCCGCGCCCGCGCCCAAAGTCGCGGCGAGCATGGGTGCCGGCCAGGTGCGTGGCGGCATGGGCGCGAACGACGGCGGCATGTCGGCGGTCGCCGAGCGCGCGCGCAGCACCAAGCAGAAAATCCGCGTGGAGGGCTATGCGAAGCCGGAGGACGCGGATCGCAAGAGTGCGTCGCTCGCGAACGCGAACCAGGTGCGGGACGACTTGATCAAGGACGGTGTCCCGGCGGACCAGATCGAGGTCGTCGGTACGGGCCAAGCCTCGGCCGGCGATACGGCGCGGGTGCTCGCCGTCGCCGGGGAGGCGGCGCCGACGCAAGCAAGCGGGGGCTCACCCGACGAGCCGCTCGGCGACGCCTACTTCCTCACGCAGGTCCCGCTCGACGTCGCCAAGGACCACTCCGCGATGGTGAACGTCCTCTCGTCCGACGTGCATGCGGAGCCGGTGTATCTCTATGATCCGCTGTCGGCGCGCGGCTCGAAAAAGTTCGCTTTCCGTGCCGTGCTCTTCGAAAACCCGACCGAGCACACGCTCGACCCCGGCCCCGTCACCGTCTACGCCGACGGGCAATTCTTGGGTGAAGGTCTGAGCGATCCGATCCAGCCGAAGAGTCGCGCGTTCGTCCCCTTCTCGCTCGACAAGAAGGTGCTGATCGAGACGAAGGACGGCACGCGCGAAGAGATCGAGCGGCTCGTGACGGCCGAGCGAGGCGTGCTCACGACCGAGGCGCGCCGCTTTCGCACCACGGAGCTCTCGCTCGTCAATCGCGGCCTTGCGCCCGCGGTCGTCTACGTGCGGCATGCCGTGGCCGACGGCTATTCGCTCGAGCTGCCGAAGGAGGGGGTCGAAAAGTTCCGCGACGCCTACCTCATTCCGGTCAAAATCCCGGCGAACGCCGCGGCCACGCTCAAAATCGAAGAAGCGACGCCGATCCGTAAATCGGTCGATATCCGCACGCAACCAGGCATCGCGGAGCTCGCGCTGTTCCTCCAGGCGAGCGCGGCGCGGCTCGAGCCCGGCACGCTCGCCGCGCTACGGCAAGTGGTCGAGCTCAACCGGGCGATGGCCGAGCTCGAAGCAAAGCGGGAGACCGCCGTGCTCCAGAGCGAGACGTACCGCGAGCGCATCGACGAGCTCGACGCTCAGCTCGTTTCGCTGCGCCGGGTCGCGCAAGCGCAGGTCCTCAGCAAGAACCTCGCGCAGAAGATGGACGAGCTCAGCCAGCGCTTGCAGAAGCTGACGCTCTCCGTCGCCGACATCGACGGCCGCATCCTCGCCGAGCGCGTGACGCTCGAGGATCGGTTGGCCGAGCTCACCCTCGACAAATCGAAGAAGCTCGCGGCGAAATGAGGGAGTGAAAACAAAAAGAGCGCGTGCGTGCGTCAGCGGCCGCGCACGCGCTTCGTCGCGAAATGATTGGAGACTCGCGCCGTTCACGCGGGTGTGCGGCGCGAGTGTGATTGTGTGGGCATAGGTTGTCGGTCTAGCTTCATGCTGGATGACGCTTGGGCTCGATCTGGCGAGAGCACCGCGCCCCGAGCGTCTGTGGGTACTGCGCTTCGCGCACTGGGGCGGGATTGCGCTCGCGCTCGCGGATTGTCGCTCGCCGCCGCCGATCACTCGCACCGCGGCGGATCCGCCCGCGTCCCGCGCGCTCGTCCCCGCCGAGGAACCCGAGCGGCGCAGGGCGAGCGACGAATCGCCCGCCGAGGAACCGCGCGAGCCCGCGACGCGCGCGGACTACTCGGAAGAGGAGCGCGCCCTCGTCGCGCGCTACGGCCGCCGCCGCTCACAGGGCGTGCTCCACGGTGAAGCGTCGTATTACGGCTCGAGCTTCGCGGGACGCAGGACGGCCAGCGGCGAAGTGTTCGAGCCCGGGCGCTTCACCGCCGCGCACCGCACGCTGCCCTTCGGCACCGTGCTCCGCGTCACGCGCACCGACACGCGCGCGGTCGTCTACGTGCGCGTCACCGACCGCGGCCCTTACGGCAAAAGGGGCCGCATTTTGGACCTTTCCACGGCGGCGGCCAAGGAGCTCGGGATGCTCTCGCGCGGCGTCGCCGACGTTCGCGCGGACATCGTCGAACGCGGCGTCCCGCCCGTGAAGAAGCGCAGCGCCAAGCGCTCCCGTTAGAATTCGGAGGAACCGCGAGCTTGCGCGTGGAGGTCAGGTCGCGTGAACCCTTGGACGAGACGACGCTGCGCGCCCTCGTCGACCCCGCGCGCGGCGCTCCTGCGCTCGACCTCGACGCGGCACTCACGGCGACGCGCGAGCGGTACGCCGTCGATTTTCGCGCCGCACGTGCCCGCGCGGGGGTCGCGCGCGGCCACCTGATCGACGTGATCCTCGAGCAGCCGGGCGGCAGCGGCGCCGCGCGCGAACAGGAGG
The DNA here is from genome assembly GCA_025936045.1 of Polyangiaceae bacterium. Lineage (GTDB taxonomy): Bacteria > Myxococcota_A > Polyangia > Polyangiales > Polyangiaceae > PMG-095. Next base: position 68,546 of record JAICUB010000011.1, on the reverse strand, counting down.
CGGCGGAAGCGTTCGTCGATTTGCTCTTGGGTGAAGCGCGCTTCCACGATTGGATCGGCACGGTGGCCGTGGCGCCCGCGCCGCGCGGCGGCCCGTTGCGCGTGGTGCAGAGCCGGCCCGGAGACGGTCACTTCTTTCCGCTGGTCGAGCTCGCCGGCGCGATCGGCGCGGCGGTGAGCGGCATTCACGCGGGCTTGCCCGCCGGACCGCTCTGGTCGATCGGCGGTGAGCAGCGCTGGTACCTCTTCGAGCTCGACGGCGGCGAGCACGCGGAAGACACGGTCGAATCGGACATCATGCTCGTTTCGACGTTCATGCCGGAGCTCCTGAAGTCGTTTCTCTCGGGGGCGCCCTTCGCTTCCACGCGGTTCTCGCGCTCCTCGGAGCTCTTTGCCTATCTCAAGTACGAAAATCGCGAAGCCGACGCGCGGCGGGCGCTCGCCCGGCGCCGCGTGCTCGAAGACGCGCTCGACGCGGCTCTCGTCAGCGAGCGTGCCGGCCGCGTGATCGGCAGCGGCATGGGCGTCACGCATTCCTACGTCAATTTCGCCCTCGACCGCGTGGCCCACGCCGTCGACCTCATCCGCGAGGTCATGGTCAAGGTGGGCCTGCACGTCGCGCCGAGCGCCGTCGAATTCTGCGACGCGCCCCTCGCGAACCGCGTGTAACATCCCGTCGAGGCGGCGCGCTGATCCGTTCGCGCGCGCCGCACGTAAGTCTCCGGAGGCCACGATGTCCGACACGATCCGCATCACCGCGTCACTTCGCATGGAGCGTCCCGCCGAGGTCGTGCGCCAGCAATACCGCGACATCGATCACCACATCCGGAACAACGTCCACCCGAGTATCCACTACCAGTGGGAACCCGGCGAGCCGGGCCAGCGCAAGATCAGAACCACGTTTCGAATCCTGGGCGTGCCGCAATACGACGTGTCGCTGCTCGAGGACGCCGCCGACGGCTCCTTCGTCATCCGTTACCTCGAGGGCACCAACGCGGGCATGGTGCTCGTGCATCGCTTCGTGCCGCTCGGCCCCGACGCCACCCACGTCGAGCTCACCGCGGATGCGCCGGCGACGCTCGGTCGCAAGCTGCTCGGCCCGCTCTTCGTCGCGGGCGGACGCCAGGTGATGAAGAAAGCGCTCGCCGAGGACAAGCGCGACCTCGAGCAAGGGCTGTTCAAACCCGGAAAGGCCGCTGGCAATCTCGAGGGCGCGCTCCGCTCGCTGAAGTCACTACCGGCGCTAGGCGCCGCGGCTCGACGCGCCGTCCTCGAAGCGACCTGCCTCGTCGCGGCCGCCGACGGCCTCGTCGACGCGAGTGAGCGCGACGCCATCGCGCGGCTCGCGACGTTCATGGGCGCGGGCGACGACGAGCACGCGTTCGTCGAGGATCGCCTGCGCGACCTCGGCGCCGCGGCTGCGTCCGAGCGCATCGCGGCGGAAGGCACGCGCGTCGGTCAGGCGCTGCTTGCGTCCGCGGTCGGCCTCGAGGGCGTCACCGCCGCCGTCATCGTCGCGCTCGTGAGCGACGGCATGTCGCTCGGTGAGCTCGAGCTGCTCCGCCACCTCGCCGACGCAGCCGGCATCCCCGACGGCTCGCTGCCGGCCCTCGTCGAAGGCGCCGACCGCGTGCTCGGCGAATGAGCCGCTAGTTCTTGCCCGCCGGGCAGCGGAGCGTCACGTCTGCGGGCCGTACCTCCGCGTCTTCGAGGCAAGCAGCGATACCCTGCGTGTCCGTGGCGTGCCGCTCGGACGAGCAAAACGCGTCCCGGTACTGCCCGAGGAAGTTCACGAGGTAAACGCGCGCGCCTTTGCGTTCGAAGGCGGCCTCGACGTTCGACCCGGCGGTCGCCCACGCGACTCCGCTCGTCGAGAAGATTCGCGTGCCCGCGGCCAGCGTGCCGGCGCAATAGGTCGGTGTGGGTCCGGCACGATGATACCCACCGAGGCGCCCGTGCAGTTCGGACCCTTGGGAAGCGCCGTTGTCGGGCTCGAACTCAGTCGCCGCCACCCAGCCTTGGATCGCGACCGCGCCGTTGATGACGAGGCGAATCCGTTTCCAGCGTGGACGCTTTTCGAGCAGCCTCACCGAGCTGCTCGCGAGGATCTCCGCGCCGTCCTCGCTGCCTTCGAGCGACACGCTCGCGGACGCCTCCGTGGGCTCCTCGAAGAGCTGCAGGTTGAGCGCGTCGTAATGCTCGGAGCCGTCCTCGTCGCGAGTTGGAGTGAGCCGGAGCGCATGCTCCGAGTCGTCGTTGGCGTCGTCGTCCGCGCTGCTTTCGAGCAACGGGTCATCACTCGAGCCGCCGAGGGCGTCGCACGGCACCTCGATGGGCCCCACGTCCAGATCCGGCGCGTATTGTCCTAAAATCTCCCCGCCGTCGAAATCGAGCTGCCGGCGCTCCGAGTCTGCGCTAAAGCCGATGTAAGCGTCACAGCGAGTCGCGTCGAGTCGTTGGACGCGATGGAGCGCCGTGCCAGCCGCGACGGTGACCTGGGGTGACGCGTACTCGACCTCGCGCGTCAGATAGTAAGGCGGAAACAGCGTGATGGCCTCGAATCGAAGCGGCTCGAGCACCGTGATCCGCGTCGGCGCGGCGGCGTCCTCCGTGAGCGCAAGATTCGCCGGTAACCCACGGATGAATTGATGAACCGGCGCACTCCCGACCGGCAGCACGAAGACGTGCATATCCCCGCTTGCACGCATGAAAATAGCGTCGCCCGGCGCAGTCGCGCCCGCCGGCGTAGATGCGCTCGCCGGCGCTTCCGCGCAGGGCGGGGCGACAGCATGCGTCGCAGGCCCGCGCGCGCATGCGATAAGCGAGAACGCTCCAACGAGCATTGAACGGCACGAACGCGCGGGCAGGCCGGTCACTGGCGGATTGGACGCCCGAAACGGCAGAAAGTTCAATCGATGGATTCGAGGGCTCTCATCTTCCTGCTGCGAGGGCTGGGTCCTCCTCACGACAGCGCGCGTCGCCTGCTGCCAGCGCCGGCACGGCCGCCAGCCGGCACCGTCCGCGAATCGCGTCGGCCCGGCCATTGGCGTCGGCACGAATGTATCCATCGCCCGTCTTCCCATCCGAATTCCCTCACTGCTTGCAACGGGTGGGCGGAGGCACGCGGGCCACTTGCGTTCGGCGACCGCCAACTCGGCGCTATGAGGTCAGGGGCCGTGAAGGTGGGCGCGGCGGGGCGCCGGTCAAAAAAACGGGGACTGCGCGTGAACGGTCAGGCGTCGCGGGCGGCTTTGACGACGGGTTCGAGGGCCTGGAGCTCCGGCACGGCGTGCAGGCGCGCGAGGGCGTCGAGGACGATGGCGAGCGTCGGGCGGATGAAGGGGAGAAAGCTCGGATCGCCGCGTTTTTTTTCGATGAAGACGAAGCGGCCGGCATCCTTGAGCTTGCGCTGCACCGTGAGCAGGTCGAATTCGCGGCCGAGCTCGCGGCGTTCGAGCACGGTGAGCCCGCTTGCCGCTGCGTAGTCGTCGAGCCGGGCTTCGACGAAGGCGCGCTCGAAGGGTTGGTAGCTGTCGCAGAGGAGCGCGACGAGGTCGTAGGCGCGAGGGCCCAGCAGCGCGTCCTGAAAGTCGATCCAGCCGAGGACGGGCTCAGATTCGGCGGGAGGTGAAGGGAGCGGCGTCGTCACGACGAGATTGCGGCTTTGATAATCCCGATGAGTGAAGCCGCGAGGCAGCGTCGTGAGCTCGTTCACTAGGTAATCGCGTGCACGCTCGAACGGCGCGTGCGGCGCGGAGACGGCTCGCGCGGCGACCCCCCACTCCCAAAAATGCTCGAGCTCCGAGCGGAAAAGCGCGGCGTCGAACGCCCGCAAGCGCACGACGGAGTCCTCCGGCAACACGCCGAGCGCAGCTTGTGCCCGCGCGAGGTCCCGCACGGCGAGGCGGTAGAGCGGCTCGCGCTCGCCGGGACGGTGCTCGAGGTACGTCGCGAGGGTGTCGCCGAGGTCCTCGACGAGCAGGAGCTCGTCCGCGACGCTCTCCGCGAGCAGCGACGGCACGCGCACCCCCGAGCGCGCGAGCAGCTCGCGTACTTCGAGAAACGGCCAGCGGCGGCCACGTTCGCGCGCGAACGCGACGTCTCCGGTGTCGGGCGGCACGAGCATGACGACCGCCCGCACCCCGCCGACTTCGGTGCGGTAGAAGCGGCGTGGGGACGCGCCGCCCGGAATGAGCGCGAGCGGAAATGGCCCCGGCCGTTTCGTCACGCGCGCGAGCCATGCGCCGATGCGCTCGAGGTCAGGCGGTGGTTCTGCGCTCACGGGCATGCTCGGCCGTCTTGTAGACTCGGCACATGGCTTTGGCCCAGCTCGGTGCAGGATGGTCGCCGCACGTCGAACGCGTCCTCGCGGCGCTTTCGCCGGGTCTCCCGCCTCCGGACGGCTTTTTGCCGCTCGCCTGCCGGCTGCTCGATCTCACCGTGAGCTGGAACGAGAAGATGGATCTGACGGCCGCGAAGAGCACGGAGGAGCTCGTCGACCTCACGCTCGCGGACGCGGTCGCTCTCTTCGGTCAGGGGGCGCTCGCCGCGGGCGGGGCGTGGCTCGACGTGGGCAGCGGCGCGGGCGCGCCCGGAGTGCCGCTCGCCCTGCTCGAGCCACGGGTGCAAATGACGTTGTGCGAGCCGCTGCAGAAACGCGTCGCATTTCTCCGCACGGTCGTGGGGACGCTCGGCGTCGGGGTGCGTGTCGTTCGTGGCCGCTCCCAAGCGTTGCCGGCGGGCTCCGCCGAGGTCGCGATTTCACGCGCGACGCTCCCGCCGCCCGAGTGGCTCACGGAGGGGGCGCGGCTCGCCACCCGTGAGGTGTGGGTGCTGCTCGCGCGTGAGCCACCGCCGAGCCTTCTGGGTTGGGCCGTACGAATGGATGTCTCGTGCGAATGGCCGCTCACGGCGCGTAGGCGGCGTCTGGTGGCCTTGGTGCGAACGCCTGGACGAGACGGATCGACGGTTAAGTAGACAGGCGGCAAAAATCCCGTGAAGTTCGAAGCCCTGCGCTGCGGGGGAACCTGCGAGGGGGGTGTGACGTACTACACTTTCGAGACCTCTTGCGGTCGCGGTAAGCCTGATCGCAGAACCGTCCCGGCACCTACTCCAGGAGATTTTCAGATGCGCTACCGCCTGCCGCCCCTCGCTACCGCCCTCATGGCGTTGACCGTCGCTTTCGCCGCCGCTGCCGACGGCTACGACGTGGTCGGTAAACCAAACCTCGGATTTACCGCGGTCGGTCCGGGCGGTCTCAAGATCAACGGCACCGCCGAGAACCTCATCACGATCGATCAGGGCGGCGCGCTCGTCTTCAAAGCCTCGTTGAAGGACATCAAGACGGGCATCGGGCTCAGGGACAATCACACGAAGCGCTATCTCGGCGTCGATCAATGGCCGGACGCGAGCCTCACCGTCGATAAGAGCGCGATCAAGGTTCCCGAGGACGGGAAGAAAAGTTCCGGCAGCGCGCCGGGGAAATTTCGGCTTCACGGCGTGACACACGACGTGAAGGTCGCTTACGCCGCGGAGCGGCACGGCAGCGAGTATGCGGTCGACGGTCACTTCAACGTGAACATCGAGGACCACAAGATCGAAAAGCCCTGCTATCTCGGCGTTTGCGTCGATTCGAACGTGAAGGTCGATGCGAAGTTCAAACTCCACGCGAAGTAAGGTAGGCATTGACATCAGCCCCCTTGCCGACAAATAAAGGGGGCCTTCATGCGGAAAGAGACGCTCAGGGTCCGGACGCGGGGAGTCTGGTGGCGCGTGCTCGCGGTGGCTTTGCCACTCGTCGGCATGCTGTTCGTCTCCAAGCCGGCTCACGCGTACTCGTGGATGATCCGGCACGGCTACAGCGGCTGTCCGGTGTGTCACGCCGATCCGTCGGGCGGTGAAACGCTGACGGCCTACGGCCGCGCCCAGAGCGATCTCTTACTGCGCATGCACTACGACGGAAAGAACTCGGAGGAAGCCGAGCCGTCACCTGCGTCGCGCTTCCTCTGGTTCATGGATCTGCCGACCTCCGTGCTCCTCGGCGGCAGCGTCCGCGTGGCGTCCGACTACAGCGACAAGAAGCTCAGCGTCTTTCCGATGCAGCTCGACGTGTACGGGCAGCTCCGGTTCGGAAACGTCACGGTGGGGGGCAGCCTCGGCGTGATCAAGACGCCGCCGGGTTCCCTCTACGGTCGTACCTCTCAGATCACCGCGAACCAAGGCGACCAGTACAACCTCATCTCGCGCAGCTTCTACTTGGGGTACGACGTCTCGAACGAGGTCACGGTGCGCGTCGGGCGCCTGAACCTGCCGTTCGGCGTGCGCATCCCCGAACACACGATGTGGGTGCGACAATCGACACGCACCGATCGGGAGTCGGGCCAGGAGTACGGCGCCGCGGTCGCGTACAACTCGGAGAGCCTACGCGGCGAATTCATGCCCATTTTGGGCAACTACCAGATCAGCCCCGACAAGTTCCGCGAGCGCGGGTACAGCGGCTACCTCGAGCTCATGGCCGGAGCGCGTGCGGCGATCGGCGTTTCGAGCTTCTACACGTACGCGAAGGAAGACCGCGTGACGCTCGAGACGAACATCGCGCGTGGGGCGCACGGCCCGTTCACCCGCATCGGCGTGACGGACGATTTTGCAATCCTGGGTGAAGCGGACTTGATGACCGACTCGACGCGCGGCCTCGGCTACGTCGGCTTCCTGCAGGGCGACTACGAGTTCATCCAGGGTTTGCATGGCATGCTTACCCTCGAATGGCAGGACCAGGGGCAGCTCAAGAGCGAGAAGGAGCAGAACGTCCAGGCGGCGGCCGATCCCACGGTGGCGCGCGTGCGGACGCGCCCGGGCGAGGGCAAAGGCGAGGTCGGGTTCTGGGTGACCGCGAACTGGTTCTTCCTGCCGCACATGGACGTGCGCGTCGACGCCATCCAGCGCCCGAGTGATTTCACGCTCTTCACGCAGCTCCATGCGTTCCTGTGAGGTGACGACGATGAGCCAAACCAGGTTTCGTTCGATTCGCTCGTGCGTCTCGGGGCTTGCCGGCATGGCGCTCGTGCTGGGGGTGGCGTTGCCCGCGATGGCCCGAGACTCATATCCCGCGGCGGTCCAGAAGCAGATCGGCAACGCATGCGCGCCTCAATGCACGCTGTGTCACACGACGGAGACGGGCGGACTCCCAAATCTCAAGCCGAACGCCGCCACGACGCCCGGCTACGCGAAAAAGAGTCTTCCCAACGGCCGAGGCGAGGGCGTGTTCATCGCAAACATGATCGCGATGAACAAAGGGCTGCCCGCCACGGACGCGCAAGTCGAGAACTTGCTCAAGCTCATGGCCACGACGCCGTGCAACGACACCGGACCGCAGCCGTGTGACTCCGACGGCGACGGGATGATCGACACGGAAGAGCTCACGAAGAACCGCGACCCCGACGTCCCGAATGACGCGGAGGGCTCGTTGTGCGCGGGACCCAAATACGGCTGCGGCGCCACCATCAGCGCCCTCCCGCGCGAGCGCACCGCGACGCGCGAGGCCGCGGCGGCAATGTCGCTCCTCGGCGTGGCGCTCGTGTTCTTGCGCCGCGCGCGGCGCCGCTGAGTTTCACGCCGCGGCGCGACGCCGCGCGCGTGCTCCCCTCAGCCGTTGCGTCACTGCGTGCACATGCTGTCGCTGCCGCACGTGTTGCTCGCGCACTCGTCGTCGGTGCTGCAGCTTGCGGCGCTCGCGCAGGCGACGGCGTCGCCGCCGCTCATGCCGGTCGTCTTGAAGTTCCCGTTGCCGATGCCCTGCCCGATGGCGGAGCTCTTCGAGTGGTTGATCCTCACGTTGCCGAGCGCACCCGCGAGGTCGTTCTCGAGGGCGATATGCGCGGTGTCCGTGGCCGGATCCAGCGTCGGACCCGTCGTGGCGCCGCCGTTGTCCGCCCCGCCCGCTGCGCTCCCCGCCGCGCCCGCTGCGCCGCCTTCACCGCCGCCGTTGTCGATCGGAGCCTCGGCGAAGGTGGCTTTGACGAGCAGCGCCTTCGCGGTGCGCTGAGCGTTGATGGCCGTCGTGATGAGCGCGGCCAGGCCGAATTGGTTTTCGGTGCCGTCGAAGACGATGCCGACGTGGCTGTCGTTGGTCAGACCGTCGCCGTTGAGGTCGAACTCGAACACGACCGGCGCGTTGACGCCGTCGCCGATCGAGAAGGTGTCCTTGTCCGAGAAGAACGTGTTCGGCGCGAGCGTGATCGTTCCCGTTGCTTGCTCGCACACGGGCGTGACCGAGCCGCCTCCTGCCGCGCCGCTCGTGCCGCCGGTCGCGCCGGTGCCCGCGCCGCTCTCGCCGCCGGTGCCGCCCGTCGGGTTCTGGCCCGCTTCACCGCCCGTGCCGGCGCCGCCTCCCGTGTCCGTTCCGCCGGTGCCGCCGGTTTGCGTGGTGCCGCCGGTGCCGCCCGACTCCGTCGTGCCGCCGGTGCCCGGCGCGCCCGCCTCGGCGCCCGCGTCCGTCGGGATCTTGGTGCGATCAACGTCGGTGATGAGCGTGCAGCTTGCCGCGGTAAGGAAACCAACGAGCGAAGCGAGTGCGAGCGAGGGATTGAGCGTACGCATGGTAGAAATTCTCTGCCGGGCCCCCCGAGGGGCAGCGCGGCCTATTCTTTCAAAGAGCCACCCCGGAACGCAAGCACGGCGGCCGCGACCATGCAGATCCACCTGCTCGACGGAACCTACGAGCTTTTCCGCGCCTTTTACGCCGCTCCGAGCTCGCGCGGGCCGGATGGCGCCGAGGTAGGTGCGGCCCGGGTGCTCTTCAGAAGCCTGGCGGGCTGGTTTCAGGCGGCGGGCGTCACCCACGCGGCCGTCGCGTTCGACACCGTCATCGAGTCTTTTAGGAATCGTCTTTTCGACGGCTACAAAACCGGCGACGGGATCGACCCGCATCTGTTTGCGCAATTCCCGCTGGCCGAGCGCGTGACGCGCGCCCTCGGGGTCGTCACCTGGTCGATGATCGAGTTCGAGGCGGACGACGCGCTCGCGACCTTCGCGCTACGCGCCGCGAACGACGAGCGCGTCGAGCGCGTGAACATCGTGACGCCCGACAAAGATCTCGCGCAGTGCGTCCGCGGTACGCGCATCGTCGGCCTCGATCGCCATCGCAAGCTCGTGCTCGACGACGAGGGCGTGAAGGCGAAGTTCGGCGTGCCGCCCGCCGCCATTCCGGATTACCTCGCGCTCGTGGGCGACACCGCCGACGGCATTCCCGGCGTCCCGCGCTGGGGTGCCAAATCGGCGGCCGCGCTCCTCGCGCGCTTCGGCGACCTCACGCGCATCCCGCTCGATCCGGCGGCGTGGGGCATGAACGTGCGCGGCGCGGACGCACTCGCTCAGTCGCTTCGCGAGCACCTGGACGCGGCGCTCCTTTACCGCGAGCTCGCCACGCTGCGCTTCGACGTGCCGCTCCCCGAGACGACGGACGATCTCCTGCTCCGGGGCGCCGATCGCCCCCTGCTCGAGGCCCTGGCGGCAGAGCTCGGCGATCCGAGCGTCCTCGAGCGGGTGCGCGTCCGCAGCTGACGCCGGCTGGGCAAAATTCGCGGCGCTGCACGTGGTGCACTAAAGTCTCGGCCATGCGCGTCGCGTCCGCTGCCTTGGTGTCGTGGTTCTTCGCGGTGTCCTGGTCCGGTCACGCGCTCGCGCAATCGACGCTCTCCGCCGGCGGCCTCGCGCCTCCGCCCGCCATCCAAACCGCTCCCGCGCCGGACGCCCAGCCCGCTCCGAACGCGGAGCCCGGCGCGCCCACGTCCGCGGCGACCGAAGCCCAACTGAACCGAGCCGACGCCGAAGACTCGGGTCGCGGGCTCGAGTTCGTCTGGTTGAACGCGGAGGCCGGCGTGATTCACGTCGGCTTGAACACGTTTCATCAGAAGAACCTGCTCGACCCGCTCGACGTGAAGACGAACGAGACGGGATTCGTTACCGGAGCGGGCGCGGGGCTGCGGCTCGTGTTCGTGACGCTGGGCGCGCGCTTTCGGTACGCGCTCATGCCCGACTACAGCAGTTGGTCGCTCGGGCTCGAGGGTGGTGTTCACGCGCCGTTCGGCAATCTCGAGCCCTACGCGACGCTCGACGCGAGTTACGTCGCGCTCGGTAACTTCCGCCATAACCTGGACGCATCGGTAAAAGGCTTCGACGCGCGGCTCGGCGGGGGAGTCGACTACTACCTCGCGCCGATGTTCTCCGTCGGCGTCAACGCGAGCGCTGACCTCCTGTTTCTGCACCGTTCCAGTCTAGGGATCCCCACCCCGAAGGGCCTCTGCCCGACCGGGCCGGCAGTGAACTATTGTAGCTCGGGCAGCAGTATCGGCGGCGCCCTCTCCGCCACGGCCGTCGCGGGCCTGCACTTCTGATATGCGGTTCGCTCTCGCCGCGCTGCCGCTCGTCCTCGCGCTGCTGCTGTTCCAGCGCGTGCGGCGCCGAGAGCGCTTGTCACGACGACTCGCGGGTTGGGTGGCCCTGTTCGGCGCGCTCGCGGGGGCGGGCTCGGTGTACGCGGAACGGGTCGTCCTCGGCTGGACGGACCTTTCGTTCGAGGTGCGGACGGCGGGAGCGAGCGGCGCCTTGCTCGCGACGTTCCTGCTCGCCGCGCCGCTCGAGGAGAGCCTCAAGGTACTCGTCGTGTGGCCGCTCTACCGGCGCCGCCGCATCGGGAGCGGTCGCATCGGCCTCGTGTACGCGGCGGCGGCCGCGGCGGGGTTCTGCGCGGTCGAAACGGCGCTCACCCCGATCGCGACGACGGACGGCATCGGCCTCTTGCGCTTGCTCCTGTCGGTGCCGGCCCACCTGTTTTTCGCAGGCGTCTGGGGTTACGCGCTCGGCGCCGCGCGCCGTCACGATCGCTGGTTTCGCGTCGCGTGGCTGGTCTCCATGCTGCTCCACGGCTTGTACGACCACATCGTGTGGGGTCGCGGTCCGGGCCTGCTCGTCGCCGTCATTCCGATGTTGCTCTTCATGGCGGGCGTCACCGTGATGGCGCTGCGCGGCGAAGAGCCCTTGAAGGCGGCTCCGCTCGCGCTGATCGAGCCGCCCTCGATCGCGGCGGTGCGCGCGCGCCTCGCGCACCCGGAGCGCCCCGTCATGTTGCGCTGGATCATCGCCGGCGCGCTGGTGACGCTCGGGCTCATCGTCGCGTTCGTCGCTGCCGCCGTCGTGCTCGGCAACCGCTTCGACATCGACTTCGCGCTCGCGGACGAAGCCGACGTGCGCTCGTCCGGGCCGCTCATTCTGCTGGGCGCGGCGGTGCTCGCCGCGTTTCCGATCTCGGGCTACCTCGTCGCGCGAGCGAGCTCGGCGCACGGCTTGCTCGAACCCGCCGCAGCGGCCGTGCTCACGGTGGGCTTGCTCGTGGTGATGCTCTGGCTCGCGGCCCCCATCGGCGTGCTCTTCGCGCTCGCCGTGGCGCCGATCGCGCTCGGTCTAGCGTGTGGCGGCGCGTGGATCGGCGTCGAACGCTGAGGCTGCTCGCGCGCGCTCGAGCTACTCGGTCGCGAGGGACGCCGCGGGCAAGAACGGCAGCGCCGCTCGCCGAGGCCGGTAGTCGTCCGCGAGCATACGCTCGAGGTCGAAGGCCACGAACTTCCCCGACAGATGCGGCGCCTCGCTCACCCACAACGTCTTGGTCCGGGTGTCGAACACGACGCCGTGCGTCGCGATGAGCGCGTCGATGGCGCGGCGGTCGCCGAGCGGTAACGGCGCGCCACCCGCGGCGCGGTGATCGCGCAGGATGGAGACGGCCGCGCGCGCGTCGACCGGCGCCGGCGCGCGGCCGACGAGCTCGTCGGCGCGGGCTCGGCGAGCGAGCGTCGTGCTTTCGCGCATCACGCGCCGATTCTTGGGGTCGTCACGGAAGGGGCCTTCGAGATGGTTCGTGACCGCCGCGCGCTCGGGCAGCCAACGGGCGTTCGGGCGCGCGCCGGGCACTCGCTCGATCGCGGCCACGTTACCCTCGGCGTCCGCGGCGATCACGATATGGCTCACGAGCGGCTCGTGTTCGCCGAGGAGGCGGACGGCGTCGGCGACGGTGCGGCCTTCGGACAGCACGCGCCTTAGCCCGTGCACGACCGGTTCGCCCACGCTTCTCGTTTCGCCCGCCCGTGCGCCGTGCACCACCACGGCGAGCCCCTCGCGGTTCATTCCGCTCACCACGCCGACGAGGCCGGGCCACGCGACGGAAGCGAACGGGATCTTCCCGTCCTCGTGCACCAAAAAGACTGCTTTTCGCCGATCGAACACCGGATCGACCTCCATGTCGAAGGCGCGCGCGAGAAGCACCCCGCCGTCCGGCTTGGCCGTACCGTGAAAGGCGACCGTCGTGCAGCCGACGAGCGGGGAATGCTCGAACGAGAGCGATATGTCGTAGAGCGCATTCAGGTAGAGAAAGCGCTGATAGGTCGGCATGACGCCGGCATAAGGATCCGGCGCGAACGCGAGCGCGCCCGCCGCGATCTCGCGCCGCCGATCCGCGGCGATGCCGCGATCGATGTCGCGGTAGCGTAACTTGGCGAGGTCGACGAGCAGCGCGCGGGCCACGGCGCTCGGAACCGCAACCTCGAAGCGGCGCCACAGCGCGCCTTCGTTTTCGATCATGGCGTCACGCAGGAGTCGCGCGTGTGCCGTGCCGATGTTCACCGGGTCGCCGTAGAGGCCGACCTCGGTCACACCGTCACGCTCGAGCACGTAGGAACGGCCGAGCTTGCGCAACCCCGGCGTGACGACGATGGGCAGCGCGGGCGCGGTGCCGAGCTCGACCCGACTCGGGCGCGCCGCAACGCCGATGGCGAGGTGCGCGAGCACGACACCGAAACACGCCGCGGCGAGCGCCAGCACGAAGCGGCGCCGGAAACCGGCCCGCGGCACCGAGAGCGTCGACTCGAGCACGCGATACACGATGCGCGCCGGGTCGCGCGCGGCGTGAAAGTGCGACACGCGCTCCGCGGCCGGCGGGTAAATCACGCGCACCGGTACTTCGACGAGCTCCCAGCCGCGGCGCGCCGCGCGCAGCACCGTTTCGGCCTCGAACGCGTAGCCGGGCGAGCGGGCGCCGAGCGACAGAACCTCGGGCAACGGATAGCGGCGCAGGCCGCACTGCGTGTCCGCGAGCTTTCGCCCGCCGAACCACGACAGAAAGCGATTCGAGAACGCGTTCGAGAAGCGATTCGCCTTCGGTGCGCCGTCACGCGCGAGGTCGCGCACGCCGAGCACGAGCGCGCTGCGGGGCGCGGGATCGTGGGCGACGCGCGCGGCCTCTTCCGGCGGATGCTGCCCGTCGGCATCCACCGTCACCGCGGCATCCGCGCCGAGCTCGAGCGCCCGCTCGAAGCCGCTCCGTAGCGCGGCGCCCTTGCCGCGATTGCCCGCGTGTTCGACGACGACCGCCCCCGCCGCCTTCGCCTCCTCGGCCGTGCGATCCGTCGAGCCGTCGTCCACGACGATGACGAGCGCCCCTTCGCCGAGCTCGCGCAGGAGTCCCCGGACTACGGCCGCGACGGTGCGCTCGGCCTGGTAGGCGGGCACGATCGCGAGCACGGGCATCACGAAAACGCTACCATGCCCCCTTGGTGACTCCGGTCGATCCCAAACTCTTCGGTGAGCTCGCCACGCGCGCGAAACAGCAGCTCCGCACGCGCATGAAGGCGCTGCGTTCGGCTCATCCGGACACCCCACTCGCCGAGCGAAGCGCTCGCATCGTGGAGCGTGTGGCTAATTTGCCCGAATTCACGGCCGCGCGCGGAATCGCGTTGTTTTGGCCCCTGCTCGAGCAGAAAGAAGTCGACGTGCGCCCGCTCGACGCGCTCGCTCGCGCCGCGCAGAAGCGCGTCTACTACCCGGGGTTTGCCGAGTCTTCGTCGGGAGCGCTCTTCAGCGAGCTCCGGCTCACGTCGGCGCCGGAGGAGCTCGCCGTGCGCGCGCATCGCTTCCTCGAGCCGCCGCCCGCGGCGGCCGCGGCCGCGCGAGGCGAAGTCGATCTCGTCGTGGTGCCGGCGCTTGCTGCCGCGCTGTCGGGCCATCGGCTCGGCTTCGGCATCGGCTTTTATGACTCGCTCTTGCCCGATTTTCGTCCGCCCGCCCGGGCCGTGATCGTGGTGTACGACTTTCAGCTGCTCGCCGAGTTGCCGGTGATGCCTCACGACGTGGCGTGTGACCTCGTGGTTTCGGACGCGCGCACGGTCGAGTGACCGCTGCCCGCGCGCCGGGCTATATGCAGAAGTTGTCGTAGAACGCGCCGCAGATCGCGTCGCTGCCCGCGCCGACGGCCTCGGTGCAGAGCATTTGAGTCTGGCCGCTCAGTGTGTCGCAGCAGGTTTGGAGGTCGGCACAGGTGGGTCCACCGGTGCCGCTCGGGTTACAATAGAGGTCGTAGACGGAGTTGCAGAGGCTGTCGGTTCCGGCCGCGACGATCTGAGAGCACGTCGTTTGATCGCCGCCGGACAGGCCGTCGCAGCAAGGCGTCAGCTCGGTGCAGGTGTGAGCGACGGCCGTCGTGTCGCAATAGAGGGTGTACGCGCCGTTACAGGCGGCGTCGTTGTTCTGCGCAGCGACCTGCGCGCAGGTCGTTTGCGCCGTGCCCGTGAGGCCGGCGCAACAAGTCGTGAGGTCTCCGCAGTCGTGCGCGACGCTGCCGCCGGCGCCGGACATGCCCGCCTCGTTCGTCGTGGTCCCGCCGGTGCCGCCCTTGCCGCCCGTCGAACCGCCGGTGCCGGAGCCGCCTTTGCCGCCGGTGCTGTTCGCGCCACCGGAGCCACCGCTGCTGGTCGTGCCGCCGGTCGTCGAGCCACCGGTGCCCGTGCCTCCCGTTCCGGCGCCGCCCGTACCCGAGCCGCCCTTACCCCCCGTGCCAGAGGTGCCGCCTTTGCCGCCCGAGCTCGTGCCGCCGGTCCCGGCGTCGGAGCCGCTGTTGCTGTCCGAGGAACCGCAGCCTGTGACCGCGACCCCCGCGCTCACGAGCACGACGACGCCAAAAGCAGCTAAGTCGAAGATCTTCAAGGGCAACCTCCAGAGGGCCCCCATTCTACCCCCGGACGGCCGGCTTGGAAATCGTCTTACTTCCGCTTCGGGCGCTTGCGCTGGCACTCCGCGCAGACCCCGTAAAGCTCGTGCTTGTGGGCGCGGATTTCGAAGCCGTGCCGGCTGGCGATACGCTCCTGCAGCGCCTCCACGGCTGGTTCCTCGAATTCGGTGATGCTGTTGCACTCGACGCAAATCAGGTGGTCGTGGTGCGCTTCCGAATCCGCAAGCTCGTAGCGGGTGTGGCCGTCGCCGAAATGGTGCTCTTGTGCGACGCCGCTTTCCGTGAGGAGCTTCAGCGTGCGGTACACGGTGGCGTAGCCGACGCCCGGGTCCGTCGCCCGCACCTGCTCGAGCAGGCGGTCGATCGTGACGTGCTCGCGCGCCGTGAACAGCGTGTCGATGATGAGCCGGCGCTGTTCCGTGGAGCGCAGACCGCGTCGCAACATGAACGCGTTCAGGTCCGTCCGCAGCCGATCCAGATCGGGCGCGTGGGGAGCCTTACCGCTCGCCGCTCTCGGAACACCGCTCTTCACTCTTGGTTTCATCCTCCCCGAACCGCGATCAGTCAAGCCCGGACGGCCGCGCGCGGGTGACCGCGGTTTTTCTCCGCTCTACGTCGCCGAACCCGAACGTCCGAGCGCGAGCAGGGGTCCGACGGCGCCGAGCAGCGGCACCCAGATCGCCGGCAACATGCCGAGGGCGGCGAGCGCGGCGAGCGCGAACGCCGGCAGCCCCGCGAGCGCCAGATCGACGCGCGCCCAACGCAAACAATCGCGCGCGGCGTGGAGCGCGAACGCGGCGTCACGCACGTCGTCCGTCGCGAGCTGAATGCCCCAATCCGCCGAGGTGGAACCGGCCGAGCGCAGCGCGACGGCGACGTCCGCGGCGGCGAGCGCGGCATCGTCCGTCGGGCTCTGGCCGATGACGGCCACCGTTGCGCCGCCGCCGACGAGGCGCCGGATTTCATCCCCGCGATCGGCCGGGGATACTTCGGGGCGCAGGTGATCGATGGCGAGGGCGCGTCCGAGCGCTTCGCACGTTTCGCGAGCGTCGCCGGAAAGGAGCGCGGGCTCGAGCCCTGCGTCGAGCAGCTGCTGCACCGCCGCGCGCGCCCCGGGCCGCATGCCGTCCTGCAAGCCCACGAGCCCGACGAGCCGCCCCGCGAGCGCGACGAGCAGCACGTTTTGGCCCATGGACTCGAGCTCCTGACTGCGTCGCTCCGCGATGCCGACGCTCACGTGCTCGTGCAGCAGGAGCGCGCGCGTGCCGACGGCGAGGGGCTGGCCGTTCGAGGCGATGGCCGTCACTCCGAGCCCGGGCTCGACGCGCGGATTGCGCACGGCGTCCGGTCGCACCCCGCGCGTGCGGGCAGTGCGCATGACCGCGCTCGCGACGGGGTGGTGCTCGCCGCTCTCGGCGCCGGCGACGAGTGCCAGCACTTCGGGCGGCTCGTGCGTCCCGAAGGCGTCGAGGCTCGCGACCTCCGGCTCCCCGAGCAAGAGCGTGCCGCGCGCGCAAAACACGCCGAGCGTCACGTGCCCCGCCTTGTCGAGCGCCTCGGCGGTGCGAAACACGATGCCGCGGTGGAGCGCCGCCATCACCGTGCGCGCGACCCGGAGCGCGCCGATCTGCGCGGTGATCGCGTGCGCCGCGGCCGCCTGCACGGCCACGGCGACCAGCAAGATCTCGACGCCGTCGAGGCCCGCGGCGAACGCCGTGAGCGCGGCGATGCCCGTCACGAGGAGCGAGCCGCGCTCGGCATAGAGGTGGCCGAAGCGCGCGACAGGCGCGAGTAGATCGGCGCGGCGGCGCGGGTCGTGCGTCAGCCGCAAAAAAGCGCGATCCTCGCCGGACCAGCCGACGATGGCGCGCAGGCGCCCGTTCGCGACGCGGCCGCCCGCGAGCAGCGTGTCGCCCTCGCGCACGTCGTGCGCCGCCTTCGCGTCGAGCCAGGGGAAGACGCTGCCTTCGCCCGCCGTCACGGTGGCGTCCGCCGGAATCACGTCGCCCGTCTCGACGAGAATTTCCTCGCCGGGTCGTAGATCCACCGCGGCCGCTTCGACGGTACCGTCTTCGACCACGCGGCGGCCGCTGCCCGTCATCACGCCGAGCAGCCGCTCGCGCGCCGCTTCGAGCGGGCGCCGGGCGCGGCGTAGTAGCGCGATGGAGAGCGCCGAAAGACACACGATGATGCTCGTGAGGAGCGCGGCGTCGCTCGCACGCGCGTCGCCGGCGACGAGCGTGCCCCAGGCGATGCCCGCCGAAGCGATCGGCGCGGCGGAGAGCACGGCAGCGTGCAGCTCGGACGGGTCGCGCGGCGTCGTCGCGCGCTCCGTCACGAGCGCCGCGCACGCGACGGCCGCCAAAACGACGCGCGCCGCGAGCACGGCGCGCGAGCCCCCCGCGAGCACGAGTCCCGTCGAGAGCACGCCGCCGAGCCCCGCGAGCATCAAGAGGAGCCCACTCGCGCCCGCCCCGCGTGCGTCGACCACGGCGGCGGGAACGGCGGGAACGGCGGGAACGGCGGGCGGCGGCACCGAGCTCACGCGCGCTCGCGGCAGGCGCTCGAGCTCTTCCCCCACCGACGGCACCCGCGCGACGTCCGCCACGGCGCGCGCCTCCGCTTGCACTGGCGCGGGCGAGGGCGACGTCGCCTCGGGCACCGGCGCGGGCGGCACCGGCGTCGTCCCGCGCGCTTTCGGCACGGGCAGCGGCGTCGCGAGCACGTCGCTCGTGTAACGGCCGCGGCACTCCGCGCTACAGAAGTAGCGAAACCTGTCGCGGACGAAGGCCACGCGCTCGGCGCGCAGCGGGTCCACCGGCCTACCGCACGAAGAGCAAGGACGTGACGCCTCTCCGAAGACGGCCGGCGCCTGCGTCATTGCACGCTGAGCTCTCCGAGCGTCGCGTCGAGAATGCCGAGCGCTTCGGAGATCAGCTCCTGAGTGACGACGAGGGGGGGCGAGAACCGGAGCGCGCGCGCGCCGGCCACGCTGAGCATGAGACCTCGCGTCTGGAGCGTGGCGATCACCGCGCGCGGATCGATGCCCTCGACGAGGACGGCTGCTTGGAGCAAGCCCGAGCCGCGCGCGCCTTCGAGCTTCTTCGGGTGACGCGCGACGAGCTTCTCGAGGCCGCTCGCGAGCACGCCGCCGAGCTCGCGCGTGCGGGCGACGAGCTTTTCACTTTCGAGCGTCTCGAGCACGGTGAGCGCCGCGCGCGAAGCGAGCGGATTGCCGCCGAAGGTCGAGCCGTGCGCGCCCGGGGGTAGCGCCTCGGCCAGCGCTTCCGTGCACAGCATCGAGCCGATCGGCACGCCGCCGGCGAGCCCCTTCGCGAGCACGACGATGTCGGGGCGCACGCCGGCCGCCTCGCACGCGAGGAACGTCCCCGTGCGTCCGATGCCCGTCTGGATCTCGTCGGCGATGAGCAGCGTGCCCGTCTCTTGCGTGAGCGCGCGGAGGTCACGAATGAAGCCGGGCGGGGCGGGAACGACGCCGCCTTCACCCTGCACCGGCTCGAAAATGACGGCCGCGACTTCGGGACCGAGCGCACGGCGCGTCGCCTCGAGATCGCCGTACGGCACGTGCAGCGCGCCTGGAAGCGGACCGAAGCCTTGCTTGTATTTCTCCTGGCCGGTCGCGGCGAGCGCGCCGAGCGTGCGGCCGTGAAAAGAATTCGCGTAGGCGAGGACCTTCAGCCGCTCCGGCTGGCCTTGCGTGTGGAAGTACCGGCGCGCGAGCTTGAGCGCCGCTTCGACCGCTTCCGTCCCCGAATTGCAGAAGAACGCGCGCGCCATCCCCGTGAGGGTGCAGAGCTTTTGCGCGAGTCGGACATTGGGCTCGTTGTAGTAGTAGTTCGAGACCTGAATCACCTTCGCCGCCTGGTCCGCGATGGCGGCGACGAGCTTCGGGTGCGCGTGGCCGAGCGCGCTCACGGCGATGCCGCCGAGCATATCGACGTAGCGCTTGCCCTCCGCATCCCACAAGAGCGCACCCTCACCACGAACGATCGCGAGCGGAGCTTGTCGATAGTTCGGGTAGAGATACTGGCGGCCGAGCTCGGCGAGCTCACTCTGAGTGCTCATGGCGGCGTCCATATAGCACCTTGCTCCAATGTGGGAGCACGTCGGAGCCGGGACAGCGGCCAAAAAAATGCTGGGACACGCGGGCGCGTGAGCCGAAGGAAGCTGGTCGCGCCACGAGGCCAAGGGTATTCTCAAGTTCTACTCGTGCCTGCTCGTCGCGAGCACGGAGGCCTCATGAATGTTCCGAACCCGAGCCGCGTTGCACTTGCCCTGTCGGTCGCGCTTTTCGCCGTTGCCTGCGGCGGCAGCGACGACTCCAGCAACGGGCTCGGCAGCGGCAAAAGCACCGGGGGCACCGGCAACGGGACGGGCGGCACCGGCAGCATCATCCTCACGGGCGGCTCGACCGGCAGCGGCACGGGCGGCTCGACCGGCAGCGGCGCCACGACGGCGAGCGGCGGCACCGGCCCGTACATGCTGCCCGCGGGCTACACGAAAGCCGACACGGGCGGGTGGAAGCTCGGTGATCCGGTCGTCGACAAAGAGAAGCCGCCGGATCTCGGTGGGGACGGCACCGGCAGCTGCGGCCTCACCATTCTCGGCATCGTGCGTGACTTCAAGCGCGGCGACGACAAGACGAAGTACCCCGGCGGCCATCCGGATTTCGAGACCTTCACCGGCAACGGCGAGCCCGGCCTCGTCGAGGACACGCTCGGCTCCGATCAGAAGCCCGTCTACAACGCGAGCGAGCCGCGCACGTACAAGACGAGCGTCGCGAACCCGATCAACCCGGGCAAACCGATCGCGTGCAACCCACCGAAAGATTCGGACCCTCGCATCACGTGCACCACGACCGAGGACAATTACAAGGAGTGGTACAACGACGTGAGCGGCGTCAACGACCCGTATTACGTCTTCTTCTCGCTCGAGCCGCAGGGCAACCTCGCGAAGTTCAGCTCGACCAAGTTCTTCCCGCTCGACGGCGAGGGTTTCGGCAATCAGGACTTCGATCACAACTACTCGTTCACGACGGAGGTCCACACGACCTTCCAATACAACGGCGGCGAGACCTTCTCGTTCATCGGGGACGACGACCTCTGGGTGTTCATCAACAAGAAGCTCGCCATCGATCTCGGCGGCCTGCATTCCCAGCTGAAACAGAGCGTCGACCTCGACAAGAGCGCCAAGGACCTCGGCATCACGGTCGGCACCGTTTACCCGCTCGATCTCTTCCACGCCGAGCGCCATAGCTCGCAATCGAACTTCGAGATCGACACGAATCTCTACTTCGTGAACTGCGGCGTGATCGTCCCGTCGGGTCCCGTCAAGTAAGCCGCAGCACTGGGTTTACCGCACGGCGCGGTGCACCGAATGCTGCCAGCGCTATTTCGACCGCGCTCATTCAGCCGACGCGCGCAACGCCCCGAGCACGCGAGCGAGCTCGGCGACGCCTCGGCCACGCGGCGCCTGCGTCAAATAGCGCGGTGCGAGCGTCGGCCGCCCGCGCAAATTCGCAACGCCAACGGTGACACTGAACGCCCCGAAGCACGCCGCGTCATTCTCGCTGTCACCCACGAACGCATAGCGCGTGAGCGCGGCGCTCGGATCCACGCCGCGCAGCGCGCGGAGCAGCCGCACCACGCCGGACGCCTTGTCGACCGCGTCGAACCCCACGTGCAGGTGCACGCTCGACACGTGCACCGTCGCGCCGCGCGCCTTTGCGAACGCCGTCACTTCCGCGACGCGCTCGGCCGGCACGCGCTGGTGCTCGCCGATATCGAACGTGAAGTCGGAGAGCCGCTCGGTCGCGTCATCTGCCGGCTCGAGCTCGCGAAACTTCGCGCGAACCTCGCCGACGAGCGCCCCCAGGCGCTCCGTCCGGCGCGCTCGCTCCGCGGGTCCGAGCGCGTCCACGACGCGGCCGCCAGGTCCCACGAGCACGCCGCCGTTCTCGCCCACGCCGCCGTCCACCGGAAACAAGCGCGCGACGAGCCGCACCCACGTGAGTGGCCGCCCCGTCACCGCGTAAAGCTCGAGCCCCGACTCCCGCAAGCGAAAGAGCGCCGAATACGCCGCTTCCGTCAACTTACCGTGATCGAGCAACGTATCGTCGAGATCGAACAGCACGCCGCGGAGCGCGCGCGCTTCGACTTGCGGCATTGAACCAAGGGGTCTCATGTGAAGGTGCCGCGGAGCTCAGCCCAAAACTGTGCGAGCGTAAAGCGGTCGGCATCGGAGAGGTTCGCTGCTCTTATCCGAAAACGTGTTCCGGACGGGCCCTGTTCGTCAAGCGCCCGCCCCCCGCGGGACAGCCACTCCCCGAGTGAGCGGATCGCTGCAGCCTGGGAGCTCACCCGCCAGTGCCTCGCTTGGAACAGGGATCCATCTGATGAGCCCCGACTTCAGAGATCCGCTAGCCGAATTGAACGCCCACAGCGTTGAGTTCATCGTTGTCGGCGACCAGGACCTCCTGGACGTCAAATGGCTCGAGGGTAAGAACCGAGCCCGGTGAGCGGGCGCCGCCCAACTCCGTTTTGCAGCAGACGCGTTGCTCGCTTGATGCTCGCATCGCGCAGCTGAAGCCTGGTACGTTAGCCAGCGCGCATGGACAAGCGCCTCAGGTTGTCGTTTCCCGCGACTGGGACGGTCGGCGTCCACCGGATGGTCGCTAATCGCGGCGGTGAACGGCGCTGGCAGCATTCGCCGCGCGGCGCGTGAAGGCGCACCCAATCACGCGACGTCGATCGCCGCGATCAAACACGACAAATAGAGCCCCTCCGGAAACGCCGCCGCCACGGGGTGATCCGCACCTTGCGTGTGCCGCTCGAGCACCGTCGCGCGCGCGCCGACGTCGCGTGCCCCGAGCGCGAGGGAGCGGGTGAGCTCGGACATGCCGACGGCGGCCGAGCACGAGCAGAGGACGAAGAGGCCGCCGGGTTTGGTGGCGCGGGCGCCGTCGCCGGCGAGGCGGCGCATGGCGTCGAGGGCGCGGCCGCGCGCGGCGCGGCTCGGCGCGAGCTTTGGTGGATCGCAGATGACGAGATCGAAGCCGCCTTGGCGGCCGGCGTGCGCGAGCGCTTCGTGGGCGTCGCCGCGCTCGAAGCGGACCTGCTGCGAGAGGCCGTTCAGCGCCGCGCACTCGGCGCCGACCTCGCTCGCGAGGGCGCTATTGTCGACCGCTTCGACGAGCGTCGCGCCACCGCGCGCCGCGCTGAGCGCGATGGCGCCGACGTACGAGAAGGTGTCGAGCACGCGCCGCCCGCGCGAGAGCGCCTCGATGCGCGCGCGAAGCGGGCGCTGATCGAGGTAGAAGCCGGTCTTCTGTCCGAGCTCGAGCGGGATGCGGAACTTGAGCCCGCGTTCCGTGAACTCGAACGCCTCGAGCGAGCGATCCCCCTGAATCACGCCCGAGCGCGGCTCGAAACCCTCGGCCTTGGCCGTGCGCTCCGCGCTGCGATCCACGATGGCACGCATGCCGAGCGACTCGAGTGCGGCGAGCACCGCCGCCTCACGCCGTTTGATGCCGATCGTGCCGATTTGAATCGAGAGCACGTCGCCCAGGCGGTCCACGATGAGCCCGGGCACGTCGTCACCCTCGGCGTGGACGAGGCGAAATGCGCTGGTGTCGGCGCTCGGTAGCTCGAACGCCCCACGCCGCTCGATGGCGCGCCGCACACGCTCGCCGAGGAGGGCGCCATCGATGGGGGTGTGCTTGTCGCGCGTATAGAGGCGCACGGGGATGGCCGAGCCCGGCGAGTAGAGCCCGCGGCCGAGGGAGTTGCCGCGAGGATCTTTCACCTCGACGTCGTCGCCCGCGACGGCGCCGCCTTCGACCCGCTCGACGGCTTGGGCGAAGACCCACGGATGCCCCGCCCATACGGGCTGGACGTGTCCGGCTTTGATGACGACGGTCGCCACGCGTGGCTACGTACCACGCCCGCCGGGCCCGGCGCGCACATGCTACGTTTGCCTCGGTCATGGCCCTGCGTGTTCTCGGCATTCTCGGCGCTCTCGGCCTCTTGCTCGCGCCGCGCACCGCGCGCGCGGATTGTCCCGACGGTTGGTTCTGCGACGAAAGGCCGAGCCAGGCGCCGCCCCCGAGCGCTGCGCCGCCGAACGCCGCGCCGCCGAATGCCGCGCCCCAGAACGAGGGCTCGCCGAGTGAGGAGCCGCTCGAGGAGCCGCCCGCGCCCTACCCGCCGCCGCGCATGGTGCTCGTCCCGCCCGGTCCGTATTACCCGCCGCCGCCGCCGCGCCGCAGGTGGCGCCACTACAGCGAGCTCGGCATGAACCTCCACCTCGACGTAGGCGTGCTCGGCAGCGGCGCGCACCACGACGCGTGGATGGGCGGCGGAGGCTTCGCGTTCCGCTTTCGTCCGCTCCCCGTGTTCGCGCTCGATCTCGGCCTCGAGCTCGCGGGGGGCACGGACTACGCGGGCAACGATCGCGTCGAGGACGCGTTCGTCGTGAACGCGCTCGGCTTCGTGAACCCGCGCGATCGCTTGCAGTTCTACCTGCTCGGTGGTTTTCAGCTCGGCGGCGCGAGCGTGCGCGTGCGGCGGCAGGGCGGCGTCGCCGTCGAGCCGTTCGACGACAGCTACAACTACGTCGGCGCGCAGTTCGGCCTCGGGCTCGAATGGCGGCTCACGCGTCACTTCGCGCTCGCGAGCGACTTCGAGCTCTTCATCCGCGGGCGCACCGATCAGTCGCGCGCGGTCGATCCGGAGTACGTCGATCCGAGCACGCACCTCGCGACGAACACGTCGGGCGGCGGGCTCTGGCGCCTCGGCGCGACCGTTTACTTCTGAGCGCTCGCGCGCGAACGCGGCTCCGCACGCGGAGCGTACAAAACGAAAATCCCCGGCTGCCACGCGGGCGAGCCGGGGATCGTCGTTCGATCGAGGCTCGTTTACTGAACGAGATCCTTGAGCGCCTTGAGCGCCGTCGCGCGAACCTTCTTGCTCGCGGGCTTCGCCGGAATCGTGATCGGCTCCTTGGTGAACGGATTGATGCCCTGACGCTCCTTGGTCGCGGGCTTCTTCACCACGCGGAGCTTCACGAGCCCCGGCACCACGAATTCACCCGGGCCACGCACCGAGAGCTGCTTGCGGATGAGATCCGAAAGGCCTTCGAACACGCGCGCCACGCTCTTCTTGTCGAGATCCGTCGCACCAGCGAGCTCAGCGATCACCTGAGCCTTGGTTAGTCTTTTGCCAGCCATGAGTCCTCCTGTACGCAAATTCAGTAGTCGTTGCCGTGTCTTGCCGACCGTGTCGCGCGCTCAGATGCCTGTTTCCATGCCGGACTGGCGCGCTCGACCAGACAGAGGCACCGATATCAGGGGAGTCCGTGCCTTTTCAAGAAAGAAAAGCGTCTATCGAGCTTTTTTCAGGCGGGGTGGGACACACCCCGCTTCAAGGCAGCAGCCCCCATGCCGGTTTCAACGTGTCGAGCAACGGGTTCCCTTGTTTCCTGCTGGTGCGGCGGTCGCTCGCGGGATGCTTCGCAATCTCGCGGAAAACCGCGAGGTTAGAGCTCAAATCGGACGTGCTGGAGGAGGTGAAAAATACGCTGTTTTCACGGGCGCCGGCCGAGCCTGTCCGGCTGGTCGGTGCTCGCGCGGCCGAAAAACCGCGACTTCGTGCCGTCAGCGTGCAATCCGCTTTTGACGGGTTTTTGGGGGGGCCGTGGCCGCGCGCACGAGCCGCCGTGTTGCGGAGTCCATACGCTGCTTCTGCAACTTGGTCGCGTGGTCGTAGCCAATCAAGTGCAGTAAGCCGTGCGCGAGCAGAAACCGCGCTTCCGGTAAGAGAGCGCGCTTGCGACTTTTGGCTTGGCGCGCGGCGGTCGGGAGCGAAATCACGACATCACCCAAGAGGCGGGGGTGATCCTTGGTCGGCGCGCGGCCGAGCGGGAAAGCGAGCACGTCCGTGGGGCGATCCTTCCCGCGGTGGTCGCGATTGAGGACCTGGATGTCACGGTCGTTCACGAGGACCACGCTGAGCTCGGCCTCGGCGAGATGGAGGTACGCGAGCATGCGATCGGCCTGTGCTTGCAGGCGGCGCGCCAGGGTCTTCGGTCCTCCGCGGGTCTTACGGAGCAGAATCGTCGGCACGCCCCGGGTCGTACCATCCTTCGCTCCCGACGCGAACGCCCGGACGTCACGGCTACCCAAAGAAACGAGCCGCGGTTAGGTTCCATGACACATGGCTCGCCCGTCCCGCCCGCCGGGCTTCGACATGAGTTACAGGCCGACCGAGACGGCGTTCGGTCCGCCGCTCGCCGCGCATCTGCCGTCGGTGTTCTATCTCGTCTGCGCGATCGGCGCCGTCATCACGGTGTTCGTCGCCTACCAGGCTCCGGTCAATAGCTTCCTCTATTTGCAGATCGTCGAGCGCAGCGCGCGCGGCGTGATCGGCGCGCGCACGGTGTCGCTGCTCTTGGTCGCCGGCGCCGTCTCTTCGCTCATCAAGACGAGCATGCGCGGCGTGCGCATCCGTCCGGACGGACTCGAATTCCGCGAGGTCGTCTCGCTCGGGATCCCGCGCTTGCGGCGCTACAAATGGGCGCAGATCGATCGCATCTTGCTCGATTCCCCGAGCGCCATCGTCATCGACCTCTGGGACGGCACGCACGCCTACCTGCCGGAGGTGAACGATCGCGAGCAGCTCGGCGCGGCGCTCGAAAAGGTCGCCCTGGCGCGCGCCATCCCCGTGCGCGGCGGCGGCGGGCTCGACGAGCTGCCGGACGAAGCCGAGAGCGAAGAGCCCGAGCGCGACGAACCGGACGCCTGAGCCTCTCGGCGCTTTACAACGCGCGCGGGCGGGTGAAAAAAGGCGTGCATGACGAAGAGCGCGCTCGACCATGTCTTTGCGGTCATCCTCGCGGGCGGTAGCGGTACCCGCTTCTGGCCGGCGTCACGCCGCGCGCTGCCGAAGCAGCTGCTCCGGCTCGGCCCCAATGCGGAGCTGCCGCTCATCGGCGCGACCGTCGCGCGCATCGAGCCGCTCGTGCCGCACGAGCGTATCCTGATCGCGACCGGCGCCGATCTCTTGCCGGCGACGCGGAGCGCGCTGCCGATGCTGCCGGACGCGTCGTTCTTGGGCGAGCCGGTCGCGCGCAACACGGCGCCGTGCATCGGCTGGGCGGCGTCGATCGCGCGCCGCCGCGATCCGGACGCCGTCGTCATGGTGCTCCCGAGCGATCACCACATCGCCGACGAGCCCGGCTTCCGCGAAGTGCTCTCGCGCGCGCTCGACGCGGCGGCACGCGGCTCGATCGCGACGGTCGGCATCGAACCCACGCGGCCCGACACCGGCTACGGCTACATCGAGCTCGGCGGCGAGGTCCGGCCCGGCGTGCGCCAGGGCGTGCGCTTCGTCGAGAAGCCGGGCGTCGCCCAGGCGACGGAGTACCTCGACAAGGGCAACTACGTCTGGAACGCCGGGATGTTCTTCTTCCGGGCCGAGCGCCTGCTCCAGGAAATCAGCCGGCATTTGCCCGAGCTCGCCGCAGGCCTCGCGCGCATCGAGGACGCGGCCAAGAGCGGCGCGGAGAGCGAAGCGAAAGCGACCAAAGCCGTGTTCGAAACGGTGAAGGGCGTGAGCATCGACGTGGGCGTGATGGAAAAGGTGGGCGCGTTCGAGGTCGTGCCCGCGAACGTCGGCTGGAGCGATCTCGGTAGCTGGGAGAGCGCGTGGGAGCTTGCGCCGAAGGACGCCGCCGGCAACGCCGCGCACGATCACGGCTTCGTGCTCGAGGGCGAGCGCAACCTCCTGCTCGACCTCCGCAGCCACGAGAAAAAGCGCGTGATGGTCGCCCTCGGCGTGGACGACCTTTGCATCGTCGAAACGGACGACGCCCTGCTCGTGATGAAGCGAGAAAACGCGCAAGGCGTCCGCGCGATCGTGGAGGCGCTCGCGCAGGCGGGCCACCACGACAAGCTCTGAGCTTGGGTTCCACCTCACGGCGCCGTCCGGCGCGTGCTGCCAGCAGGTTCGGCCGCTACGGCTTCGCGTCGTTCGTGACGGCGAGCTCGATGCGCGGCGACGGCGCCGAACCACCGAAGGCGGGCGAGCTAGGGCGCGAACCGTCGCTCGCTTCGGCGTAGAGCTTCGTGCCCGGCACCGAGCACTTGTCGTGCAGCGTCTCGGCGACGGAAGCGGCGGCGGCCGCGGTGTACTCCCACGCGGTCCCGTACTTCGTCTTGAGCTGAGCGGGCACGTCCGCGTCCGTCGCGACCCCGGTGACGTGCAGCGCGCGCGAGCCCGCTGCCTTCGCGACGGCGCAGAGCAGCGCCGCTCCGGACGCGCTCACGTCGAGCTTGCCTGCCGAGAACACTTGCCCGGGGGCGAGCGCGAGCCGCGCGCCGCTCGGGTCCGCGCCCACGACGGCGGCCTTCCTCTTGATCGCCTTGTCCGCCGCGTTCGCGAGCGCGTCCTTCAGAGACCCGAAGTCGCTCGAGCTCTTGCTGCGCTTCGACTCTTCCTGCTCGGCGCTCGCGGCGAGCTCGTCGCGCTTGGCCGTCACGCTCTTGAGGTCGCTCTCCGTCTTCGCGAGCGTCTGCTCGACGCTTTCGAGCTTCTCCCGGAGGCGCGCGTGATCGTCGCTGAGCGCGTGGTGGGCGCGGTAGAGCGGCAGGTAGTACGCGAGCGCGAAGGTGCCGCAGCCGACGAACAAAACCCCGACGAGGATGCGTCCCCAGGGGGTGTTACCGCGGCGGGGTCGGAGGCCGGCGAGGTCGGGATCGTCTTGCCAGTTAGCCATCGTCCGAAGGGACCGCCGCGATGCGCGCGGCCCGCCCAATCAATGCACAGGTCACCGGCAAAGGGTGAAAAATCCGTTTTTTGAAGAAAAATCCACTCTACCCAAATGGTTTGAGTGACAAACATATCCAGAGTGGTCGACTAGAGGCTGCGGCCCGCTGACCAACTGTTATCGTTTGGTCCATGGACGACGACCTCTGGCATGTCCGCATCGCGCCTGACGACGTGAAACAACTCACGCTCGAGCAACTCGACGACTTGTTCCGTCTGGAGGTCATCGAGGCGGACACGCTCCTCTGGCAGCCGGGGATGACCGAGTGGCTGCCGCTCAGCGTCGTCGCGGGCCTCGATGAAGAGCCCGCTGAAGCGGAGAAAGTGAGCATTCCTGTTTCGGCCCCGCCGCCGCGGCCCCTGGCGCCGCCGCAGCAGCTCGCGCAAACGTCCACCTCGTGGCCGCCTCGTGTCGGCCTGCCCACGCCACCCCCGAAGCCCATGACGCAGACCGCGAGCGCATGGCCGCCTCGCCAAAACTTGTCGAATCCGCCGCGGGCCGCAGCGGCCCCCGTCGCGTGGTCGAATCCGCCCCCGAAGCCGTCGGTCTCCCCCTACGCGTCCACGGTTGCGAACCCCGTTCGCTCGGCCCCGCCGCCGCCGAGCGCTCGGCCGGTCATCAATCCGCTCGCGTCGCCCGTTCCCTCGTTTGTCCCTCCGTCTGCGCCGCTCTCGACCGCACCGTTCGCCCGCACTCAGTATTCGCAGCGGAGCTCCGGCGGCGGATGGCTCGTCGTGGTTGCGCTCGCCGCGGGAGCCGCCGTGACGCTTTATCGCAACGACCTCGTGCACGCGGCCGCGCGCTCCGTCGGCAGCGAGGCAAAGTATCTCGAGCTCGAGAAGGCGCTCGGCGGCCCGAGTTTCGGCACGCCCCGCGCGGTGGAGCAGATGGCCGCGGCTGCCGCCGCGCTAACGAGTGAAACGCCCGCGCTCGCACCGACGGCGACGACCGCGCCCGCGAGCACCTCCGTGTCGCCGTCGACTCCGGGCACGGCCTCGACGGCGTCTCCGGGCACGACCTCGACCGGCACCGACACCACCGCGCATGCGGGCGACACGACCACCGCCTCGGACAAGAGCGCCTCGGACACGAGCGCTCCGACGAAGCCCGCGGCGTCGAAGCCGGTGAGCGCTCCGGCGCACGCCGCGCCGGCGCATGCCGCGCCGACGCACGCCGCGCCTACTCGTGCGGCGTCGCACGCGGCCGCCGCTCCGGACAAGCCCGACTCGATGTTCGCCGCGCCGAAGAAGGGCAAAAAGGCGAAGGGCAGCGACTACGATCCGCTCAACGGCTCACTCTGAGCGGCGGCGGAGTTCGGTGCCGCGCGTGCAGGCGCTGGCAGCATTGGCTGAACCGCGCGTGGAGGTGAACCCCCCTCTCAGAGCCCGTCCGTCGGCTGAGTGAGGAGGTTCACCTTGCCCGCGAGCCGCGGGCTCACCGTCACCCGATTGTCCTTGTCGACGATGACGACGCCGACGCCGTCGAGCGAGGCCGTGAGCTCGAGCCCCTTCTCGGGACCGAGGATGAAAACGGCGTCGTCGACCGCATCCGCGACGAACGCGTCGGGCGCCCACACCGTGACGCTGCGGCTCGCCGTCGCGGGATAGCCGGTGCGCGGATCGATGATGTGGTGGTAGCGCCTGCCGCCGACGACGTACGCGCGCGCGTAGTCGCCCGCCGTCGAGAAAGCGTGATCCTCGAGCTCGATGGTCGCAAAGTAGTGACCCTGGGGCGCGCGCGGATCCTGAATGCCGCTCACCCAGTGCGAGCCGTCCGGCTTGTGCCCCGCCCCGTAGAGATCGCCGCCCGCCTGCACGAGGAACGCGTCGAGCCCGGCCTCGCGCAGCACGTGCGCCGCGCGATCGACGATGTACCCCTTGGCGATACCGCCGAGCCCCATTTGCTGCCCCTTGCCGAGCCGCACCTGGTGCTCGGCCTCCGACACCTCGACCTTGCGGTAATCGACGTGCTTCTTCGCGGCGGCGACGGCCGCGGGCGAGGGCGGCTTCGGGTTTTGCTCCTGCGCGCTTCCGAATTTCCAGAGGCCGCTCATCGCCTGGAACGTGATGTCGAACACGCCGCCCGAGACCTTGCCGGCCCAAAGTCCCTTTTGGATCACTGCGAGCGCCTCGGGCCCGACGTTCACCCATTCACCGGGCTTGGCATTGACGCGGCCGATGTCGCTGTCGCTGCGCCACTCGCTCAGGATCGCTTCGAGGCGCCGCATCTCCGCGAGCGAGCGCGTGATCGCGTCGCGCGTCGCGGCTTCACCCACGTGCTCGTTCGTGTACGCGACGAAGGTCACGGTCGTGCCCATCGCCTGCTCGTGCACCTCGAGCTTTTGCGGTTCGAACGCCGCGGGTCTCGCGCGAGCGACCGGAGGCGGCGCGCTGCTCGGCGGCGCGCTCGCGCTCGCGACGGCCGCTCCGGTTCCCGCGACGGGCGGCCGCGAGCGCGAAGGACCGTTCGTGGGCGCCGCGCCGTTCGCGCAAGCCACGCTCGCAAGCCAGAGGCAAAGGACGGAGCCGACGACTTTTCCCCGGTAATTTTGGGTCACGGGCGCTCGTGTCACCGGTTATGGCACGGCGCCGCACGGACGCCTATGGTAGCCCCATGTCGCTCGACCGCGCCGCCATCGATCGCACCGTCGACGAGCTCAGCGACAAGCTGGTCGACCTCTCGCGCCGCATTCACGAAACCCCCGAGCTTTCTTTCGACGAACGCCGCGCGAGCGCGTGGATCGCCGAGCTCGTCGAAGCGACCGCGAGCGTCAGCGTCGAACGCGGGCTCGCCGGGATGGAGACGGCGTTTCGAGCGCGCGCGGGAGCGAAGGCCTCGCCGCGCATCGCCGTGCTCGCCGAGTACGACGCGCTGCCGGAGCTCGGACACGCGTGCGGTCACAACTTGATCGCGGGGGCCGCCGTGGGCGCGTTTCTCGCGCTCGCTCGCCAAGCGCCGGCGCTCGCCGGCTCGATCGAGCTCGTGGGCACGCCCGCGGAAGAGGGCGGCGGCGGCAAGATCCGCCTGCTCGAGGGCGGCACGTTCGAAGGCGTGGACGCCGCGATGATGTTTCACCCCTTCGATCGCGACGTGCTCGCGCATCCGGCGCTCGCGACGACGCGTCTCAGCGCCGCATTTCACGGTTCGCCGGCGCATGCCGCGTTCGCACCCTGGGACGGGCGGAGCGCGCTCGCCGCGTGTCTCGACACCTTCCGGCTCATCGACGGGCAGCGCGTTCATTTTCGCGACGGCGTGCGCGTCTACGGCATCGTGACGAACGGCGGCCAGGCGCCGAACATCATCGTCGAGGACGCCGCCTGCGAGTTCACGCTGCGCGCGCCGACGAGCGCCGGTCTCGCTCCCGTCGTCGACACGGTGGAGCGCTGCATGCGCGCCGCCGCGCTCGCCTCGAACGTCGAGGTCACGATCGAGCGCGAAAACGGCTACCGCGAGATGCTCAACAACATGACGCTCGTCCGGCGCTTTTCGGCGGCGCTCACGGCGCTCGGCCACGCGCCGCGCGAGACGGATCCGACCGTGGGCGCCGCGTCGACCGACATGGGCGACGTGAGCCTCGCGCTGCCCGCGATTCATCCCTGGCTCGCCATTTGCGACGAGGGGGAGACGCTCTGCCACGAGCGCGAGTTCGCCGCGTGCGCGAAGAGCCCGCGCGGCTTTCGCACCATGCTCGACGCCGCCAAGGCGATGGCGCATACGGCCGCCGATCTGTTCGAGGATCCGGCCCTCGTCGAGCAAGCGCGCGCGGAGCACCGGGCGGCGCGAGCGCGGTCCGTCCATGGGTGACCCCGAGGTCGAGCAAGCGGACGCGGCGCTCGTCGCCCGCATGGCGCGCGGGGATCGCGCCGCGCTCTCGGCGCTCTACTCGCGGTACGCGCCGAAGCTCCTCGCGGTGATGCTTCAAATCCTGCATGTTCGGGCCGAGGCGGAGGACGTGCTTCACGACGTCTTCCTCGAAGCGTGGCAGAAGGCCGCCACCTACTCGACCGAGCGTGGAACGGTCGGCGCCTGGCTCACGCTTCGCGCCCGGAGCCGCGCCATCGATCGGCGTCGTTCCGCGCCGCGCGCGCGTGCAGTGCCGCTGGAAGCTTTCGGCGCCGACGGGCCGAGCGATCCGTCCGTCGATCCGGCGCGTATTGGTGATCATCGACGCTTGAGCAAGGCCTTCACCGTGATGACGCCCGACGAGCAAGAAGTCATCGTGCTCGGCTACTTCGAGGGCCTGAGCAGCAGCGAGATTGCGGAGAAGCTCGGCGCACCCATCGGCACCGTCAAATCGAGGACGCGCAGCGCCCTCCAAAAGTTGCGCGGCGCGCTCGGAGAGACATGACGACCCATGACGACAAGCCGGCCGAATCCGCCGCCGACGTCCTCGACGGCGAGCCGGAGCTCGCCACGTCGCTCGGCCGTTTGACGGAGCTCTTCGACCCGGCGAGCGTGCCGGCGGGCTCGCTCGAGCGGCTGATGCTCGCCGTGGCGGAGCCGCCGCTCAGGTACGCGCCGTTCTTCGACCGCCTCTCCGAACTCTGGGATTTGCCGGAGAGCGAGGTGCGGTCCTTGCTCGAGCGCACGCGCGACAAGCGCAGCTGGCGGCGCGCGCCGCTGCCGGGGCTCGAGCTCGTGCGCGTCGAGGGCGGCCCGCGCATTCGCGGTGAGCAGGCGTACCTGGCGCGTTTCGCGCCAGGCATGACGTTCCCGTCGCACGGCCACCAGGGTCACGAAGACGTGCTCATTCTCGAGGGTAGCTACACCGACAATCACGGCGTGCTCTTCCGTTCCGGCGACGTGCACTCCATGGAAGCGGGGGGCGAGCACTCGTTCACGATCGCCCCAGGCGAACCGTGCGTCGCGGCGGCGGTTCACCGCGGCATTCGCTTCCGCTCCCTCGGCATGCGCGTGCTCGCCAAGCTGTTCGGCGGGTAAATCGACGAGCGGCGCGCAACCGGCGCGCGCGGTGACCGAATGAGGGGGTGTGGTACAATCCCGCTGTCGTGCACGAACCCTCCGGACCTTCGGTGCCGCTCCGCTACGTGCGCGAGCCGCGGCCCGACCTCTTTCCGACGAGTGAAGAGGTGCCGGAAACGAAACGCCATTTGGGACTGCGGACGGCGCTGTTCCAGATCTTGGAGGCGGCGTTCGCCGACCGCGCCGCCATCGGCTCCGAGCAGTTCGTCTATTGGGACCCGACGGACCCGAGGCAGTGCTGTGCGCCCGACGTCATGCTGCGCCTCGGCATGCCGGACTTATTGTTCGATAACTGGAAGGTGTGGGAGTGGGGCGCGCCGCAGCTCTGCATCGAGGTCATCAGCAAGAGCGACTTCGACAAGGGCCCCTGGGGCGAAAAGCTCGCGCGCTACACGAGCATGGGCGTCGAGGAGCTCGTGCGCTTCGACGCGGACGACGCGGACGCGCCGTTCACGCTCTGGGATCGGCGCGAATTCGAGCTCGTCGAGCGCGACCGTTCGCTGCCCGATTACGCGCGCTGCCGCACGCTCGACCTCTACTATTGCGTGAAGCCGGACAAAAGGCTCGTGAGGATGCTGCGCTTCGCGCGCGACGCCGAAGGGACGGACCTCTTGCTCACGCCGCAGGAGGAGCGTCGCCGCGCGGAGGAACGACGGCGAGCGGCAGACGAACAACGGCGCGCTGCAGACGAAGCGCGCCTCGCGGCGGAAGCGCGCGTTCGCGAGCTAGAAGCCGAGCTCGCGCGCCGCGCTGCCGAGCAGCCGCGCTAGCCGCTCCGCCCACGCCGACTGGCCCTCCTCGTCGCTCACGAGATCCTGGCGTACCTCGAGCTCGACGGGCGGCAGGCCGCGCTCCTCGGCGTGCACGATGATGCCGTAGTCGGTGAGCGCGGTCGCGGCGTACGGCTGGTTGTCCCCGATCTCGAGGCCGGACTCGCGCCGTAACGCCGTGAGGAGCGGCAGCGCGAGCCGGGTGTCGCGGTGATAGAGCACGCCCGCGTGCAAGCTGCGGCTCACGCCGCGGAACACGGGTGTGAAGGTGTGGACGAAGAGCAGAATCGACGCGCGCCCGGCGGCGGCCCGCGCGTCGAGCTCGTGCCGGATACGCGCGTGATACGGCTCGAAAATCTCGCGGGCGCGGCGTGCGGCGTCGCCGGGTGCGAGCGCGAGGTTGCCCGGGATCTCGGTGTCTTCGCTCTTGACGGCGATCGAATCGGGGCGCTCGAGCCGTCGATTGCAATCGATGACGAGGCGCGAATAATTTTGGAGCACGAGCCAAGCGTCCAGCATCGTGGCGAGCTTGCGCGCGAGCCCCGCAGCGCCGATGTCCCACGCGATGTGCCGCTCGAGCTCCGAGTCCGGCAAGCCGAGCTTCCCGAGCTTCTGCGGAATGCGCGCCGAGGCATGGTCACAGCTCACGACGAACGGCGAGCGCGCGCCCCCGTCGACGACTTCGAACGCCGGAGGCTCGCCGTCGCCGAGCAAGGGCTCGTCGTCGCCGTCCGGCTCCGGTGGTGAGGGCACGCCGCATTCTAGGCTCTTTGGGGTCGTGATACGGTGGTCCCTCCCATGCCGGCCTCTGCTCTTTCGCCGTCGTTCGGCGGCGCCCCAGGGTTCATCGCGCTCGCTTTGCTCCTCCTCGGGTGTGGCGGCGGCGCCGTACAGGCCCCCGCCGCTGCGGCTCCGGCGCCGCCGGCTCCCGCCGCGGCCGCGCCGGCCACCCCGTCCGAACCCGCGCCGACCGCCGAAGCCGCTCCCGCTCCCGCCCCCGCTCCCGGCGCTGACTCCACGGCAAAGCCGCCCGCGCCCGCGGACGCCGCCGAACCCCAGCGCGACGTCAAATACATCGTCACCCCGGAGGGCCCGCGCGTCGAAATCCTCGGCGTGAAATTCGTGCCCAAAGTCGAGACGGTGCGCACCGCGCTCGGCTTCAGCGTGAAGGTGACGCTGAGCGCGACCGCGACTGAAGCGCGCAGCTTGCTCGCGCCGAAGAACGGCGCGCTCGCGTTCGCCGGCAACGTGAAGCGCAGCGGCCAGAGCGAACCCGAACACTTCGGCGACGAGCGCGAGGGGGACGGCGAGGAGCCGCTGCCGCCCGGCACGAGCGTCAAGCTGACGCGCGAATGGCCCGGCAAGCTCAAGCTGCGCCCGCTCGGAAATGGGGACAGCCTCGAGCTCGACGTAGCGCTCTGGGGTCTCGGCACGACGGCCGCCGATCGACGCGCGGTCAAGCAATTCTTGCGCGTCAAAGCCAAGGTCGAACATTGGAAGGCGCGTGCTTCGATCGAGCCGCCGCCGAGCATGAAAGGCAAATAACGGATGCTCCGAATTCGAGGACTCGCTCTCGGGTCCCTGTTGCTCGCGGCCTGCGGAGGCTCGAAGCCGCCCGCCGAGGCCCCCGCCCCGCGCGCCGAAAAGCCCGCCGCCGCCATGAGCGACGCCGACCCGCCCGCGGCCGAGCCCGACGCGAAAGCGAGCGCGCCGAGCTCCGCGTTGCCCAAGGAGTGCGCGAAAAAGGGCTCGACCTGCGTGCCGCCGAGGAAGTTCGTCGAAAAGCTCTGCAGCGGCAGCTATCCGTCCGTCGCGCTCTATCTCTTCGCGAACAAGTCGCCGTGGGCGCGCGGTTACCTCAAGGGCCGCACCAAGGCGTGGAACGCGTCGGGCGGCGCCTCCGACAACACCTGGCTCGAATTCGACGAGGAGGTGCTCGTGCTCGCGGAGCGCAAGGCCGACCTCGGCGGCATGCAGGTGAGCGGCGGCGGCGGCGCGAGCTACGACGCGCTGCGCTGGGACGGCAGCTGCGTTACCCTTTCGGGTGACGAGATGACGCTCGAAAAAGCGCCGGCGCCCAAGAGCTCACGCGTCGAGTGGCGCTTCCTCGACGACAACGTGCAGGGCGCGCTCCGCGCCGACCCCGCGGTGAACGACGCTTACCTCGCGCGCCGCAAGGAATGCAAAGGCGCGACGAGCGGCGAGGTCAGCAGCAAGTGCGTGAAGGCCGACGATCGGCTGAGCGCCGAAATCGTGAAGTTCGTGCGTTCGGGCGGCGCCGTGCCGGAGCCGACCAAAGTCCCCTGAACGAACGCCTGAGCTGGTTCGCCTCCACGCGCGGTCCGTCAGCTGCTGCCAGCTCCTCTACGCGCGCGGACACGTCCGCACCGCGCGGCGACCGAGCCCGCTCCTCGGCGAGCTCGGCGTCTCCACGATGAGCGGGTGCCCGCGCGTCAGTGTTCGACGCTCGGTCCGACGTAGCGCGATTCCGGTCGGATCAAGCGGCCGCTCCGGCGTTGCTCGGCGACGTGCGCGTACCAGCCGACGACGCGGCCGACCGCGAAGGTCGCCGTGAACAGGCGGCGGTCGATGCCGAGCGCGTCGAGCAGCACCGCGGTGTAAAACTCGACGTTCGCTCGCAAGGCGCGTGCGGGGTGGCGCTCGGCGAGCACGGCGAGCGCGGCCTTCTCGACGGCGCGCGCGAAGGGGAGCCGCTCGCCGCCGCCGCCCGACTCCGCGAGTCGCTCGATGGCGCGCTCGAGCACGTCGGCGCGCGGATCACGCACGCGGTACACGCGGTGTCCCATGCCCATGATGCGCCGCCCCGCGTCGAGCTCGGCCGAGAGCCACGCGCGCGCCTGCTCGGGCCGCCCGATCGCGTCGAGCATGTCGAGCACGGGGCCCGGCGCGCCGCCGTGGAGCGGGCCCTTCAGGGCTCCGAGGCCGGCCACGATCGCCGAAACGGCGTCCGAGCCGGTCGAAGCGACGACGCGCGCGGCGAAGGTCGACGCGTTCATGCCGTGCTCGGCGACGGTCACGAGGTAGCTGGCGAGCGCGCGCTCGGCCGCCGCGCTCGGGTCCGTGCCCGTCAGCATGCGGAGGTAGTCGGCGGCGTGCGAGCGCTCGGGATCGGGCGCCACGGGCGCAAGGCCACGCGACTTTCGCGCCCAGGCCGCGGCGAACACGGCGACGGCTCCCGCGAGGCGCGCGCCCTCGGCCGTGCTCGACGCGGGCGCGCCCGCCGTGTCGCCGTCGTGCGCCTCGAGCGCGGCCGTCGACGCTCTGAGCGCGTCCATGGCCGTCGGCAGCGCGAGCGCCGCGTCGAGTCGCGGTAAGAGCGCGAAGGCGTGCGCGCGCCCCTCGGCGAACGCGCCGCGGAGCGCGCTCCCGCCGTCCGCCGGCAGCGCGCCGTTCCACAAGAGCTCTCCCGCGGCCTCGAGCGAGCCACCGCGGGCGAGCTCCGCCACCTCGTGGCCGCGGAGGACGAGCCGGCCGTGCTCCCCGTCGACTTCGCTGAGCTCGGTCTCGAGCGCGACGATCCCCTCGAGTCCGGCGGATTTTTTCCCTGAAATACGCGACTTTATCGTTTCCATGGCGCTCTTTGCTCCTGGCTTCGAACGTGAGCCGCGCTGCTCTATCGATCAATGTAGATTCGACAATCAATGTCACCTCGGCGCGAAGCTTCCGGGCAAAACGAGCTCGTCACGGCGCGGGAGGCCGCGGCGCTGCTCGAGGTGAAGCCGTCGTCACTCTACGCGTACGTGAGTCGCGGGCTCCTCACGAGCGTGCCGGGCCCGCGCGGTCCGGGGCACCTCTACGCGCGCGCGGAGCTCGAGCGGCTCAAGGCGCGGCACGAGGCGCGCGCCGGTCACGGTCCCGTCGCCGCGGGCGCGCTCCGCTGGGGCGAGCCGGTGCTCGCGTCCGCGCTCACGGGCATCGACGCGCGCGGACCGCGCTACCGCGGACACGTCGGGGTCGAGCTCGCTCGCGCCGGCACGCCGTTCGAGGCCGTCGCGGAGTTGCTCTGGTCCGGCACGCCGCCGGACGGCGCGCGTCTCGCTCTCGAGCCGCCGCCAGACGCGCGGTCGCTCGCCGAGCTCGGCGGCCGCTTGCGCGCGCTCGCGCGCTTCGTGCGCGGAGGCGACGCCCCCTTGTCCACCCTCGCGCTCGTCGTGTCCGCGCTGGCGCTCGGCGATCCGGCGCGTTTCGACGCGCCCCGCGCCGTCGAGCTCGCTCGCGCCCGCGCGCTCCTGCGCGTGCTCGCGGCGGGCGCCGCCCTCTGCTTCGACGCGGAGCGCCTCGCGCCCGCGCTCGCGGCGCCGACGGTCGCGGGCTCGCTCGCCGTCGCGTTCGGCGCGCGCGACACGCCGAGAACGCGCGAGCGTATCGACCTGGCGCTCGTCGTGATTGCCGATCACGAGCTCAATCCCTCGAGCTTCGCCGCGCGCGTCGCCGCGTCGACCGGCGCCGATCTCTACGCTTGTCTCGGCGCGGCGCTCGGCGCGCTCTCGGGTCCCGTCCACGGGGGCTCGACGGCGCGCGTCGAGGCGCTGGTCGTCGAAACGGGACGGCCCGAGCGCGCCGCCGCCGTCATCGAGGAGCGGGCGCGCCGCGGCGACGCGCTGCCCGGCTTCGGTCATCCGCTCTACCCCGAGGGTGATCCCCGCGCGGCGCTCCTGTTGTCGGCGAGCGAGCCGCGAAACCGCGCGGAGCGCACGCTCGCGGCGCTCGTCGCGAGCATGCGTGCCTCGGGCCGTGAGCCGCCGAACGTCGACCTCTCCTTGGTCGCGACGTCGCTCGCGCTCGGTTTGCCGGCGGGCTCCGCGGCGGTGCTCTTCGCCGTCGGTCGCGCCGCCGGCTGGCTCGCGCACGTCTTCGAGCAACGCACGGCGGGCTTCGTGCTGCGGCCGCGAGCGCACTACACGGGGCCGTAGCGAGCCTCGCTCCGAGCCGAACGCCGGCGGTTATTTCCCCGCTCTTTCGTCGTTCTCGCGCCGTTCGTGCCGGGTGGCAGCGCGACATGAACGGGGTCAAATATGTATACATATATCGAGCGCGGGCGCGCGGAAGTAGGGGCACGCCCGTGGTTGAAAGCAACGGCGCGATCACGCTGCGGAACGTGCAGGTGCTGGCAGCATGCGACGCGCGGTGCCGTGTGGTGGACCCATTGCACGATCGATGCGAGTGGGCCCCGGTGCTAGGGGGCGATGAAGACGTTGCCGAGTTGAAAGCCGTCGAGCGCGTGAACGTTCGGGGCGCGCGCGCCGCTCACGCGGAGGGTGCCGAGGACGCCGAGGGGTAAGGTGCGTGCGATGTCGGTGGGATCGTAGGACGGAGCGCGCGGGGGGCGGGCGGCGAGCGCGGGATTGGCGGCGGCAAGGAGGGCGAGCAAGGTGGCGCGACCGGGCGGCCCAGGCGAGCGGACGAAGTCGAGCATGAGAGCGAAG
Source organism: Polyangiaceae bacterium (assembly GCA_025936045.1). Classification (GTDB taxonomy): domain Bacteria; phylum Myxococcota_A; class Polyangia; order Polyangiales; family Polyangiaceae; genus PMG-095. The sequence continues at coordinate 29,455 of JAICUB010000011.1, read as the reverse complement.
CGATTCGAGCCGCGGCGCTCGGCGAGCTCGGTTGCGGGGACGGGACGCACGCTGACGCGTTGAGCTTGCGTGGAGAACGCGGCGGCGACCGACTTGGCGAGCTCGACGAGCTGCGGTGAGCTCGCCGCGACGAGGAGGTCCGCGTTGCCGCCGCCCCAGGCCGTGCCAGTGCGGGCCGTTGCGGGTAAAACGAGGCCGAATTGGGCGAGCGGCGCGTGCGGGACGCCGTCCGCGAGGTCTTGCGCGAGGCCGGGCGCGCTCCAACGGCCGGCATCGTGGCCCGTGCGCAAAACGACCCAGCCGAGGTTCGGGCCTTGGAAGGGGACCGCGCCGGCGCGCGCTCGGTAGAGTCCGGCGCCGAGCCAGCCGATGTCCGCGTGCTCCGATTCGAACGCGCGCAGCGCCTCGGCGAGGTCGCCGCCGAGGGCGACTTCGACACGCGCGAGGTATGCGGGGCCGCGCGCGGCGTTCGGGTTGCGCTCGAGGACGAAGCCGGTCGGGGACGGAACCGCGCGGAACGCTCCCGTCGCGTCGGGGCTCTTCGGGTCGAAGCCGCGCGGCACGAGCGCGCAGAGCGGGCTCGCGAGCGCCCCCGCCACGGCCTTGGCGTCCGCGTTCGGAAACAGCGCGGCGAGCGGCTCGCTCGGATCGCGCACCGGCGGCGGGAGCTCGGCGAGCACGGCCGCTCCGCCGCGCGCGCGCGCTCGGATGAGCGAAAAGACGAGGTCGCGTCCGTCGAGCGCCTTGCCGCGCGCCGTGACGAGCCCCGCGCGCAGCGTGACGCGGGTTCCACCGGTGACGGCGCGAGGCAACTCGGCCGCGAGCGCCGGGTGCGGGTTTTGCTCCGCGTCGAGCGCGAACAGCGTGTCGGCGACGGCCGGGGCGAGCAGCGCCACGAGCGGATCGTCGGCGGCGTGCGGATCGAGCGGGCCGCGCGCGAACGGCAGCGAGAGTCGCAGCGTGCCGCCGAGCGGAGCGCGACCGAGCGGCTGCGCCGGCCGCGCGACGAAGGCTTCCGCCGCGGCCGCGCCGAGCGCGGTGAAGAGCGCGCGCCTGCCACGATCGACGCGAGTTGCGGAGCGGTTCTTCATCGCACCGCCCAAAGACCGAGGCCCGTCGCCATCACGACGGGTGCCATGCGATCGGCCGCCTCGGGACACACGGCGAGCGCTTTGACACCCGCCGGAACGACGACACGGAACCGCTCCGTGAGCGTCGAGCCGGTCAAGGAGTAAACGACGATGCCGTCCGCCTTGGGATCGAGCGTATCGAGGCTGGTTACGAGCTCGGGAGCGCCGTCGCCGTCGAGGTCGCCGAGCGCGAGCTGTGCGCCCGCGTGCTCGAGCCGTGCCGAGTGACTTCCGTCGGCGACGACGACCGAGCCGTCGGCCGCACGGCGTGCGGCGCGCACGACTCGCGCGCTGCCGTCGCGCCCGACGACGACGCCGCCCGCGATCGCGTCGAACGGCTCGCTGCCGAGCGCCTCGCTGCGCACGGGCTCGTCCTTGGTGCACGCTGTCGGGCGCGGTGAGAGCAGGAGCCCGTCGAGCGCCGCGCAGCCGCCGCCCGGCCACGGCAAGCGCGCGTCGAGGCCGAGCGCGCGCCCGGCCGCGAATCGAGTCGCATGAGCGCGATCGCTCGAGCCGAAATCGAGTGCCCGCTCGGGCGTGATCCAGGCGGCCGCGAGCGGCTCGCGCAGCGGCACCGGCGCGACGGGCGCGAGCTCCCGCTCTTCACGGCGCGCTCCGGGCGTGTATTTCCTGCTCGCGAGCGTGCCGAACGTCACGAAGGTGCGGCCGACGCTCGCGACGCTGAACACGCCCGTGCCGTCCAAATCGCCGCAAGCGAGCGCGACCACGTCCCCGTCGCTCGCGCCGAGGCGGATGAACTCGCGCAGCGCGATCGGCACGGGCGGCAGGAAGCGGCGGGCTTCGGCGTCGAGCGCGTGCCGCTCGGCGACGCGCAGCAGCGGATCCCCGATGGGGGCGAGCGTTCGGGGTTCGCTCGCTGCGGCGCGCGGCGCGAACACCTGCGCGGACGCTTCGACCGCGTCCCCGGCGAGGCGCGTCTCGACCACGACGAGCGGCCGCGGGCTCGCGAAGCGCCCGAGCCGCGCGCGATCCTCCCCGAGCGGCCAGGCGCTCGCTCCGTGTCCGAGCGCGAGCGCGACCTTGACGGCCATGTCCACGGCGATTCCAGGCTTGAACGGCGTCGCGCTCGACGGCGGCGCGGCGACGCCGACGACGACCGCGTTCGGTGCGTCGGCCGCGACGGCGCGAGCGAGCTTGCACGCGAGCTCGGAGAGCGCGCCGCTCGGACCGCGGGCGCACGCGGCGAGGTGATCGGCGGGTGCCGCGCGACACGGCGCGGCCGTGAGGGACAACGCGAGAACCAGCGATGCGAGCCGTGCCATGCCGCTCCAGGTTACTCGCGCGCGCGGGTGTGTGCTTCTGTAGGTCGGTCCACTTTTTTTCGGCGTTTTGCGGTCGACCGCGCGGCCGGCGCGCTTCCCTCCGGGCAGGTGTGATAATCCGGTGGGCCGTTGAGCGGTATGCGTCTCCTTCGTGGGCTCGTCGCTGTGGGTGCGGTCGCGGTGTCACTTCTTTCGGCGCGCGGGGCGAGCGCGCAGTGCGTCGACGAGGCGCTCAAGCAGCAGCTCGTCGGCGAGCGCGCCTACCGCGGCGTCGTGCCGCGCTTGATCAAAAAGGCGCTCCGTCACGAGCTCTCCGCGCTGGGCGGCTGGTACGCGGGTGACGTTTCGGACGGCGCTCCGGCGTGGGGCGGCGCCTACACCTTCCACTTCACCGAGGACCTCGGACTCGAGGCTTCGTATCTGAATACGCGCCAGCGGTTTTCGCTGCTGGACGGCCTCATCCAGCGCCAACAAGGCTTGATCGGTATCGTCAAAGCGCCGAGTAACTCCGAGCAGTTCTTCCTAGGTAACCTCGTGTGGTCGCTCGCGTACGGTAAGGTGCGCTGGCTCGGCGGGGCCATCGGCCGCTTCGACTTTTACGTTTCCGTCGGCGGCGGCGCCACGGTCGAACCCGGGGATATCGGACTCACGGGCAGCGGCGGCTTCGGTCTCAAGTTCTACCTCACGGAGTGGCTCGCTTTGCGGCTCGACACGCGTGACCTCGTGCACGCCGAGCAGCGCGTGCAGTTGAGCGTGGATCGCGTGGTCAATGACGTGACCGCCACGGGTGGATTGAGCTTGTTCATACCTTTTAAGAGTTAGTGTGGGGTGGGGCTCGTGGGGAGGTCGCAGCGTCCGTGGCCAGTGGGGAGGGACGCGTGCGCCGGGCTCGCCGGTTTTCGTGGTGGGTGGTGGCTGCTGTGGACGATCGTGATCTGATCTTCCAAGACTGTTAGGCCATGGCGGCTGGGCTGCGCCCAGCGCCCGCGCTCGGAGGACGCACTGGACGTTGGACGCCGGCGGCATGAGGGTGGTTCGGTGTTGCGGCTTGCGCGGGAGGGAACTATGCCCGGGGGATGACCAAGCTCGTTCTTTTGCGCCACGGGCAAAGCCAGTGGAATCTCGACAATCGCTTCACGGGCTGGGTGGACGTCCCGCTGAGCGAGCTCGGGATGAGGGAGGCGCAGGCCGCCGGACGGCTCTTGAAGGACGAGGGGTTCACGTTCGACGTGGCGTACACGTCGGTGCTCAAGCGGGCGATCAAGACGCTCTGGATCGTGCTCGAAGAGCTCGACCGCATGTGGATCCCCGTGACGCGGAGCTGGCGCATCAACGAGCGCATGTACGGCGCGCTCCAGGGCCTGAACAAGGCGGAGACGGTGCAGCGCCACGGTGAAGACATGGTGAAGACCTGGCGCCGCAGCTACGACGTGCCGCCGCCCCCCCTCGACGAGACGAACGAGTATTGGCCCGGCAAGGATCCGCGCTATGCGGGGCTCGCGCCCAAGGACGTTCCGAAGTCGGAGTGTCTCAAGGATACGGTGAATCGCTTCTTGCCGTTCTGGGACAACGAGATTGCGCCGCAGGTGAAGGCAGGTAAGCGCGTCGTCATCGCGGCGCACGGCAACAGCTTGCGCGCGCTCGTGAAGCACCTCGACGGCGTGAGCGACTCGGACATCGTCGAGCTCAACATCCCGACGGGCATCCCGCTCGTCTACGAGCTCGACGCGAACTTGAAGCCGACCAAGCCCGGCTATTACCTGGGCGACCCGGAAGCCGCCGAAAAGGCGGCCAAAGCGGTGGCGAATCAGTTGAAGGGGTGAATCCGTCGCTCGGTCGGTCGGTAGGCGACAGTCTCCTGAAAGGTGGGATTGTCGCCGGCCGGGTGCGCGACGGCGCTGTTCAGGGCCGTCGGGGGGCGTGATAGCCTCGTACGCCGCATGCGGAGCGCGCGCGGCTGGGTTCGGGTCGTTGGGTTCGGAGTGCTGCTCGGCGCGGCGACGGCGTCCGCGCAGCCCAAAGCGCGCCCCGGTAGGTACACGCGACCGGCGGCGACGAAGCCGCAGCCCGCACCCGCCGCTGCCGACGCGACCAAGTCCGACGCGAAGGCGGACGCGGCGGCCGCGACGGAAGCCGCGCCTGTCTCGAGCGGCAACTCGGCCGTCACGTCCGGTGATGATCTCGGCGCGGCACCGCCGACGCCCGGCAGCGAGCACGCCGGGCCGAAGAAGTCGCCGCTCACCCCCGAGCCGAACGAGTTCCCACAGGGGGCGCCGAAACCGCCGCCCGTCGCCTACGACAAGCTGCTCTCCGACATCGCGGCGCTCCGGAGCCGCGTCGCAGCGGTCACGACCACGCTGTTTTCGAGCAAGCTCCGCGTGCTCGTCGGCGTGCAGGGGGATGACGCGCGTGTCGCGAGCTTCAAGCTGACGCTCGACGACGGCAGCGTGTACTCGGCGCCCGAGAACTTCGGCGGCGGCGAGCCCCTCGTCGTCTACGACCACGCCGTGGCGCCCGGTCATCACATGATCGGCATCGAAATCGAGCGCTACGACGCGCGAAACCGCGACTTTCGCACCTACCAGAGCTCCAAGTTCACGGTCGTGGTGCCCGAGGGCAAGCGCGTCGAATCGAGCTTTCGCATCGAGGACGACTCGGACATGGGCGACGATTTTCCGAGCGGCCACGACGGCGAGTACGATCTGCGCGTTCGCTTGCGCGCGCGGGTGGTCGATTGAGCGGGCGTGCCCGTTCGGTGCTGCTCGGCGCGCGGCTCGCTGCGGGTCTCGCGCTCGTCGCGGGGGGCGTCGTGACGGCGCCGGCCGGAGCGCAGTCGAGCCCGCCCGCGCCGCCGGCGGCTGCCGCTCCGAGCGCGAACGCCCCCGCGGCACCGAGCGGCGACGCGCCCGCGCCCGCCGCGCCCGTCGCGCCGAACGCCGCGCTCGACACGCGCGGCAGCGCCTTCGCCGCGTACGAGAAGGCCCTCGCGGACAAGCGCCTGGCGCCGACGGAAGCGCTCAGCGCGCAACGCCTGCGCGACGAGCTCGCGCGCATCGAAGACGAGGTCGCCGCCGGGCGGCGCGACGAAGCGATCAGTGATCTGGTTTACTTGGTGGAGTCGCCGCGGTTCGCGCCGTTCGCCAAGTCAGCGGAAGGTCGGACCGCGCGCTTCATGCTGGGTGACGCGCTCGGGCGCGGCGGCGCGCACGACCTCGCCCGCGCGTACCTCGTCCTGTTGCTCGACGGCGATCCGAACGACCCGTCGTACCGCCGAGCGCTGCGTTCGCTCGTGGATTTCGGGCTCGAAAGCGACCGCCCGCGCGTTTTCTTGAAGGACCTCGAGGTCGTGCCGCCGAGCGCGAGCGAGGAGATTCGCGGCGACATCGCGTACCTCGCGGGCCGCGCGGCGGAGAGCGAGGGTAAGCCGGACGCGGCGCTCGCGGCCTACGCCAAGGTGACGGAGCGCTCGCGCTTCTGGGCGCAGGCGACGTACCTCACCGGCGTGATCCAGGTCGAACACGGACGCTTCAAAGACGGCGAAAATGCGTTCTGCAAAGTCGCCGACCCGAAGCTCACGCCCAAGCGCGCGGCTCTTTTCGGCGGCAGTGACTTCTTCCGCGTGCGCGACCTCGCGCGGCTCGGGCTCGGGCGCGTCGCGCACGAGCAGTATCGCTTCGACGACGCGCGTTACTACTACTACCTGGTTCCGAACGACTCCGAGCGTTTGCCCGAAGCGCTCTACGAAACCGCCACGACGCGTTACGAGGCCAAGGACTACGAGGGCGCGCGCAACGCGATGGACGACCTGCGCAAAGGCCCCGTGAACCACCCGTACGAGGACGAGGCGTGGATCCTCGATTCGTACATCGATCTGGCGATGTGCCGCTTTCCGCAGGCGGACAAGAAGCTCGCGGAGTTCATCCAGCGCTACGAGCCCGTGCGCGACGCCGCGCGCAAGCTCGCGAAGGACCCGACGGCGATGAAGTCGCTCACCGAATCCTTGCGCACGGGGCAGGACCCTGCGGGCGCGGGGCTCGGCGTGCCGGACGAGACGGCGCGCGCGCTCGGCTCGCTCCTCCGCATCGACGTGGGCTACGGCCACGCCACGCGCCGCCTCTCCGAGCTCGACTACCAAATGGCCGGCTTGCTCGCGACGATTGCCGACCTGGAAGAAGCGAACGAGCGGCTCTCGGATCCGAAGGGCGTGCGCGCGCAAGCCGCGGGGCCGCTCGGCGCGAGCCCGGCGGAGCAGCAGTCACGACTCGACGCGCAAATCGCCGAGGTGCGGCGGCTCTTGCGCGAGGCGGAGCGCAGCCATCGCGGCACCGACTTCGGCGATTTGCAGAAGCAGCTCGAAGCCCTCGAGGTGCAGGCGCGGGCCGCGCGTGACGCGCAGGTCGCCTCGGGGCCGAAAGCGGTCACGGCGGGCACGGGGACGGATCTCGGCTCGCTGCTCGTGCAGGACGAGTCGCGCGCGGCCGAGCTTTATACGGCCGCACAGGGCGTGCGGAGCGAGGTCGAATCGCAGCAAGCGGCGCTCGCCCAAGACGCGTTCGAGCGGCTGGATCGGCGGCTCACGCGCCTCTTGCGCCGCGCCCGGCTCGGTCGCGTCGAGACGGTGCTCGGCAAGAAGCGCGCACTCGAGATCGAGATTGCGGCGCTCTCGCAAGGGCTCTTGCCGCAGACGATCGTGGATTCGCTGGACGCGGCGCGCTACCTCGGCGACGACGAAGAGTACTGGCCGTACGAGGGCGAAGACTGGGCCGACGAATACGTCGGCGGCGAGGGCCTGCGGTGAGCTTCCGCCAGCCTGTTAAAAACGCCGTGCTCGTAGCTTGTGTCGCGCTCGCGACACCCTGCGTGGGGCGGGCCGCGCAAGACCCCGGCGCGACGCCCGCGCTCGCGGGCGAATCCTCTAAAATCAAGCCGGCCGCGGAGCGACAACTGGGCGCACAGGCGCGTCCGACCCTCAAACGCAAGGCAGAAGCGAAGACGGAGACGCGCCGCGAGGTGCGCGTGAGCCTGCAGATCCCCGAGGCGCTGCGGCCGCTCCTCGCCAGGAAGATCGACGAGCGCATTCAGCGCAATATCGAGGCGTCGAGGGCGCTGCGCGTCGAGGCGCACGGCTTGCTCGAGAAGTTCATCGCGGAGTCGCCGCCCGACGCACAAGAGATGCCGGAAGCGCTCGTGCGCATCGGCGAGCTCGAGTGGGAGGACTCACGCGACAAGTTTTTGGCCGCGTTCAAGGCGTGGGAGAAGCAGCCCGCGGACGCGCGCGGTGACACGCCGGTTCAGGACTATTCGCGGCCGCGCGCGCGCTTCTTGCGCGTCTTGAAGCATTACAAATCGTTCCGCGAGTACGATCTGACGCTCTACATCGACGGGTTCCTCGCGAACGAAGAGGGCAAGAGCGACGAGGCGCTCGGGCGCTTCAACAAGATCCTCGAGTGGTTTCCGAAGAGCCGCTTCGTGCCGGACGCGCACATGATGCGCGCCGAATACGAGTTCACGCGTGATTCGCCCAATTACCAGCACGCGTACGACGAGTACGAAGAGGTGCTGAGGTACAAGGACAGCGAGCTCTACGATATCGCCCTGTTCAAGAGCGCGTGGACGCTGTGGCGGCTCGGCAAGACCGACGAGGCCGCGCGGCGCTTTTTGAAGGTGTTTCAGTCGACGGAGGAGGGTTCTGCGAGCGCCAAGAAGCGCACGCGCGGGGAGCTCGCGGAGCTTCAGAACGAAGCGTTGAAGAACCTCGTCGCGGTGTTCGTCGAGGACGAGAAGAACAGCGCCGAGGACATGTACAAGTTCCTCGTGCAGGCGGGCGGCGACAAATTCGCGGGCCGCATCGTGCGCGCGCTCGCGGAGGCGCTCTACGACCAGGCGCAGTACGAGCGCGGCGTGGAGGCCTATCGGCTGCTCTTGAAGCTCGAGCCGACGAGCCCGGACGCGTACCGCTACGCACTCCAGATCGCGGCGGCGGACTCGACGATGGAGCGCTGGAAGCTCCTCGACGAAGATTACGAGCGCACGATCAAGGATTACGTGGAGCCGCTCAAGGTGGCGCCGGGGCAGCCTTTGCCGCAGCGCTCGGCGTGGCTCGCCGTGCAGGCGCCGGACACGCGCACGCAGGCGGAAGCGGCCGTGGAGAAGCAGCTTCGCGAGGACGCCGTCGGTCTCCACGCGAAGGCGCAAGCCGACAAGGTGAGCCGCGCGGAGTTCGAGGCGGCCGCGGCGCTCTACCGCACGTATCTCGCGCGGTTCGGCGCCAAAGAGCAGGCGTACGACGTGAACTACAATCTGGCGGACATCTGTTTTTACCGCCTGGAGGACGCGATCTGCGCCGCAGATGCCTACCTCGGCGCGGTGCGCGCCAAGCCGAACGGGTCGCTCTCGCGCACGGCGCTCTACAACGCGCTCGCGTCGCTCGAGGTGGCGCGGGCGGCGGAGTTCGAGGCAGCGAAGAAAGCCGGCAAGAAGCAGGAAGAGACGCCGACCGACAAGAAGCTCACGGAGGCCATGGAGCTCTACGTTCGGACCTATCCGAGCGACAAGCAGATCCCCGAGCTGCTCTTTCGCCAGGGCAAGCTCTACTACGACTACGGCGTGTACGACCCCGCCGTGCGGCAGTGGGGGCTCCTGCTCGAGAAGTATCCGAAGGACAAGCTCTCGGCGGGCGCGGGCGAGCTCATCCTCGACTCGTTCAATCGCAGCAAGGATTACGTGAACATCGAGACCTGGGCGCGGCGCTTGAAGAAGGCGCCCGCGTTCCAGACGCCCGAGCAGCAGGCGCGGCTCGACGGGCTGATCGTGGGGGCGATGTTCAAGCAGGGCGAGCAGCTCGCCGAGCAAGGCGAGCACGCGCGGGCGGCGCAGGCGTACTTACGGGCGGCCCAGGAGTTCCCGAAGGAGCAGCGCTCGGCGCAGGCGGCGGTGAACGCGGAGGTGGAGGCGCGGCGCGCGGCGGACCTCGAATCGCTCGGCGCCGCGGCTTCCTTGCTCGTGAAGTATCACAAGGATCGGCCGGAGGCCGCGCAGGGGATCTGGATTGCGGCGACGACGTACCAGGAGGTCGGCCTGTTCAGCGAGTCGGCGAATTACCACGCGATCATCGCGGAGAATTTCCCGCGCTCGGAGCACCACAAGGACGCGGCGTACAACGCCGTGCTCTTGCGCACGACCGTCGGCGAGCACGACAAGGCGATCCAGAGCGGAGAGACGTTCCGGCGTCTTTACCCGAAGGACGAGCTCTCGGACGAGGTCATGTTCTTGATGGGCAAAGCCCACGAGAAGGCGGGCAAGAACCGCGACGCCGAGGCGCTTTACGACAAGTATTCGCGGAACGCGAAGAGCGTCGACAGTCAGATCGAAGCGCTCGTGCGGCTCGCGACGGTGGAGAAGGGCGACGAGCGCTCGTCCTCGGCCGCGCTCGAGCGCGCGGTGAAGCTCGCCGAGCAGAACAAGTCGCGCTTGAACGACCGCGGCAAGTATTACGGCGCGAAGGCGCGCTACATGCAGGGCGAGGCGATTCTTCGCCAGTTCGACGCCGTCGCGATCGAGGGCGACGTGAAGCAGCTCAAGGCGCGCTTGAAGAAGAAGAGCGAGCTCTTGAAGAAGGCCGCGCAGAGCTTCCTCGGCACGGCGGAGATGGGCGTCGCGGAGTGGACGACGGCGTCGCTTTATCAGATCGGGTTCACGTACGAGTCGTTCTCGAAGGCGCTCTTGGCCTCACCGGCGCCCTCCAATTTGAGCACGGACGAGAAGGAGCTTTACCAGCAGTCGATCGACGAGTTCGTGGTTCCGATCGAGGAACGCGCGCTCGAGGCGTACGAGAGCGGCTGGCAGAAGGCGATCGAACTCGGGATTTTCAATGCCTGGACGGCGAAGATGCGCGACGCGCTCGGGCGCTTGAACGCGGAGCTCTACCCGCCGTTGAAGGAGATTGGCTTCGAGCTGCGCTCGCGCGGCCCGACGCCGCTTCCGGCGTTGATTCCGGGACCCCGTCGCGACGCGACGGGCCACAGCGAGCCGTACCTGATACCCGCGCCCGAAGGCGCGAAAGACGAGAAGGAAAAGGGCGGCAAGAAGAAGGGGACTGCGTCGTGAGCGCGACGCGCGGAGCCGTTCACTCGACCCGCGGCGCGCGCGCGGCGTTCGTCGCGTTGACGCTGCTCCTCGTCGCGTGCGGCAGTGCTCCAAAAAAGGAAGCCGCCGCGCCGCTTCCAGCCGCGAATCCGATCGCGGTGACGAAGCTCGCGCAAGGCGTGAACGCCTCCAAGGACAAGAACGGACGCAAGCACGCCGTCGAGTTGCTCGAGCAGGCGGTGAGCGCCGATCCGAACCTGTGGGAAGGTCGCTACAACCTGGGTGTGCTGCTCGCCGAGGAGGGCGACCTGGTCGCCGCGGAGAAGCAGCTCGACGCCGCGGAGCGGCTGGCGCCGAACGCCGAGGACATCGTGGTGGCGCTCGCGGAGGTGCGGCGGCGGCTCGGGGACGCGGCGGGCGCCGTCGAGGTGCTGCGGGCGTTCGTGAAGCAGACGCCGGCGGCGGGCGCAGCGCGAACGGCGCTCGTCTCGTCTTTGCGCGAGGACGGGAAGATCGACGAGGCCATCGCGCAGGCGCAAGCCGCGCTGGTGCGCCGCGCGAGCGACCCGTACGCGCTGTCGGAGCTCGCGCTCGCGGAGCTCGAGAAGGGCGAGGCCGATACGGCGGAGCTCTTGAGCAAAGAAGCACTGAAGGCGGCGCCGGAGAGCGCCGTCGCCGAGCGCACCGCCGGGATGATTTCGCTCGAACGCGGTGATGACGCGATCGCCTTCCGGCATTTCCAGCGCGCGAGCGAGCTCGATCCGAACGACACGACGGCGCGGCTCAACACGGGCGTCGTGCTCGTGCAAGCGGGCGTTTACGACAAGGCGGTCACGGCGCTCAAAGGCGTGCTCGAGATCGAGCCCGACAACAACGCCGCCGCGATCGCGCTCGCCGCCGCCATTCGCGGCCGCGCGAAGCACGACGATCAAGGCGCCTACGCCGAGAGCGAGCGTTTACTCCAGGGCGTGCTCGAGCGCGAACCGAAGAACCTGGCGGCGACGTTCAATCTCGCGGTGCTCTACGCCGATTACATGAAGCGCCGGCCCGAGGCCGAGAAGCTCTTCCGGCGTTTCCTCGCGGACGCGCCCGACAAGCACCCCGCGCGCGCGGAAGCCGAACGCTTCCTGTCGGGCGCCGCCGCATCGCCGGCGGGCTCGGGAGGCCCATCGACGGCAGCAAGCGGGGCGGCGACGGCGCAGCCCGCCCCGGCGTCACCGTCCACCCAAGCGCCCGCCAAGAAGAAGTAGCCTCTTTAGTCGGCGGGTAGCTTTTCGAGACGTTCGGCGAGCTCGTGCTCGGACGCGACCGCGCTCTCGAGCTCGGTTTCCACTCGTTCGAGCTCGCTCTTCAGCCGATCGCGCTCCTTGGTGCGTCGTTCGACGGCGGTCTTGGCCGTACGCAGCGCCGTCTCGAGCTCGCGACGTTCGGCGCGGACGCGGGCCTGTTCTTCGGCGACGCGGCGTCGTTCGGCTTCGATTGCCGCCCGGGTGCGGGCCGCTTCGGCCTTGCTGCTCGCGGCTTCGGCGGCGCTCGCGCCGTTGGCTTTGGCGCTCGGCGCTGCCGCCGCCCTGCTCGCCTTTTCGGGTGCCGTGAAGCTGCCCGCCGCGGCAAACGCGTCGAAGCCCGGGGGATCGCGGTCGCTCTTCAGCGCGCCCGGCTGATCGGGAGCGAAGCCGCCCGCCGCTGCGATGGCCGCGAGGTTGGCGGACACGCGTCGCAGGGTTGCTTCGGTCGCGGCGTTGCCGGCTTCCTTCAGGAGCTCCGCGGCACGATTGGCGAGCGCGGTGCTCTGCTTTCTGTGCTCGGCGGCCGCCTCGCGCGCGCCGGCGCGCAGGCGCGCGGCGCTCGCGAGAAACGCATCGAACTCAGGGCGCGCGCGCCAGAACAGCTGATTGACGGCCCAAGCCGAGACGCTCGGCCGCGGGAGCTTCGCGAAGAGCGCGGCTTCGGGTTTGTGGCCCGCCTCGACGAGCTCATTGCCGAGCCGCTTCCGCTCGGCGACGAACTCCGCGTGCGGCGCCTGATACAGGCGCGCGACCGCGTCGTCGAATTCGCTGGCCATGGGCGCGGAGGATACCGCGCCCCGCCGGCACCGGCGCGAAAGGCCGGCCGGGGCTTACCTGAAGGTCTCTAGCCCGCTGTTCGGGTTGTAGGTCTTGAGGACCTTGACGGTCATGCCCGTGGTGCTGAAGACGGACTTCCCCGAGAGGCAGACGCTCTTGGCCGCGGGAACGCCCATCGCGAAGAGCCAGTAGTCGACGTAGACGATGTCCGCCTCCGGTGCGTCACCGTTCGCGCGGACCCAATTGTGCCCCGGGGTAGCGATCTTCTGGACCAGCGGCCCCGTCCTACCGACCGGCGACCGCATCTTCATGTTCCCGTACGCCAGGTCGGCGAAATATTCGCACTGCCCGACGCCCTTGAGCTCGGCGGGTTTGGAGCCGGTCACTTGCGTGCTCTCCAGCGTCGGCGCGGCGGTATCGGTGACCGTGTCCGTTGCCGCGGCCTCCGTATAGAAGAACTTGACCGGGTTTCTGAAGGCGGTTCCGTTCGCCGATGCGTAGTCGTGGTTCGCCGCGGCGAGCGCCTTCCACTTCAGATAGAGCGCCCACGTCTTCTGAAACTCGGCCCAGGGGGCCCAAGCGGCCGCCCAGTCGCGGTAGTTCAGAAAATCAGACACCGCGTAGTTACGGATCTGCTTGCTCGTGAAATGCTGATTCACGAAGGACATTGCGTCCTTGCCGGCGATAGCCATGTTCCCTGCTCCTTAGCGGTTCGACCCGGGTCGATCGAACCCAGAAATACAGGGCGGCCGGCGAGCGTCAAGCGCTCCGCCGGCAGATCCGGCTACTCGCCCGATAGGTAGAATCGGTACTTTGTTGAGGCGGTTCTTTCAGAAACCGCATTTCGTTCTGGAAGCAGAGGACTTGAACTCCACGAACGCGCCAAAATCCCGCGGCGGCCGCAGAACCGACACTCCCGGGTATGAAATTCGAACTGTGTGTGTGCGAGTGCTCTTAACAACGACCTTTTGCGACCGTTGACACCGGCGCACCCACATGGATAGCTTCGCGCTCGCCGCCACCAGGGACAGCGGCGCGTAGCGGGAGGACACTCATGCCGACGAGCTCCGGGAAGCGTGGACGAATCAGCCGGCTCATACACCCGAGCTACGGACGCGCGACGATCCTCGCGCTCGATCACGGGTTCACGCTGGGGCGCGTGCCGGGGCTCGAGCGCATCGGCCAGCGTTTGCAAGGCATCGGGCGGGACGCGCTCGACGCCGTCGTCGTGCATCAGGGCATGGTCGAGCGGCTGTTGCCGCTGTTCGAGAGCGCGCATCGGCCCGGCCTGATCGTGCACCTTTCCGGCGCCACGCGGCTTTCGCCGGAAGCCAACGAAAAGCGCCTGGTTTGTACGGTCGAGCACGCGCTCAAGCTCGGGGCCGACGGCGTCTCCGTTCACACGAATCTCGGCGCCAAGACCGAGAATCAGATGCTCGCGGATCTCGCGCTCGTATCGCAGGCCTGTCACGAATGGGGCGTTCCCCTGCTCGCGATGATGTATCCGCGACCGGACGCACAGGCGACCTCGATCGACCCCGAGCACGTCGGGCACGCCATCCGCATCGCGATGGAGCTCGGCGTCGATCTCGTGAAAGTGCCGTTCACGGGGACGGGGGAGAGCTTCGCGCGCGTCCTCGAGGACGTCGACGTGCCGGTGCTCGTGGCGGGCGGCGCCCGGCTCGAGACGGAAGAAGCCATTTTGCGTTTCGTCGACGAGGTGTTGCAGGCGGGCGCCGCGGGCGTCACCTTCGGCCGCAACATCTTCCAGAGTGCCAATCCGGTGCGGCTCGCGCGTGCAGTGACGACGATGGTGCATCACCGCATGTCCCTCGAGGACGCGCTCGCGGTGCTCGGCGACGAGCGCGCCATCTCCGAAGCGCGGGCGATCGGGCTCCCGCGTGAAGAGGTGACGAGCACGTTTCCGACGGCGCTCGGCCTGGCCGCGTCCCGCGCCTACTCTCGCTGACGCTCGGTCCCATGCCGACGGAGAGCGAACCCGTGAGGAGCGACGAGCTCGTGCGAGAAGCACTCGCGCGCGCCGAGCGCCTGCTGCAAGCCGACGCGGATTTGCGCAGAAGCGCGCCGGATCCCGCGATTTTGACGCGTCTTGCCGGCGCGCGCTCGAGCGTAGAGCTCGTTTGCTCCGCGTGCGAGCTCTACGCAGCGCGTCCCGTCTTTGCGCTGCCCGCCCGCGGCTCCTCCGGCTTTCTGCGGCTCTCGTACGCCGAGCTCTGGACCAAGGTCGCGGCCCTCGCCACCGGGCTCGCGCGCGAGAAGCTGCTCGGGAAGGGGGACTTCCTCGCGATCGTGGCGTTCGGCGGGCCAAGCTTCGTGGTTGCCGAGCTCGCCGCGTCGTACCTCGGCGCGACGGCGGTGCCGCTCCAGACGAACCTTGCGCCGGTCGTGCTCGCGGCAGTGCTGAACGAGACGAAAGCGCGCGTCGTCGTCTGCGACGCCGACCAGGTGTCGCTGGTCGCGGCCGTCTTGGCCGAGTGCCCGAGTGTTCGAGCGGTGCTCGCGCTGACGCCGAGCGGCGTCTCCGCGAACGAGCGGTCCGACGCCGGCGCGTTGCGCTCGCCTGGGCCGAACGTGCACTTCACGACGTTCGACGCCGTCGAGGCGAACGGCGCCGGCTCCGCCGCGTCGCTCGTGCGCCCGGGCCGCGGCGAGGATCCGCTGCGCACCGTCGTGTACACCTCGGGCAGCACCGGCACGCCGAAAGGCGCACTTTTCCCCGAGAGCGTTTACGTTCAGAAGTGGCTGCCCGCGCGCGCCCGCGCCTACCCGTTTTTGCCTGATTTTCCGCTGCCGCTCCCGGTCGGCTTCGTGTTTTCGCCGCTCGGTCATCAGATGGGCAGCGAGCTCGTCGCCGCGTCGATCGTACGCGGGGCGCTCACGCACCTCGCGCTCGACGCCGACGTTTCGGACCTGTTCGCGGATTTTCGCGCCGCGCGCCCAACGTTCATCGGCTTCGTGCCGCGCGTCGCGCAACAAATTTACGATGACTTCGGGCGCGAGGTCGCCCGTCGCTGCGGCTTCGGGAGCGATCGAGGGGCCGCGTCCCGCGCTGCCGAAGACGTGATGCACGAGATGCGCGAAAGTTACCTCGGCGATCGACTGCTCGCGGCGACGTCCGCGTCGGCGCCGATCGGTGAAGACGTGCTCGCGTTTCTGCGCGCCTGCTTTCGCATTCCCGTCTTCAACCTCATGGGGATGACGGAGGCGGGGGGGTTCCTGTTCGACGGCCGCATCCGGCGCGACAACGTGCTCGACTATCGCCTGGTTGACGTCCCGGAGAAGGGGTTTTCGGCGACCGATCGCCCCTACCCGCGTGGTGAGCTCTGGCTCAAAACGCGGCGTCAGGTGCCTGGCTATTTCGCGAGTGAAGAGGCGACTCGCGCTGCATTCACCCCCGACGGCTACCTCCGCACCGGCGACGTCTTCGAGCTCCGCGGCGAGGAACGACTCGCGTGGGTCGCGCGCAAAAACCAGGTCCTGAAGCTCTCCCACGGCAAGTTCGTGAACACGGGCGCACTCGAGGCGCTGTTCGCCGGTCGGAGTCCCCTCGTTCGCCAAGCGTACGTGTACGGCAAGAGCGAGCGCGCGTACCTCGTCGCCGTGCTCGTCCCGGATCTCGAGCGGGTGAGCGAGCTTCTACCCGGCGCTGAGAGAGCGGAGCCGGCGGCGCTTCACGCGCTCCTCGGCGCGGAGCTCCGTCGCGTCGCGAAGGAAGCGGGCCTCAAGAGCTACGAGGTCCCGCGCGAGTTCGTCGTCGAGCTCGAGCCGTTCAGTCGGGAGAACGGCCTCGTCGCGGACAACGGCAAGCCGTCGCTCGTGAAGCTCGCCGAGCGTTACGCCGCTCGGCTCGACGCCTTGTACGAGCGGCTCGCGAGCGAACGCACGGCCGGCTTGCGCGCGGTCGCGGCGCTCTCGCCGGACGCGCCCCTCGTCGAGAAGCTCGAGCGGGCGCTCGCCGCGGTCGTCCACCTCCCGGCCCCGCCGGTGGAGCGGCTCGGGCTCACGTTTACCGAGCTTGGTGGTGACTCGATCAACGCCGTCTCACTCGCGGCCCTGCTCGACGAGGAGTGGGGCCTGCGGCTGCCGGTCGGCTTGATCTTGAGCCCGAGCGCGACCGTGGCCGAGCTCGTGCTCTATCTCGAAGCGATGGCGGGTCCCGGCGTCGAAGCGGTCACGGCGGACTCGGTGCACGGCGCCACTTCCGCCGTGCTCCGCGCGAGTGACATCGTGCTCTCACGCTTCGTCCCGCCCGCAGAGCTCACCCTCGCCCGAGGGCGTTCGGCGCCGCAGGCGGCCCGCGCTTCGCGGGGGGTCATGGTCACGGGGGCGAGCGGCTTCCTCGGGCGCTTCGTGCTGCTCGAGCTCCTCGAGCGGCCTGAACGGGTCGAGCGCGTCGTCGGGCTCGTGCGCGCCAAGGACGACGCCGCGGCTTGCGCGCGTGTCGCCGCGAGCTTCGCCACGGATCCGGAGCTCAGCGCACGCTTCGAATCGCTCGCGGTGCGCGGTGGGCTCGAGATCGTCGCGGGCGATCTGATGCTCCCCGAGCTCGGCTTGCCGCACGCAGCGTACGAGCGCCTCGCGGCGGCGATCGACACCGTGATTCACGCGGGCGCGCTCGTGAATCACGCGCTCGGCTACGACGAGCTCTTCGAGCCGAACGTGCGCGGAACGGCAGAAATTGCGCGTTTCGCGCTGCACCGCGCGCCGAAAAACGTCGCGTTCGTCTCCACGGTGGGGCTCGCCGAGGGTCGCTCGGCCCCGGTGCGCGAGAGCGAAAGCGCGGGCTCGCTCTGGCCCGAACGCGCGCGCTTCGGCGGCGGTCCCGGCTACGGTTACACCTCGACCAAGTGGGCGTCCGAGCTCCTGCTCGCGGAGCTCGGCGAGCGTTCCGGCACGGGCGTGCAGCTCTTGCGCGCGACGAACCTGATGGCGCATCCGCGCTACCGCGGCCAGGTGAACGCCGAGGACTTTCTGTGCCGGCTGCTCGCGGGTCTCGCCCTGACGCAGAGCGCACCGGCATCATTTTACGTGGACGGCGCGGGAGCGCGTGCCTTCGACGGCGTGCCGGTCGATGCCGCCGCGCGCGCCGTCGTCGAAGCGGCACTCGGGGAACCCGAGCGGCCGGCGACGTATCATCTCGCCGGCGCGCCCGGCGGCGTTTCGCTCGATACCATCGTCGAATGCCTGAGCGAGCGGGTCGCGCTCGAGCGCCTAGCCGATTACCGCGCCTGGTACCGGTGCTTCACCGAGCGGCTCGCGGTGCTCGACCCCGAGCGGCGCCGGCATTCGCCGCTCGCGATCGCCGAACGCTGGGAGAAACCGCAGTCCGGTCAGATCCGGCTCGAAACCGGCCACTTCGACGTTCCGCCCCTCACACGAAGCTTCATCCACAAGTCGCTCGACGACCTCAGCGCGCTCGGAGTCCTCTGATGCCCGACCACCATCTGCCGCAATGGCCCGGCGAGGGCCTCACGCGCATCCCGCACTCCGTGTACACGGACGAGGCAATCTACGAGCGCGAGCAGGAACGGATCTTTCGCGGCGCGTCGTGGAACTACGTCGGGCTCGAAGCGGAAATCCCGAAGCGCGGCGACTTCGTGAAAAGCTTCGTCGGGGAGACGCCGGTCATCCTCACGCGCGACGCGGAAGGCGGCGTCAACGTGCTCGTGAACCGCTGTCCGCACAAGGGCGTGCAGTTCTGTCAGGAGGCCGCGGGCAATACCAAGACGTTCGCTTGCCCGTACCATCAGTGGTCCTTCGATCTCAAAGGTTCGCTCCAGGGCCTGCCGTTCCGGCGCGGCGTGGGCGGCCAGGGCGGCTTCTCTCCCGAGTTCGACTTTGCGACGCACGGCCTCGACCGGCTCCACGTCACGACCCACCGCGGCGCGATTTTCGCTTCGTTTTCGCCGGAGACCCCGCCCTTCGAGGCGTACCTCGGCGCTTCGAACCTCGGGTACTTCGACCGCGTCTTCGACGGCCGCCCCCTGCGCGTCCTCGGGAAGATGAAGCAGCGCGTCGCCACGAACTGGAAGACGCTCGTCGAAAACTTCAAGGACCCGTACCACGCCACGCTGCTGCACGTCTTCTTCGCGACGTTCGGCATCTGGCGCGCCGATCAGCGGACTGAAGTGCGTATCGATCCGACCGGCGGCACCTCGACGCTCGTGCAGACGAGCCCCGTGGTCTTGGAGAAGAAGCGGGCGGACGAGATCGAGGCGGACATCGCGGCGCAAATGAAGGTGTTCAAGAAGGACTTCATGGCCCTCGCCGAGCCGACGCTGTTGCGCGTGCTCCGCGAGTTCCCGGAAGACGAAGACACCGTCACGATGCAGACGCTGTGGCCGAACTGCGCGATTCACCAAAACCTGAACTCGCTCGGAGTGCGCCTCGCGCTCCCGCGTGGCCCGAACGCCATCGAGATCCATTGGACCTTCTTCGGCTACGAAAGTGACAGTCCGGAAATCACCGAGCGGCGCCTCCTCCATGCGAATTTCTTCGGTCCGGGCGGCCTCGTCACGGGCGACGACATCGAGGTCTGGCAGCTGAACCAGCGGGGCGTCCGTACGACTCCGTCCGGCGTGTGCCGGGTGGAAGCGGGCGGCTCGAGCACCGCCGACGCCGACTTCGTGATCACCGAGTCCGCGGTGCGCGCCTTCTACGGGCACTACCGGCGCGTGATGGGCCTCTGAGGAGAGCAGGATGAGAGACTTCACCCTCGACCTGGAAGTTCAGGCTCTCTACACCGAGTGCGCGACTGCCCTCGACGAGCGCGAGTTCGAGCGCTTTCTCGCGTGCTTCGCGAGCGAATGCGCTTATTCGATCCACGCGAAAGAAAACGTCGACCGCGGCTGGCCCATCGCTCTCGTCTCCTGTCCGAGCCGCGGGCTCTTGGTCGACCGTGTCGCCGCCATTCAAAAGAGCTCTTTCGTCATCCCGCGCGTGCAGCGCCGGCTCGTGAGCAGCGTGCGCGTCGCGTCCGCGACCGAGCTCCCGCTCCGCTCGCAGGCGTCCTTCGCCGTTTTCGAGACGTTCGAAGGCGAAGCCACGACATTTTTCGTCGCGGGCCGCTTCGAGGACACGATTTGTCGCGAGCGAGGCGAGCTCAAGCTCGCCGCGCGAAAGTGCATTCTGGACTCTTCGATCGTACCGAATTCTCTGCCTTTTCCCCTGTGACCCGCCCGAGCCCCGATTGGATATCAAGATGGACATTGCCCCGACGCCGAGCCACGAAACCTCGAACGGCCACGCCGAACGCCGCGCCGCGGTGGACGCCATCACGCGCGCGAGCGACGTGAAGTGGTGGTTCGACGGGCGCGGCGCGAGCGAGCCGGAGCTGTGGGCAGCGGTGGAGCGCTCGAACGCCGATGCGGTGCTCGCGCGCCCCGCGGAGCTCGAGCGGCTGACGACGGCCAAGCAGCGCATCGCGTACGTCACGGACGGGAGCGAGCTTCCGGGTCTCGCGCGCGACATCTGGGTGCTCACGCCCGAAGAGGAGCTGCGCGTGCGCGCCAAAGCGGCGGGTCATCACGCCGGGCTCTTGCTCGAGGTGTCGGACCTCGAGCGCGGTCTGCCGCGCGGGGTCGAAGTGTGCGAGCGCGGGGACGACTTCGTCGTCGTCGACATCGAGCACGCGACGTACATCCCGTACGAGCTCCTGCTCGCGAAGACCGAAGGGCGAAAGACGCGGATCTTGCGCAGCGTGCCGATCAAGGACCTCGACGGGCGCGTCGACGACGTTCACCAGTCGCTGAACGCGTTCGCGACGCTCGAGCGTGGCGTCGGGGTGCTCTTCCGCACGCGCGATCCGCGCGCGATCGAGAGCCTCGCGCGCAACGTCTCGCACGGCCGGAGCGTCGTCACGCCGCTCGCGCCGGCGCGGGTCGTCGAGGTGCTCCACACCGGGCTCGGCCACCGTGTCTGTGTCGATACCACCTCGATGATGAGCGCCGAGGAGGGGATGCTCATCGGGTCGACGGGCTGGGGCGGCCTCTTCGTCTGCTCGGAGAATCACTACTTGCCCCACATGAACCTGCGGGAGTTTCGCGTGAATGCGGGCGCGGTGCACTCCTACGTCTGGGGCATGAACGACCAAATCCTCTACCTCAGCGAAATGAAGGCGGGGAGCGAGGTCCTGTGCGTGGACGTGCACGGCAACTCGCGCGCCGTCACGGTCGGGCGCGCCAAAATCGAGCGCCGCCCCATGGTGTGCATTCGCGCGCGCGTTTCACTCGAGGACGTGGCCGGGGCGACGCGGAGCGCGATCGAGGAGCGGCTCGCAGCGGCGGTGCGCGTGACGCCGGACGGCGAGAAAATCGCGGCCGAGCCGCAAGACTGCGTCTACGTGAACGCGTTCTTGCAAAACGACTGGCACGTGCGCGTGATGGGCGCGGACGGCAAGGTTCGTCACAGCACGCTGCTCGCCCCGGGTGACGAGCTTCTCGCGCACGTCGAGGTGCCCGGCCGCCACACGGGCCTCAAGGTCACCGAGCACATCGTCGAGAAGTGACGCCGAACCGCGCTAAGGCTCGCAGCCGGGACTGAGCACGACGAGGTAGGCGAGCGACGGGACGAGGCCGCCGTCGTGGAGCTCGAGCAGCCACCCGTAGCCTCGCTCGAATCCGCCGAACGGGACACCGTCGTCATCCGTCAGCGTCGAGAGATTGACCGACGTCTCGTTCGAGAGCGAGCGGTGCCATACGTGATCTCTCGACGCGGCGAGGAGTGCGTTCAGGTTCACTCCCGCGAGGGGGGTGGAGGTCACGATGAGCTCCACCTTCGTGATGTCTTGCCCGGTGATCGCGCGGCCGCGCGTGTCATGCGTCAGTTGGCCGAAGTCGACGTCGATTCCAGCGACCCCGACCGGGACCATGGGCCGCGGGCTGTCGGGGGGCGAGGTGTACACGGCAAGCGACATCGTCGGGTCGACGATGGAAACCGTCGTCTCGGTCGCCGTCGGATCGAGGTAAAAGAGCGTGTAAGCCTGCACGCCGAAGCCGACGTCGGTCCCATGGCTGGCCATCGCGAAATAAGTATGCGTCGCGGGTGGGTACTCGTTCACGTCGAAGTAAGCGAGCAGCGCCGCGTGCGACAGCATGGTCGAACCGCCGACGGGATTGAGCTCGAACGCGCTTGCCGTCGTCCGAGCTTCCTCGGTGCGAAGCTCCCACACGACGTCGAGGTCGGACTGAGTGACATTGCCGTCCGTGAAGCGTTGAATCAGCTCGCTGAGCGACAAGTGCGCGAGCCCTACGACGAGATCGTCGATGTCGGCTTCCGCATCGAGCGGATCACCGGCGAGGTTATGGGCGAGCCCGCTCCAATCGAAACTGAGCTCCGAGCCCGGCTTCAAGTATTGGATCTCGAAACTCCCTTCGCCCTTCACGCCATAGCTCGTGGCGTCCGTCGCGACGAGCTCCGTCGTGCAATCGTTGCCGGTGAGCTCCGCGGGCGTCGTTTCGCTGCCCCCGCTCTCGCTCGGTCCGTCCGTGGAATTGCCGCCCGTTCCCGCGCTGATTCCGAGCCCGCCCGTTCCGCCGCCCCCGCCCGTTCCGCTCCCGCCGCTCCCCCCGCTCGCGTCACCTCCCCCGATGGCTTCCGTGCCCGTGCATCCCACCAGCGTAACGATCGCGAGCCCGTGCAGCGCACCCCGTAGCCACTTTGATTGCATGAGCCTCACCTATTTGGCCCATCCCCACGCCCTCCCCGTTCGATCAGTGTTTCGTAGCGGCGCCCGGCACGCGCAGGATTTCCTCCGCACGTCCCACGCCGGGGCTCTTCGGATAACGACCCACGATGAGCTCGGCGTTGCGTGCTGCTTCGCTCCCGTCCCCGCGCGCCTCCGCGGCGACCATCCGCAAGAAGAGCACCTCCGGTTCGAGGTGCGCGGGCACGAAGCGCGTCTCGTAGCCGGCGAGCGAACGCGCGGCACCCGCGGCATCCCCGGCGCGGAGCGCGCTCATCGCGCCGTCGACGAGCGCGACCTCTTGCGCCGACGCCGTCTCCGTCGGCGGCCCGGCGCGCGGCGGTGCAGGTTCGTCCGCTCGGGCCGCCGAGGCGACGCTTGCCCGTGATGAGACGGCGAGCGCGCGCTTCGAGCCCGTGACCGGCCCTTCTGCGGCGGCGGCGGGCTCCTCCGGCGTCGTGCGCGGCGCCGGGGTGCGCGGTAAATCCGGGCTCGGATTGGCGGCGGTGACGAGCGGAGGCGCTTGCTCGACGCTCGCATGCGCGACGGCGTGCCGGCTCACGACCAGGCGATCGACGCCCGCGGCGCCGCCCGCGACGACCGTTCCCGCGAGCAAGCCGGCGCCGCCCCATTTCAGCAAAATCCCCAACATCGAGACCTTTGCTCCCGTGCTCGCGGCCGCGCCGGCGCTCGCCATGGCCGTGGTTGCCGACGTGGTTCCGAGCGCGACCAGCGTGCCTCGCAGCACGCGCGGCGGTGCGCTCTCGCTGCGAGCGTGCTCGAGCAACGCGCGAATCTCGGCTGGGGGTCCGTCCAAAAGCCAGCGCTTGGGCTCGCTCATTCGCGCCTCCTTGCGTCGTTCGAGAAAACGCCGCGCCGAACCGCGACGCGCGTGAACTCTTCCCGTGCGCGCCTGAGGCGCGAGGCGACGGTGCCGAGCGGGATCCCGAGCGCCTCTGCGATCTCCGGCTGGCTCAAGCCTTCGATTTCGAAGAGCACGAAGGCCGCGCGCAAATCGGGCGTGAGCGCCGCCAAAATCGCGTCGAGCGTCCCGCGCGCGCGCCGCTGCTCGAGCAGGCGCTCCGGGTTCGCTTCGTGGTCGAGCGGCTCTTCTGCCGCTTCTTCCGGCTCCTCGGGATGCCGCCGCCGCGAGCGAAACACCTTGCTCACGAGGTTCGCGACGGTGCCGTACACGAAGGCCTGTTCGCTGCCCGGCTTTACCGAGTCCAGCTTGCTCGTCGCGATCAGCATGGCTTTCTGGGCGACGTCGTCGGCGTCGGCGGGAGCGAGCCCGAGTCTGCGCGCGACCCGCCACGCGAAATCCACGTGAGCGCGCGCGAACGCTTCCGCGCGATCTCCCGGCATGGAAAGGTCGGGCGTTGCAGCCGCTTCCGGCGGATTTCGGACTACGGCACTCGAGCTCACCGTCCTCCACTCGGTCAATCCCCGACAACGTCGAATCCGATCAGTGAAATCGTATGCCGGCTCCGAGACTCAGCCCGAATGCGATGCCCGGGGTCGTGTACGCGGGTCGAACCGGCTGCTCGAACACGAACCTATGCCCGGCGAAGGGCACGCGGATTTCCGGAACCAATTCGAGATAAGCCCGTAAACTCGATAGGCGAACGCGCGGGGTCACGAGGCCGGCGAGCCACGGCACGTAACGCGACCGCTCGAACGTCACGGCCGGCGGTGAATACACGCCTTCTGCCCAGAGCACGCCCGCTTCGAGTCCGGCGCACATAGGTACACCGGCCCATGCGGCAAGCTTTAGTGTCGCGACGCACACGTCTCCGCGTGCAGCGAGCGAGCGGAAGCGCGCGCGTCCATCCGCGGCTTTCACGTTGGCGGTGTCGCGACCCTCGAGCGCTGCGCGCACCTCGAGCTGGTCATCGACGACGAGCCCCCATTCCGCACCTGCACCGAGCGCGGCGCGCGGGCCGAAACCCGTTGAAACACCGAAGCGCAGCCCCGCTTCGTGCACGAGCGTGGACGGGCGCGCAACGATGTTGTCGCGCGCGGTTGGCATTTCACGTCGCGCAACCACCGCGTTTGCGCGGCCTGCGGGGGGCGTGGTTTCTCGCGCCGCTGCGGATTTTGGCGCTGCTATTTGCCGCTGCGCTTCGATTGCGACCGCGGTGACGACGCCCATCATCGAAAGCGCCTCCGAACACGTCGGAGCGCTCACGCTCCGCGTGATCGTCCGCCCGTCCTCGTCGGTGTACTCCATCCGCACGCTTCGGTAATCACCGGTCACGCTCTCGGCGATCGACAAATTGCGCGCGAGCTCGTCCGGTGCGGCCTTCCACGTGGGGCCCAAGCGCGCGTCGAGCTCGGCTTCGAACGCGTCGGGCGGGGGACAATCCGCTCCGAGCGCGTACGTGACGTGAACCCGCGGCGGCAGCGCGCCGAGCGCCGCGGCTGGAGCTTCGGCGGGCGTTCCGCCGCTGGTCCTCGCGTCCTTCCCGTCAGCCCGTGACGCGCGCGCGAGCGTGAGCCACGCGAGCGACCAGGCAAAACCGAGCCACCACGACGCGCGGCGCGGACGGGGGTGCACGGCGCGCAGCATACTCGTACGCTCGAGATGCCCGGCAGTTTTGGGTATGTTGGGGGGCACGCCGGCGCGCGTCGGCGGGGAAAATCGCCGCGCGAGACTGACTCGCTTCCTGCTTAACCGGCGCGGCGGGCGTGCCGTTCGAGCGCTCGCCCCATGTCCCACGCGTCGCCTTTCGCTCGCGCGAACGCCACCACGACGGTTCTCGCCGCACCGAGCACGGTGGGGCCCTCCGCCCGGGGTACGACCAGGTGGGCAAGGCGGTGTCGCTCGCTCGGCGTGGTCGCGGCTTCGTTCGCATCGCTGTCGGCTTTGGGCTGCGGCGCGTCCGAGCACGCGGAAGCGGGCGCGCCCACGGCGCTGATCGTCGCGTTCGCGCCGAACACGACGCAAGTCGTGTGTAAGCCGGTCACCGCGCCGCTCGACGGCCGCATCGGCGAGCCCGTCCTCGTGACCGCGGCCTGCTCGACCGACCCCGCCGCCCGCAAGCTCACCTACGCGTGGTCGCTCGCCGAAACGCCCGAAGGCGCGCAGCCGACGCTCTTGAACACGAAGGCCGCCGTGCCGACGTTCTTGCCGAACGACGGCGGCAGCTACGAGCTAAAGCTCGTGGTCTCGAACGGCACGGTCGCGAGCGCGCCGGCCTCGGCGACGGTGGTGGTCGACCCCTGCGGCGGCCACGCGCCGAGCGCCACGGCGACGAGCTCCGATCCGGCGGCGTACCTCGGCGACAGCATCAAGCTCGGCGCGGACGTGAGCGACGAAGACACGCTCGACGGCTGCAACGCGCACGCCGCCGACTTCACGTACGCGTGGTCCCTCGACGAGGTGCCCGACGGAAGCGCCGCGAGTCTCGACGATCCGAGCGCGAGTGCCCCGACGTTCGTCACGGACGCGGAGGGCGAATACGTCGCGACGCTGGTCGTGACTGACCCGACCGGGCGCGCGAGCGAGCCGACCGCCGTGACGGTCGACGCGTCGGCGTGCGGCAATAACCCTCCGGTCATCGCCGCCACCGAGTCCGCACCCGCGATGCCTACGGTCGGTGACGAGGTGACGCTCGGCGCCGGCGTGGTCGACTCGGACACGCTTCCGGAATGCGCGACGCATGCCGCCGTGTTCAGCTATGCGTGGTCGTTCGGCGAGCTGCCCGCGCGCAGCATGGCCAAGCTCGACGACCCGCACCTCGCAGATCCGTCGTTCGTGCCCGACCAAAAGGGCAACTACGGGCTCCTCTTGAGCGTCACCGATCCGACCGGCCGAACCGCGTCGTCGAGTCTCAGCGTACACGTGCGCTGAGCGGGGCCGCGACCGGCCGCTTTCGCGCCTCGAGCGGTTTTTTCATCGCCTTCGCGACCGGTCCGGTGACGAAAACCGCTCTAGTGCTTGACCTGTGGCCGGCCGGTTGGAAAGCTGCCGAGCGAATGCTCGGTCCGAGCTCACGATTTCACGCCACGCTTGCGCTCGTCGGCTCGCTGCTCGGCCTGCTCTTCGCCTCGTACTCGACGATGGATTACGCCGAGCATCTGGATCGGGGCCTGCACGACGTACACTGCAGCTTCATTCCAGGCGCGCCGCCGACCTCCGAGGCCGAGGCGTGTCGCGCCGCGATGTACAGCCCCTACTCCGCGTTCTTTCGCGAATCGATGTGGGGCGGCGTGCCGATTTCTCTGTTCGCGCTGGGTGCCTTCGCGTTTTTCGGCGGCTTCGCGCTCTATCTGTGGCTCTCGCGCGAGCGCGCGCCGAAGCTGGCGCTCGGCTTCTTCGCGGGTGTCGGCATCACGCCGCTGCTCGTCTCGCTCGTGATGCTGACGATCAGCATCACGAAGCTAGGACACCTCTGCAAGACTTGCGTCGGCATCTACATCTCCTCGCTGCTGCTCGCCGTCGGCGCCGTGACCGGTCTCTTCACCCTGAAGGGTGAGGCGCGGCCGCGGCTCGCGTTTTTCTTCCCGCTCGGCTGGCTCGCGGCGCTCGGCGTGACGACGCTCGTCCCGGCCGTCGTCTACGCCTCGAGCGTCCCCGACGAACGGCCGTACCTCGGCAAATGCGGCGCGCTCAAGCAGCCGAAGATGAGCGTCGGCGCGCCGCTCAAGATCCACGGCAGCCGCGCGATCCAGCCGGTCATGTTGTTCGAGGATCCGCTGTGTCCGACCTGTCGCGCGTTTCACGAGCGGCTGCTCGACGAGGGCGTCTTCGAGCGGCTCGACGTGGAGCTCGTGATGTTTCCGCTCGACAGCGAGTGCAATTGGATGCTCGACACGCCGCTGCATCCGGGCGCCTGCATCGTCTCCAAAGCCGTGCTTTGCGGCGGAGATCGCACGCGCCAGGTGCTCGAGTGGGCCTACGACGAGCAGGTCTATCTGACGCGTGCGGGCAAGGCGGGCAAGGACGTGCTGCGGGCCGCCATCAAGCAACGCTGGGGCGGCGACCTCCTGAAGTGCGTCGACGATCGCAAGACGGACGTGCTCTTGAATCAGCACCTTCACTTCGCGTCGGACAACGCCATCCCGGTGTCGACGCCGCAGATGTACCTCGGGTCGAAGCGCGTCTGCGACGAGGACACGGACATGGGCCTGCGCTTCATGCTCGCGAACCTCGCGCCCGAGGTGCTCAAGTGACGGCCGCCGGTGCCCAGCCGACGCCGCCCGGCCCCGCGGGCGGCATGTCGGCGCTCGCCGGTTGGCTCGGTGCGAGCGGCGTGGTCGCGCTGCTCACGCTCGCGACCATCAGCGTGCGCATGTGGGTGAGCTCCGCGACGGACCGGCTCGAGCATCCAGGTGAAAAACCGAAGGTGGCCATCGCCGATCAGGCCGAGGTCGCTTACTGCACGCCGCGCTTCAAAGAGGTGCTCGAGCGCGTGCTCCACTCCTGCGGGCTCGCGCAAGACGAGACGCGGCGCGGCTGCAAGCCCGCCGACGTGAAGACGTTCGCGTCGATCAGCGATTCCGACTTCAACGAGCTCTTCACGCCGCTCAAAGATCGCGGCGCCGTCATCCTGTTCGACGAGGGCATGCAGGACCTCGACGACGGCGCGAAGAAGCTGCTCGAGGACAAGTGGTTCGAGCGCAAAGGCGCCCGCTACTTCTTCGTGGTCGCACGCGCCTCCAAGACGGGGAATCAGGCCAAAAACAACGCCCTTTCACACCGGCGCGCGAACTCGGTAATGTACCACCTCACGAGCGTCGCCAACGATCCGGAGATCGACAAGAAGGTCGGCTTGCTCTGGCTCGGCAACGAGTTCGCACAGCTCTCGAAGGACTACTGCAGTTGGCCTACTTCTCGCCCCAACGAAAAATGCGACGAGGAAGCCATCAATCGGAGCGCGTTCGTATCGTGGGTGGATTGTCGGCTGTGAACGGCAAGGGCCTCTTGTGCGCTCTCGCACTCGCCGCGGTCGCGTGCGAAAGCGACAAGAAGCACGAAGGTGAAGTCACGGCGGAGCGGAGCCAGGCCGTTCAGGCGCCGGCGACGCAAGCCGTCGCGACTCCGGTCACCGCCTCGGCGACGGCCGCGCCCGCGCCGAAGAAGCCGCATCGCGCGCTCTGCGACGGCAAGCTCGAGTCCGGCGGACAAGCCGTACCCCAAAAGAAGCCGATGGGTCGCAAGGCGGCCGAGGGCGTTGCCGACCTGCCCGCCGAGCCCGGGTTTTCCGGATTCACGTGGGTAAACTTCTGGGCCGCCTGGTGCGTGCCCTGCAAAGAGGAGATCCCGCGCTTGCTCACCTGGCAATCACGGCTGAAGGGGCAGGGGAAAAACTTCAAGGTGACGTTCGTCTCGCTCGACGACGACGAGCGGCAACTCGGGGCGTTCCTCGGCAATCAGCCTCAAACCGGGCTCAAAGCGACGTACTGGCTGCGCGAGGGCAAGGAACGGACGGATTGGCTCGCGGCGGCCGGCGTGGACCCGGACCCGGACCTGCCGCAACACCTTCTGGTCGACGCCAAGGGGAAGATACGCTGCCGCGTGCGCGGCGCAGTCGATGATTCGGACTTCGAGAGTCTCTCGAGCTTGCTGTCGAAAGCGGGAGACTGAGTGGCGCGCCGGGCAGACATCGCCGAGGTAGCGCGCCACGCGCGCGTGTCGAAGAGCACGGTTTCGCGCGTCATCAACGGCGGCTACGCGAGTCCCGAGGTGCGCGCCCGCGTCACCAAGGTCATTCAGAAGCTCGCCTACACGCCCTGGACGACGGCGCGCAACTTCTCGCTCGGGCGCGCCGGCTGCGTCGGCTTCGTGATCGAAGACACGCAGGGTCAATGGATCGCGCAGATCCTCGCCGGCATCGAAGCCGAGCTCACGAGCAAGCACATCTCGCTCCTCGTCGGTTCGCTCGTCATCCGCGAGCACTACGACGCGACCACCGTCACGTCGTGGGTGCGTGAGCGGCGCGTCGACGGCCTCGTGTTCGCGCGCTGCGGGCGTCACGAGCGCGCGATGATCGACGCCGCGCGCCGCTCCGGCATCGCCGTCGCGCTGATTTCACCCGACGACGACTTCACGGGCGTCGACGTGCTCCGGAGCGACAACGTCGGCGCCGGTCGCGCCGTCGGCCAGTACCTCTTCGACCTCGGCCACCGCCGCATCGCGTATGTCGGCGGCCAAGCCCGCGTGAACGCGACCACCTTTCGCGAATC
>JAICUB010000083.1 GCA_025936045.1 Polyangiaceae bacterium | reverse complement strand
CTAGGGCTTGAGCACGGGCTAGGGCTTGAGCACGGGCTAGGGCTTGAGCACGGGCTAGGGCTTGAGCACGGGCTAGGGCTTGAGCACGGGCTAGGGCTTGAGCACGGGCTAGGGCTTGAGCACGGGCTAGGGCTTGAGCGAGGGCTAGGGCTTGAGCACGGGCTAGGGCTTGAGCGAGGGGCTGGGGCTTAGGGCTGGGGGTGCTGGAGAGGTGGCGGGGGATTGGGGGGGGTTAGTCGCCCATTTGTTCGGACAAGTAACGTTCGCGGCCGATGTCTTCGATGAGGGCCAGGTGGGTTTCGAGCCAGTCGATCGATTCTTCTTCGGATTTGAGAATCGATTCGAGCAGGGCACGCGTGCCGTTGTCGCCCTTGGCCACGGCGAGCGGAATGCCGCGGTTCAGCCGAGCGTGCGCCTCGCGCTCCACCTCGAGATCGAGCTTGTGCATCTCCACCGGCTCTTCGCCCACGCGCACCGGGAAGAGCCGCTGCATGTTGGGGACGCCGTCGAGGAACAGAATGCGTTCGATCACCGCGTCGGCGTGGTTCATCTCCTCGATCGACTCGTCGCGCTTCTTCTTGGCGAGCCGGCCATAGCCCTGGTTTTTCAGCATCTTCGCGTGCACGAAGTACTGATTGATGGCCGTCAGCTCGGACGTGAGCACTTCGTTGAGGAGCGCGATGATGTCGGCGTCGCCTTGCATGGGCCGCGATTGTAGCGGGGTCCTCCTCGAGGCCGAGCACAAAGCGCCCCTTCCGCGTTACGCCCCTGTTCCCTCAGCGCGGCGAACGCCCGCCCGGCCCGCGCCGTTCCTCCGCTACCGCTTCGGCAGAATGCGGAGCGGGGGCCGCCGAATGCCAAGCCGGCCCACGGACCAAGCATTAAACGCGCGCCACCGCACTTCTTGTTGCAAGCGATATTGAAAGTCGTTTTCAAGAGAGTTAGGTTCTGGGGGTCGTGATTGTCTGCCATTGTCGAGCTGTGAGTGACCGCGCCATCCGAGCCGCCATCGGCCGCGGAGCGACGACTGTCGCGTCCGTGATCGCCGAAACCGCCGCCAGCACTTGCTGCGGCGGCTGCGCCCCGACCGTCGCCCGCATCGTCGACGAAGAGCTCGGGACGGCAGACGACTCCGCTTCCCGCTCCACCCGTCCGCTGCGCGTTCTGCGCAGTTCGAGCTCGGAAGCAGCCTAACCCCAGCGAGCGGCGCGCGCGATCCCCGATCCGTCGCGCTGCTGGACTGCAGCCAACACTTCGAAACGGAAACGCCCGAGCCTTTCAGCCCGGGCGTTTGCTTTTGGGAACTACTAACTACTGACGAGTTCCGACTTGGGTGCTCAGGTCACGTTGTAACCACGCTCGCCGTGGTCGCTCACGTCGAGGCCGCTCTCTTCCTTCTCGGCGGTCGGACGCAGGCCGATCGTAGCCTTGATGGCGTAGCCGAGGATGACGGTGCCGACGATCGAGAGCCCGAGGGTGAGGCCCATCGCCTTGAGCTGCTCGAGCCAGAGCGTCTTGCCGACGATGTCCTTGAGGTTCATGAGCAGGTTCGGGTTCGCGTCGGGCGTCGCGAGGATGCCCGTCACGAAGGCGCCGAGCGTGCCGCCGACGGCGTGGACGCCGAAGGTGTCGAGCGCGTCGTCGTAGCCGAGAGCGTGCTTGAGCTTGGTGCAGGCGAAGAAGGGCACCACGCCGGCGAGAATGCCGATGATGATCGCGCCGTTCGCCGTGACGAAGCCCGCGGCCGGGGTGATGACGACGAGGCCGCCGACGATGCCCGAGCAGAAGCCGAGCACCGTGGGCTTGCCGCGCGTGAGCCACTCGACGCCGGCCCAGGCACCACCGGCAATCGCCGCGGCGAGGGTCGTCGTCATGAAGGCTTGCGCCGCAATGCCGTCCGCCGCGACCGCGCTGCCGGCGTTGAAGCCGTACCAGCCCACCCACAGCATGCCGGTGCCGACCATGGTGAGCACGAGGCTGTGCGGGGCGAACTCTTCCTTACCGAAGCCCACGCGATGACCCACGATGAGCGCGAGGACGAGCGCCGACCAACCCGAGGACATGTGCACCACCGTGCCGCCCGCGAAGTCGATCGCCTTGATGCCGGCGTCCTTGTTCCACACGCCGTTCATGAAGCCGTCGGCGCCCCACACCATGTGCGCGAGCGGGAAGTAGACGATGAGCATCCAGCCCGTGACGAACAACATGAGCGCGCTGAATTTCACGCGCTCGGCGATCGCGCCGATGACGAGGGCGGGCGTGATGATCGCGAACATCAGCTGATACATCGAGAAGACGTTGTGCGAGACCCAGCCCGCGTACGCCGTGTTCGGCGCCGAGCCCACGTCCTTCAAGAGCGCGAAGTCCATCTTTCCGACGAACGGAGAGCCGGTCGCGAACGCCATGCTGTAACCGAAGGCCCACCAGAGGAGCGTCACGAGCGCCGCAATGCCCATGCACTGCGCCATGATCGAGAGGACGTTCTTCTGGCGCACGAGGCCGCCGTAGAAGAGCGCGAGACCCGGCAGCGTCATGAAGAGGACGAGCGCCGCGCAGATCATCATGAAGCCGTTGTGCCCGGGGCCGGGCGACATGATCTTCGAGGTCTTCTCGTCGGCGCGCGCGCCGTTCGTCACGTAGGCTTCGAGGTCGGCCAGGCGCTTCTCCACGTCCGAGGCCGCCGCGGGGGCGGCAGGAGCCGGCGCCGCTGCGGGGGCCGCTTCGGCAGGCGGGGAATCGGCGAGCGCGGAGCGACTCGGGACGGCGAGCGCGAGGCTCATGAGCATGAGAGAAACGATGAACAACATCAGCCTTTTCATGAGCTGAAACCTCCTGAGAGACTTGCTAACGACGCTCGCGTCCGGACGAGTGGCCGAGTGAATTCGACCCAAGGTTTCCGTTCGTTTGCGACGACAGGAAGTTATCCTCCCCCTTTGTTTCTCGAATGATTCGCGCTCGCTTCGACTTCTTCCTCTCAACGATACTGAGACGAAAACCGAACCATGGCCTATCCTTAGGCCGTGTCCGCCGACGCCGATTCTGAAAGTAAGGCCGAAAAGGCGGAACCGGCCGAGCAGCCGGAAACCCTGGAGCCGCTGCGCGGCGGCAACGAAGACCCGAACCTCACGTGGGACGAGCGCGCGGCGGTCCGTACGGCGGCCGCGTTCGAGCTGCCCGAGGATTTGCTGGTGACGGCCGTCGCGCGCCTCGGAGGCATCTCGGGCCTCACGACGCTCGTACTCGGCGCATACATGGGCGGACTCGCACTGTTCGTGCCGCGCGATGCCGCGTGGGACCGGATCCGTCCGACGTGTCTGTCGTTGCTGTTGTCCGCAGCGTTGCTCAGCGCCGCCACGTACGGAGTCACCAAGATCAAGCGACTCAAACCGCAGCACGCGAGTGACCTTGGCTACGTCTATCTCATCGTGCTGTCGCTCTTGCTCGGCCTCTTGCGACACGCGTCGGCCTGGCCAGCGGCGGAGCTCGTGCGGCAGGTCTCGCCCGTCACACTGCCGATCGTCGCGTTTGCGGCGCTCGTGCCCGCGCCGCCGCGCACCTCGCTCGGGACGCTGTTCGGCGCAGCCTTCATGGATCCGCTCGCCTTCGTCATCATGCGCTCGCACGACGCGACGCCGGGTGTCGAAGAGCTCACGTTGCTGTTTGCCTCGCCGCTGCTCGCCGCGATCGCGGGCTACACCATCGCTCGCGCCGCGCACCGCTTGAGCGAAGGGATCGTGAAGGCGCGCGAGATCGGCAGTTACCGGCTCGTCGAGCGGCTCGGCGTCGGCGGCATGGCCGAGGTATGGCGCGCCGAGCACCGCATGCTCGCCCGCCCTGCCGCCGTGAAGCTGATTCGCCCGAAGATCCTGATCGATCACGGCTCGCACGAGGCGGAACGGCTGCTCCGGCTCTTTTTGCGCGAAGCGCGTACGACGGCGTCGCTCGGCTCGCCCAATACGATCGAGCTCTACGATTTCGGCACGACACGCGAGGGCGCGTTCTATTACGTGATGGAGCTGCTCCGCGGTGTCGACCTGAAGACGCTCGTCGATCGGTTCGGCGCGCAGAGCCCGGAGCGCACGGCGTACTTGCTCCGCCAGGTGTGTCACTCGCTCGCCGAAGCGCACGATCGCGATTTCGTGCATCGCGACGTAAAGCCGGCGAACATTTTTACGTGCGAACGCGGCGGCGACTACGACTGCGTCAAGGTGCTCGACTTCGGTCTCGTGCTCGACCGGCACCCGACGGCCGCCGAGCTCGAAGACGAACGGCACTTCGTGGGCACGCCGGCGATCATGGCGCCCGAGATGGTGCGCTTCCACGCGCCCGTCGACCGACGAGCGGATCTCTACGCCGTGGGCTGCGTCGGCTACTGGCTCCTCACGGGCAAGCGCGTCTTCGAGGCCGAGACGCGCCACGATATGCTCGTGATGCACGCTCACCAGCGCCCGGTGTTGCCGTCGGCGCGCGTCGGCAAGCCGATCCACGCGGGGCTCGAGGCGGCCGTCATGCGCTGCCTGGAAAAAAATCCGGATCGCCGGCCCCAGACCGCCCGCGAGCTGCGCGAGATGCTGGGCGACCTCACCTTCGAACATCCGTGGACCGAAGAGCGCGCGAAGCTCTGGTGGCAACGTCACGACCCGATGCAAGCGGGCGTTCCTGCCGGGCGAGCCACCGAGGGCCGCGCGTCGCTCGAAGCGCGGCCGACGGTCGACGGCGGCCCGGCAGAGGCCGACGAGAAGCCCTCCGGCGAGTCGAGCACGCGCTTGTCGCCTGACGCGGCAAGCTGAGCAGCGGTGCGAGCGACGCGTTCGGCTTGTCAAAGGCTACGGCGTTAGGTCCAATTGCCCCGCATGCTTCGATTACCCGACGCGAGTCGGGCACGCAGAATCTATGTCGCCGCGCGCGAGCACTGGCTGAAAAAGCCCGGCCTTCGCCTCGCGGTGGCCTACCTGGTCGCGGGCCTCGCACTGCGCGCGGACTTCATCTACTTCGGCGATAACGCGCGCGCTCTCTGGCGCTCAGCTCCGCTCGCGCTGGCGACGGGCGTCCTCGAAGATCTCGGTGTCGTTCTCTTGCTGTTCGCCGTGGTGCCCGCCGGTCGCCGCGGTTCGCGCGTGCGCGCGGCGCTGCTCGCACTCGGAGTCGTGCTCACCGTCGTGAACCTGCGCACACTCGCAGCGCTCGACGTGCCGTTCGATCCGTTGATGCTCGCCTACCTGGGCGATCCGCTGCGCACGCGTGCCATCGAGTCGCCCGTGCCGCTCGGTCCGTTGTTCGCGCGCCTCGTCGCGGGCGTGTCGTTGCTGCTCTTGGCACAGCGGCTGCGCGTGAATGGGGCGCACGCGGAGCCGGCACCTACCTCGCTGCGCCGGTTCGATCTCCGGCGCGCCGCGTTGACGGCTCTCGTAGGGCTCGTGGCGCTCCTCACCGCGCGCGGCCTCGGCCGGCTCGATCACCGGGCGCTTCAGGTGTCGCTTGCCGACGGCTACTCCTGGCTCGGGTTCCATCTCGGTCCGCAGCCGTTCAAAGTGCCCGAGCACCTCGACGCGCGGCGCGCGCTGCTCACTCCCGCGGCGGTCGGCACGAGCGTCTTTGCGAGCGAGCGTTATCCTCTCGCGCGCGGCAGTCGCTACGCCCTGTGCCGCGCCGGCGCCCTGCAACGAGGCTGCGACCTGGACGCCGACCACGACGGCTTCCCGCTCGACAGCGACTGTAACGACACCGATCCGAACGTGCATCCGGGCGCCGTCGACACGCCCCGTAACGGGCTCGACGAGGATTGCAGCGGCACCGACGCCGAGTCGCCGGACGTGCTCGTGCTCGAGCTCGAGGGGTTGCCGGCGCGGGTGCTCGCCGCGACCGGCGCCCGTGGACCGGACGCCGTGGCGACCGAGCTCGGCGCACTCGCCGCTCGCAAGGACGCGCGTCTGTTCACCCATTACGAGACCGCGGGCGCGCAAACCGCGTCCGGCTTCGCTTCCGCGGTGTGTTCGATCTTGCCGCACTACGGCGGCGGCATCACGCGCGATTATGCCGATCGCAGTCTGCGTTGCTTGCCGGGCATCCTCGGCGAGCTCGGCTACGAGACGCGCATGGTGCAAAACGGCGACCCCGCGTTCGACAACCAGCGCGCCTTCTCCGAGCACGCGGGCTTCTCGCGGCACGAGAGCGATCGCGACATCGAACGCGCGCTCGGTCACGGCCGCCGCGTGACGAAGTGGGGACTCGTCGACGCCGATCTGTTCGAGTACCTCGCGGCGCTGCTCCGCCGCCGCAGCGCGCACGACGCGCCACTCTTCCTGCTCGCTCAGTCCATCTCGAACCATTACCCCTACGTCTTGCCGGATCCGGCGTTCGCGCGCCCCGGACCCGGCACTGAAACCTGGCGCAAGGTGCGCTCGACGAGCGCCTACGTCGACGCGATGCTCGGCGAGTTCGTGCGAGCGCTCGACGCCGTCGCGCGCGAGCCCGGCCACCGGCCGCTGCTCGTGGTCATGAGCGGTGATCACGGCCACCCGAGCGAGCTCCACGACGGCAACCGCATTCCGGCATCGGCGCTTTACGACGAGAACGTGCACACGCCGCTCGTCGTGTGGGCGCCCGGCGCCCCCGAGCGCCTGGCACGCTTCGACACCTCGGCACTCGACGCGCCGTGCTCGAGCATCGACCTCATGCCCACGTTGCTCGGGCTGCTCGGCGTCGACACCATGACTGCGGCGATGGGTCGCGATCTTGGGCGGCCGAGCGCGGCCGCCGACCATCGAGCCATCAGCCTCAATCCGCTCGGGGGTGGCCTCGTCCGCATCCGGCGGCCCGACGGCAGCGTCGTCGTCCGCGCGCTCCCGCCGTCGCTCGAAGCGTACGCGAAGAGCGACGCGGACGAGCTCGACGATCTCGGCGAGCGCGCGCCGTTCGCGCACGCCGCCGCCGACGAGGCGCTCGCCGCTGTCTTCGCCGCCAAAGCTTTGCTCGAGGAGGACCGCGTCTGGTCGAACTCGCTCATCCGGGAAAGCGGCCGCCGGGTCGTCGCGCTTCCGAAGCCCTGAGCCGCCCCGCGGCGGCGG
>JAICUB010000004.1 GCA_025936045.1 Polyangiaceae bacterium | reverse complement strand
CGGCTTCGGGCAGCACGGCGACGGTCGCCGTCGAAGTGTGGATGCGCCCCTGCGCTTCGGTCGCCGGCACGCGCTGAACGCGGTGCACGCCGCCCTCGTGCTTGAGGCTCGAGTAGACACGCTGCCCGCTCACGAGCGCGATGATTTCCTTGAGTCCGCCGGCAGCGGCCTCGCTCTGACTCATGACCTCGACGCGCCAGCCGCGCTTCTCCGCGTACTTCGCGTACATGCGGAACAGATCGGCCGCGAAGAGCGCCGCCTCCTCGCCGCCGGTGCCGGCGCGGATCTCGAGCAGTGTGTTCTTTTCGTCGTTCGGATCCTGCGGGAGCAAGAGCACGCGCAGGCGCTCCTCGAGTCCGCTCAGGTCCGCTTCGAGCCCCGGCAGCTCCTCGCGCGCCAGGGGACCGAGCTCCGGGTCGTTCAGCGCTTCGCGATCCTCGGTGATGTTGCGCTCGAGGGCGCGGTAGCGTGCAAAGGATTCGACGAGCGGGGTGAGCTGCGCGCGCTCGCGATTGAGCGTGTTCAGCTTCTTCACGTCGGCGAATACCGCCGGATCACAGAGCAGCTGCTCGAGCTCGGCGTGACGGCGCGCGAGCCCCTCGAGCTTCTGGCGCGGGAGCATCTCAGCCGGTGACCACGGCGCCGAAATCGGAGAACGCGCGCTCGCCCGCGGGAGCTTCCTCCGGCGACTGTTCGCGCTTGGCGGCGAGCGCGAGCGCCGCGAGAGCCACTTCGAGCTGCGCGTCGTCCGGCTCGATGGTCGTGATCTTCTGCACCAAAAAGCCGGGCCAGAGCAGTACGCGGAACGGCCCGCGCGTCGCGAAGCGAGCGAGCAGGCGCTGGAGCTCGAAGGTCACGGCGGCGATCAGCGGCAAGAACGGCAGCTTCAGCACGAAGAAGAGCAGGTTGTCGCCGAGGCGCCCGAGCCCGAGGTTCGGCAGGAGCGGTCCGAGCGCCGTGAACGCGACGATCGACACGAGCGCGACCATCACGATGAACGTCGTCCCACAACGCGGATGCAGCGTGGTCTGGGGGCGCGCGCCGGCAATGCCGAGAGTCTTCCCCGACTCGTAGGCGTAAATCGATTTGTGCTCGGCGCCGTGATACTGAAATACCCGATAGATCTCCGGGATCCGGCGAATCGCGAGCATGTAGCCGATCACGATCACGAGCTTGGCCGCGCCCGTGAGCAGCTGGAACTCGGGGCTCCGGATGTCGAGCTTCAGCCCGAACCCCGAGCTTACGCCCTGCGCGAAGGCTTGCG
The DNA here is from genome assembly GCA_025936045.1 of Polyangiaceae bacterium. Classification (GTDB taxonomy): domain Bacteria; phylum Myxococcota_A; class Polyangia; order Polyangiales; family Polyangiaceae; genus PMG-095. Next base: position 223,685 of record JAICUB010000004.1, on the reverse strand, counting down.
GCAGAGCCACGAAGAGTCCGAGCGCGAACGCGACGGAGAGCCAGGTCATCGCGCCGCCCTTCTTGTTGTCGTCCGCGGGAACGGCGCCGGGCAAATCCGGCTCGTTCGTGAGCAAAGCGATGACGGGCAGCGACAAGAGCGAGAGGAGGTGCGGCTTCGAGGGTCGCCCCTCTCCGTCTTCGAGATCGCGCTCGAACGCGTCGGCCGAGAACCGCAGCGCGCGCGAGCCGAGCTTGAGCGCTTCGACCAGCGCCACCACGCCGCGCACGAGCGGGAACCCTAGCGGTCCGCGTCTGACGTCGCGCATCGGCTCCTCGCGGACGAGGAGGCTGCCATCACGCCTCCGCACGACGGCTGCGAAGGCGTGAGGCGAGCGCATCATCACGCCTTCGATCAGCGCCTGGCCGCCGATGTAAGGACGCGCGATGCCGTCGGGACCGATGACCGCCGGCTGATTCGACATCAGTTGGCAGTATAACGCTGCTAGGCCTTCGCGCCCTGAGTGCCGTACTTCTTGCGGAAGCGATCGACGCGGCCTTGCGTGTCGATGAGGCGCTGCTTGCCCGTGTAGAAGGGATGACAGGCGGCGCAAACGTCGACCGTGAACTCCTTCTTCGTCGAGCGGGTCTGGAACGCGTTGCCGCAGGCGCAGCTCACGCTCACGAACTCGTAATCGGGGTGGATGCCGTCCTTCATCTTCGACTCCTCGGGGCCCCCGGGCTTTACGGGGGCCCGGGAACCTAGTCACTGATCGCTCTCCGTTCAACCCGTCGTTCGGATGTTTTGCTCCCGCGCTCACACCTCACGCGTGTTCAGGTGAGCCACCGCCCGGCCGTCGCTCCACCCAGGCGATGTCCGGCTTGTGCCAGATCTTTGTAGGGTCTTTGGCACAAACCATTGGTTTCCTGCGAACATGGGCGTTCGAAAATGGCGGAACGGCCGGTCCGGAACTTGCTGAGCTCAGACCTGGAGCGGCGGATGCCAACCTTGCTCGTTAAAATGAGGGCGCTCGCGTTCATCGCGGCCTGTTTGGGCTTCATGCTCTACGTCACCGGCTGTGGAAGGGACGAGGTCCTCGCTCAGTTCCCCGGTCAGGTGGCTGACGCGGGCGACGGGTCCGGCGCGACGGGCGGGGTCGGCGGCAAGGGCGGCACCGGCGGCAAGGGCGGCACCGGCGGCGCGGGCACGGGTGGCGGCCCCGCGGGTACGGGCGGCGGCCCGAGCCGGTGCGGGGACGGCGTCTGCGCGTCCTCCGAGCGCTACGTCTGTCCCGCGGATTGCGGCACGGGCTTTTGCGGCGACGGGATCTGCGACGGCTCACTCGGTGAGTACAACGGGAATTGTTCCGTGGATTGTCCCGCCAAGGTCGTGTGCGGCGACAGCTTCTGCGACGCGGCCGGCGGTGAGAGCTACAGGACCTGCTCGCGCGACTGTCCGGGCACGAGTTGCGGCGACGGCGCTTGCGACGAATTCGAGCTCGGCTGGTGTTCGGATTGCGGTAGCCGCTGTTACGACGGGCTGTGTCAGCCGGGCGAGGAGGGGATTTGTCCGGAGTGCGGGGGCGGCACGTGCGGCGACGGTGTCTGCGACGGGCAGGTCGATTACGCGATGTGTCCGTGGGAGTGCGGCGTTTACACGTGCGGCAACGGCGCCTGCGATCAATCCGACGCCATCGCGTGCCCGTGGGAGTGCCCGCAGACGACCTGCGGCAACTTGAGCTGCGACGGGCTGACGAACGACGCTGCTTGCCCGTGGGAGTGCGGCGTCTCCACCTGCAACAACGGTCGCTGCGATCCGTCCGACTATCAGGAATGCCCGCTCGAGTGCGGCATCAAGTCGTGCGGCAACGGTCGCTGCGAGTACACCGACTACGCGAGCTGCCCCTGGGAGTGTAACAACGCCACCTGCGGCAACGGCGTCTGCGACGTGGGCGACGAGCGCACGTGCCCTTGGGAATGCAGCGGGCCTACCTGCGGCAACGGTCAGTGCGACAAGAACGACTACGTGTCGTGCGCGTGGGAGTGCACGTGCGGCAACGGCGCCTGCGATCCGAGCGACGCCGGCCACTGTTCGAGCGAATGCGGCACGACCTGCGGCAACGGCAAATGCGACGCGGGCGACCTCGAGACCTGCCCTTGGGAATGCGCCATGAGCACGTGCAACAACAAGCAGTGCGACATGGCCGACGCGCAGAACGGTTGTCCCGAGGAGTGCAAGACGTGCGGTAACGGCAAGTGCGACCCGACGGACCAGAACTGCCCCGAGGAGTGCCTGCCGATCGGCTGCGGCAACGACTTCTGCGACGGGGCGGCGGACGCTCAGTGCCCGTGGGAGTGCCAGCCGAACACCTGCGGCAACAACCGTTGTGACAGCGCCGATTGGCAGAGCTGTCCGGCGGAGTGCGGCTACACGTGCGGCAACGGTATCTGCGACGGCAACGACTACACGTACTGCCCGACGGAGTGCGGCAACTACTGCGGTAACGGCAAGTGCGACCCGTCGGACCTCTACAACGGCTGCCCGAACGAGTGCCCCTTCACGTGCGGCAACGGCATCTGCGAGTTCAACGAAACGGACGCTAGCTGCCCGCGCGACTGCTTCTGCAACGACGGCATCTGCAGCGTGGACGAGCAGACGACGTGCCTCGGCGACTGCGGCGTCTGCGGCGACGGCGTGTGCGGCTCGAACGAGGACTGGTCGAATTGCTCGGTGGACTGCAAGACGTGCCGCGACGGCATCTGCGAGGCGAACGAGACCTCACAGAGCTGCCAATCCGATTGCTACTGCGGCGACGGAATTTGCAGCAAGGGCGAGGAGACGACGTGCAAGTACGACTGCCCCGTCTGCGGTGACGGCTTTTGCTCCTTTGGTCTGGAGGACGGGTTCAGCTGCCCGAGCGACTGCTCGCGGTGCCCCGACGGCTACTGCGATCCGTCTGAGTCGACCACGAGTTGCCAAAAGGATTGCTACTGCGGCAACAACAGCTGCGACGAGGGCGAGGACGTGAAGACGTGCGAGTTCGACTGCGGCTATTGCGGCGACGGGGTCTGCGGCGCCAACGAGTACGCCTACTACTGCCCCGAGGACTGCGGCACGTGCGGCGACGGCATCTGCCAGGGCTCCGAGACGCGCTCGAGCTGCCCGTACGATTGCCGTTGCGGCAACGGCAGCTGTGATTCGGGCGAGACCGCTTCGAGCTGCCCGCTCGACTGCGCCGTCTGTGGCGACATGGTGTGTCAAGCGTCCGAGATCGGCGTGTGCTTCAGCGACTGCCCGAGCTCCGGGGGCGGGGGCTCCTTCGGGTTCGGTGGAAGATTCGCCGGTAGCACGCCCGCCTCCGGCGGCACGGGTGGCGCGGCCGGCTCGGCGCAATAAGCGGCTGGGCGGAGCGGCCCGCGAGGGGTGCATCCCGAGGCCCGCTTGGGTTATCCTCCGGCCCGATGGCTGTGGACACGACCGCACAGCGCGCCATCGCGCTGCGTGTCGCCAAGTGGTTGATTGAAAGGGGTCGCCCGGACGAGGGGGTCGGCGTTCTTGCGGCGTGGGCCGCGAACGGACCGAACGACTCCGAAGGGCAGGAGCTGCTCGCGGAAGCGCTGCGCGTGGATCCGTCGGCACGCGTCGGGCAGATGGCGTTCGAGCGCATGGAAGGGGTGCCGGGCGAGCACGCCGAGCTCGACGCGATGATGGCGCGTTACGCGCCGGCGGAGCTCGCGAAGCTCGAAGCCGAGATGAAGCGCCCGAGCTTTCGGCGCGCGCAGATGGGCTTCAACAACAACATCAAGTTCCAGGAGCAGGTCTTCCACGTTCAGACCGAGGACTCCGGGCTCGATCAGCCGCACATCATCACGCACCTGTTTGCGGACGGCGGGCGCGTCATCAAGAGCCACAAGCGCTCCTACGCGTCGGAGGCGCGGCGCCCCGACGTGGCCGAGTTCGTGCGCTCGTTGATGAAGGCGCAGCACCTCGAGATGGTGTTGAAGCTCCGCGACGGCAGCTTCGATCAGGTGCTCGCAGGCAAGCAGGTGGGAGGGCTCGAGGTGCTCACCGAGCCGCCCAAAGTCGACAACCTGAAGAAGCTCGCGAAAAAGAAGGAGGGTGCGCCGCCGTCGATCGTCCCGCCGCCGCCCGCGCACGAGCCGACACCGCCGCCGGTCGCTGCCGGGCCACCCGCGAAACCGATCTATACGCTGCACGTGCTCCGCAGTCTCACGGGCGGCCCCGAGCGTTACGAGTTGCCGAGCAGCGCTTCGCTCATCGGCGCGGAGGGCGCGGTAAACCTGCCGGGTGAACGCTTCTGCCATCCACGTGAGGCGGCGCTGAGCTTCGACGCCGGCCACGTGATGCTCGAAGATCTCGAGGGCGGCAACGGCGTCTTCCTGCGCATTCGCACGCCCGTCGAGCTCGAGATGGGCGACGAGTTCGTCGTCGGCGATCAGCTGCTGCGCATCGAGCGGAACCCCGTCGCCGACGATGGCCCCGATCCCGACCCGACGTACTTCTATTCGTCGCCGAAGTGGCCTTCGTCCTTTCGCGTGGTGCAGGTGTTCGAGGGCGGCGCCGTGGGCTGCTGCGTCGTCGCGCGCGGCAACACGCTCCAGATCGGCTCCGCCGTCGGCGATCTCATCTTCCCCGACGATCCGCTCGTCGCCGACCAACACTGCCTCATCGAGGAGCAGGCCGGCATCATGGTGCTCACGGATTTGAGCTCGCGCACGGGCGTGTTCGTGCGCGTGCGCGGTGCTCAAGAGCTCGTTCACGGCGACGAGCTGCTCGTCGGGCGCACGCGCCTCGTGCTCGACATCCCCACCACGCGCGCCGCTTGAGACTTCACGGCCGGGAGCGGCGTACTGCCCCACTCCGGCACAAAAAAAAACGGCCGAGGAGCGCGTGGCGCCTCGGCCGTCCTCAGCCTTGCGGCACTAACTCACTTCGCGTCGGCCGGCTTCGCGTCGCCGCCTTCGGCAGGCTTCGCGTCGGCAGCGTCGGCCGGAGCAGCCGCGTCGCCCGCGGGCGCCGCGCTGTCCGCGGGGGCAGCCGCGGGAGCCTCGGGAGCAGCCGCTTCCGGAGTGGCCTCGCCGCCACCGCAAGCAAACGCAAGGAGCGCAACCGGGATCAGAGCAATCATCTTCGACATGTGGAGAATCCTTCCTTGCCGAGCTGTCACTGGGTGCGCTCGGACCTCGTTACAGACGCCCGATCTACCTGAACCAGCTCAGCAACAGGGAGAAAATTCAAAAAAAAGGAATAATTTAGGCCATTTGACGGACCCGCCGGCCGGCTTTTGGCATGAAAAAGGTGCGGAGTAACGCCCGGTTCTGCGTCTTTTGCAGGTCCGAGGACCGGAACGGGTGAGCCGAAAGAGGTACCCTCGGCGTCCATCCTTTAGAGCGTTCGTCTCGTCCTCCTCGGCTTGGACGGCGGAGGTAGGCGCTTTCACCACAGTTATATGGCTGCCCGTACTCCTTCTACTGCGACCCGACTCCGCCTGATCGGCGGGACGGCGAATGCCGACGTCTCGGCGGGCGGTCCGCCAGACGAGGAGCTCGTCATTCGGGCACGGGAGAAGGACGCGGGGGCGGTGGTCGCGTTCGAGACGCTGTACCGCCGGCACGCCGCCACGGCCTTGAACCTGGCGGTGCGGATTCAGGGCAGCACCTCCGACGTCGAAGACGTCGTGCACGACGCGTTCGTCAAAGCGCACCAGAGCCTCGCCGAGCTGCGCGAGCCCGCCGCCTTTCGCTCCTGGCTCGGCAGCATCGTCGTGCGGCTCGTGCGCACGCGCCTGCGCCGGCGCCGTCTCGTCGCGATGCTCGGCCTTGCCACACCCGAGCCGGTGGATCTCGACGCCGTCGCGTCGTCCGACGCCGATCCAGAGGTGCGCGCGCTGCTCGCGCAGGTTTACGCGCTGCTCCAGACGCTGCCCGCCGACGAGCGCATCGCCTGGACGCTGCGGCACGTGGAGCGGCATCGGCTCGAAACCGTCGCGAGCCTCGCCGGCTGCTCGCTCGCCACGGCCAAGCGTCGCATAGCGCGCGCTCAGGATTTTTTGGAAGAGCATTTCGTCTCGCCGTTCGCGGAGGACGCATGACGCGGCGGCTCGATGATCTGCCGCGCTTTCCGCTGCGGGAGCATGGCTCGTCGGAGCGCGTGGAGCGCATTTGGCGCAGGCTCGCGCCCGAGCTCACGAGCGCGCCGGGGTGGGCTCGCCCGCAAACGTTCTGGGCTCCCGCCGCGCTCGTCGCGGTGTTCGGGGCGGGTGTGTTCGTGGGCGCGCGCTTCGTGCGTCCGAACGACACGCCGCTCGCGAGCGCCGAGCGACCCGCGCCGGTGGAGCAAGCGACGGGGCAACAAGCACCGCGTCCGGCGCCGGCCGGGCCGACGAACCCGCGGGCGCACGTGGCACCCGTGCACCACGCACGCTCGCCGGGGATGGTGAGCCCGCAAGCGGCGCCCGTCGCGAAGCTCGCGCCGCCCGTCGCGTCGGTCGTCCCCGTCACGACGACGCCCGAATGGGAGCGTTTGGCGGAGGCGGGCGACTTCGAGAAGGCGCGCACTGCGCTCGATGCTCAGGGGAGCTTCGAATCCGTGATCGGCACGGCGAGCGCCTCGCAGCTCATGACGCTCGTGGATATCGCCCGCGCCTCCGGCAGCCGGGAGCGAGCCATCGCCGCCCTACGGCGTGTGGTGGAAAATTTTCGTGGTGCGCCCGAGGCTCCGCTCGCCGCATGGACGCTCGGCAACCTGCTCGATCAGGCGGGCGACGAGGCGGGCGCGGCGTCGGCGTACGCTCTTTACCGGCGCTTGTCTCCGGGCGGCGACTTCGCCGAAGATGCGCTCGCTCGGGAGATCGACTCGGCGTTGACGCTGGGCAACCTCGAGCTGTCGGCGCGTCTCATCGCCCAATATGAAAACGAGTTTCCGAACGGCCGCAGCCTGGAGGAGTTCCGCGCCGAGCTTGCTCGACGTTCGGAACGGCCTCCGGCCGCCGACGGCGCTCAGGCGCTCGAGCCGTCCGGGACCGAGGCCGTCCGTGGAGAAGGTGCCGCCTCGAAGCCGCTTCGCACGGACGACGCGGGCGCCAACGCGCTCAAGCCGTCGCAAAAGTAAGCTCGCGCGCTTCGTCTTCGCGGCGTTCTTCTGCGTTTGCCTGTGCACGGCGTTGCCGGCGCGGGCCAATCCCGACGTGGCCGCGATCGAGATCGACCCGCGCGCCGAATCGCTGATTGACGCACGCGCGCTGCGCCGCCGCGTGGAGCTCGAGCTCGCCGACGTGGCCGTGCCGCCGGCGCTCGGGCAACGTGAAGCCGCGCTGTTTTTTCGCGTGCTTTACGCCGGCAGCGGGCAGCTGCGCGTCGAGCTTTGGGAACGCGGCGTCGCTTACGGCTCGCGTGTCGTCGCCGGCGCCACCGACGGCGGTCCGCTGCTCGCGCGTCGCGTTGCGCTCGCCGCAGCCGAGCTCGCGCGGGAGCTCAGCGATACGCGTGAGGACGAAGCCGCGGATCGGGTCGAGGCCGCCCGGCACGAGCACGAGCTCGAGCTCGCCGCGCATCGCAGAACGCTCGACGGGCCGCGCGCGCTCCGCGTCGGCGCCGCCGCTGCGTGGTCGCCGAAGCTCGCCTACGTCGGACCATCGGTCGCGGCCGAGCTCGACGTGTATCGGAAGGCACGCTTGGATTTCGACGTGTCCGCGGGTTTCGGCGCCGCCGGGGGGAGCGCCGCGCTCGAAACACTGTCGCTCGGAATCGGCCCCGCGCGGCGCTGGGTGCTCGGTCCGCGCTGGGATCTCGACCTCGCGTTGCGCGCCGCCGCATCGTTGCTCGAATTTTCCGACGCGCGCGGCGTCGACCGGCTCGCGCGCGAGCGGCAGAGCTGGACCGCCGGTATCGAAGCGCGCGTGCGCCTCGAACCGCGCTTGTCCCGCGCCGTGCGTCTCGTGCTGGGCGTCGGGGCGGGCGAGCTGCTCCGCCGCGTACCGCTCGAGCTCGCGTCCGGTCGGCAAAAAGATCTCGATGGGCCGTTTCTCGCGGGCGAGCTCGGAATTGTACTGACCCCGTTTTGAGTGGTCGCCTTTGCACGGCCGGTATGGGTAAACTCTAAAAAGCGCGGGGCGGGTGGTCGTCCCTCGCGCTTTTCCGTTTGGACTCCCTCGCCCTCCTCGCGGACCTCGCTCGCGCGCTCGACGACGCGGATGCCGGCGTCGCGCTCGGAGAGGTGCGCAGGGTGCTCGACCGGCACGGCCTCGCGCGCGTCGAGGACGCTCCGGAGCCATTACGCGCGGCCGTTGCTGCGCTGATTTCGCAGGCGGAGCGCCGGGTCGCCGAGCGCGAGGAGCTGCTCAGGGCTCGCGAGCGCGCGGCGATGCTCTCGGACGCCTCGTTCGAGGGCATCATGATCAACGTCGATGGTGTCATCATCGACGCCAACCAACGACTCGCCGACATGCTCGGTTACGAGCTCCACGAGCTCATCGGCCCGCAGACGATGGTGCGCTGTGTCGCACCCGAAGATCAACCGATGGTGCTCGAGCGCATGCGGGACCGCGTCGAGGGCGACTACGTCATCACCGGGGTGCGCAAGGACGGCTCGCGCTTCCGCGCCGAAATCCTGACGAAGCAGGGCAAGCTCGGCACTCGCCCCGTGCGCGTCTCCGCCGTGCGCGACGTGACCGAGCGCGAGCGCACGCACACGCTGCTGCGTGAGAACGAGGCGCGCCTGCGCGAACTCGCGCAAACGGCCTTCGACCTCGTCGTTTACAGCCGCGAGGGCGTCATCGTCGACGCGTTCGGTAACTTCGAGAAGCCGCTCGGACGCCCGCGCGAGGAGCTCATCGGGCAGCGCATCATCGACCTCGCGGCGCCTGAATTTCAGGCCAAAACCCGCGGGCAGCTCGAGAATCAGAGGGCCGGCTCGTACCTGTCCGCCGGCATCCGCGCCGACGGCGAGATCGTGCCGGTGGAAGTCGTCGGGGTCACCGCCACGCTCGACGGGGTCCCGACGCGGCTCTCGGGGCTGCGTGATTTGCGCGAGGTACGGCGCGCGGAGGCCGAGCGGCGCGAATTCGAAGCGCATCTCCAGCAAACTCAGCGGCTGGAGAGCCTCGGCGTGCTCGCGGGCGGTATCGCGCACGACTTCAACAACTTGCTCGTCGGAATCATCGGTGGCGCGGAGCTGCTCGCGCTCGCGAACCTCGCGCCGGACGATCGCGAATCGGTGCGCGCGATCCTCGACGCGGGCCAGCGTGCCGCGACGCTCACGGCGCAACTGCTCGCCTACGCCGGGCAGCACGACCTCGGCCGGCGCGAGCCGATCGACGTGGGCGCGATCGTGAGCGAGCTGCGCCGCTTGCTCGGCACCACGCTGTCGAAGAAGGCGCGCCTCGAAGTCGACATCGAGCGAGGGGCGAGCGTGCTCGGTAACCGCGCGGCGTTGCTGCAGGTGCTGATGAATCTGCTCACCAATGCGTCGGACGCGCTCGGCTCCGAGGCGGGCCTCATCCACGTGCGCGCCGAACGCGTGAGCAACCCGGGCGAGCGCTTCCGGCACGCGCTCGGCGCTCTGGTCGCGACGATGCACGGCGATTTCACGCTGATCCAGGTGACGGACACGGGCGTCGGCATGGACGCGGCCACGAAGCGCCGGATCTTCGAGCCGTTTTTCTCGACCAAGCGCAAGGGTCACGGCCTCGGTCTGGCCGCGTGTCTCGGCATCGTCTCGGGCCACGGGGGCGCGATTCACGTGGAGAGCGAGCCCGGGCGCGGCAGCACGTTCTCGGTGTTGCTTCCCGCGGCGGAGGGCGCCGCGCGGGAGGCGGAGGAGAGGTCCCGCCCCGGCTCGGGCCGGGTGCTCGTGGTCGACGACGAGCCCGTGGTGCGCCGCCAGGTGCGGCGCATTCTCGAAAAGCACGGCTACGTCGTGTCCGAAGCGCAGGACGGCCGGAGCGCGCTCGCGGAACTCGACCGCGCGAGCGCCGACATCGTCGTGCTCGACGTGACGATGCCCGAGCTCGACGGCACGGAAGTCGTGCTCGAGGCGCGCGCACGCGGACACGCAATGCCGATCGTGCTCATCTCGGGTTACGCGGATTTTCCGCTGGAAACGCGGCTCGAACGCCACATGTACAGCGACTTTCTCGCGAAGCCGTTCTCGCTCGCCGAGCTCGTGGCAGTGGTCGAGCGCGCGCTCAGCTCGTGAGCGCGAGCCGCACGGCGCGTTCGAGGCTGACGAAGCGACCTTCGACGCGGAAGCAGCGTCCGGCCGCGTCCGCATCGACGCGCCGCGAGCCACGCACTTTGATCCGGACCGTCGTGCCTTCGAACGACGCCACGAGCGACGAGCCGGGCGGCGACGCGGACGGCGCGAGCAGCGTCACGCGCTCGCCGTCCGTCTCGACCACGAGCGCGCTTCCGCCGCCGGGCAACGCGAGCTCCTTCATCCGCGCCTCTTGCGCTGCATCGCTTCGCGCGCTTCCTTGTCGGCGTCACGCGTGCGCAAGAGCTGGCGCTTGTCGTATTTCTTGCGGCCGCGCGCTTCGGCAAGCTCGATCTTCGCGCGATTGTTCTTGAAATAGCACTTGGTGACGATGATCGTCATACCGTCGCGCTCGTTCGCGCCGCGCAGCTTGTCGATCTGCTCCTTGTGCAAGAGGAGCTTGCGCGACCGGCGTTCCTCGTGACCGAACGCGGCGTGCTTGAGCGGAGGAATCCGCAAGCCGCGCACCCAGGCCTCGCCACGTGAGTCGATGTCGACGAACGCGTCGCTGAGGTCGGCCGAGCTTTCGCGCAGCGAGCGCACCTCGCTGCCGATGAGCACGAGCCCCGCCTCGAACACGTCGCCGAGCTCGTAGTCGAAGGACGCGCGACGGTTCTTCGAGACGAGCCGATCGCCGCCTTCTTTGGCGGCTTTTTTGTCTTTCGGTGAGGCCATGTGCGGCGACGGAGGCGCGAGTCTTACTCGAGATCGCCGAGCGTGCCTCTTTTCCTGGCGTTGATGCTAGCCTTGCCGCCCTTTCGCTCGTCCGCGAGTGGCGGCGGGCGGGTCATAGCGCCACCTCACGCATGCGTGCTCAGAGCGTCGAATCCAGCGGGCCTACGGCCCTCGAGACGGGGACGGTCATCGCCGGGCGGTACCGTATTTTGGGCCTCATCGGCGTGGGCGGCATGGGTGCGGTCTACCGCGCCGAGCACGTCCACATGCGGAAGACCGTGGCGCTGAAGCTGCTCCACCCCGAGCTCTTGCGGGTGGAAGAGGTCGTCCAGCGCTTCGAGCGCGAGGCGATCGCGGCCGCGCGCATCGACCACCCGAACGTCGTCGCCGCGAACGACTTCGGCAAGCTCGAGGACGGCTCGTTCTACCTCGTGCTCGAGTACGTCGACGGCACGAGCGTGCGGCAGCTGCTCGAAGCCGGGCCGCTCCCGATCGCCCGCGCGCTCAACGTCGCGCGTCAGACGACGCTCGCGCTCGGCGCGGCGCACGCGGCGGGCATCGTGCACCGCGATCTCAAGCCGGACAACGTGATGCTCGTCCCCGAGCCCGACGGGACCGATCGCGTCATGGTGCTCGACTTCGGCATCGCGCGCGTCGCGCCGCCGAGCGAAAATCGCGACGCCACGAAGCTCACGCGCGTGGGCGTGGTGATGGGCACCATCGCGTACATGTCGCCCGAGCAGGCGATCGGACAGGCGATCGACGAACGTACCGATCTCTATTCACTCGGTGTGATGCTCTACGAGATGATCGCGGGCAAGGTGCCGTTCGACGCGGAGCTGCCGTCGCAGGTGCTCGCGCGCCAGCTCGTGGAAGCGCCGCCGCCGTTGCCGCCGGGCACGCCCGCCCCGCTGGCGCAGCTCGTTTACGACTTGATGGAGAAGAAGGCGGAGGATCGCCCGCCGACGGCGGACGCGGTGCTCGAGCGCCTGGCCGCGCTCACGCCGACGCCGTCCGGCCGCGTCCCCGAGCAAAAAAAGCCCATTCCGCGCGCCTTCGTGTACGCGATCGGCGCCGCGGCCCTGCTGCTCGGCGTGCTCGTCGCGGTGCTCGCACGCAAGCACGGCGACCACCCCGTGACGGACGTCGAGCCGAGCACGTCGGCTCCCGCGCCGAAGGTCGCTGCCACGACTTCGACCGACGTTACCGTAGCGCCCTCCGCCGCCGCGCCGCCCGTCACGGCGGCCACTACCGCCGCCCTGCCCACGCCGTCGGACGCGGCGGAAAAGTCCGAGAGCAAAACGCCCGGCGCGAAGGCGAGCAGGAGCGCCTCGAAGGCGAAAGCGGCGAGCGCGCCCACTCAAACGGCCGCCAGTCGGCCTGCGCCGTCGCCCAAACGCAAGACGGGTCCGGGCGGCATCTACATTCCGCCTCCGAGCGAGTGGTTCAAGAACTAACGTAGCCGCGTTCGCGCCCACGGCTTGCGCTCCGCAGCATCCGGCTTCACGTTCCGTGACCCTGCGATGCTCCGCACCGTTCTCGAAGGAGCCGAAACACACAATCTGAAAGGCGTGGACCTCGAGCTCGTACCGGGCGAGGTCGTGGCCGTGGCGGGCGTTTCAGGCTCCGGCAAGAGCAGCCTCGCCATGGATACCCTGTATTCCGAGGGACAGCGGCGCTTCGTCGAGAGCTTCAGCCCGTACGCGCGCCAGTTTCTCGAGCGGCTCGAGCGTCCGCCGACGCGCCGGCTCGAGCCGATCCCCGCGGGGATCGCCGTGGATCGGCGCGCGCCCGTGAAGAGCTCGCGCTCGACGGTGGCCACGATGGCCGACATCCAGCCGTATTTGGCGGCGCTGTTCCTGCGTGAGGCGCACCCGGTGTGCCCTGAGCACGGAGTGGAAGCGGCGTTTTTGGACCCGCGCGCGGCGTCCGAGCGCGTGCAGACGGCGCTCGGAAGCGAGCGCGCGACGCTCACCTACGCCGTGCCCGTCGCCGACAAGGAACGCTACCTCGAAGTGCGCGAGGCGCTGATCAAAGACGGCTACCGGCGCGTGTTCGAACGCGGCGCCGCAGTCGACTTGGACGAGCTCGCGCCCTCGCGCGCGGCGAAAGCTAAGACACTCGAGGTCGTGCTCGATCGCTTGCAGCCGAGCCGCGACGGCGAGCGTCTCGCGCAGAGCATCGAAACGGGGTGGAGCCGCTCGGGCGGCCTCGTGAGCGTGCACGGCGAGAGCGCGCGCGTGCTCAGCGTGCGGCAGGGTCACGGCTGTCCCGAATGCGGTCGCGCGCTCGAGCCGCCGCGCGCCGGACTCTTTTCCTACGAGTCGGCGCTGGGAGCGTGCGCGGAGTGCCGCGGCTTCGGGCGCACCCTCGGCATCGACGTGCCCAAGGTGCTGCCGGATCACGCGCTTTCGCTGGCGGGCGGCGTGATTCGCCCGTGGCGCGGCCGTTCGACGAAGTGGGAACGCGCCGAGCTCGCCAAAATGTGCAAACGCCACGGCATTCCGCTCGATCGCGCGTTCGGCGAGCTCACGGCGGCGCAGCGCGAGGTCGTGCTGAACGGCGACGGCAGCTGGCACGCGGGCTTGTTCCCGGGCGTGCTCGGCTGGTTCAAATGGCTCGAGAGCAAGGCATACAAGCTCCACGTTCGCGTGCTCCTGTCCCGCTATCGCTCGTACGACCTGTGCCGCGCCTGCAGCGGACAGCGCCTGAACGCGGCCGCTCTCGCCTACCGCGTCGGGGGCATGAGCCTCGCGCAGTGGAACGCGCTCGAAATCAGCCGTGCGCGCGCCCTGATCGACGCCTTCGAGACCGCGACGGGGCAAGGTGAAATCGCACGAAACGAGCTTTCGCACCGGCTCGGCTACCTCGAAAAGGTGGGCCTCGGTTACCTGACGCTCGATCGCCAGGCGCGCACGCTCTCGGGCGGTGAAGCGCAGCGCGTGACGCTCACGGCGGCGCTCGGCACCTCGCTCGAGAGCGCGCTCTTCGTGCTGGACGAGCCGACCGTGGGGCTTCACCCGAGCGACGTGCCACCGGTGAACGCGATGCTGAAGGACCTCGCGTCCCGCGACAACTTGGTGCTGGTCGTCGAGCACGATCCGGTGCTCTTGCGCTCCGCGGATCGCATCGTGGAGCTCGGACCCGGCGCGGGCAGTGCGGGTGGGCGCATCGTGCGGGACGGGCCGCCCTCCGCGTTCACGGGCGACGACACGGCGACGGGCCGCGCGCTCGGCGGTGCGCGTTTCGGCGGGCGCACGCCGCGTCCGCCGACGAAGAGGCTCGAAATCCGGGGCGCCGTCGCGAACAACCTGCGTGACGTGAGCGTCGAAATCCCGCTCGGCGTGATCACGGCGATCACGGGGCCGAGCGGCTCGGGCAAGAGCACCCTCGCCGTCGACGTGCTCTACCGCGCGCTCGCGCGGTCGCTCGGCGATCTCGACATCGAACCGGCGGGCGAGCACCAGCGCATCGCCGGCGCCGCCGGGATCAAGCGTGTGGCGCTGGTCGACCAGCTGCCGCTCGGGCGCACCTCGCGCGGGAACGCCGCCACCTACACGAAAGCGTGGGATTGCGTGCGCGCGCTCTACGCGAAGGAGCCGGAGGCCGTCGCGAAGCACCTCGGCGCGTCGCACTTCTCGTTCAACGTCGAGGACGGCCGTTGTCCGAGCTGCTCGGGCGAAGGCTACGAGACGGTCGAGATGCAGTTTCTCGCGGACGTGCGGCTGCTGTGTCCTGTCTGCCGGGGCAAACGCTTTCAGGAGCGCGTGCTCGCCGTGCAGCACCGCGGCGTGAGCATCGCGGAGCTCCTCGATTTCACCGTGGACGACGCCCTGGCGCATTTTGCGGGTGAACCCGCGATTTTACGCGCGCTCGGCCCCGTGCAGAAGCTCGGGCTCGGCTACTTGCGGCTCGGCCAGCCGCTCTCGACGTTTTCGGGCGGGGAGGCGCAACGTTTGAAGCTTGCCCGCGCGCTCGCGGACGACCACGACGGCGCGCTCGTGATCCTCGACGAGCCGAGCGCCGGCCTTCACGCCGACGAGGTCGTACGAGTGGTCGCCGCGCTCGACGCCATCGTCACGATGGGCGGCAGCGTGATCGTAGTCGAGCACGATTTGGACCTCGTGAGCGCTGCCGATTGGGTCGTCGATCTCGGCCCGGGAGCGGGCAGCGCGGGCGGTTCGATCGTCGCGACCGGGACGCCCGCGGACGTCGCGAAGACCGAAACGCGGACGGGCCTCGCGCTCCGCGAGCATCGGGCGCGCGCCGCGAACGCTGGAACGGCTGATACTCCGGAAAAGAGCGCTTCCGGCACGACGCGCGGAGCGCCGGCACGGGTTCGCCCCGCGAAGAGTGATATAAGTATACTTACTTCCGTTTCGGATTCAGCGCGGGACGGGGGCAAGGCCTCGCGGCGGGTGAACGGCGCGGGACCCGTGAACGGCCGGGCGCGCACGAACGGTGCGCATGCCGTCGAGCAGCGCTCGCTTCGCGTGTCGCACGCGCGCGAGCACAATCTGAAGGACGTGTCGCTCGCGATTCCGCACGGGTCGCTGACGGTGGTGACGGGTCCGAGCGGGTCGGGCAAGAGTACGCTCGCGTTCGACGTGGTGTTCGCGGAAGGGCAGCGGCGCTTTCTGGAGACGCTCACTCCCTACGCGCGGCAATTTTTGCCGACGATGCCGCGGCCCGACGTGGACGCCGTGACCGGCATCCCGCCGGCGATCGCTCTCGAGCAGCGGACCGCGCGCGCGGGCGGCTCGTCGACGGTCGCGACCGTGACCGAAGTGGCGCATTATTTGCGGCTTTTGTATGCAAAGGTCGGCACGCCGCATTGCCCCGAGCACGACACGGCGATTGCGCGCACGACGCGCGAGGCGGTGTTCGACGCCGTGCGGCGCGTGCGCGGCAAGCGCTGGCTCCTCGCGCCGGTGGTGAAGTCGCGGAAGGGAACGTACCTCGACGTGTTCACCGCGGCGTCGCGTGGCGGTATCGAGCTCGCGTTTTGCGACGGCACGCGGGTGTACACCGAATCGCCTCCGAAGCTCAAAAAGACGCTCGAGCACGACATCGATCTCGTGATCGGCGGGTTCGACGAGGCGTCGGCGTTCGACGACGCGACGCTCGAACGGGCGCTGCATTGGGGCGAGGGTGAGCTGAAGCTCCGCACGGAGTCCGGCTCCGAGCAGCTCTTTTCGACGACGAGCGCCTGCCCGAAGTGCGGCTTTTCGGTGCCCGAGCTCGACCCGCGCTTCTTCTCGTTCAACACGAAGCAGGGCCGTTGCGAGACGTGTGAAGGGGCAGGCGTCATCCACGAAGAAGAGCGAGTCGGGCGCGGGAAAAAGGCCGAAATTTATCTGGTGGAAGAGCCGTGCCCCGCGTGTGAAGGAGCGCGGCTCGCGCCGGTGCCGCGGGCGGTACGGCTCGAAGGCGAGCGCTATCACGAGCTTACGGCGCGCGCGGTGCGCGGTGCGCTCGGACGCATTCGGGGGTGGGCGTTCGCGGGCGATCGCGCGCTCGTGGCGCAGCCGGTCGTCGCGGAGCTCGTGCGGCGCCTCGAATTCCTGGACGAGGTCGGGCTCGGCTACCTCGCGCTCGATCGCGCGGCGGGGACGCTCTCGGGCGGTGAGATGCAGCGTCTCAGGCTCGCGGCGCAGCTCGGCGCGGGGCTCACGGGAGCACTTTACGTGCTCGACGAGCCGACGATCGGCCTGCATCCGCGTGACACCGGGCGCTTGCTCGGCAATTTGCGGCGGCTCGTGGATTTGGGGTCCACGGTGCTCGTCGTCGAGCACGACATCGACACGATTCGCGCCGCCGATCATCTGGTGGATTTGGGGCCCGGCGGCGGTGCGCGCGGCGGGCGCATCGTGGCGGAGGGGACGCCGGCGGCGGTGCTCGCGAACACGGAGTCGCCCACCGGCCGCGCTCTCGCGTCGGAGCCGAAGCCGCGTGCCGCGCTGCCCGTGCCGCGCGGTCACGCGCTGCTCGAGCTCTCCGGCGCGAGCGAGCACAATTTGAAGAGCGTGGATCTCGCCGTGCCGCTCGGGCGCTTCGTCGTGGTCGCGGGCGTGAGCGGCTCGGGCAAGAGCACGCTCGTGCGTCAGGTCCTGCTGCCGGCGGTGCGCCAGGCGCTCGGTCTCGTCACCGACGAACCGGGCGCTTTCACGAAGCTCGCCGGACACGAGCCCATCGCGCGCGCTCTCTCGGTCGATCAGTCGCCGATCGGCCGCACGCCGCGCTCCGTGCCGGCGACGTTCCTCGGTATCTGGGACCCGATCCGGAAGATCTTCGCCGCCACGCCCGCCGCGAAGATGCTCGGCTTCGAACCCTCGCGCTTCTCCTTCAACACGCCGAAAGGCGGCCGCTGCACGACGTGCGACGGCCAAGGCTCGCTGACGCACGAGATGTCGTTTTTGCCCGACGTGGTCACGGCCTGCCCAGCTTGTGGCGGCCAACGCTTCGAGCCGCAAACGCTCGGCGTGCGCTACCGCGGACTCTCGGCGGGCGAGGTGCTCGCGCTCACGGCGGAAGAAGCGGTGCGCGTCTTCGAGGCACATCCGACCATCGTCGCGCCGCTCAAGACGCTGTGCGACCTCGGCGCCGGCTACATCACGCTCGGCCAGGGCTCGCACACGCTCTCGGGCGGCGAAGCCCAGCGCCTGAAGCTCGCGACCGAGCTTACCGCCGGCTCGCGCCACGAGCACACGCTCTACGTGCTCGACGAGCCGACCACGGGCCTTCACGTCGCCGACGTGGAGAAGCTCGTGCACGTGCTCGGTCGGCTCGTGGAGCGCGGCGACACGCTGATCGTCATCGAGCACCATCCGCAGGTGATGGCCGGCGCCGACTGGCTCATCGAGCTCGGTCCGGACGGCGGCGACGCGGGCGGACGCATCGTGGCGGCAGGCGCGCCGCGCGAAGTCGCGAAGAAAAAGACGGCCACGGGCGGCGTGCTGGCGGCGATGGCCGGATGACTCCCGCGTGTTGACGGTTCTCGGCGTGGGCCTATCATCGCCGTGACCCATGGCGGCCACGATGGCTTGGCGCTTCGAGGGGCGGCTCACGGTCGTCGTGCACGGGGCGAGGAACCCGAGCAACCTCGAATGGCAAAGCATGCTGCGGGACGAGACGCAGCGTGGCGCCCGCGAGCGGGGCGTGACGCTCGTCGTCTCGTATGGCGGCGGACCCGACGGGCACCAGCGCGACCTCCTGGGCAAGCAGATTGGGAACAAGCCCGCACCGACCTGCATCATGACGGGGAGCGCGCTCGTGCGGGCGATCACGGCGGCGCTGCTGTTCTTCAATCGGACGATGAAGGTCGTCGCGCTCGACGAGACTGCACGCGCGTACGATTTTCTCCAGCTGTCGCGCGAGGAGCGCGACGCCGCGAATCGCCTACGCGCCGAGCTCGAAAACGAGCTCGGGATCGCGCGGCCGCTGCACAAGGCCGAGTCGGAGCTGTGACGTTCGTAAGCGAGGGAGTTAGGGCGCGCCGGCCAGCACTCGCCGACCAAATTGTCACAGCGGCAGCCGTGACCCAGTGCAGCTGGTTCGGGCGCAGGCGTTTACCGACGACGCGCGCAACCGGGGTTCCCTCGCGTCCGGGGCTCGACTACTTCATGGTCGAGCGAGACCCACCGTGAAACTCACGAAGGCGATCATTCCGATGGCGGGACCGGCGCACCGGGACCTGCCGCTTCAACACGTGACGACCGGAGACGGCCGCACGAAACGCGTGGCCGCGCTGCAGATCGAGGAGCTCATCGCGGCCGGCATCCGCGAGGTGGCGCTCGTGACGCCGCCGGGGACGCACCCCGTCTTCGAGGAGCTCGTCCGCCAGTTCGCGCCCGCGATCGTGCTCAAGGAACAGGCGGAGCCGCGCGGCTTCGGTGACGCCGTGCTCGGACTCGAGCGCTGGGTGAAGGACGAGCCCTTCGTCTTGCAGGTCTGCGACCACGTGTTCGTGACGTACGCGAAGCAGTCGTGCACGGCGCAGCTCATCGAAGTGGCGAGGCGCGAGGGCTCGAGCGTTTCGGCGGTGCAGGCGACGGCCGAGAGTCAGCTGCCGTACTTCGGCGTGGTCGGGGGGCAGCGCGTGCACGGCACCGAGGACCTTTACGTGGTCGAGACGATCATCGAGAAACCGACGCCGACCGTCGCCGAGGTCGAGTGTTTGATCCCGGGGCTCCGGCTCGGCTCGTACCTCGCGCTTTTCGGCACCCACGCGCTCACTCCCGACGTGTTCCGGCCGCTGCGCGAGCGCTCGGACGCGCTCAAACCAGGGCAAAAGCTCGGCCTCACCGAGTCGCTCGCCGCGCTCGCGAGCCGCGAGCGCTACCTTGGGCTCGAGGTGCACGGGCACCGCGTCGATCTCGAGGGGCCGTTCGGCTTGCTGCGGGCGCAGCTCGCGCTCGCGCTGCACGGCGAGCGGCGCGACACGGTGCTGCGCTTGATGCTCGAAGAGGTCGCGTACGCCGACCGGCGGCAGGGCTGACGCGGGATGCACCCGCTGGTTGAGGCGATCCTCGCGCCGGACGCCGCGAGTAAAGTCGGCGCCTTCGAGCGCTTCGCGCGGGACGCGACCCTCGCCGAGCTACTCGAGTCGGGCAAGGTGCTTCACGGCTTCGCGGTCGACGGCGAGCGCAACGCTTATCAGCGCGTGCGCGCCGCGTTCTACGCGCACGCACTCTACCGTTACGTGTTGCCGCGGTGCTCCGAGCTGCCGCGCGCGGGTAAAATCCCATGGCACGCGCACGAGCTCCTACTCGAGCGCCGTTACGCCGCGGCCTGCGACGTGCTCCTTGCCGCGATGGCCGACGCGGGCGCGAGCGACGCGCTCGCGAGCGGGCTTGCGTCCGCGTACCACGGCCTCGGTTTTCAAATCCTGGCAGCCCAGGTGCAGCGCTCCGTGCGCGCGCTTCGCGGCAATCGCTGGATGTTCCGCACCGGACACGCGCTGGATTTACCGCTGCGCGTCCGCCCCGAGTTGCTCGTTACCGACGCGAGCGGGTTCGGCCGCGTGCTCGTCGAGCGCACGCCCGTGCGCATGGATCTCAGCCACAGCGGCTGGAGCGACATCTTCTTTCTCGGTATGGATTTCCCCGAGGGCGCGCGCGTCCTCAACGTGTCGGTCGATCTCGCCGTGCGCGGTCGCGATCAGAGCACGCAGCCGCCCATCACGTGCTTCTTCCGCGTGATCGAGGAGCCGGTGCTCCGGCTGGCGAGTGTGGATCTCGACGCGACGGCCGACCTGACCGAAGTCGCCGAGGTGTTCGATTACGCGCGCGATTACCTCGGCTTGCTGAAAGCGGCAGTGATCGCCGCCGGCCTCGTGCCGCCGGCGCTCGAAGGCTCGGGTCAGCCGCTCAGGCTCGTGCTCGAGCAACTCGTGGGGCCGGGGCGCGGCATCGAGCTCGTGAGTCAGGTGAGCGACATTCCGAAGGGCAGCCGGCTTGCCGTCTCGACGAACCTGCTCGGCGGGCTGATTTCACTGTGCATGCGCGCGACGGGCCAGGTGGCGGCGCTCACCGGCTCGCTCGACGACGCGGCGCGGCGCACCGTAGCCGGTCGCGCGGTCCTCGGCGAAGGGCTGGGGGGCTCGGGGGGCGGCTGGCAGGACAGCGGCGGCCTCTGGCCCGGCATCAAGCTGATCGAAGGCGTGCTCGCGTCCAGCGAGGACGTCGAGCACGGCTCGAGCCGCGGCCGCCTGCTCCCGCGCCACACCATTCTCGAAAAGGACGTGGTGTCGCCGGAAGCGCGCAAGCGCCTCGAGGAGTCGCTCGTGCTCGTGCACGGCGGTATGGCGGCCAACGTCGGTCCCATCCTGGAGATGGTCACCGAGAAGTTCTTGCTCGGTACCGCACGCGAGTGGGAAGCGCGCAAGGAGCTCTTGACGACGTTCGACGCCATCGTCGCGGCGCTACGAGCGGGCGACGTGCGTGAGCTCGGCCGGCTGACGACCCGCGCGTTTCGGGGGCCGCTCGAGACCATCGTGCCGTGGGTGACGAACGCTTATACCGAACGACTGATTCGCGAAGCCGAAGCCGCGCTGGGCGCTGATTTTTGGGGTTTCTGGATGCTCGGCGGCATGTCGGGCGGCGGCATGGGCTTCATCGTCGACCCGCGCCGCAAGGCCGAGGCCGAGACGCTGCTCTCGGAGGGGATGCGGCGCGCGAAGCACGACCTCGAGACGAGCCTGCCGTTCGCGATGGAGCCCGTGGTCTACGGTTTTTCGATCAACGAACGAGGCACGTCCGCGGAGCTCCTGTCCGGCTCGGACGCGATCCTTTCGCCCGAGTACTACGTGTTCCAACTTCCGCGCTGGCACGAGCAGGGGTCGCGTTCGTTCTCGATCGCACGCCGCCGCGAGCTCGACGCGTTCGCGAACGAGCATTTGCGCGGCGAGCGCGCCGAGAGCGTCAGCCGTGCGCTCGTACGCCGGCTGTTTCCGTCCTCCGGGTCGCACGCGAACGGTCCCTCGCTCGACGCCCTGCTCGAGCGCTACGGCTTCGATCCGGAGCAGCACGAGCGCATTCGGCGTGAGCTGCTCGCAGGTCGCATCGGTCTCGCGCAAAACCGGCTGCCCGCAGACACGGTCATCGAGGACGTCCGCGCGCGCGACGTCACGCAGTACGCAAGCATCGGCGCCGACGCGGAGAGCCTCGGGCGTGCGGCCCTCGCGCGCGGTGAAGCGTGCGTCGTCACGCTCGCGGCGGGCGCCGGCAGTCGCTGGACGCAGGGCGCCGGCACCGTCAAGGCGCTGCATCCGTTCGCCAAGCTCGGCGGTCGTTTCCGTACTTTCGTCGAGGTGCATCTCGCGAAGACGGCGCGCACCGGTGCGGCGGCGGGGCCGGTGCCGCCGCACGTGTTCACGACGAGCTTTCTCACGCACGCGCCGCTCGAGCAGCTGCTCGAACGCGAAGGGCGCTACGGCTTCACGGGCACACTGCTGCTCTCGCCGGCCAGCTCGATCGGCCTGCGCCTCGTGCCGACGGCGCGCGATCTGCGCTTCGCGTGGGAGCAGATGCCGGAGCAGAAGCTCGAGGAGCGAAAGCAGAAGGTGCGCGACAGCGGGCGCAAGGCTCTGCTGGATTGGGTCGCCGAGAAGGGTGAGGCGAGCGACTACCGCGACAATCTCGCGCCGCAATGTGTTCACCCCGTGGGGCATTTCTACGAAGTCGCGAACCTCGTCATCAATGGGACGCTGCGGCGGCTGCTGGAAGCGCAGCCGTCACTCCGTTATTTCTTGGTTCACAACATCGACACCTTGGGCGCCGAGCTCGAGCCGCGCCTTTTCGGCCGGCATCTCGAGCGCCAAGCGACGTTCAGCTTCGAGGTCATCGAGCGCCGGCTCGAGGATCGCGGCGGCGGGCTCGCCCGCGTCGGCGGCCGTCCCCGCATCGTGGAAGGACTCGCGCTGCCGAGCGACGAGGACGAGGCGAAGCTCGGTTTCTATAACTCTCTGACGACGTGGGTCTCCATCGACCCGCTGCTGGCGCTTTTCGGCCTCACGCGCGAGACCCTCGCCGACGAAACACTCGCTCGCCGCGGCGTTCGCGCGCTCGCCGCGCGCCTTCCCACGTACGTCACATTAAAGGAGGTGAAGCGACGTTGGGGCAACGCCCAGGAGGACGTGCTCACGGTGGCTCAATTCGAGAAGTTGTGGGGTGACGTGAGCGCTCTGCCCGACGTGGCCATCGAATACTTCGTCGTTCCGCGCGAACGCGGCCAGCAGCTCAAGGACGTGGCGCAGCTCGATGGTTGGGCCCGCGACGGCTCACGTGACTACATCGAGCGCATAACCGGCTTCGTCGAGTAGCTCCCAAGACAAAAATCGACACCATTTCATCCCTGAGGCATGCCGCAACGGCGTGAAAGGGAGTGGCGGTTTGTACGCGCCGGTCTTAAGCAGCGGGGCGACCCCATGGCAGCGACCGTGAACGAGCACCCTTCGCGTCCGACCTACGCCCGCCCGCAGAGCGACCGCGTCCCCGCGCCCCCGCCCGGCCCCGCCGATCGGGACGTGTCTCAACGTCCCTCCGGCCCCGCGCCCGCGCGTCCGCGCCGCGGCCGACGCCTCCTCGCCTACGTGCTGATGATCGGCGGAGCGCTCGCCATCATCGTACTGCTCGGCTTCCTCAAGTTTTCGCAAATCTCGATGCTGATCGGTTTCGGCAAACAGATGCAAAAGGCCGGACCACCGCCCGAGGCGGTCAGCACCCGGCAGGTCGAGCAGCAGACGTGGGAGAGCACGTTGAGCGCCGTGGCGAGCGTCGTCTCGGCCAAGGGCGTGGCGCTCGCGAACGACTCGCCGGGCGTCGTCTCGGCGATCCATTTCGACTCCGGGCAGATGGTCAAGCAGGGGCAGGTGCTCGTGGAGCTCGATTCGCGGGTCGAACGCGCGCAGCTCGCCTCCACACGGGCGCAGCGCGAGCTCGCGGAGACGCAGGCGCAGCGCTCGCAGACGTTGCTCGGCACCGGCGTGATCGCTCAGGCCGCGGCGGACACCGACTTTGCGTCGTTGAAGAGCCTCTCCGCGCAGCAGAGCCAGCTGCAGGCGCAGATCGATCGCAAGATCATCCGCGCGCCCTTCAGCGGCAAGCTCGGCATCCGCCAGGTCAACCTCGGTCAATATCTCGCGCCGGGCACGACCGTCGCGATGCTCGAGTCGGCCGACGCCGACTACGTCGACTTCACGTTACCGCAGGAGAATCTCCCGCAGCTCCACGTCGGCATGAAGGTGCGTGCGAGCGAGGAGGACGTGAAAAGCTCGACGGTCGAGGGCGAAATCAGCGCCGTGGATCCGACGGTCGATCCGGTGACACGCAGCGTGAAGGTGCGGGCGCGCTTTCCGGGACAGGAGAGTCGCTTCCGTCCCGGCATGTTCTTGCGCGCGCAGGTCGTGCTGCCGGTCCAGCGCCAGGTCGTCGCCGTCCCGCTCACCGCCGTGGTGCACGCCTCTTACGGCGATTCGGTGTTCGTCGCGGAAGAGAAGCCGGGTCCGGACGGCAAGCTGCGGCCGACCGCACAGCAGAAGTTCGTGAAGCTCGGTGACGAGCGCGGTGATTTCGTCTCCATCACGGACGGTTTGAAGGTCGGCGAGGAAATCGTGAGCGAGGGCGCGTTCAAGCTGAGGAACGGCCTGCCGCTCAAGATCGACAACCAGAGCGTGAAGCTCGAGCGCAGCCTCACTCCCACCCCCGTCAACCACTGATCACCCATTTTACGGGGTAGGCACTTCGCCATGAAGCTCACGGATATTTTCATCCGCCGTCCGGTCCTCGCGATCGTCATCAACCTCGTGATCATCATCGCGGGCCTCCAAGCGATCCGCACGCTCAACGTGCGGCAATACCCGCGGCTCGAGAGCGCGACGGTGACGGTGAAGACCGCCTACGTCGGGGCCAACGCGGATCTGGTCCGCGGCTTCATCACGACGCCGCTCGAACGCGCCATCGCTGCGGCCGACGGCATTGATTACATCGAGTCGCAGAGCAACCAGGGGCTCTCGACCATCAACGTGCGGTTGAAGCTGAATTTCCCTGCGGCGAACGCCCTCTCGGACATCAGCGCGCGCGTGAACCAGGTGCGTGCCGACCTGCCTCCCGAGGCGGAGGTGCCCGCGATCGCGATCGAGCCGTCCGACTCGCAGTTTGCGGCCATGTACCTGTCGTTCGGCTCGAACATCCTCGAGGCGAACCAGGTCACCGACTACCTGATCCGCATCGTGCAGCCGCGCTTGTCGGCCATCGACGGGGTGCAGCGCGCCGACATCTTGGGTGGTCGTACCTTCGCGCTACGCGCTTGGCTCAAGCCCGACCGGATGGCCGCGCTCAACGTGAGTCCCACGGCCGTGCGCCAGGCGCTCGCGGCGAACAACACGCTCGCGGCCGTCGGTCAGACGAAGGGCGAGTACGTCCAGGTGAACCTCACCGCCACCACGGACGCGCAGGACCTCGAGACGTTCAAGAAGCTCGTGGTGCGTTCGGAGAACAACACGCTCGTGCGGCTCGAGGACGTCGCGGAAGTCGTGCTCGGCGCCGACGACTACGACATGGACGTGCGCTTTTCCGGCCAAAAAGAGGTGTTCATGGGCGTTTGGGTGCTCCCGAACGCGAACTCCCTCGACGTGATTGCGAAGGTCCGGGACGAGATCAAGACGATCCAAGCAGAGTTGCCGACCGGCATGCGCGCCAAGGTCGCGTTCGACTCGACCGACTACATCAATCACGCGATCAAAGAAGTCACGCACACCTTGCTCGAGACGATCATCATCGTGATGATCGTGATCTTCTGCTTCCTCGGTTCTTTCCGTAGCGTCCTGATTCCGATCGTCGCCATTCCGGTCTCGCTCATCGGCGCCGTCTTCTTGATGCAGGTGTTCGGGTTCACGTTGAACCTACTCACCTTGCTCGCCATCGTGCTGTCGGTCGGTCTCGTGGTCGACGACGCCATCGTCGTGGTGGAGAACGTCGCGCGCAACGTGCACGAGGGGCGTACGCCGTTCCAAGCTGCAATCGTGAGCGCGCGCGAGCTCGTCGGGCCGATCATCGCCATGACGATCACGCTCGCGGCCGTGTACGCGCCGATCGGCTTCCAGGGCGGCCTCACGGGCGCTCTGTTCCGCGAGTTCGCCTTCACCCTGGCCGGCGCCGTGCTGATTTCCGGCGTCGTGGCGCTCACGCTCTCGCCGATGATGGCGGCCACGCTGCTCAAGTCCGAGCGCGCGCAGGGCTGGCTCGCCCACACCATCGATCGCGGGTTCGAGGCGCTGAAGAACGGCTACGGGCGCGCCCTCTCGGCGACACTGTCGGTGCGCCCCGCCGTGTACACGGTGTGGGTCCTACTCACGCTCGCGGTGATCCCGCTGTACCTATTCTCGCCACCGGAGCTCGCTCCGGCCGAAGATCAGGGCACGGTATTCAGCGCGCTCGACGTCCCGCCGAACGCTACGCTCGAGCAGCTCGTTCCGTACACCGAGCAGGTCAACACCATCTTCTCCTCGCTGCCGGAGTTCAGCCACAGCTTTCAGCTCACGATGCCGCAGCAGGGCTTCGGCGGCGCGCTGATGAAGCCGTGGAACGAGCGCAAGCGAAACATCTTCGAGATCCAGGCCGATCTTGCAGGAAAAATGCAGGGAGTCACGGGCGTGCGCGCCCCGGCGTTCCTGCCGCCCGCGCTGCCGAGCGCAGGCTTTTTTCCCGTCGAGTTCGTGATCGCCTCGACCGAAAGCCACGAGCAACTCGTCAAATACGCGAAGCAGCTCGTGGAAGAGGCGACGAAGAGCGGAGAGTTCGCGTTTCCGCCCGTGATGGACGTGCGCATCGATCAAGCTTCGGCGCGGCTCAACATCGACCGCGACAAGGTCGCGTCGATGGGCATCACCATGCAATCGGTGGCGACCGACCTGAGCTCGATGCTGAGCGGAAATTTCGTCAACCGGTTCACCATCGACGGCCGCAGCTACAAGGTGATTCCGGAGGTCCAGCGCGCCTCGCGTCTCACCCCGGAGCAGCTTCGCCAGATCCACATCGCCGGTCCGAACGGCGATCTGAGTCCGTTGAGCTCCGTCGCCACGGTCAAGAACACGGTCGAGCCGCGCACGCTGAATCGCTTCCAACAGCTCAACTCGATCAAGATTTCCGGCGTCGCTCCCCGCTCGCTCGACAACGGCCTCAAGGTGCTCGAGAAGGCGGCGGCTCGCATCCTGCCGCCCGGCTCCCGCGTCGATTACACGGGCGAATCGCGCCAGCTGCGGCAAGAGGCCGGCAAATTTTTGCCCGCGTTCACGCTCGCGCTGCTCCTGATTTTCCTCGCGCTCGCGGCGCAGTTCAACTCGTTCCGCGATCCGCTCGTCGTGCTCGCGGGGTCCGTGCCGCTCGCGATGTTCGGCGCGCTCATTTTCACCTTCTTGAAGTTCGCCGGTCCGCCAGGCATGCACTTCGCGCTGACCGAGGGTTGGACGACGACGCTCAACATTTACTCGCAGGTCGGCCTCGTCACCCTCGTCGGCTTGGTCGCGAAGAACGGCATTCTGATCGTCGAGTTCGCGAACGTACAGCAGGCCGCCGGACACTCGAAGCTCGAGGCCGTGCACTTGGCGGCTCTTACCCGCCTGCGGCCGATTCTGATGACGAGCGTCGCGACGGTGTGCGGTCATTTCCCGCTCACGCTCGTGACCGGCCCGGGCGCCGTCGCGCGTAACTCGATCGGTATCGTGCTCGTGGGTGGCATGACGATCGGCACGCTTTTCACGCTGTTCGTCGTGCCGAGCCTGTACGTGCTCATCGCCGCGGATCACCAGAAGCGCCGCGTCGAGACCGAGTCGGAGCTCGCCGGCGTCGACGACGAGCACCTCTTGCCCGCGGCGACCGAGCCCGCCTGAGCGTCAACGCTCGATGAAACCGGCGAGCGAGGTCGCGCGGTCGCTCACGGGCGGCGGTACCGTCGGGTCGACGCGCACTTCGATCAGCGCTGGACGTCGCGAGGCGAGCGCGTCACGCAGGGCGTGT
Source organism: Polyangiaceae bacterium (assembly GCA_025936045.1). GTDB lineage: Bacteria > Myxococcota_A > Polyangia > Polyangiales > Polyangiaceae > PMG-095. Next base: position 196,245 of record JAICUB010000004.1, on the reverse strand, counting down.
TGGATCTGCCCGGGACGGTCGACCACTTCGGTGCGTAAGCCCATGGCTCGCGCCATCGGCGCGATCTCGAGCGGGCGGCGGTAAGACGCGCCACGGAGCGGCGTGCCGCTGAGAGCCTTGCTCGCGTGATGGGTGATGCCGTGCATGTTGTTGTTCTCGACGATCCACACGACGGGCACGTCGTATTCGACGGCTGTAATGAGATCCATGCCGTTCATCGTGAAGCAGCCGTCGCCGATGATTGCGATCACGGGGTGACGCGGATCGGCGAGCATCGCGCCGATCGGCGCGACCGTGCCGTGACCCATCGAACCGAAGCCGAGATTGATGATGAAGCGCTGGCGGTTGCGGATGCAAAGGTGATGGATGTTGTTCAGCATGTGCCCGCCGATGTCGGAGAAAATCACCGCATCTTCGGGGAGGGCGTGCTCGAGGTCCCGGCGCCAGCGCGCGGGTGTGAGCGGCACCGCGTCCGACAGGCGCTCGTCCGCGGACATGTAACGTGAATTCCCGTGTTCGATCGGGTGCGCGCCGCGCCATTGTGATTGCGGCAGCCGGCCGTCGCGGATCTTTCGGTGCAAGTGATAGACGAGCTCGACCAGGATCGTCTGGGCGTCGCCGACGAGCGCGAGATCGACGGGATAGTTGCGTCCGATGCGATCGACGTCGATGTCGAGCTGGATGAAGCGTCGTGAGCGCGCGAGCGCGGGGTGCCAGTTCAGCGTCGCCGTCTCGTTCAAGGAAGAGCCCACGGTGAAAATGACGTCGACCTGGTCGCCGAGCAGCACTTCTCGCGCGGCGCGGTGGCCGGCGAAGCCGAAGACCCCGAGCGAGAGCTCGTGGTCCTCGGGGAAAACGCCCTTGGCGCGCGGCGTGGTCGCGACGCGCGCGGGCAGCGCGTCGGCCAACGCGAGCAGGTGTTGTTCGGCGTTGGCGATCGCGACGCCCGCCCCCACGAGCAGCGCCGGCCGGTGCGCCGCGTGGAGCACGTCGACCGCTTGCTGCAGCGCGGCGCGATCGAAGGTGCTCGTCGACGGTCGATACGTCGCGGGGTCGAACCAATCTTCGCTGAGCGGCTTCTCCCAGAAATCCACGGGCACGTTGAGGTGCACCGGCCCAGGGCGGCCCGTGAGCGCGAGACGCAGCGCGCGCCGCAGGTGCTGCGGCATCTGCGAAGGGGAGGCGACCATCGCCGAGTATTTGGTGACGGGCGCGAACATCGCCACGATGTCGATGTCCTCGCGCGAAGTCTCCTGGGCCGCGCCCTTGCCGAGCGTTCGGCTCGCGGCTTGTCCGGTGATGACCAGCATGGGCACGCCGTCGGCGAAAGCGCAGGACACGCCCGTCATCAGGTTCGTCGCGCCCGGCCCCGAGGTGCCGGCGCATACCCCGAGTCGCCGTCCGACACGCGCGTAGCCGTCCGCCATGAACGCCGCGCCCTCTTCGTGCTTCGAAACCGCGAGCGTGAGCTCACCGTCCTCTTCGATGGCCTTGAAGAGCGGATACAAGAGGCCGCCCGGAATGCCGAACACGACGTGCACCCCCTCGGCCTTGAGGTAACGCAGAAAGACGTCGATGACCCGGGGGACGGCGGGATTGCCTCCGGGAAAGAGTTGGACGACCCGCGCCATTGAGCCGCTCAGCCCTGCGAGGAGCGCCTCACGGTGACGATGCGCCGGATGAACTCGTCGGTGGCTTGCTTGCCGATCGGGGTCGGCTCCATCACGGCTTCGCTGTCGACCGGGATATGCGCCCAGAAGGTTGCGCCGCGTCCAGGCGTCGACATCACCTCGAGTCTCCCGCCGATGCGTGCGAGCAGCTGCACGACCACGGAGAGTCCAGGGCCGGCGCCCGCGGCCGCCGCCGAGGAGACGACGGCGCGCTGCATCGGCCGGAAAACACGGCTCAAGTCGTCTTCCGACAGACCCGCGCCCGTGTCCGAGACCTTGATCGTCAGAAAGCCGGGCGTGCCGCTCACCTCGACGACGATGCTGCCGCGCTGTGTTTGCGAGGCGGCGTTGACGAGCAGGTTGTCGATGATGCGGTTGAAGAGCGCCGTGTCCGTGCGGATCCGCTCCGGCGCCTCACGCGCGGCGAACACGCTCACGCGCACGTCCGGTAGATGAACCAAGGCGCGCAAGCGAGTACGGAGCTCGTGCACGAGCGGCCAGGTGTCGAGCGTCTGCGGCATCAGGTCGATGAGCTCCGACGCGGAAGCCGCCGTCCGCCCGACTTCCTTGAGCCGGCGCGCGAGCGCGTCGACGTCGGCGTCGAGACGCTCGAAACCGGCGACGACGTCCGGGTCTCCCACGCCGAGCTTGGCGCGCAGCGAATTGAGCGTCGTCTGGAGGCTGTCGAGCGGCCCGCCGAGCTCGCGCGAACGACCCCTGAGGTGCGCGACGCGCGGCGCCTGCAAGCGCTCGAGCTCGCCCGCTACGTCCTGCAGCGCCTGAGCGCGCTCGACGACCTCGCCCTCCATCAGCTGTCCCCAGCTACTTTGACGCTGCATCAGCACGAAAAGCTCGCGGCGCGCCTCGGCCTCGTCGCGGGCGGCCTGGACGTAGGCCGTGCTGATCGCCTTGTGCGCCTCGCTGTTGGACGCGCTCGTACGCTGGTATTCGTAGAGGTGACCGAGCAGCCCGCCGACGAGTGAAAAGACGAAGCCCACGGCGACGTTGCCGTGCGCGTGGCTGAAGATCAGAAAGCCCAGGTACGTCGCGAGGCCTGCCGCGGAGCTGAGCGCCGCGGGCAGCCAGCGCCGCGGCTCGTAAACCTGCACGTCGTAGGTGCACACGTCGTCGCCGCGCGCGACGCAGCGAGTTTCGGTGATGTGCGCGGGGGGCATGCCCCAGAGCGTCGGCAGCTGCTCGATTTGCCCCTGGCGCGAGAGGCACATCAAGCGGCTTTCTTTCTTCGTCGTCTCGTAACGGAGGCGGATGCGCCCGTGCCCGAGGAGCTCCGGCTTGAACGTGCTCATCCCCGAGACGACACGCAGGTGCCGGCAGCCGAGTTCGTACCCGAGTAGCGGGGACAGGGCGCCCATGCAGAAGCGCACGGCGCCCGGCACGTCGGCCACCTTGTAGGCGCAGGCATTCTTGAACGCCTCGTCGTCGGAAACGAGCGTGCGCGCGGCGCTCAGGATGGCTTCGAATTGACTGAGCGAGACCCAACGCGTGGCCGCCCAGAGATCCTCGACCTTGACGCCACCGGCCGCCGCGACGGCGGTGATTGCCGAGCCCTCGCAGTGGTCGTGCAAATAGGCGACTAAATGGCGAAGGAGCCGTAAGTTCAGGTCGGCAGACGGTTGTTGGGCAGCCAACGCGTGCATATTAGGGCCTTCGCTCGTGCGTGGGGTGCCCGTAGCCGGCCACCCACGTTCGCGCGGGGCGTCGGCCGGAGTCTCGCACCGATTTGGCCGAAGGGCCGCAACAATCCAGGAGCGACGCCGCAAGCGCGCCGTACGCCTCCGGAAAATTCGATGCCGCTAGAGCAACAGCCGCTGCGGCTTTGCCGCCGTGCGGCGTAGTCCCAGCCGATCGGCGATTTCGCCAGCCAGGTTGTCGAATAGGAACGCGACCGGCGGGGGCGCCTCCTCGTCGAGCTGACGCAGCGGAACACCTTGCTGCGTTGCGTCCAGAAACGCCGGATGGCGCGGAATCGTCGTGTCGAAGAGCCAGCTGCTCGGCAGATCGGAGAGCGCGTCTTGGAACACACCGAGCGACGCCTGATGTCGCGTTTGTAACATGTTGAGCACGACCCCCACGATTTCGGGTCGACGCTGATCCGGCAGGCTCGAGAGCCCTTCGCTGAAACGACCGAAGGAGCGCGCGGCGAGCACCTCGGCCTGAAGCACGCCGATCACGTGCGTCACGGCACGTAGGATTGAGCGTGTCATCCCGAACATGCCCGCCGGGGTGTCGACGATCACGATGTCGGCGCGCGGCGCGAGCTCGGCGAAGAGGGCGAGCCAGCCGCCGTTCGGGTCGAGCGTCACCGCGTCGAGATCCGGCAGCCGCGGCCCGACCGCCGGCATCAGCTTGAAACGCGGCAGCACGGTATCGAGCAGGGCGTCGTCGACGCGCGCACTGCCGCTCACGACGTCGAGGGCGCCGGCTTTGGCGCGACCGCGCGCGTCGATGGCCGAGAGCACGTCGCCGTTCACGTCACCGTCGACGAGGATCACGGAATGGCCACGCCGCGCGAGACTCAACGCGGTGTTGAGCGAGACGGTGCTCTTGCCCGAGCCGCCCTTCGGGCTCGCGAAGGCGAGCACCTTGGACTCACCCCCAGCGGCCGCGGCGAAGGCGGGCGGACGGCTGCCGAACGCGGCAGGAGCCGCTTGTCGCGGCGGAAGCGAGCGGCGTTGCGGCGCCGGCAACGCAGTCGGCGTGGGGGCGGAGGCGGGGGACGGCGGGGCGACGCCGGGATGCGTCGCAAGCTCACTCGGCGCGTAGCTCATCGGCCGCGGATAGCCGCTCGCGGTGCGCTCGGACACGGCGTCCATCAGCAGCGTGCTCAGCGAGCCGATGGGATCGGGCAATTCCGGCGGCGTCTCGTCGCGGAACACGAAGAAGTCGCCTTCCGTCTTGCGAAAGAGGTCGCGGAACGCCTCCCGCCCCTGGTGTTGGTTCGCGCTCGCGCTCACGACCTGGCCGCTCTTCACGAAGATGGTGCCGGTGCGTCCGCCGCCGAGCGAGAGCTCGACGCCCGTGTACTGCCGGCCGAGTCCGACGACCTGCAGCACGTCCGCCAAGTCGAACTCGCGCAGGCTCCCCTTCATCACTCCGACCTTCATGACGGCTCCTCGGTCCCGAGCCGGGCATCGTCGATGCCCGCGTCCGCCATCGAAACGACGAGCGCTTCCTCGCCCTGGCGCTCGGCCTGCTGTGCGCCCTGCAGCGCGGCTTCGCGATCGATCGCGGTCGAGCCGAGCCGCATCGTCTGCGCGAGCAGCGTGTAGAGCCGCGTCCAAGCCGCACGGACGTCCTGGGTGAACGCCTCACCGAGGCCGTAGTCGAGCGTCCAGAGCAGCGCGTCCCCGACGGCGGCGTAGGACTCCGAAGGGATGCGGTAAAGGTCGGAATGGCGACGGCCGAGCGCGAGCACGACGAGCATCAAATCCTGCTCGGGCGGCACGTCGTCGCGCCACTCGGTATCCTTGTATTCGAGCGAGCGCACGATGAACGCGAGCATGCGCAGGAGCTTCCGCTTCTGCGCGGCGATGTCGTCCGAGAAAAGCTGCCGGTACTCGGGCTTGAGCTCGAAGAGGCGTTTGTAGAAGAGGTCGGCCGCCGTGTCCGCGATCGGCACGACCAAACGGAAGCTCTGACGGACGGCTTTGCGATCGGATTCAGTAAGCACGGCATGTCCTCCGTTCAGGCTGTGGCAGATTGCATCAAGCTCGCGACGGCGCCGTACGCTTCCGACCACGTCTGCTCGAGCTCGGGTGTCCATGCGTCGCCAGCGACGGAGGCGAGCGTCTCGAGCAGGCTCGCTCCGACCCAGCCGTACATCTCGGGGCTGACGCCGTAGCCAACGTGCTTCTGGCCGAGCGCAGTGAGTTGGCCCTTGAGCCAGGTTGCGTCTTCCAGATGATCGACGATGGCGACGAGCATGTCGCGGAGCATCCGTTCCTGCTCGGCCCGCGTGCGGCGCCCGAAGAGCGGCTGCGTCTGCGGATACTTTCGGAAGAGCACGTCGTAGAAGCGGCTCGTGACCTCGGGCTCGCGCTCGACCACGAGCGCAAAGCTACTTCGCAAGAGTTCGACGTTGAGGGACATCTGATCTCCGTTCCGCCCGCGCGCGGCGCCCCGTGGCGCGTCCGAGCTCGCGCGACTCGCTTCCAGCGTAACCCGAAGGAGTCACCGCGGGGAAGACGCCTGGACGTTACTTATTTATCGACGAACGGATTTTCGCCGTCGAGGGTGCGAAATTCGGGCTTTGCGCGGGGTGCGTTCACGTTCACGTGGGTGCTCCCTTCACGCTCCGGCGACGACGCAGTGAGTCGAGCGGGAGCCGAGCGCTGCCGGGCCGCGGGACCTTTGCCCCCGTGTTCCCGCGGATTTTTCGCCGAGGAGCTCGGAATTGCGGCGATAGGCGCGGGCCCGGCCTGTTTCGGTTCGGGCGCGAGGACCGCGGCGGCTCGCGGCGGCTCGGTGCGCCCGAGGGGCTCCGCGCGCAGGTGCAGCCAGGTAAAAGAGGCGGCGGCGCCGAGCGCCGAAAGCGCGGCGGCCGTGACCCAGACCCGTCGCGTTCCCGGTGCTCGCGAGTCACGCGCGTCGCCTTCGTGCGGCGCGACCGAAGTGGCGTGCCCGACCGTGTCCGTGAGCGGGACCGTGCTCGGAAAGCGCGGGAGCGTCGGATCTTCCTGGATGAAGACGTCGGGGTGCGGCGTCGGAGCGCCGCTCGGCACGCGCAGGATGCGTTCGATCGAAACCTGGGACGCGACCGTGCGAATGATCGGCCAGAACGCGCGCGCGAGCTCCTCGGCGGACTGAAAGCGAGCCTCGGGTTCTTTCTCGAGGCAGCGCATCAGAATCACGGCGAGCTCGGCGGGCAAGTCCTCGCGGGCCGGCGCCGCGTACGCGTCCCCGCAGATGGAACCGATGATGTCTCCCAGGAACTGTCCCTGAAACGGCGGGTGGCCGGTCAAAAGCTCGTGCATGACCACGCCGAGGGACCAGATGTCGCTCCGCACGTCCACGCTGCCGGCGCTACGAATCTGCTCGGGCGACATGTAGAGCGGCGAGCCCAGCAGCGCTCCGTTACGCGTGACGAACTCACTCACCGTGCGGTCTTGCCGCGTGAGCTTGGCGTTGCCGAAGTCGAGCACCTTCACGAAGTCGCTGTCGTCCTCGCGCGTCGTGAGCAGCAGGTTCGCGGGCTTGAGGTCGCGGTGAACGATGCCCGCACGGTGCGCCTCGGCGATCGCCTCGAGTGCCTGCAGCACGAAGTCGAGCACCTGGCCGACGCCGAGCGGTCCGCGCTCCTGCAGCACCGCTTGTAAGTCGGTGCCCGTGAGGTGCTCCATCACGAAGTACGGGATGCCGCTCGGCAGCTTCCCCACGTCCATGACGCCCACGACGTGCTCGCTCTTGAGCCGGCTCATCGCGCGGGCTTCGCGCAAAAAGCGCGCGACGACCTCGGGCGAGGCCGCGAGCTCGGGATGCATGAACTTGATGGCGACGAGCCGCCCGAGCACGCGATGGCGCGCCGCTACCACGACGCCGGTACCGCCGCTGCCGATGAGCTCGCTCACGACGAACTTGTCGTCGATCACGCTGCCGGGGGGCGGCGGAAAGCCTTGCTCGAATCGGAGCGTTGCTTCCATCGGCTTATGGCGTCGGGCTCGCAGGTTTAGCGCCGATTTCCCGCACGAGCCAGTCGGCGTGCTCCACCTCGTCCATCACCCACAGCAAATAGCGGATATCGACATGGATGCTGCGAGTGCCGGGCAGAAACATCCAATCCGACGCCACGGATTCGTAAGTCCCGTCGAAGGCGAGCCCGACGAGGCGGCCGTGGGCGTCGAGCGTCGCGGAGCCCGAGTTGCCGTTCGTGATCTCGAGGTCCGAGAGAAAATCCACCGGCACGTCGCGCCTGGGCGCGGCGGCGTAGGGACCGAAGCGGTGTGCCGCCGCCGCTTCGAGCAACTCCTTGGGCGCGGCGAAGGGCTCTTCGTTCCTATTTTTTTTCACGACCTCCGAAAGCCAGGTGAAGGCGTCGCCGCCTCCCTCGGGGCCGCGGACGACTCCGTAGCTCAGCCGCAGCGTGCCGTTCGCGTCGGGAGCCACGCCCGGGCCCTTCTGTGCCAGCACCGCGGCGGCGTAGAGCGGCTCGCTCTTGAGTAGGCGACCGGTGAAGCGATCGGCGCGATCCTCCGTGTCACGCAAGATCGGTCGCAACTTTACCGCCATGCGAAGGAGGGTGTCCTTGCTCCTCGCGAGCTCGGCGGGCGTTGCGTGCTCGAAGAGCGCGAGCCTCCGCTTCTGATCGGCGAGCGTGGTGCCCGCGTAGAGCTTCTCGACCGCTTCGCGAATGTGCTCGGGCGTCGGATCGTTACCGGCGATGAGGGCGAGCGCGGGGGTGCGTTCGGCGGGTGGTGTCTTGGCGATGCGCTCGAGTGCGAGGCGCAGGATCGCCTGGTCGATCTTCGGGTCGTAGCGTTTGTCGAGACCGGCGAGCTCGTCGTGCAGGTCGCGTACGTGGCGTTCCTGGTACGGCGGGCGGCGCTCGGCGTCCGGTTTCTGGCGCTCCTCGGCCATGCGCACAATCAGCGTTGCGGCCGAAACCAGCTGCGGCATGAGGATCTCGGAGCGGAGCGCGGTGTCTTCCTCGCGCGTCCGATCCCGTTCGGCGAAGGCGGCATCCAGGTCGGCGATCGCCGCGCCGAAGCGCCGGTTGCGTTCGGGGTCGGCCGCGATGAACTCGGCGAGCGCGGCTTGCTCGGCGCGCTTCTTCTCGAGCACGCCGAAGCGCGCGAACCCTTCGAGCTCCCCGCGGTGCTTCGTGCGGAAGTTGCCGAAACGGCGGATGTAACCGGTGCTCTTGAGCTTCGCGTCCGCGTCGCTCGCCGTCACGGCCTCGAGCGCGGCGGTATACGCGTCGTACATCTGGATGCGGCGCGGGTACGTCCACGCGATCGTGTCCTCGAGCTCTTTCGCGACGGCCAGATTCGAGGTGCGCCCCGGATAGCCCGCCACGATGACGAGGTCCCCGGCGGCGAGCGGTGCGTTCGCGAGCTCGAGGTGATGCGGCGGCTCGTAGGGGACGTTGTCGTCGGCGTGATCGGCGGCGGCGCCGTCTTTCGCCACGTAGGCGCGGAACAGCGAGAAGTCACCGGTATGCCGCGGCCAGCGCCAATTGTCGATTTCACCGCCGTAGTTGCCGATCCCGGCGGGCGGGGCGAACGCGAGCCGCACGTCCCTTAGCTCGAGCTTCTCGATCAAATAATAGCGAAGTCCGCCGTAGAAGCGCTTGAGCTCGCAACGCGTCCCGTGCCCCGGCCGTTCGCAAGCGGCCACGCTCGTCTTCTCGAATTTTTCGAACGCGCGCTCGCGCTCCAAATCATCCGTGATCGGAGCGAGCGCGGCTTGGACTTGCGTGGAGACGTCGGTGAGCTTGCGCGTGACGTAAACGCGCTGGGTCGGGCCCGCGAAGCGCTCATCGGCCCGCGACTTGGCGACGAAGCCGTCGTGGAGCAGGTTCGCGCCGGGCGTGGAGTTGTACTGGAGCGCGGCGACGGCGCAGTGATGGTTCGTCGCAATGAGCCCGTCCGCCGAAACGAACGACGCCGAGCAACCACCGAAGTTTACGATCGAGGCGAGCAGATCCGACAGCGGGTCGGAGAGCAGCGCCGGATCGATCTGAAGTCCGAGGCGCTTCAAGGCTTCCGCTTGCGACGGCATCTGCTCAGGCATGAAGAGCCCGCCGTGATTGACGAACGTCGCGTTGCGTGAGCCGCGCTCGGTCATTTCGGGCGCGAGGTCGGCGGGTGCCGGCGCCGGGACCGGCGGGCCGAGCGGCACGTGTTTCGGCTCCGCCCCGCATGCGAGCGAGAGCGCCCCGATGAGAACCATGACGAACGGGCGAGAGAGCACGGCCGCGGGCCGAGTGTAGCGGCGACTCACGTCCCGCGCGTCGACGAAAGCATGCGGGCGGCCTCCGTCGCGCGTCTTTGGGCGAGCGGCCTGAAATCCTGCTAGATTGGGGGCGTAGTGCGGCGGGCTACCCCCGCAGCAACGGTGCAGAGCGAAAGACCGGCGGACCATGACCCGAAACGTACGACGAGTGGCGGCCGGGGCGATCTTGATCGCGGTGGGCTGCAACGTCTACGACCCGTCGCTCCTCGTTGGCAGTGGTGACACGTCCGGTGGCACCGGTGGTACCGACGCCCAGGGGGGTACCGGTGGCGGCGGCACGGGCGGCTCCACGGGCGGTAGCGGCGGGTCGACCGGCGGCTCGACCGGCGGTGCGCCGTTGGTCGGCGGTGCGGGCGGCGTGGGGGCCGGCCGTGGCGGCACGAGCGGAGCCGGCGCCAGCGGGGGTGGCATGCTGGGCGGGACCGGCGGCAGCGAGATGGCGGGGGAGGCTGGTGAGGCCGGCATGACGGCTGAGGGCGGCACCAGCGGATCGGGCGGCAGCTCGGGCAAGGGCGGCAGTGGCGGCAGCAGTGGCAGCAGTGGGGGAAAGGGCGGCTCCGCGGGCGCGGGTTCCGGCGGCGTCGAGACGGGCGGCAACTCGGGAGCCGGCATGAGCGGTACGACCGGCATGAGCGGCAGTGGCGGCAGCGCTGGGTCGAGCGCGGGCATGGCCGGCGCGGGAGGCTCGGGCGGGAGCGGGCGCACCGGCTGCGCCGTCCTCACGGTTCCGCTCACTGCTGCGAGCGACAAGGCGCACTTCGACGTTTCCTTCACGAGTCCCGTCGATATGAGCGCCACCACCGTGACGGTCTCGATGGACTTTTACGTATCGTCGGGCGCCGGCGGCATCGTCGATCTCTTCGTTCAAGACTCGGGGAGCTTCCATTTTCTGAATCCTGCGCCGGGCAACATCTCCACCATCGCCTCCTTCGTGGGCGCTGGGTGGAAGACCATGAGCTGGAACGTCGGCGCGGAAGACCCGCGGGGGACCAACCTCACGAAGAACAGCATCAAGCGTATCGGCATCGAGATCGCGGGGGCGAACGCGACGAACCCGGCGCCGGCAAAGACGGTCGTTTACGTCGACTCGATCTCGGTCAGCCTTGCGACCCCGCAGAGCTTCACCTTCGACGCCGCGAGCTCGATCAGCACGACGGCGACGAGCACCGATCCGTCGAGCAGCGTCATGTGGCTCAACAACTACAGCGGCGACACGACGGACCCGACGAACACGAAAATAGCCTGGCAAGCTAGCTGTCCCTAGGCTGCCCGAGCGGCCGCGAAGTCAGTGGGCCGCGCGTGTGCCGACGCGCGAAGGGCGGCGCCCCAAGGTTCCCGCAAGCCCGCCGCGGCTTTGCCTACGCGAGCGCGCGCCGTGGTAGTACGCTTGCTCAATCGTGCAGTGCGTCCGCTGTCACCGCGAGGTTCCCGACGGCCCGGTGTGCGCCGCGTGCGGCGCGGTCGTGTCTGGAGCGAGTGACGCGGAGCCGGCAGGCCAGCCGAAGTCGCAGAGTGCGGGCCGGCCCGGCAGCGGCCAGCGCCGGAGCCCGCTCGGCAACCCCGAACGCCGACAAACCACCGTCCTCTTCTGCGATCTCGTCGACTCGACCAGTCTCTCGGTTCGGCTCGATCCGGAGGACTTGCGCGAGGTTCTACATGCGTTTCGCGATTGCGCACGCGACGTCATCGCTCGTCACGAAGGCTTCATCGTAAGCTACATGGGCGACGGGGTGCTCGCCCTCTTCTCCTATCCGGTCGCGCACGAGGACGATGCCGCGCGCGCCGTGCGCGCCGGCCTCGAGCTCGTCTCGGCCGTGAGCGCGCTCGACACGCACCTCGAGGTCAAGTTGCATGCGCGCGTGGGGCTCGCGACCGGCGTCGTCGTCATCGATCCGCTGCTCGTTTCGGGCACGTCGTTCGACGAAGTCGTCTTCGGCCAGACGACGAACCTCGCTGCGCGCCTGCAGTCGGGTGCCGCGCCCGACTCGGTGGTCATATCCGAGGTCACCAAGCGCCTCGTCGAGGCGTCTTTCGAGTGTGCCTCGCTCGGCGCGAGCACGCCGAAGGGCTTCGACAAGCCGGTTCCCCTGTGGCACGTCTTGCGCGAGCGTCGCGAGCAGGACGCCGCGGCTCGAGCGCCGCGCCGCTCGCCCGAGCTTCCGCTCGTCGGCCGTGAGAAGGAAATGGCGGCGCTGCTCTCGGCCTGGCAAACGGCTCGGAGCGGCGCAGGTGAGCTCGTCGTGATCCAAGGCGAGGCCGGCCTCGGTAAATCGCGGCTGGTTCACGAACTCCGGCAGCGCGTCGCCGCCGAGCCGCACTCCATCCTCCGCTATCAGTGCGCGCCCCGCTTCCAGGACTCGGCGCTCTTTCCCGTCATCCGGCAGATCGAGCGCGCTTCGGCGATCCTGCCCGACGACACGCCGGGCTCGAAGCTCGACAAGGTCGCCGATTTCGTCGCGCGCACGAGCTCGAGTTCCGACGAGGGCCTCACGCGCGTGCTCGCCTCGCTCCTCGACATCCCGTTCGGCGCCCGCTTCTCCCCGTTCAGTGATTCCGCGGAGCGACTGAAGCAGCGCACCTTCTTCGCGCTCAAGCAGCAGTTTTACTCGGCGGCGCGCGTCGCTCCGCTGCTCGTGCTCGTCGAGGATCTGCACTGGGCCGATCCGACGACGATCGAGCTTTTGCACGAGGTCGTCGCGAGCATCGCCGAGCGACCGATCCTCGTCGTCATCACGGTCCGCCCCGGCGCAAACGCCGACCTGCCGAAATGCCCCACGACGCTCCTCGATTTGACGCGGCTCGACCGCGCCGACTCGGAGCGGCTCGTGCGCGAGCTGACGCGTGACGAGCCGCTCGGCCCGGCGACCGTCGAGCACATCCTCGCGAAGGGCGAGGGCGTCCCGCTGTTCGTCGAGGAGCTCACGAAAGCCATGCTCGAAGCGGGCGCGCTCTCCCCCGAGGGCGGCGGCGTGCGCGGCCCGGAGCTCGGCGCGATCCCTTCGGCGCTGCAGGATTCGCTCGCGGCTCGTCTCGATCGCATCGCCGACGTGAAGGACGTGGTGCACGTGGCGTCCGCCATCGGTCGTGAGTTCACGCGCGAGCTCCTGGCGGCCGTCTTGGCCGTGCCCGAAGCCGAGGTCGCGTCCGCGCTCACGACGCTGGCCGACGCGGACATCGTGCGCGTCCCGGCCGACGCGCGCGCCGCCTGCAGCTTCAAGCACGTGCTGCTCCAGGACGCCGCCTACGCGATGATGCTTCGCAGTACGCGGCGCGAGCTTCATCAGCGTATCGGCGACGTGCTCGAGGAGCGCGTGCGCGAGGGACGCACCGAGGACCCGGCCGTGCTCGCACACCATTTCCGCGAGGCCGGCGCTTTCCCGCGCGCGATCGCGTATCTACGTGAAGCCGCGCGCGTCGCCTCGGCGCACGCCGCGCACATGGAGGCGCGCAGGCACCTCCTGCGCGGGCTCGAGCTCGTGGCGCGGCTCGAGCCGTCGCCGCTGCGCGACGAACACGACATCGATCTCTCCGTCGCGCTCGGACTCGCGACGTCGGCGACGCAGGGTTACGCGGCGCCCGAGGTGGAGGCGGCGTATCGCCGCTCGCTCGAGCTCTGCCGCAAACACGCGAACCACGCCGTGCTGTTCCCGGCGCTCCGCGGCCTCTGCACCTTCTACATCGTGCGCGCCGAGCTCGCTACGGCGCGCGACCTCGCCGAGGAATGCGTGCGCGTCGCCGAGCAGAGCGGCAGCCCCGCGGATTTGATCGAGAGCGCGACGGCCCTCGGCTACACGCTCGTGTATCAAGGCGCGCTCGCCGCCGGCCGCGTCGAGCTCGAGCGCGCGATCGCGCTTTATCGTGCGCACGACGGTGAGACGCTCGCGTACCCCTCGTTGCAGGATCCGGGCGTGGCGAGCTTGTCGCTCCAGGCCATCGTCGCCTGGATGATGGGCGAGGTGCAGAGGTCCGAGCGGGTGCAGGCCGAGGCGCTCGAGCTCGCGGAGCGGCTGCTGCGTCCGTTCAATCGCGCCTACGCGCATGCGTTCGCCGCGCTTCACAACAACGCGCGCGGGCGTTTCGCCGAAGCTGCGCAGCATGCCGCACGCGGCGCCGCGATCGCGGAGGAACACGGCTTTCCGGTGTGGCTCGGTGCGGCCAGCATGCACGGCGCGATCGCGCGGGGCAGCGCGGAGCCCGCGGCGTCGATTCCGGTACTCACGCACATGCTCGGCCTCTGGCAGGCGGGCGGCGCCGAGCTCAATCGCCCGTTTTTCCTGTGGGGGCTCGCGTTGTGTCAGCGCGCGGCCGGCGACGCCGCGAGCGCGCTCGTGACGCTCGACGAGGCGGACGCCCAAGCAAAGCGCTCGGGAGAAGCCTTCATGGCCTCCGAGCACCACCGCCTGCGCGGCGAAATCCAGCACGCTGCGAGCGGCGGGAAGGACCCGCGCTGGCGCGAAGAAATCCTGCGTGCGGCAGCGGTCGCCCGCGCGCAGGGAGCCCACGAGCTCGAGCTTCGCGCGCTCTTGAGTCTCGGTGACCCGCTGCCGGGTCCCGGGAACGCGGAGCTCGCCAGGATGCGCGAGTTATTGTCGAGGTCGCGAGACGCGGGGGAGGATCACGAAGAGCTTCGCGCGGCCGAGGCCAGGCTGGTCGCGCGTTAGCGGAGAAGACGCGCAGGCGCTGGCAGCACGCGACGCCCGGCGACGTGCGGCAAAACCAAATCCTTCACGCGAGGGGGTCGAGGATTCTGACGCGAAAATCGCAGCTCGCGCGGTACCAGCTGCCCGCGGGGACGAGGACGTGGGCGCTCAGGCCGAATTTCGCTTTGAGGCCGAAGGGGTCGGCCGCGCCGAAGTCGAGGCGCGCGCGCGTGGGCGGGAGGTTCACGTCGGCGTTTTGGATGATGTAGTCGCCTTCGAGAATTTCGACGTAACACGCCGTTTGCGGCGCGCTCGCGGCGCCGAAACGCTTGAGCAAGACGGCGCCGAAGCCGTAGTCGAGGCCGCGCAGCCAGGGGCCGACGACGTTGCCGAAGTCGGCCGAGCCTTGCAGTGAGTCGAGGCCCCACCACGGATGCGCGCGCGTGCGGGGGCGCCGTTCTTTCGCGGCGGGGTGCGTCGCGCTCGTGGTGCGCGGCTGAGCGTCGCGCTCGAAATCGAGGCCCCGAAATGTCTGTTCGCGACGGCAGTCGAGGGTGAGCACGTCCGCCACGGCGCCCGTTCGGTCGCGCGAGCGCACGCAGCATGCCGCGAGCTCCCCGTCCTCGACGTAGCGGGTGAACGTCGCGAGCTCCTTCGGGTAACCCATGATTTCGCGCCCGGAGATCAGTGACCAAGTGCTGTCCACGAACACGAAGGGACAGAACATGGCCGGCTTCTTCGCGACGCGCGAGCCGCGATCCACGCGCCCGACGAGCACGCGAAAGACGAGCTCGTGCTGTCCCGCGCTGTCGTCGATCTCGAGGTGCGGCGGCGGATTGGCCGCGACCATCGAGCCGTAATCGATGTACTCGACGATGACGTCCGTGCTCACGGGCTCGTAGAAGTAGCTGCGATCGGGGTACGGCTCGTTCAATTGCGCGTCGATGATGCGTTTCAATTGCGAGCGCGCGGCGGGCAAAATGAAGCCCGTGAGGCTCACGTTCCGAAAATCGTATTCGGGCGCGAACTGCGGGTCACCGCCGCGAAAGCTGAAGGGCACGCGCTGCTTGACGGAGGCGCGTGACGGCTTCTCGACGGCGGGGATCGAGAACGTGAGGCTCAGCCGTCCGACGGAGTAGCCGTGGTGCACGCTCACGTCGGCCGCGCCGTCGCCGGTCTCGCCCGCGCGGCGCTGTCCGAGGCTCGTCGCGAGCGGGAGGCTCCGGTAGTCGTGCAGCGTGAGCTCGACCTCCGGATCGGCGTGCTCGGCGCTCGCGTGAAGCGCGACGTCGCCGAGGACCAGGTCCTGAAAGCAGGCGCGGCCCGGCTCGATGGCGTCGCGGATCTGTTTGAGCTGCACGAACGGAAACGGCCCGCTCGCGGGGGCCTCCGCCGTCAGCCACTCGTTCGCGAGGTCGCGCCAGGCGATGCGCGCGCTCGGCGAACCGCTCGCGTCGGGCTTCCAGCTCACGCGCGCGACCACGCTTTTGGCGACCACGTGAGAGGTCGCCGTCAGCACGTCCGTCTCGATCGAGACGCTGCCGCTCGTGCCGAACCCGCCACCCTGCTCGAGTGAGGGGGTGAACACGAAGCGGGCGGCGAGCGCCGGGAAGCCGAAAATCTCGCGACCGACGGTGAGCGCGGGGATGCGATCGATGTCGATGAACGCGTGCGACACTGCGGCTCGCACCTCCCCACGGGCGCTCCGCACGAGCATGCGAAAGCAGAGAAACCACCACGGCGTTTCGCTTTCGACGCGCCCGAGGTCGAAGAAGAGCTCGCTCGAGGCGGGTGCCCACTCGCTCTTTTCGCCGAAGAGCGTCCGGCAGAGCGCGCCGAGCGTCGCGTCGTCGCTGCGGAACGTCCCGCCGAGGACGCTCACTTTCGGCAGCGCGTAAGGGGTCGTCGACTGAAAATCGCTGCCGGAGCTCGGAGCGAGAGTCGAACGCGGCGAACGCGGCGGCACGCTCGGCCGGCGTGACGGCGGCGGCACACTGGGCCTCGAGTCGGGCCCCCGGCCCGCCCCGGAGGTCATGCGGGCGGCCCCGGCGCGTTCGGAGCGCGGCGGCGCGGCAGACCGCGATACTTGAGCTGCCACTCGCCCCAGCCCTCCGTCGAGCCGAACTCGTCGTTTCCGTCGATGATGCCGCTCGGCAGCACCCACGCCGGACTCACGAAGCCCCGCTCTTCGGACTTCGTCGTGCAGAGCGTCTCCGCGAGCTCGAGCGCCTTGTCGACCGTGAAGTCGTAGCTGTTCTTCGTCGCGAGGCGAAGCTCCACTCCGCGCCGGTAACGGTCTTCGACCTCGACGACGATCTGCTGGGTCGTCTGGTCGCGCTCTTCGGCGCGCGGACCCTCGGGCCACATCGCGAGCACGCGATCGACGACGAGCTTCAGCGGTCCGCCGCGGAGCGCGAGCGAGAACTCGCCGCCGAGCTCGTAGACCGTGCGCTCGAGGCTGCTCGCCTCGAGGTACGCTTCGACGTTGGGTACGGCTTGCGCGGGCTCCCAGTGGCCACGAAAGGCTCGCGCCGCCGTTGCGCCCGCAGTCAGCGTGTCGGCG
Organism: Polyangiaceae bacterium; assembly: GCA_025936045.1. Taxonomy (GTDB): domain Bacteria; phylum Myxococcota_A; class Polyangia; order Polyangiales; family Polyangiaceae; genus PMG-095. Next base: position 179,401 of record JAICUB010000004.1, on the reverse strand, counting down.
AGCGACATCGCCGTGCAGATGCGCGGCTGATCCCGCTCGAAGTCACGCTCTTCGCCGAACGTGAAGGAGCGTACGAGCGTCCCCACCCGGTAAAACTCGTCCTTGCCGTTGCGCAGGATGCGCACTCCGTCGCGCACGCAGTCGAGCATCGTCCGCACGCTGCCGCGCGAGACTACCGGCACGCGCGAGAGCGCCACCCGCACGCTGTGCGGCTCGCCCATGCCGCGCTCGCGCGCGCACGTGACGGCGTCTCGGATCAAACAATCCGAGGCGAGGACCGTGAGGCCGGCGCCCGGCACGATCAGCGTGTCGTGCTTCTTCGCTTCTTGATCGAGCTCTCCGTCGAGCTCACGGAAAACGTCGTATTCTCCCGAGATGTCCACGTAGTGCGTGTTCGTTTTCACGCATGCCCGCGCGAGCGGCAGCGAGGTCTCCGCGAACGGTCCCGCGGCGTTCAACACGACGCCCACGTCCGCGAGCGCGCTGTAAAGGGCCGCGTTCGGCGACGGGCGAGCTGCCGGTTTGGGTGCAGCCGCCAACTTTCGCAGCTCGTCCGGGCCCGGGATTGGCCGCTTCGCGTCCTCGTCCAGACGGCGCTTGCGCTCGGCCGGCGTCTCGAGCCCGAGCACGCGGTACGGCAGGTCGAGCTCGTCCGCCAGCCTTTCGAGCCGCTCGCGCCGGCGAGCGCCGAGCACGACGGGGAGCTTCCTTCGCCCCGCTTCCCGCGCGAGCAAGCGGCCGGTGTACCCGGTCGCGCCGTAGATGAGCAAACGCTCCTTCATCGCTTCACGCTTCCCGCTCGAGGACCCAGCGCACGAGACCGTGGATGAACTCCTTGTCCGCGGAGTCCGGCCGATCACCGAACACGATTTCGAATTCTCGGAGCGCCGCGCCCGCGAGCCCGCGCGCGACCGCACGCGCGTGCTCGATCGAGCCGAGCTCGTCCATCGCTCCACGGAGCCACTGGATTTCGCTCGCGCTCCGCTCCGAGCGCGGTTGCGCGAAGAGCCGCGCGAGCCGCGCGCGCCCGGCGTCTCCGCCGTGGGCGTGGACGTGGCAGGTCATCAGCGTGCGCTTGCCCTCGAGCAAGTCGCCGTTCAGCTCCTTGCCGTAAGCTTCCCCCGCGGTGAGGTTCAAGACGTCGTCCTGGATCTGGAAGGCGGCGCCGAGGAAAAACCCGAAGCGGATGAAGGCGTCGAGCTCGAGCGTGTCGCGGCCGCCGATCAGCGCGCCGATGCGGCACGGGTGAATCGTCGCGAGCCAGCAGGTCTTTTTGAGGACCATGAGGAGGTAAGCCTCCTCGTCGATGTCCATGCGGTTTTCGTGGCGCCAGCCGAGCTCGAGCGCCTGGCCTTCGGCCGATTCCCAGGCCATACGCTCCGTTTCCTCGAAGATGCGCAGAGAGAGGCGCGTCCCGAGGCGCGCGGCGTTGTCACGCAACGGGCGCACGCTGAGCAGACTCAGCGATTCACCGGCGTTCAGCGCGAGGCCGATGCCGTGCACCTTGTGCAGCGTGGGGCGGCCGCGGCGTTCGTCGCTCTCGTCCTGGATGTCGTCGTGGATCAAAAACGAATTGTGCAGGAGCTCGATGGCCACGGCCGAGCTCACGGCGTCCTCGAGCTCGGCTCCGAAGACGCGCGCGCTCGCGAGGCAGAGGCTCGCTCGCATCATCTTACCGCCGCGCTTCGGGTAGTCGCCGAGTAGGCCGTAGAGGTACGGCTCGGGCTCGCCGTCCGGCAAGTAGGCGAGCATCGCGCGGCGCGTGAGCTTGCCGTAACGCGCGAGCAGCTCCGGAATCGCGTGCGTGTCGGGCAGCCGCTCCGGGCTCGGCGCGCTCGCGAACGCGGCGGCGCTCATGCTCGGCCCGCCGGCGCGGGCGTCGCGTCGCTCACGGTGACCAAAATGGTGCCGAGCGGCCGCTGCGTCACGCGATCGACCGCATAACCGCGATAGCTGCCCGGCGGATCATCGCCCTTCACGACGACCGAGAGCACGAAGCCGTGCCCGTCGTCCGCCTTGAAGCTCACGCCATGAAGCGCGTGCGCCGGGTTGCCCTTGAGGTAGAGCGGATACACCTCGGGACATTCCCGCAGCGGCGCGTCGAGCTCGAGCGATACGCGCGTCGGCCGCGACGAAAGCACCTCGACGGGCACCGTGTGGGCGTGGTCGTCCGCCTTGCGTGCGCGCATCGGCTCCGCCTCGCGCGCCGGCGCTTCGCGGCGTTCGGGCTCACCCGCGTCGCCGCGGCGCGCGCTCTCTTGGCGGGTGAGGTTCCGCAGCACGGCTTGCGGCTGCGTCGTCGTTTCGGCGAGCTCCACCAGCAGAATGCCGACTTGCTTTGCCAGCCGCACGCCTTGCTCGACCAGGTCGCCGAAGTCACCCCCGTCGTTGCGCGACGAGGCGCCGCGTAGCTTGCGCGCGAACTCTTGCCCTTTCGCGATCTGCTCGTCCGCGATCTTGTAGCCGAGCTTTACGGCCTGAATCACGACGTCCTCGCTCGAGGTGAGCGGGCCGCCCGTGCGCGGCGGCGGACGGCGCGCCTGCGGATCCGAGCGACGGTAGACGGTGGTCGCGTCGCGCAGCGGCCCGCTGCGGCGCAGCGCGGGTCGTTTCGGGCGTTCCGGATCCTGCATGGGCTCCTCGGGACCTAGGGGTGGTCGTAGCCGATGATGTCTTCGAGCGCGGGGAGCGAGCTCAGGGCGTGCGACGCGAGCATGCCGGACATGACCGCCGCTTCGACGCAGCCCTCGTTGAAGCCGCAGTCGGTCCAATCGCCCGCGACCGTCAGGTTGTCGTAGCTCGCGTCGAGCGGGGAAATTCGATATTCGAGCGTCCCCGGTCGCGCGAGGACGTAGCGGTCCGCAACCTTCACGTTCACGGCGAGGTACTGCCGTTCCAAAATCGCGAGCTTGTCCCGGTGGGATACGCGTCCTGTCTTGCCGTGCGCCGGGTTCAACTGCCCCGGCGTCGCCAGCAGCGCCCAGCGGAAGCCTCGCGTGTCCTGGTCGCGGGCCGCGGGCCACAGCGCCGGAAGTACGTGATCGAGGTAGTGGACCACGCGCTCGCAGGCCGCGCTGCGCCAGAGCGCGATTTGATCCGGGCGCGGCTCCTCTCCCGGCTTGAACCCTGCCGGCAACGTGCTCGGCTCCTCGCCGAGCACCCCGCAGAGATAGGCGAGCCCCGCGGGCCGCGGCTCGGCGTCTTCTTCGGCAATCACGTGGGTCATGTCCGACCAGGTGTCGAACGTGCCGCGCAGGCCGGCCACGGTGATGGGCGTCGGCGTGTCCGTCAGGGTTTCGAGCCCCTCGTTGAGCCAGAGCTGCAGCGCTTGCGTCGGCACCGTCTTCACGTTCTCGACCATGGCGCGCCAGCGCGGGTCGCTCCCGACGAGCGTCTTGCACGCGTGCGGCACGGCGCCGACGCTGAGGCCCAGCACGACGAAATCGAAATCACGCCCGAGCGCGAGCGTGCGTCGGTCTCGCTCGGGCTCGGCGCGAAACTTCGGATCGCGCAGCTGGAGCTCGAGGTACTCGTCGTCCTCGCGCTCGTTGACGCCGACGAGCTGCGAGCTCTGCGGTTTCGCGGGCCAGCAGCCGTCGACGTCGAGCGGATAGTACTCGTCGCCTGCGACCCGTTCGGCGAGCTCGCCGCCGTGAGCCAATGACCGGCCCCGGCGCACGCGCGCTTGCACGTCGAAATGAAGGCCCTTCACGAAGCGCGAGCCGCCCTGCTCCTCACCGAGCTCCACGTCGGTGAGCCGATGGAAGAACTCGAAGCGCACGCCGCGGAGCTTCAGTACCTCGTAGAGCGGCGAAAAAACCGCGTCCCCCATGCCCGCGCGCATCTTCCAGAACAGGGCGCCGCGGTAGGTGAAGAACATGCGCAACGCGCCGCGCAGCGCCTGGCCCGCGGCCAGCCCCGGCTCGTCCGCCGCGCTCGCCGGGACGTTCTCGCCATGGCCGTCGAAGACGCGCGAGTCGACGAAGGCCATGTTGTAGAGCCCGCGTACGAACGGCGAACCGAGCGCGCGCTCGGAAGCGCCGTGGCGCCGGAGCCAGGCGCGGCAATCCTCGTCGTTGATCGCGTCGAGCCCGCGCGGGTCCGTCAAGAGCTCGTCGCGGACGATGCCGACGATGATCGTCATCACGAGCTCGATGAGCTCGAGCTTCGGGCGGATCTCGTCGTCGAGCCGGAGCACGTTGGCGGTTTCGCGCTTCACGTTTTCGGCGATGGCTTCCGCGAACTTGAGGACGCGGAAGTCGTTCTCCGGGAGCGACGCCGCTCCCGACAGCGCGACGTTCAGGACCGCCATGGCCTCGTAGAGGGCGCCCGCGCCGGTGAGCAAGCCCGTGCGCAAGAGGCTCGTGAGCTTGTCGACCACGGCGCGCGGCGAAACCTCGGAGAATTCGAGCTCCCGCTCCGTCGCGTCGCGCCTCTCCGACGGTGTCGCCGTGAACGTGCTGCGCAGGAGCGCCCGCAAAAGATCGATGCTGCGCGCGACGTAACCGGATAGCGAAAATGGGTTCGTGCCGGGCGCCAGCGGGTCACCCGGGAGGCCTTCGTTCGCCGGGAAGTTCGCGGTCCACGCCCGCCAGAAGCCGCGCGACTCGTCGGCGAGTCCGATCCAGGGGTCGGCGAAGAACGCTTCCTGCCAATCCCCGTAACGCGACTGCCGCGCTTCCGGTCGATCGGTGTAGTGAAGCTCGAGCTCGGCGTAGGCGTCGCGCACGAGCCGAAACGCGTTCTCGTAAAAGCCCATCCAGACGTGGAGCCCGTGCTCCTCGGTGCGGTTCCACTCGTCGCGGTTGCGGCCCGAGGCGCCCTTGCCGCCGAGTCGCCACCCGAGCTGGTACACGGTGACGTCGTACTTCGCGCCGTCCTCGCGATCGGGGCGCGTGAGCTCGAACGCAGCGCTCAGCGCGGCGCACCCCCCGCCTACGATGGCAACCTTCGGCGGGCGCATGCTTTTTGTGACGCTCGGACGCTAGTTCCGCGCTCCCGCGCCCGCAATGGTTCTTTCATGCGCGTTCGCGCGGGAGATGCGCACGGGCTCGCGCGCTGTCCGCCATTCGGAAGGCCGGTCAGCGAGGGGGCGCGGGCGGATCGGACAGCCGTGCGTCGGTTTCGCGAAAGAGCGTCGCGAGCGAACGTACGAACGCGCCGAGCCACGGATTCTGATCGAGCTCGTGATTCAGCGAATCACCGCCGATGATCTTCACTTTGACGGCGTCGGCCGCTTGGATGGTGGCAGTGCGCGGCCCGCCCGCGAATACCGATATTTCACCGAACACGTCGCCGGGGCCGAGGGTGCGCACGAGCTCGCGCCGCCCATAGAGGTGCTTGAAGACGTGGCAGTGGCCTTCTTCGATGATGTAGGCGCTGTCGCCCGCGTCGCCTTCCTGGACGATGACCTCGCCCGGCGCGAACGAGCGCGTCTCGAACCAGCCGCCGCCGCGCATGAACTGTTCGAGCTCGGCGCGCAGCGAAGCGATGTCGGCGTGACGTTGGTCGCGGAGCGGGTGGAGCGCTTTGCGCGTGATGCGCCGGAGCTCGGGCGGGAGCCGCGTCCATGCGCCGGTGCCGTCCGGGAGCTCGATGGGCTCCTTGCGGGCGGCGATGTTCGGCAGGGAGTCCCACTCGTTCGGCGGCCGACCGGTGAGGATCTCACATAGAATAGCGCCGATGCCGAAGACGTCGGTGCGGGCGTCGATTTCCTCGGTGCGGCCCCAGAGCTGTTCGGACGCCATGTACGCGGGCGTGCCGCGTACCGGATCACCGCCGTCGTCCGGGCCGGTGACGCGAATCAGCGAATCCCGATCGCTCGCGATCAGGTGCTCGATCGAAAAGCGGCGGCCCGGCGCCGATCCGGGCGCGAGGCGGTGCTTCCTCGATTCCAGAAGCGCGACGCCCCAATCCATCAAATAGACTTGGCCGAAGTCCCCGACCATCACGTTGTCGGGCTTCAGATCGCAGTGGTAGACGCCGCGGCTGTGAGCGTACTCGAGCGCGTCACACAGCTTCAAAACAATCGCAACGAAACGTTGAAGCCCGATTGGATCCTGCGGGGCGAGGACGGGCACGCGCAACAGGTCGCCGAGGCTGCGGCCACGGATCAGTTTCATGACGATGAACGGCTCGTGCCCGTCTTCGCCGATTTCGTAGATGGGAACGATGTTCGGATGCTCGAGCTGGCCCGTGATCTGAGCCTCTTCCTCGAATTTGATGGCGACGCGCTCGTCCTCCAGCAGCTCTTCCCGCAGCGTCTTGATCGCGACCCGACGGCCGAGGAGCGGGTCGAGCGCCGACTCGATCAGCCCCATCCCGCCGCGATTTACTTCGCGGAGAAGCTCGAAGCGCAGTCGTCGCCTCGTTTCGAAACCATCCGGATCGGACAAGCCGCTAACCCTTGCCGTCGGCGTGGGGAAATCGCCGCGGGTACCCAAGATAGTACTATCCATCGAGCAGGGGGTCGGCCCGAACGAGCGTGACGGAAAAATGAACCGAACCCCGGTACCGCGTCACATGATGCCCACGCCGCAGGCGTGATTTCTCGCCCCAATTGCGGCAGTTTGTGCGTTGACAGCCAAAGCTTGCGAGGGCTACGGGATGAACCCCATGTTCGCCTCCCGAGCGAAGCGCGTCCTCGCACCTTTGACCTTCGCCGGTGTCGCCTTCGCGACGAGCGCCTGTAGCACCACGCAGCTAGCGGCGTCCTCCACCGTAGGCATCATCGGAAAAGCGTGGCCCGCCATCGAACGTTACGAAGACCCGGATTTGGCCGAAGAGGCGATCCCGGCCTCGATCGCTACGATGGACGGCCTGCTCGAAATCCGGCCGAAGGATACGGAGCTCCGGTTGATGGTCGCGCGCGCTCTCGGCTCGTACGGCTTCGGCTTCATGGAGGATCACATGGAAGCGGCGCTAGCCAACGACGACGACAAAGGCAGCGAGCACTTCCGCAAGCGCGCCGCTATCGCCTACGGGCGTTGTCGTGATCTCGCGCTCGGCAACCTGACGCTGTGGGAGGACGAGGGTGGCGGCGCGCAAGCCCAGATGAAGAAGGGCCTCGCCGCATGGACCGAGTACCTGAAAAAGTTTGACGACGCAGAAAAGGTCGTCCCCACGCTATTCTGGGGCGCCTATTGCTGGGGCCGTTACGTCGGCGTCAATCGCGACGATATGAACGCGCTCGCGGACCTACCGTACGCGAGCGCCCTGGCCGACCGTGTCCTCGCCCTCGACCCGAGCTATTACGGCTACGCGCCGCACGCCCTGCGTGGCGGCTTGCTCGGCACCGTCCCGGCCCAGCTCGGCGGCAAGCCCGTGGAGGCGAAGAAGGAATTCGAGGCATCCATCAGCGCCACCCACGGTAAGAACCTCATGTACCTCGTGATCGAGGCGCAGATCGTCGCCGTGGCACTCCAGGACCGCACGCTCTACCAGAAGCTCCTCAACACCACGCTCTCGGCCCCCGTGAACATCGATCCGGACCAGGTTCTCGTAAACCAGCTCGCCAAGCGGCGTGCCGAGCGCTATCTCGCCCAGACGGACCAGCTCTTCGCCCCCGAGGAGCCGCCGGCGGCGGCAACGGCCCCCGCCGCAACGCCCCCCGCACCTGCACCCACCCACGCGCACTAGACCGCCGTTCGTTAGAAGAAACCTCCAGAGTCGTCCGTCGATCCAGGGCCAGGGCCCGCGCCATGGCTCGCTCGACGGGAGAGCACAATCGGATGATCAAGAAAACCCACCCCTTTTGGCCGATCGCTCTGATCCTCACGCTGCTCTTCTCGTCGGCGCTCGGCATCGCCGACGAAAAGCCCACCGTCAAAACGATCTCGATCGCCACGCTCGCGCCGCCTGGCTCCACGTGGATGAAGGTGTTCGACGCGTGGAACCGTGAAGTGCGCCGCCGCTCGAACAAGACGCTCGAGCTTCGTTTCTACCCGGGCGGCGTGCAGGGTGACGAGGCCGAGGTCATCAAGAAGATCCGTAGCGGCCGTCTCGACGGCGCCGCGGTCACCGCCGTCGGCCTGTCGCAGATTTACCGGCCGGCCCTCGTGTTCGGGATGCCGGGCATCTTGAAGACCTACGCGCAACTCGACGCCGCGCGCGCGGCACTCGCGCCGGAGATGAACCCGAAGTTTGCCGAGTCGGGCTTTCAGATGCTGGGTTGGGCGGACGTGGGCTGGTCGTACATCTTCTCGACGCAACCCGTGTCGAAGCCGTCGGATCTCAGCACGCGTAAGCCCTGGGTGTGGCGCGAAGACCTCGTGCTGCCGGCACTTTACAAGGTCGTGAAATCGAACCCGGTGCCGCTGCAGCTCCCGGAAGTGCTCGGTGCGCTCCAGACGAACCGGATCGACACGCTGATGGCGACGCCCGTCTCGGCGCTCGCGTTCCAGTGGAACACCCGCGTCTCCAACATGCTCGACTTGCCGCTCACGGTCGTCATCGGCGGGACGGTGATGGGGCAAAAGCAGTGGGATTCGCTGACTCCCGAGCAAAAGACGATCATGACCGAGACCTCGGCGCAATTTCACGCGCTCGCGCGCAAGAACCTGCGCGCCGACGAGCAGAAGGCGCTCGCGACGCTCAAGGAGCACAACATCAAGATGCTCACGCCGAGCGACGCGGAGAAAGCCGAGTGGCTCAAGCTCGGCGCCGAGGTGCGCAAGCAGCTGACCGGCCAGGTCGCCGACCAGGCGCTCATCGATCGCGTCTCTGCGTTCGGCAAATGATGCGGCGCGAGCTCGCGCTCGGGCGCGTCTAATTCGAAGTAAACCGACCGAACTAGTAGTGGTTTCGTAAGCGATCGAAGTACTCTCTCGCGCGATGGCAGGCGCTGCCCCGACCGCGAGACCAGCACCCTTCTTTCGTCCGCTCGACGTCCTCGATCGGGGCATTCTGCTCGCCGAGGCGAGCCTGAGCCTCGTCGTCGTCGCGGTGATGGTGCTCGTCGCCTTCGCCGACTCACTCGCGGCGCTTTTGCACCTGCAAATCGCGTGGCTGCACGCGGCGCCCGACGTGCTGATGCACGGCTGTATCTGGGCCGCTCTGCTCGGTGCGAGCTATGCCACGCGCGAACGACGCCACCTCGCGATCGACGCGCTCGGCCGCCTGCTGCCCGATCGTACTCGCCGCGTCGTCATCGCGATCGCGGCGACGTTCGGCGCCGTCGTCGCGTTCACTCTCGCCCGCGGCCTCTACCTCACGCTGCTCGAGCAAGTCGCGAACATGCACGAGCAGGTGCGCCTGATCGCGGAGCGCGGCATCGGTGCGAGCTCCGACGTCGACCGCAGCTACGAATTTCAATTCGTGATCCCGGCCGCGTTCGTTCTGATCGCGACGCGGCTCCTGCTGCACGCCTTCCACGAATGGGTGGCGGCGCTGCAGGGTGGCCCACAATCCGAGCCGGCACCGAACCCCGCCGATCCGGAGACGGAGCGTTTCGCCCCCGTCGCGCAGGCGACCGCGACGGAGGTCGTGATCGCGCTCGCGTTTCTCGTGCTGCTCTTGCCGTTTGCCATCGGGACGACGGTGCTCGGCCCGCTCGTGCTCGGGGTCATCGCCTCGGCGGCGATCATCGGCGTGCCGCTCGTCCTCCGAAAACGTCGCACCGGCTCGTGGGCTCCGACGGCGCCACACGACGAGCGGTACGCCGAAGGCGCGACAGTGGGACAGATGGGTTCGGCCTTGGTCGCGGTCGCGGTCACGCTCGCGCTCCTCGCTTTCGGGGCCGCGCACATCCCGTCGTTCCCCATCTCGTGGGGCGTCGTGTTCTGCGCGCTGATGGCGCTGATGGGCGCGCCGCTCTTCAGCTTTCTCGGCGGCTTAGCGCTCTTCTTGTGGGCGCACGGGTCTGCGACGGTGGGCGTCATGGCCCTGCCGAACGCCGTCGAGGACGTGCTCGGCCAGCACTTCGCGCGCATGAGCATTTTGCCGACGATCCCCGTATTTACGCTCGCCGGCTATTTGATGAGCGAGGCCAAGACGCCGCAGCGTCTCGTGCGCATCGCGCGGGCGTTGCTCGGGTTCATGCCGGGCGGCCTCGGCGTCGTCTGCATCCTGACCTCCGCCTTCTTCACCATCTTCAGCGGCGCGAGCGGCATCACGATCGTCGCGATCGGCGGCCTGCTCTTGCCGGCGTTGCTCAAGGATCGCTATCCGGAAAAGTTCTCGCTCGGCCTCGTCACCACGGGCGGTGCGCTCGGCATCACGTTCCCGCCCTGTCTGCCGCTCATCGTCTACGGCATCGTCGCGGGCCTGCAAGAGGTGCCGCCCGGCCACGAGCGGCTCGCGCTCGACAAGTTCTTGCTCGCGGGCCTGCGCCCCGGCGCGCTCCTGATCGGCCTCCTCATCGTGTATGCGGTGATCATCGGCATGATCTCGAAAGTGCCGCGCTCGAAATTCGACGGCAAGGAAGCGCGGGCCGCCTTGTGGGAAGCGAAGTGGGAGCTCGTGCTGCCGGTATTTTTATTGGGGGGGCTCGCGACGGGCGTCTTCAGCCCGGTGACGGCGGCCGCGTTCACGGCGTTCTACGTCCTCGTGATCGAGGTGTTCATCTACAAGGATCTGTCGCTCACGCGCGATCTGCCGCGCATCGTGCCGGACTCGATGGTGCTGGTCGGCGCCATCTTCGTGAAGCTCTGCGCGGCGACGGTGCTCACCTTCTACTTCGTGCAGGCGCAGACGGCCGATCGGCTGTTCGAGGCGCTCACGTGCGGGCCGCCCGCGAAGGCGTACCTCGCCGCGCACGCCGACACGATGTCGAGCTGCCGCGAGGCGGTGGACGCGCTCGCCCAAGTCGGCAAGAGCGCGGGCGGCCTCATCGATTCACCGGTCTCGTTCCTGCTCGCGTTGAACGTCTTCCTTTTGGTCGTGGGGATGTTGATGGACATCTTCTCGGCCATCGTCGTGATCGTCCCACTCATCATGGGCATCGCGCTCCACTTCAACATCAACCCGTACCACCTCGGCATCGTGTTCTTGCTGAACCTCGAGATCGGCTACTTGATGCCGCCGATGGGACTCAATCTCTTCATCGCCGGCTTTCGCTTCAATCGCCCCGTGCCCGACCTCTATCGCGTCGTCATGCCGTTCATCGGCATATTCGTGGTCGCGCTGCTCGTCACCACGTACGTGCCGAGCCTCACGGTCGCGCAAGCCGCGGAAGTGCCGGCACCGACGCTCGCGCTGCCGCACGGTACCGGACTCACCGCCGCGCCTTCGGCGGCGGGGCCGCCGTCCGCCGCGGCGACGCCGTCCGCTTCAGCCGCGGCCGCGCCTTCGGACTGTGACGAACCGCGTGACGGCGAATCCTTCAGCGACTTCGACAAGCGCTGCACGATCACGGGCGCGCCGAGCACCGGCTCGTCCGCGCCGTCTGCGGCGGCGACGCCGTCCGCTTCCGCCGCGCCGTCCGGCGGCGACTGCGAGGAGCCGCGCGCGGACGAGTCCTTCGAAGCGTTCGACAAGCGCTGCCACGTGACCGGGCAGTGAGAAAACGCCGAGGCGGCGCCCAGCCCACGCCGGGCGCCGCGGCGACGGCGCCGCGCGGCGCGCCCAACACAAAAAACGAGCGGCGGTGCAGCTCGTCGCAGCACCGCCGTTTTCGCCGTTCCACGTGACGCTCCCGCGTCGCGGAGCTCACGCGTCGATCAGGGGGAGCTCGCCGAGGTAGTCGCCCTTGCCGACGTCCACGCCGTTCGCGCGGAGGATGTCGTACGCGGTGGCGACGTGGAAGTAGAAATTCGGGATCTGACGACCGACGATGTAGTCGTTCGCGCGCAGGGCCTTGCCCGCCGGAAATTGGAGCTTGATAGTCTGCTCCGGCGTGACCTTCGCGAAGTCCGCCTCGCTCAACGTGTCGATGAAGGCGAGCGCCTTGCCGATGCGAGCGTGGAGCTCCTCGAAGGTCGTCTCCGTGTCCTCGTGCTTCGGTGCGGGTTTGCCCGAGAGGTTTGCCGCCGCCATTTTCGCGTTGTCGCAGGCGATGCGGATCTGCGCGGCGAACGGCAGCATATCCGGCGCGAGCCGAGCCTGAACCATGTTGTTCACGTCGAAGTTGCGGCTTGCCGCGTACTTCTCCGCCTTCGCGAGACAGGCGTCGAGGTTCTTCAAAGTGCGGGCAAACTGACGAATGACAAGGTAAAACATGCTGAAAACTCCTGCCCCCGGGGGTTTTGGCCGGCGAGCTCCGTGCGCGCCGGAAGGCGCGAGGCAGAGAGCGTGGAGCCCGTTTTCCGCTAGCGCAAGCCTCCCGCTCGCGGAGCTTCTCGAGTAGGGGGCCTTGCCGTGGAGCCCCGCGGTAAGGCATGAGACGGAGGGTGAGCGGTCTCAAAGCCTGGTGGTCGAGGCTCGGCCGGAGGAAGCAAGTCGCATTCGCGGCGGCACTCGCTCTCGTCGCTGCGGCGGCGGTGCTTTGGAAGCGTTTCGGCGATCATACGTTGGTCCGCCTCGCCCTCGAAGCTCCGTATCGCGGGCGATGTAGCAAGGTCGTGACGCGCGCGATCCTCGACCGCTCGCTCGCGCTCGGCACGCGCTACCTGCTCGTACACCAGCGGCCTGAAGGAAATTTCGATTACGAGTACGACTGGCGCGACAAGGAGTACTCCGAGGAGGACAACGAAGTGCGTCAGGCCGGGGCCGTGTGGGGGCTCGCGCTCCTCTACCAGGACCACCCGACGCCGGAGCTCGGCGCTGCCGTCGAAAAAGGTCTCGCCTTCTTCGACGACCACGCCGTGGAAACGCCGAGCGGCGCTCGTTGTCCCGGTTACGGCGGCCGCCGAGAGCTCGGCATCGGAACGGTGGCGCTGATCGCCCTTTCGTACGTCGATTATCTGAATACGCCGGGCGGCTCGCTTCCCGCCGAGCGGCGCGCGCTCCACGAACGCCGGCTCAGCGCGTACTTGACGGAGCTCCGAGCGAGCATGAATCCCGCGGGGCTCTGGTTCGGCGCCTACGATCCGACGACGTGCGCGGCGCGCGGGGAAGCGTCGCCCTACTCCGACGGCGAAGCGCTGCTCGCGCTCACCAAGGCCGCGCGCTACGCGGGCCACGCCGAGCTCGTTCCGCTCGTCTTGCGCTCGGCCGACACCGGTCATCGCCTGAACGTCGAGCAAGCGCTCGCGGCGGACCCGGACTCCGATACCACCAAGGCGTACTACCAGTGGTTCACGATGACGCTCTACGAGCTCGCGACGAGCGGCTGGCCCGATACCGCGCGCTACGGCGATTGGATTTTGAAGCTGGCAGACTGGGAAATCGACGTTCACAAGACGCTCACGCGCCAGCGCAACACCGCGTACGCTTACGAGGGTCTGATCCCCGCGTACGACTGGGCGCGGCGCCGCCACGACGCCGCGCGCACGGCCAAATACGGCTGCGTGATCGACCTCGGGCTCGAGCGGCTCATTTCTTGGCAGGTGGGGGGCCCGCTCGCGACGCGCTTTACGGGCGCCGTCGATCCGACGGATCGCGAAGCGGTCGGGGGCGTGCAGAACGAGAAGGACGAGGCACCGCTTCGCGTCGACGTGACGCAGCATCAGATGCACGCGACGATCGACGCGCGGAAGATGATCTACACGCGCTGAGCTCCACGGGCGCTACTTCGGGCCCGCGCCGCTCTTCACTTCGGCGCTCACGTCGCCGAGCGCGTCCGGCGTGTAAGAGTAGGGCAAGGTCCCGATGGCCGGGCCACCGCCGCCGGTATCTTCTTTGCCGGTCGCGCTCGAGTAGTCGTTGTTCTGTGCCGCGATGTTGGCCGTGCCTTGATCGTCGGTGCTGTTGAATTGGAGCGGATCCTTCACGCCGTCGAAGACGCTGCTCTCGACGAGGATGGCCGCTTGCTTGCCCGCGCGGACACAGTAGTTGTCGCCGGCCGACGCCCAGAGGTCGTTGAACAAGTGATTTTTGCCGAAACGGACGCGTGGCTGCCGCTCCACGACGCGGTCGGCCCAGTAGTCGTGGTGCCAGGTCACGTTGAGCGCGTGGGCGTCGTCGTAGGTGCTCGGGTTGTCGGTGCCGCCCACGAGGCTGCTGAAGCGGTGACCCTCGGCCCCGGTCGAATCGTCGCCGTCATCGTCGCTGCGGTTCGTGTAGTGGAACTTGGTCCACGACACCGTGACGTAGTTGGCGCCGTTGGTGATGTCGAGGTTGCCGTCGGTGCCGTCGGAGATGTCACAGTGATCGAACCAGACGTGATGCGCGTTCTTTTGCACGGTCACGGCGTCGTTGCCGGACGAGCAGCCGACGCTCGAGTCGTAATCGGGGTCGAGCGAACAATCGCCGACGCCGTAGCCGACGATTTTGACGTTGCGCACGATGACGTTGACCGAGCCGCTGAGCTCGAGGTGCCCGTGAATTTCGGCTCCGCAAACGCCCGCGATCGTTTTGTTCGAGCCGACGCTGACCTTGCCCGCGCCGAGCGTGCCCTTCACGATGATCACCGCGGCGTTCGTGCCTTTCACGGCGTTCGTGAAGTCGGAGAGCGTCGTCACGACGGTGGGTGTCGCGTTGCCGCCGCCGGTCGTCGTGTCCACGCTGCTGCCCGAAACCGCCGCCCAACCGAGGAGCGGACTCGGCGCCGGCGGCGCGTCGCACGAGCCGGAGCCGCCGCTTCCGCCGCTGCTCGAGCCCGCCTTGCCGCTCGCGCCGCCGCTGCCGGAACCCGCCTTGCCGCCGGAGCCGCCCTTGCCGCTCGCGCCGCCAGCGAATGAGCCGCTTGCGCCGCCGCGTGCGCCAGCGCTGCCCCCGGAGCTCTTGCCGCCGCCGGCGCTCATGCCGCCGGCTTGCGCGCCGCCCGAGCCCATCATCGACATAGCGCCGCCGTCGCCGTTGACGCCGCCGCCCATTTCGGAGCCGCTCGCGCCCGCTGTTCCGCGCCCGGCGCTGCCGCCGGATGAGGTGGTGCCGCCGTTGCTCGTGGCGCCGCCGGAGCTGGCGCCGCCGGAGCTGGCGCCGCCTGTGGCGATTTTACCCGCGGCTCCGGCATTGGAGGCACCACCCGAGCTCGGGTGTGCGCCGCCGCTTCCAGGGGCGCCGCCGCTGCTGGGGCTCGAATCATCGTCGCCCGCTCCGCCGCCACCGCACGCGTTGGCGATGAGCGTCACCAGAAAAAGGCCCAGGTATTTCGCTCGCTGCATGGCTTCGCTCGGCATGCGGGCGGAGCGTCGCGCGCCGCCAGACCTCGTAGCAGTTGCGTTTGGGCGTGTGGGGCGTCACCAAAAGCGAGCACCGCTGAAACGGCGTGAATCATCTGGGCATCAGCGGCGTCCAACACCCGGCAGGCTGAGGGCGGTTCGGGGCTCGACTCAGGCGCCGGGGCGATTGCGAGCCTTGACACGGTAGCGAGCCTGGGAGAGTAGGGTCCCAGTTGAGAAAACTTTCATTGGGTTGAGCCGAAATCGTGACCGTCGCCGTCCTGCCCAGCATGAACGAGCCTGCCGTCTGCGCGCGCCCCGCGTCGTCGGTCCGGATGCCGCTCATCGACTCGGTGAAGGGCATCGCGGCCCTGCTCATCGTGCTGCACCACCTCGCCTTTTACGGGCCGCTCTCCGACGTGGCCTACCCTCTCGTGCCCGGGGCGCTCGACTGGCTCAGCGAATACGCGCGCATGGCCGTGCAGGCGTTCCTGGTGATCGCCGGCTTCGGAACGGCGCGGAAGCTCGCGCGTCTGCCGCTGCTCGGTCCTCGCGAGCTCGGCGCGGAGCTCTGGTCGCGTTATCGCCGCACGGGCTTACCGTATCTCGCGGCGCTGGTGCTCGCCATCGTCTGCAACGAGGTGGCGCGGCATTGGATGGAGCACCCGTCGATTTCGGCGCCGCCCACGCTGCCGCAGGTGCTGGCACACGCGACGTTCCTCACGCACATCCTCGGTTTCGAGCCGCTCACCGCGGGCGTTTGGTACCTCGCGATCGATTTTCAGCTCTTGCTCTTGAGCCTGCTCTTGCTCGCGCTGAGCCAACGCCTCACGGCCTTCGGCAACCCGCGTCCGAGCCGTTCGACGCCGCGGCTCTTCGTCGCGCTCTCCGGTGCGCTCGCGATCTGGTCGCTCTTCTGGCTCAACAAGCTGAGCCGCCTCGACAACTACGCGGTCTACTTTTTTGCCACGTATTTCCTGGGCATGCTCGTGGGCTGGGCGCGCGAACGTACGGTCTCGCGCAAGCTCGTGGCGGTGTGCCTCTGCGTCGTCGGGCTCGCGTTGTGCTGGGAGTTCCGTCCGCGCCTGCTCGTGGCCCTCGCGACGACGGTGCTCTTGCTCGCCGCGACGCAGGCCGAAGCCTTGCGTGAATGGCGCGGCAACCGCTACTTGAGCGGCCTCGGCCGCATCTCGTACAGCCTGTTCCTGGTGCATTTTCCGGTGTGCCTGGTCGTGAACGCCTGGGGATCGCGTCACCTCTCGGGTTCGCCGCACGCCGCGCTCTTCGGCATGTTGCTCGCGGTCGTGCTGAGTCTCGTCGCCGCGGTGATTTTTCACCACGCGGTCGAAGCGCGTTGTTTGCCGAGCCGGGTCCGCGTTCCGAGCGTCGGGGTCGCAGTCGGCGCTCGCGGCGTCTGACTTGCGGGCTGGCCGGGGCGGCCTCATAGCTTTGCGGTGGTCCCGCTCTCGATCCTGGACCTTGCGCCCATCACGCGCGGGAGTGATGCGGGCGAGGCGCTGCGCCGCTCGCTAGACTTGGCCCAGCACGCCGAGCGCTGGGGCTACGTCCGATTTTGGATGGCGGAGCATCACGGCATGCCGGGCGTCGCGAGCGCGGCGACCGCCGTGGCGCTCGGCTTCGTGGCACAAGGCACGACGCGTATCCGTATCGGCGCCGGCGGCATCATGCTGCCCAACCACGCGCCGCTCGTGATCGCCGAACAGTTCGGAACGCTGGCGGCGCTCTATCCCGATCGCGTCGACCTCGGCCTCGGCCGCGCGCCGGGGACGGACCCTCTCACGACGCGCGCGCTCCGCCGGCACCTCGAAGCGGGAGACGCCTTCCCCGAGAGCGTCGTCGAGCTCATGCGCCTGCTCGAGCCGCCTACGGAAGGTCAGGCGGTGCTGGCGGTGCCGGGCGCCGGCAGCCGAGTTCCGATTTGGTTATTGGGATCGAGCCTCTACAGCGCCCAGCTCGCGGCCGCGCTCGGCGTGCCGTTCGCATTTGCGGCGCATTTCGCGCCGGATTTGCTGCACGAGGCGCTCGCCATCTATCGCGAGCAGTTTCGTCCTTCGCCCCGCCACGACAAGCCGCACGCGATGGCGTGCATCAGCGTGCTCGTGGCCGAAACGGACGCGGAGGCTCGGCGACTGTTCACTTCGCTCGAGCAGGCGTTCGTAGCCCTGCGCACGGGTCGGCCCGGGCAGCTGCCGCCGCCGCTCAGTGACACCGAGCGCGCGGGCTTCGAGCCCGCCGTCAACGAGCTGCTCGCGCAGATCTGCCGCTACGCGGTCGTCGGCGATCCGGTGACCGTGCGGCGGGGCGTGAACGAGTTCGTAGCCGCGACGCGCGTGGACGAGCTCATGACCACGGCGATGATTTTCGAGCATGCCGCCCGCCTGCGTTCGTTCGAGCTCCTGGCGCAGGCATGCACGGACCACTGACGGCAGTGCCCTAGCGACTGCTGGTCTTCGAGAGCGCCCTCGTCTCGACGCGGGCGAAGAGCGCGTCCGACAACGTCGCATCGAAGCGGACGCCGACGCGATACTTCCAGACCGCTTCGGCGTGCGGCTCGACGTGTATCACCTGCGCCGCCACGTCCTCGCCCCATTCCGCGCTCTCGAGGTGGAGCGTGAGGATGAGCGCTTGTCCGAGGCGAAACGGATGGCGTGTGAGCAGCGACGCGCCACTCCGGCTCGTATCGCAGAGGATGGCGGCGTGTCTTAGGTCGCGCTTGCCGTCGATGCCCGCCGGAATCGCCGATTCAACGCGCGTCTCGTCCCCGTGTTCGGGATCGGGGCTCGGATACGTAGGAACGTGCAGGGTGCTCGCCGGACTCGGTCTGAACCGCAGCGTGTCGCCGTCGAGCGGGCCGACCCACGCGCACTTCGCGCCCGGGCCAAGCAGCGGACGCAGCGCTTCGCGGAGCTCGCGCGCGGTTTGAAAGCGCTCGGCAGGGCGACGGGCGGCGGCGCGAGCGAACCACGCGTCGAACCCTTCCGGGACATCGGCGACGTCGGACGGCACCACGATGGGCTCGCGGCAAATCGCCGTGATGAGACCTTGCAGCGACGGGTGCGAGAACGGCAAGAGGCCGGTCAAGCATTCGAACGTCATCACGCCGAGGCTCCAGAGATCGGCGCGCGTATCGACCTCTGCGCCCATGATCTGCTCCGGAGACGCGTACGCCGGAGTGCCCATCATCGCGCCGGTACGCGTGAGCGCGAGATCGGGCCCGAGCAAGGCCTTGGCCGTGCCGAAGTCCAGCACTTTGGCGATGAGCTCGTCACCTCGATCGAGCAGAAAGACGTTGTCGGGCTTGAGGTCGCGGTGCACGAAGCCTTCCTCGTGAGCACGGCTGATGGCCTTCACGACGTGGCTCACCACGATCCACGTTTCCGCGGGGGTCAACAGGCCGTCCTCCGCGAGCCGGCTGCTCAAGCTCTGACCTTCGAGCAGCTCCATCACGAGGTACGGCGTCTTGCCGTCGACGCCGTAGTCGAGAACCTGAACGACGTGAGGGCTCCTCAGCATGGCCGCGGCCCGCGCCTCCTGCTCGAAACGCCGGAGGGCGGTCGCGCTCGGCGATTGGCGGTCGATGAGCTTTACGGCCACGTGGGTGCCGAGACTCAAATGCTCCGCCGCCCACACCGTCCCCATGCCACCGCGCCCGAGCTCGGTGAGCAGCCGATACTTTCGCGCGATCAGACGTCCGACGGCCACGATCTCCAACACTATCGCGGAAGCGCTCGCTCTGCACCGTCCTCGCGCAGGGAGGCGGCCCCGCGCGTGACGCCCCGACCGCTCTCCTAGTGTTTCGTCCGAGTCCGTAGGAGGCCGTTCACGCGGTCGCGGAGCTCGGCCGCGCCGAACGGCTTCGACAAGCAGGGGCGTGTCGTGGACTTCAAAAATTTCTCGATATCCGGACTGAATGCGCCGCCGCTCATGAACACGACACGTTCCTTGTATTCGGGGTGCTCGGCCGCCAGGCGCTCGTAGAGCTCCCGCCCGGATATCTCCGCCATCGCGAGATCGCAGAGTACGAGCTCGAAGTTGCCGTCCTCGGCGATGAGCTCGAGCGCCTCCGCCGCTTTCGTCGTCGAGACGACCTGATGCCCGCTCAGGATGCGGCGAATGGCGGTACCTACCTGCAGCTCGTCGTCGATCACGAGGATCTTCGCGCGGCGCTCCGGGCCCGGCTGCGGAGTCGACTCACGCGGCGGCTCGCTGCGGAGGTCGATCGGCAGCCGCACGCGGAAGTGGCTACCGAGCCCCGGCGTGCTCTGCACTTCGATTTCCCCGCCGGCCGCCGCGACGATGCCGTGACAGATCGACAAGCCGAGCCCCGTGCCCTTGCCGACGGGTTTGGTGCTGAAAAATGGCTCGAAAATACGCTTCATGACGTCCGGCGCCATGCCGATGCCCGTGTCCTTCACGTCGACCACCACGAAGCCGGTCGGCTCGACCGAGGTCGAGACCTCGATGACGTGCTTGCGCGCGGAGCTCTCCGCGACGGCCCGCATGGCGTTGAGGAGCAGATTCAAGAACACCTGTCCGAGGTTCGAGCCGCTGCCGTGCACGCCGGGCAGCGGCTCGAGGTGCGTGACGAGCTCTGCGCGCGCGCGGAGCTCTGGCTCGATCAAGCGCAGGGCCCAATCGAGCGCCGAGCGCACGTCGCCGGGCCGCTCCGCGGAATCCGGCTGCGAAAACGCGCGCAAATCGACCACGATGCCGCGGATCCGCTCGGCGCCGTTTTGAATCTCCACGAGCGCCTCCGACAGGCTGTGCGTGCGTTCGGCGACCCGATCCAGCAGCGCGCCGGCCGACTCGCGCCGCTCGCGCACGGCCTGGTTCAGCTGCTCGAGCTCGCGCGCGACGACGCTCGCGTTGCCGAGCACGTAGGTGAGGGGATTGTTGATTTCGTGCGCGACGCCGGCGGCGAGCGTGCCGAGCGACGCCATCCGCTCCGAGAGCGCGACGCGCTCGCGCATTTTGCGCGCTTCACTCACGTCGCGGAAGACGATCACGGCACCGAGCAGCTGCCCCTTGTCGTCGATGATGGGCGAAAGGCTGTCTTCGATCGGGTGCTCGCCGGTCGGGCTCACGAGCGCGGCGCCCGAGGCGAGCGGCGCGCTCTTCCCCGAGGCCACGTCCTTGGGTGACGGCAACGTGATCGGCGCGCGAGTGCGCTCGTCGATGGGCCGGAACACCTCGGGTAGAGCGCGTCCGACGATTTCCTCCGAGCTCGCGCCGAGCAACGCTTCCGCCACCGGATTCGCGAAGTTCACGCAGCCGTCGCGATCGACGGCCATGACGGCGTCGCCGATGGCGCGCAGGGTCGTCGCGAACCAGCGCTCCCGCCGCT
Source organism: Polyangiaceae bacterium (assembly GCA_025936045.1). Lineage (GTDB taxonomy): Bacteria > Myxococcota_A > Polyangia > Polyangiales > Polyangiaceae > PMG-095. The sequence goes on along the minus strand of JAICUB010000004.1, from coordinate 158,896 downwards.
CGAGCCGCGTTTCCATCTCGTGTTTGAAGAGCGCGATCTCGATGGCGCTCCTGAGCTCTCCGGCGCGAAATGGTTTCAGGATATAGCCGTGGGCTTCGGTCTCCTTGGCGCGGGCGACGGTTTGCTCGTCGGCGTACGCGGTCAAGAAGATGACCGGCACTCCGTAGCGCGAGCGTAGGATGCGCGCCGTCTCGATGCCGTCGAGCGCGCCTTCGATGCGGATGTCCATCAGCACGAGATCGGGACGCCGCTCTTCGGCGTGGGCGAGGCACTCGGTCGATGACGCCGCCGTGCCGATCACGTCGTAGCCCATGCGCAAGAGCGACTCCTGAATGTCGCGCGCGACGACCCGTTCGTCCTCCACCACCAGAATTGCGGCCATCTGCTCTTCGCCTCCTCGCTTCGCGGCTCGGGCTACCCCTCCGGGCAAAACGCTACCTCGACGCTCGTACCGTGCTCGCGCGAGACGCGCACGCTCGCGCCGAGCTGGTCGGCGAACGCCTGGACGAGGCGCCAGCCGAGCGAGCCATTTTCGGCTTCGGCGTGGCCGTCCGGCAAGCCGATGCCGTCGTCGGCCACGCCGAGCAATAGACGATTGCCGTCCTCGCGCCGCAGCGTGATGCGCACCGTGCCGAGGCGATCGGCAGGGAAGGCGTGCTTGAGCGCGTTCGTCATGAGCTCGTTCAGGATCAGGCCGCACGGGATCGCGCGATCGACCGGCAAGGTGAGGTCCTCCTCCACGTCGACCTCGAGCGTGATGGCCCGATCGGCGGGCCCGACGGCACGCAGAAGATTCGCAGCGAGCCCGCGGATGTTACGCGAGAGCGGCAGCCGCGCGAGGTTCTCCGACTGGTACATGTATTCGTGGATCAGCGCGATCGTCTGCACGCGATTCTGGCACTCCGAAAGCGCTTCGACCGACGCTCGGTCCTCGAGTCGCCGGCCTTGCATGCTGAGCACGCTCGAGATGAGCTGAAGATCATTTTTGACGCGATGGTGCACTTCTCGCAGCAAGACTTCGCGTTCGCGCGCGAGCGCCGTGCGCTCGCGCACGCGGTCCTCGAGCTCGACGTTCGTGCGGCCGAGCGCGTCGCGTGCCTGGCGCTGCTCGGTCACGTCGGTACAGGATCCGATGAAGCCGGCGAAGCGCCCGTTCGCCTCGAAGCGGGGCGCACCCTGGTCGTAGACCCAGCGATACTCCGCGTCCTTGCGCCGAAGCCGGTACTCCATCGCAAACGGCCGGCGCGCCACGAACGCGTCCAGGTACACCGACATGCAGCGCTGGAAATCCTCCGGATGCACGCCGGACGCCCAGCCGCTTCCGACCTCCTCTTCGAGCGGCTTCCCCGTGAAGTCGAGCCAGCGCTGGTTGAAGAAGTTACAGAGCCCGTCGGTGCCGGCCATCCAGAGCAGCACGGGGGCGTGGTCGGCCATGGTGCGAAAGCGCAGCTCGCTCTCGACGTCGCTCGCGGGCGCCGTCGCGGTCGGTTCGAGCGTGGCCGTCACGCCGCCGCCTCCAGCCCGAGCGCCTGCCAGCGTTTCATGATTTGCGCGTCGAGCGACTCCATGACGAGACTGAACGGCTCGAGCCCCGGCTCCCATAACGCTTCGAGGGCGCTGAAACCGACGCGCGCTCGCGCGTAACGCTCCTTGGCCACGCGCTTCGCGAACGCAAAGGCCGCCGGATCGCTCGCGGCAACGACGCGCACGAGCTCGTCCGTGAAGCTCTCGTGCCAGCGGCAATCTTCATTCAACGAAAAAAACAGGCGGCTCAAGAGCGGGTCGTGCCGCGCCTCCGCCAGACGCCCGCCGTGCTGCATGAAAAATGCGTCGAACAGCGGCTTTACCACGAGCGCCAGCGTGACGAGCGCTTCACCGAAATCGTAGGTGACGAGCAGCTCTTCGATCACGCGACGGAGCGGCTGCCACGGCGGCGCCCGTTCCCACGTCGTCTTACCGCTCCGAAAGCCTGCGGCGCGCGCTTCGAGCTGTTTGATCCGATAAGCGAGACGCTGAATGCGCCGCATCTCGTCGCCGGTCTGGAATGCGAACGCGATCACGAGCTCGCTCGAGGGGGCGAGCTGGCCGATGTACGCGCTCGCCATCTGCAAGCCGTGACACGGGTAGAGCAAGACCGGCAGCCAGCGCTCGAGGCTCGCGAGCCATTCCGTGCCGAGCTTCGAGTCGTAGTCGCTTTCGTCCGCGGCGCGGAGCAGTCCGTCGACGAACGTTTCCTTCTCCTGCGCGAGGGCGACGTATTTCGCGTAGGTCGTCGCGCGCGGATCGCGAAAGCCCGCGACCGCGGTGCGACCGAGCGGCGAGCCGGCTTGGTGGCGGCGATACCAATCCGCGATGGGCGTCTCCACCTCGAAGCCGCGCTCGAGATAATAGAGCAGCCGCGAGGAGCCGATGTCGTAAGCGCTCGGCACGCGCTTCTGCGCCTCCAGGTGCCAATACGTGCGGCGCGCTTTCATGGGGCCTCGGAGCGCCATTCCGCAGCGTCGTCCCTCAGGCGCAAGAAGCCGTGAAACGCCGGCATCACGAGCTCGAGGTCGCGCGGCAGCACGAAGGCGCGACCGAGCCGTTCCTCGATGTCGCGCCGCACGACGACGCAACGGTCCGCCACCGAAACCCGGAGGTACGCCCCGCGATCTTCCAGCGTCGCCCCCGGATTCGACGCGAGGATCGCCGCCGCGACGGCGTGCCCGCTCTCACTCGCCTCGAGTACCGGCCCGACGCGCGCGACGTCCGGTCCGACACGCGCGCTCACGCCTGCTCCTCGGCCGCTCGTTCCGCGGGCTCATCCACGTCGACTGCGATCTGCCCGTCGCTCACGCGCACCGGATAAGGGCGCAGCCGCACGCGCTCGGGATTCACGCCGCAGCCGCTGCACGCAGCGTATTGGTAGTGGTGCGCGCGACACGTGATGACGCCGTCTTCGAGCTTGCCGAGACTGAGCGGCAAACCGAGGTGTGCGCAGCGATCCTCGTAGGCGCGCACGCCGTCTTCGGTGCGCAGCACGAGCACGCGCCGCCCGCGCAGCGTGACGCCCCGCATCTCTCCGATCCAGAGCTCCTCGGCCTCGAGCACGGGCTCGAACGCCATCAGCCGCCCTCCGGGACGAGATCGACCCGCTCGAGCGCGCTGAGGCCGGCGGCCGCGACGGTGGAGGCGCGATCGAGCTCGCGCTCCCCGGCGAAGAGTCGCGCCTGCGGACGCGGGGCCACACGGACGGCCGTCGCTTGTTCGAGCGTGTCGATCAGCGTGCCGACGCTGTCGCTCGCACGGACGAGCACGAGCACTCCGAGCGTATCGCCGCGCACGAAGCCGTAGAGCGGCATGAGGACGTCTTTCATTCGGCGCTCCCGGGCGCTGCGCCGCCTGCGAGCCAGTCGTAACGGCCGTGAACGGCGTCCTTGCCCCAGAGGTCTTCGCTCAAGCCGAAGTAGTCGCGGACGAGCGCGATCAGGTTCGCCGGCGCCTTGCCTGCGAGAATGCGCTCGACGACCGTCTCGTGCGCGGCATAGCGCTCCGGCTCTTGCTCGAAGAAGTGCCGGCACGGCTCGCTACAAAAAATCAGGCGTCGTCCTTCGTGTTCGACCACGCGTGCGGCGTTTCGTCGTGGCGTCCCCGCGCAGAGCGGGAACTGGCAGAGCGAACAGAACCCGATCGGCGTGACGCCGTGCGTGAACCACTCCACGTCGGGGCCTGCGGCCTGCCAGCGAGCGCTGATGCGCTCCCATACGGGCGCGAATTCAGGCCAGGATTGGGGGTATTTTTCGGCGAGCCACGCGCGCTCTTCCGGGCCCGGAAGAGTGAAGTCAAACCACATGGTCGCGCGATAGGTGTAGGCGCTCGCGTACGCTTGATGGTGATAGTAGTCGAGGCTCGCGAGGAACTCGTCCCAATAATAGGGACGCGCGAGGCCGTACTCGCGCAGCGTGCGCTCGAACTGCCCGAGTACCCACTCGTCCATGAACTCGCGGAAGGACTGCTTCCGGTGCGGGAGTGGCGTCAGGTAGTCCATGGCGAAGCCGGTCACGACCGCGAAGAAGTGAAACGAACGCCAGAACCACTTGTCGACGAGGAACTGCGCGTAGGCGTGGTCGTGCTCGCAGAGCTTCCTCAAGACGGGCCCTCCGATTTGCGCGTGCCGCGCCTCGTCGGTCTGGATGCTCTGCACCATCTTTTCGAACATGCGATCGCCGACCGCATGCGCGACCGCGGACAGCCCGACGAACTGCAGATTCGTGAAGCCCGTCTCGAACACGAAGTTCGTCGCGACCGCGAACTCGACGGGATTGGAGCCGAGCAGGAGCTCGTCCGCGAAATGCCGCGCCGCGATCGCGACCCAGCCGTCCGTATGGAAGAGCCGGTGCGTGAAGTCGAATTGCGCGTCCCACGCCACGAGATCGTGCAATACCGCGAGCGGGATTTGCGTGTGGCGCAGCTCGTCGAGCGCACCGAGCGCGGCCATGGTGCGCCAGGCGCCGTCACGCCCGAAGCGCGCGGCCCGCAAGTTCCCGATCACGGCGGCGAACTCCGCGAGCGGCAGCGTCGCGCCGTGGAGCTTCAACGCCGAGAGCCAAGCTCGGTCGTGACGCGCGAAGTCGCCGACGCGACCGACCGCTTCGCGTACGGCGACGATCGACGCCTCCTTCTCGTGCTGAGCACTCACGTACTCGCCGAAGCTCGTACGGTACGGTTCGTCCCAATCCTCCCACGCAGCCTGCTCGAGCCACGGGCGCCCGCTGATCGCTTCCGGAAACACGCTTCGCTCCTGGACGTAGCTGTAGGACCAGTCGAGCTTCCTCGCGAGATCCAGCCATTCGTGACGCAAGAGCCGCATCGCTGTGCTTCGAGCTTTCCCCTGGGCGCCGGCTCCGCTCGCTGGCCCGCGCCGCGTGCTCCGGAACCTAGCACCAATGCCGTGAGCGCCAAGGGTCCAAGGCTGTCGGCATTTGCCGCAGCTTACAGGCACACACATGTCAATCGTCGAGCACGCGACGCTCCCGTGCTCACCAGCCGAGCACGTTCTCGAGCTCGCCCGCGAGCTTGTCGCCCATTGCCTGATCCTTCACGACGTCCGGGTGGTAGTCGCAGCCGTTACGCGGACGGGTACTTCGTGCGTCGAATAGTCGTTCGTCCCGAGGTTCACCACGACGGCGTCGGGCGTAAACTTCTCCATCAGGCGATGTCACGCAAGACGGGCAGGCGGATCCCGCGTGTCTCGGGCAGCACCCAAACCCAACTCGCCGTGAGCAGCGCGAGCACGAGCGGCACCCCGAGCGCGCCCGCGAGCCCTTCGCGTTCGAATGCCCAATTCACCGCGACGGGTGCGCCGAGCTGCACCGTACGCGCGAGGTTGTACGTCGTGCCCATGCCGAGGCCACGGAGCTCCGTCGGATAAAGCTCCGCGAGCAGCGCACCGAAGCCCGCGGTGCAACCCGAGCCGAAGCCGAGCAGCAGCATCACGCTCCAAAAGAGCGGCGGCGCCTCGGCCAACGTTTGCCAGCCGAATGCGAGCGGCCCGAGCGCCGCGGCCGTGAGCAACGAAAACAGCGTGAAAGCCTTGCGGCGGCCGAACGCATCGGCGAACGGACCGAATGCGAGCATGCCGAGGAATTGCCCCACCTGCGCGGTCATGATCCAGGTCAAGCTGCGACCGACCGATTGGTGCATGCGCGTGAGCAGGATGCTCGGCAGCCAGGTGTAACAGCTCCAATACGTGCCGAGCTTGAACACGCCCAATAACCAACTGCGGACGAAGCGCGACAGGATGCCGGGGCGGAGGAGCTCCGCGACCGAGGCTGGCGCCGCCAGCGGCGTGCTCGGGAGGTGCACCGAGCGGCGCGCGATGAACGCGAGCAGCGCCGTCACGCTCGAGCCGATTAGTACGGCGCGCCAGCCGACCGCGGGCACCAAGAGATAGCCGACGACGCCTGCGATGGCGACCCCGACCGGCTCGCCCGCTTGCAGAAGCGCGGAGGCGCGACCGCGCCGTTCGGCGGCGACCGCTTCGGCCACCATGCCGTGCCCTACCGCCCATTCGCCGCCGACGCCCAGCCCGACGAGCGCGCGCCCGACGATGAACGTCGCGACCGAGCCCGCAAGTCCGCACACGAGCGAGCCGAGCGAATAGACGACGATGGTGGTCGCGAGCACCGAGCGCTTTCCGACGCGATCGGCGAAGCGCCCCGCGATGATGCCGCCGAGGCCCGAGGTGCTGAGCGCGACGCCGAGCAGCCACGGCTCGTAGCGGTGGGCGAGCCCGAGATCGTGCGCGACCGGGTCCTTGATGAAGCCGAAGAGGACGAGGTCGTAGAAGTCGAAGGTCCAGCCGAGAAACGCGAAGACGAACAGACGCGTCGGGAACGCCCCGCCGTTCGGGCCCTTGGTCGCCATGCGGGGGCGATGCTACAGCGCTCGCCCGAGAACGCACGCGTCTTGACCGCGCGCGTAATGCCGCGGCACGCGGCGCTCGATCGCGAAGCCGCACTTCAGGAACAGCTCGAGAGCTTCCACGTTCGCTTGCGCCGTCGTGAGACGGAGCCGTCGCACGCCCGTGCGTCGCGCGACGCGAATCGCTTCGGCGACGAGCGTCCTTCCCACGCCCTGCCCGCGTTCGCTCGGACTCACCGCGATCGCCTGGATCCAACCGACACTAGGGCCAAATTGTAGGACCACGAAGCCGAGGCGCTCGCCGTCACGCACCGCTACTCGGGTTACGACGCCGTCGCCTTGCGTGAGCGACAGCGTGTGGGGGCCGGCGAGCGGGTCGAAATCCGCGAACGCCTGCCGCGATAACCGCTCGATGAACGCATCGTCGCCGGCCATTTTCGGCCGCAAGCTCACCGAACGTTCGAGCACCGCTGCCACGCGCCAAGCATAGCTTTTCGCGCGGCTGGCGCCGCAGCTTGACGGAGCAGCGGACTCGAACCCGCTTTTCGCCGGCAGGCCGAGTTCACGCTCGCTCGCAGCGAAGCTTCGCTCGCGCCGGCTCGCCCGAGCTGAGCCGCAGGCTCCTTTGCGAGGCGAAGCACCGAGCGTTAAGCTAGCGCGCGTGAAACGAGCTTCGATTCGGCGCTGCTCTCTGCCGTCGCGCCTGCCCCTCCCGTTCGCTGCGGCGCTCGTGATCGCGGCGGCGTGCAATAACGGTTACCCTATCGCACCTCTCAGCGACGGCGACGCCGTCTGCGCGGACCTCGTCCAATATTGCGCGGCTCCCGCCGCCGCTCTCGGCGAGCCCTATCAGGGTTGCTACGACACCGGCATGCGCGGCAAGGCGAACGCGTGTCTCGAGGTCGAGGACGAGTGCGTGAAGTCGTGCCACGATGCCGACAGAGCGCTGCCGCCGCCGGGCGGAGCCGGTGCGCCGGGCGCCGCGGGCTCGAACGGTGGTGCGCGCGACGAGGGCGGCGCCGGCAACCTCGCCGGTGCGGGTGAGACGAGCGAGTCACCGGGCGGAGCGGGGGGAGTGCCCGCAAGCTGACTTGGACCTGGCGTCAGCCCCGCGCGCCCGGCGCTTACGGAGTCGGCGCCCCGCAGCCGATCCAGTACTCGAGGAACGAGAGAAACGACTGGTACGTCGGGTCGCTCATGCCGTCGAACTTCGAGCCGCCGCCATGCTCGACTCCGCCTTGCGCGATGTCGAGAGGCTTGCGCAGGATGAGGCTCTGCGTCGGATCGTTCGCGTCGACGAGGCCGAGCGCGACCATGTTGTGGAACGTCTCGAGCGCGCCCGCGTTGCAGCCGTTGCGATCATCGAGCCACGGCGGCGCTCCCGGCGCCGACCCCGGCTCGCTCGCGAAGTGGCACGGAAAGCAGCGGTTGCGCCAGACGTACACGGTGTCACGAAAGGTGGACTCGACCGTCGTGGAGTCGCACGCGGTGCCGGGCGGAACGACGATCGTCCCGTCGGGTGCCTGATCCGGCGACCCGCAGGCTTGCACGTCGCTCGTGGCCGGACACGTCACGCCCGGACAGGCTTCACCGCCGCATCGCGAGATCTGTTCGACGAACTCCTTGAATGCGTCGTACTCCTGATCAATCACGCCTTGCGTGATGAGCGCGCTGTCCGGATGCGCGCGCGCGATCCACGCGAGCACCTTGCTCTCGTCCGGATCGTTCAAGTCCACGAGGCCGAGATCGACCAGGCACGCGCGCGTCTCGCACATGTCCGCGCGCACGAAAAGGTTCAAATCGACGCCGGAAAGGTGGCACTCGTTGCACGTCTGCGGCTGATCCGAGGCGAGCACCGGCGCGAGCTTCTTTTGATACAAGCCGCCCGCGTCCGACAAACACTGCGCCGACGCGACGCGCGCAGCCGCCTCGTCCTTGCCTCCCCCGCAACTCGCTGCGAACGCCGCGGCGACCACGGCGAAAACGAGGACGGCGGACGCGGGCCTCATGCGGAGACTCCCGCGGCTTCGAGCAGCCGTTCGACGAAGGCGGCGTGCGCGCTCGAACCGACCAGCGCGAGCTCCGCGCGCTCGGCGGCGGGAGCCGCGAAACGCTCGGCAAATGTCGCGACACGCCGCTCCGCGCGTTGCAACGTCTCTTCGCCGACCTCGCCGAGCTTCACCGCTCGAACGATGGCATCGATGGCCCGCCGCGCAAGCTCGGGCGTGTGGCACACGAGCAGCACGTCGACGCCCGCGTTCAGTGCCCGCACGGCGACGTCCTCGATCGCGTAGTGAGCGGCAATCGCCTTCATTTCGAGATCGTCCGTCGCAACGAGCCCGGCATAGCCGAGTCGCCCGCGCAAAAGCTCGCCGACGACGCGCGGGCTCATGCTCGCAGGGCACGTCTCATCGAGCGCCTCGAACACGATGTGAGCGACCATCAATGACGGCATGCCGCTCGCGACGGCACGCGCGAACGGAACGAGCTCGAGCCGCTCCAAGCGTTCGAGCGAGTGGGGCAGGCGCGGAAGCTCGTGATGCGAGTCCTGGCGCGTGTCGCCGTGACCGGGGAAATGCTTGCCGCACGGCGCGACCCCCGCGGCGAGCATGCCCGCTGCAAACTCGACGGCGAGCGTCGCCACACGCTCCGGATCGGAACCGAGCGCTCGGGTGCCGATCACGGGGTTTGCCGCGTTCGTGTCGACGTCGAGCACGGGCGCGAAGTTCCAGTCGATGCCCACGGCGCGGAGCTCGCTGCCGACGAGCCGGCCGAGCTCGCGCGCGAGCAGCGGATCGCCCGCGTCGCCGAGCGCGCGAAACGGCGGCAGGCGCGTGAACCCCGCGCGCAGGCGCGCGACACTGCCGCCTTCTTGATCGACGGCGACGACGAGGGGCCCGCCCGCGCGCTGCTTGAGCCGCGCCGTGAGCTCCGCGACTTGTGCCGGCTCCGCGACGTTGCGCGCGAACAGCACGACCCCGCCGACGCCGAGCTCGAGCAGCCGCTCCGTTTCGGCGTCGAGCGTTTTGCCCGGGAAACCGATCGTCAGGAGGCGCGCCGCGGCGCGCGCGAGATCTGCCACGCCGGCAGTCTAGCCCCGGCGAAAGGCCGCGCCCGCTTTGCGCCGGAGCGCGTCAGTGGTCGCTGCCGTTCTTCTTCGCGGGCGGCCGGCTGCTCGCGAACACCTGCTTCTTGTTACGCACGGTGCTCTCCCCCTCGTCGGGGTGGAAATCCATCGGCACGCGGGGGGCCTCGTCGAAATCACCCTTCACGCTGTACTCGCCCGTCGGCTTGTTGGGCGGACGCCAGGTGGGCTGCGCGTCTTCGGGCCCGCCTTTGGGAGGCGGCGGTGTCGAAAGCCGGACGCGCGGCTGCGGCGCGGAGAGGAAGACCCTGCTGTTCGCCGTCGGCGTCTGCGTGCGATCGTTACGGCTCAAGAGCTGCTTGGCGAGCGCCTCCGGCAGCGCGCGTCCCGACGTCATCACCGCGTCGATCACCATGCGCCGCTCCTTGCTGATGCGGTTGCGCACGACGTCGGCCACGTCGCTCTCCATCACGATCTCGTTCACGCTCATGAGCCACTGCTCGATGGCTTGCCGTAGCTCGTCCGCGGACTGGAAGCGTTGCGCCGGATCGGAGGCGAGTGCCTTCACGATGATGGCTTCGAGCCCCGGCGGGTAATTGCTGCGGATCTCGCTCGGCTTGAGGTAGCGGCCCTGCACGATCTTGCCGAGCGCGCTCGCACCGCCGCCGAACGGCCGCAGGCCGAGCGTCGCGATGTAGAGCACGCAGCCCATCGCGTACACGTCCGCGCGCCGATCGACGCCGCGGCCGAGGATTTGCTCGGGCGGGATATACGCGAACTTGCCCTTGATCTCGCCCGTGCGCGTCTTCGAGTGCAGCTGGTAGCGCGCCTTCGCAATGCCGAAGTCGCTCACCTTCACGTGGCCGGTCGTCGAAATCAGGATGTTCGGCGGCGACACGTCGCGATGCACGATGCCGAGCGGCTCGCCATCGACGCCGACCGCTTCGTGCGCGGCGTGAAGGCCGGCGCAACCTTCCGCGACGACGCGCGCCGCGATCGGATCGGGCAACGGATGCAAGGCGCCTTTCTGCTGCAGGAGGCCGCTCAGCGATTCACCGGCGATCCACTCGAGCACCATGAAGAGCACGTCACCGTCGCGACCGAGCTCCAGCGTTTCACAGACGTTCGGGTGACGGATCGCCGACGCGACCATCGCCTCGTCGACGAACATGCGCTCGTACTCGCTGTCCGACGCGTAGTCGGGCAGCACGAGCTTGATCGCCACGGTGCGCGCGAGCCCCGCCGTCTCCGGCTTCGCCGCCCAGACTTGCGCCATGCCGCCCGCACCGACCGGCACGAGCAAGCGATAGCGACCGACGATGCGGCCGGCGTGCATTTGCAGCGGCGACGCGGCCGGCGGCTTCGTCGAAGGCGCACCGGGAAGGGGCGCGCGAGACGGCTTCTTCGGAGCGTGCGCGGCGGGCGCGAATGCCGCCGTCGCGAGCGGGCGCGCCGGCGCCGGCGCAGTCGTCACCGTCGCCGGCTGCCGCGGCGCGGGCGTGGTGTTCGGTTTCGAATGTGGCACGACGGACGAAACCGCCTCCGGTGCTTCCGACGGAGTGCCGCTCGTCCCCGCGGCCCCCTGCCCTTTCCGGGCGGGAGGAGGCGGGTTCACGCTCGCGCCTCGCTTACCCATGATACGTTTCACGATACATCATCCCACGCTGCTAACAATGATGACACGTCACGTGCCCGCTACTTTTCTCCCACCATGTACGCGGGCACCGATGAGCCCGATTATGATTAACGGATCGGCATTCAGTGCGCTCAATGGAGGGCGATGTAAGCTGCGTGCACGATGTTTCGAGGCTCATGAAGGTTGACGTGGCGACCGTCCCGCCCCCGCCGCGCGCGCTTTTCGAGGTGACGATCTACGTGCGGCAGGAGACGCGCACCGTAGAGCTCGTTCCCGGCAGCGTCTCGGGCATCGGCCGCGGCGCGGACAACGCGATCCGCATCGACGATCCTTCCGTCTCGCGCCACCACGCGGTTCTTCACGTGGGTGAAATTGTCGAGGTCGAGGACCTTGGCAGTGCCAACGGAACGATGGTCGTGCACAGCAAGCATGCCGGCGTCGAGGACGAGACGATCGGTGGCGCGACGCATACCATCCCGAGCGGTGAACGCTACGAGCTTCAGGTCGGCGACGTGCTGCGCGTCGGGCAAGTCGTGCTCGTGCTGCAGCGCAAGGGCCGCTCGAGCCATCCGGCGCCGGTGGGTGGACCGGGCCAACCGGTGCTCGTCGATCCGGAGATGCGCCGAGCCTACGAGCTTTTGCGCAAGGCCGCCGCGACCGAGATCTCGGTGCTCTTGCTCGGTGAAACGGGCGCCGGCAAAGAGGTGATGGCCGAGACGGTGCACCGTTGGTCGCTCAGAGCCGAGGGTCCGTTTCTGAAGCTCAACTGCGCCGCGCTCACGGATACGCTGCTCGAGAGCGAGCTTTTCGGGCACGAGCGCGGCGCCTTCACGGGCGCGCACGCGACCAAGGCGGGCCTCCTCGAGTCGACGGACGGCGGCACCGTGGTCCTGGACGAGATCGGCGAGCTTTCGCCGGGCACGCAGGCGAAGCTATTGCGCGTGCTCGAGGAACGCGCCGTGATCCGCGTCGGTGCGACCAAGCCCCGGCGCATCGACGTTCGCTTCGTTACGGCGACGAATCGCGACCTCGCGCAACGCGTGCAATCCGGTCATTTTCGCAGCGATCTCTATTACCGCATCAGCGGGCTCGTCATTCGCATCCCGCCGCTTCGGCAAAGGCCGGCGGAGATCGAGCCGCTCGCGCGCCACTTCTTGCGCGAGTTCAGCATGCGCTCGGGCCAAATCGTGCCGAGCGTGAGCCCCGCGGCCCTGGGCAAGCTGCTCGCGCACGACTGGCCGGGCAACGTGCGCGAGCTCAGGAACGTGATGGAGCGGGCGACCCTGCTCGTGAGCGGTAGCGTGCTCGACGCCGAGCACGTCATGATCGAAAACTCGGACGGCTCCTCACAGGATCTCTTCGACTCCGATTTCGAAGCCCAGACGGCCGTCATCGCCTCGCCCTTCCTCGAGGGCGGCTCGCCCGAGGACGAGAAGGCGCGCATCCTCAAAGCGCTCGAGGCTTGCGGCGGCAACCAGACCCGCGCCGCCAAGATGCTCGGCATCGCGCGGCGCACGCTCATCAATCGCATCGAGCAGTTCAACCTGCCGCGCCCGAAGAAGGGCTGAGCGAGCGCGGTTCGCGCCGAGGCTCGCTTCGACTCCCCGACGAGCTCGGGCTCACTGTCCCGTCGGAGCGAACGGATTCTCGTTATCGAGAGAGCGCGGCTTTTTCACCGGGCGCGCCGAGTCCACGGGGTGCACGGTGGTGGTGCCCGCGTTCGTGGGCGTCGCCGTCGCAGTCGGCGTGACGGGAGTCCTCACGACGATTGGGTGGTGCCCCCACGGGCGTACGCTCGGGGCGGCGCTCGGTCGCGTTTCCGGCTCGACGCTCGCGCTCGGCGTGGCCGTGGTCGTCGGTTCGGCGGTCGCCGACGGAATGCCGGCGGGCGTCCCGACGGTGCCGGGCGCCGTCGTCGCGGTCGGTTTTTCGTGCGCCACGGGCTCGGGCGGCTTCACCGGCGCGGCGCCCGGCCGTCCGAGCACGAAGAACGCGGCGGCCGCCAGCGCTGCGAGCACTCCGAGGCCTGCGAGCGCGAGACCCGAACGCGCGCGCTTCGTTCCGACGTCCGGCAGCGCCGCGCCCCCGAGCGTGCGTCCGCCCTGCGGCGTCGCCGAGGGTCCGACCAACGTCACCGGCTCGTCCTCGGGCGGGGGCAGCGAGTCGGCCTTGCCCGTCTCGATCGCGGTGATGGCCGTCTCGATCTTCTTGTGCAGGGCGTCGATGTGATCGCCCATCGCCTCGCGCAACGCCGCCGCCACGTCCGCGTCCGTGACCGTCGCCTTTTCGCTGATGAACCAACGCTCGAGCGCGCGACCGAACTCGGACGCGGACGGGTAGCGCTGCTCGCGATCGCGCTCCATCGCCTTCAGCACGATCGCTTCGAGCTCGGGCGGGTACCCTTCGGCGCGGGCGCTCGGCGGCACGATCGGCTCTTCCAGCAGCTGGTACAGAGTGGAGAGCGCGTCGCCGCCGTGGAAGGGGCGCTGGCCGACCGTTGCCTCGTAAAGCACGCAGCCGATCGCGAACACGTCGACGCGGCGGTCGATGTCCTTCGTCGTCACCTGCTCGGGCGCCATGTACGCGATCTTTCCCTTGACCTCGCCGGTCTGGGTCGGGGCGTGCAGCTGACCGCGCGCTTTGGCCACGCCGAAGTCGGTGATCCGTACCTGGCCGTTCGCCGCGATCAGCACGTTCTGCGGCGACACGTCGCGATGCACGACGCCGAGCGGCTCGCCGTCTTCCGCGACGAGATCGTGCGCCGCCTGTAACCCCGAGCACACGCGCGCGACGATGCGCGCCGCGACGTGCATGTCGAGCTTCTTGTTCGGAACCGCGTCGAGGAACTCGCGGAGCGACGCGCCGTCCGAGTAGTCCATCACGAGGTAGTCGACCCCGCGCTCTTTCTCGACGACGTGGATCGTGCAGACGTTCGGGTGCGTCAGCAGCGAGGCGATGCGCGCCTCGTCGAAGAGCGTCCGGAAGAAGTCTTGGCTCGCGCCGTCTTCGGCGAGCGCCGTCTTCACGGCCATCAGCCGCCACTTGCCCGTGCCCGGGATGATGCGCGTCTCGCGCGCGACCCAGACCCGTCCCATCCCACCGATCCCGATGGGAGCGAGTAGCTGATAGGAGCCCAGCATGTCGCCGCTCCGGAGGGACGCGCCCGAACTAGCCAAGGGCCTTACCGAAATACGATAGCCGACGCGGCCCCCTTGGGCCAAGGCAGAGGGGGTCCGACGTTCGGCCACCCCTACCTACATTCGCCGGGCGGTCGGTACTTGCTCGGGTGCGCCGGGCGGTGGAAGAAGGTCTACCGATGACGATCGAATTCGGCCCGCCGCGCGGGGACGACGAGCTCGAGAGGCTCGGGGACATCCTCGGCTGGTCGTTCGGGTTCGACCCCGCGGACGCGCGCGTCTGGCTCGAGCTCGGCGGCGCAGGCAACGTTCGCATCGCCCGGCGTGGCGGCCGCGTGATCGGCGGCCTGCTCGAAATCCCGATGGGCCAATGGTTCGGCGGCCGTTCGGTGCCGACCGTGGGCGTTGCGGGCGTCGGCGTGGCGCCCGAAGCACGCGGCGAGCGCGTCGCCCTCTCGCTGATGCTCGACACCCTTCGGGGTGCTCGCCGCCGGGGGACGCTCCTCAGCACGCTTTATCCCGCGACCCTCACGCTTTACCGCGCGGCCGGTTACGAGCTCGCGGGTAGCCGCTACCGCATCACCGCCAACCTTGCGGATCTGCCCACTGAACGTCCCGATCTCGACGTGTCCCCGCTCGAGCCCGGGGACGCCGGCGCCGTCGAGGCACTCTACGCGAGGGTCGCGAGCGAGCGCCCCGGTTACCTCGATCGCGGCCCCTACGTTTGGCGGCGCGCTCGCGAGTCACGCAAGGAGAAGTACCGAGGTTTCGTCGTACGCGGAGCGGGCGGGCTCGAGGGGTACGCGTACCTCTCGCAGCGAGGCTCCGAGGACGCGCGCGAGCTCGTGGTGCACGACCTCGTGACTGCCACGCAGGCGGCCGCGCAGCGCTTCACCGGGTTTTTCGCCGAACACCGCAGCACCATCAAGTCCTTGCTCGTGCGCGGCGGCGCGGTCGACCCCCTCGTCTTCATGGCGCCCGAGCGCGTCTTCACCGTCACGCGCGCCGAGACCTGGATGCTGCGCGTCCTCGACGTCGTGGGCGCGCTCGAAGCGCGCGGCTACCCGCCGATCGACACCGCCGTCGACTTCGAGCTCGCCGATCGCACGCTGCCGGAGAACGCGGGACGCTACCGGCTCGAAGTCTCGGGCGGTCGCGCTCGCGTGACGCTCGGTGGCACGGGCTCGGTCGCGCTCGACGAACGCGCGCTCGCCGCGCTCTACACTGGTTTTCTCGGCCCCGCGGCCCTCGCGCGTTCGGGCAAGCTCGAAGGGGAACCCGGCGCGCTCGCGCGCCTGGCGCTGCTCTTCGCCGGTCCGCCGCCGGCGATGAGCGATTATTTTTGAGCGATGCGGCTTTTCGCGCTCGCCCTCGGCGTCGCGTTCGTCTTCGGCAGGTGCCAGAAGCGCGAGCCGCCGCCGCCACCGAGCAAACAGGAGCTTCAGATCCGAGCCGCGCTCGAGCGGCTGCGCGTCGACGAGAAAGAGCTCCGCGCGCGCACCGATTTTGCGAGCGAGCTCCCGTCGAGCCGCTCGTTCGGAGCCAATCCGTACGCGCTCGCCGATCTCGACGGGCGGCGCTTCGTCGGAATCTTACGTGGCGATTCGCGCGTCGTGCTCTTGAGCGAAGGGCTCACCGAAACGAGCGCCGCGCGCACGTCGCCGTCGCCGAGCGCGCTCGCGGCGGTGCCCGGCGGGCACGTCTTCGTCTCGGGGCCGCTCGCGAAGGGCGTCGATCGCTTCCGCGTGAACGGCGAGAAGCTCGAGCCTGACGGAGCATTGCCGCTGCCGGCAGGCACCTTGGTACGGGCGCTCGCCGCGGACGGCCGAGCCCTCGTGGTGCTCGATTTCGTGGGCGACCGCTTGCTCTCGTGGCAATTACCGCGGGCGCTCTCCGTTCCAGCCCGCGTCGGCGAGCCGCTCCGTACGTCGAGCTGCCGCGGCCCCGTGCGCGCCGCACTTTCGGCGCACTACCTCGGCGTCGCTTGCCTCTTCGATCACGCCGTCTCGGTGCTCGAGCGCGACGCTTCGGGCGAGCCCGGCCGCGAGGTCGCGCGCATCGTCCACGACGGCCCGCTCTGGTCGCTCGCGCTACGCGAGCAGAACGGCGAGCTCTTCATCGGTGCGGGCGGCGTCGAAGATCACCCGCTCGAGCGCCGCGATGGGGTCTTCGGCTACATCGACTCGTTCGTGTACCTCTACGTGCTCGAAGCGGACGGCACCCTCGTACGGCGGCAGGCGGTGAACGCGAGCGAGCTCGGCGTCGTCGATCCGAAAGCCGTCGCCTTCGACGAGCACGACGGCGCACCGCTCCTTCACGCCGTCGGCTACGCGACGACGCCGCTCGCCAGCGTCGGCGTCACGAGCGCCGAAATCACGCGCGCCGCGGTGCCCGGCTGCAGCGCGCTCGTCGCGCGCGCCGACCGCCTCGTTTGCGCCGATCCGCTGCTCGACGCCTGGGTGGAGCTCGCGCGCGGCGGCGCGGTCGTCCACCCCGTTCGCCCGCCGGCCCTCGAAGACCCGACGCCGAATCAGCGGCTCGGTGAGGCGCTCTTCTTCACCACGTTGATGGCGCCCGACACGCGGAGCGACGGACGCCTGAGCCGCTTCAGCTGCGAGACGTGCCACTTCGAAGGCGCGACGGACGGCCGCGTCCACGCTACCGGCCGCCACGAGATCCGCGTGAGCACGCGCCCGCTCCTCGGCCTCTTCAACGCCGCTCCGTATTTCTCGCGCGCCCACGATCGCGATCTCAGCTCGGTGGCCCACAACGAGTTCACGGTCGCGAACCGCGGCAATCCGATCGACCCCTGGTTTGCGCTCGAGACGGCGCGCTTTCCCTGGTTGGCTCGGCTCGGGATCGAGCGGGCGCGCATCGAGCCGCTCGAGCTCCGCGGCTCGCTGCTCGCGTTTCTCGCGCGCTTTTCCCACGAAGAAAATCCGTTCGTCGCGCTGCACGCGCCGCCCGGCGCCTTCACGGAGCGCGAGCGCGACGGCGCCGCGCTCTTCCGCGCTCGCTGCGCCCGCTGCCATGCCGCGCGTCTCGTTGCGAGCGACCCGGCGAGCGAGGTGCCGTTCGAGCGCTGGGAAGCTCTGATTTTCTCGCCCGCGACGCCGATCGTGTGGGCGCACGGCGACTACGAACGGTCGGGCATCTTGCCGTACGTCGATACGGAGGGAACGCGCGTGCCCACGCTTCGCCGCCTTTACCTGAAGCGACCCTACTTCACGAACGGTAGCGCTCGCACCCTCGCCGAAGTCCTCGAGCGCGCGCGTTTCTCCGACTCAGGCTTCTTCCACGCTGCGCCGGTGACATCGGACGAACCACTGCACGCGTTCGACGACGCGCAACGCGCCGCCTTGCTCGATTTTTTGCGCTTGCTCTGACGCCCTCAGCGCGAGGGTACGGCTGCCTCACGCCCGACGATGGGATCGACGGCGGAGAGCACCGCGACCTGGATCTCCAAACGGCGCGCGGCGTTGATCGGCGAGCCGTCGAACTCGACGACGCTGAAGCGGTCGAACACTCGCGTGCCCGTCGTCCTCACCTGCGACCCCATGATTTGGACCCGTTGGCTGAAGAGCGCCTGCGAAAGAGCGAGCAAAAGGCCCGAGCGGTCACCCGTCTCGACCTCGAGCGTCGCGAACGAGCCGTCGCTGCCTTCGATGAAGCGCACCACGGTTTCGACTGCGGACGGCGTCGCGATCCGGCGCGTCGAGTCGACGCGCGTGCGGTCGAGCTTGCCCGCAAGCAGGCCCGCGAGCGTGCTCTTCAGGTGCTCGACGTGCTCGGGGCCGAGAGGTGCGGCGCGAAGCTCGGGAGGATCGTGGCGTACCCAAAAGATATCGAGCGCTTCGTCGGTTTTGCCCGGCTGGCGGCGCGTGTACGCCTCGGCCTCGATCACGTCGAGACGCACGAGCACGAGTGCCGCGCTGATCGTCGCGAGCAGGCCCGGCCTGTCCTCCGCCACGACGCAGAGCGCCGTACCCGTTCGGCTCGACGGAAACGCGCCGATTGCCACGATGTCCTCGCCGCGACCCTCCGCGATCGCAAAGTGAGCGGCCATTGCCGGGGCGTCGAAATTCTTGCGATAGCTCTCGGGTAGGCTTCGCGGAAAGTCGGGATGGGGAACGGTGGCGGTCGTTTTCAAGGCGTGTCTCGAAACTTCGGACTCCAGCATGAGCTTCGGTGGAGTCTACGGGCTGGTTATTTTCCGAGGAGTGTCGATGAAGTGAACGGCGACTCTCGTCGCAAGCGTATGCCTTCACTTCCCGCCGGTCGGAGGCGCCGGCTTGTTGGGGGCCGGCGCCGGAGCGGGCGGGAAGCCGGGAAAGCCCGGAAAGGTCGTCGGAAAGCCACTCGGTAGCACGCTCGGCAAGGTCTTGGGGAAGTTCGACGGAAGCGGCAAGGGGGGAAAGGTGCTCGGGAACGTGCTCGGGAACGTGCTCGGGAGCTGCAGCGGAATTGGAAACACGCTGGCACCCGCATCGGAGGCGGTCGCGGTCGTCGCCGTCGGCGTCGGCTCGGGGCCCGGCGTCGTGCCGTGCGTTTCATGCGCAGCGGTGGGAGCTACCGTCGGTGCCGGCGTCGCCGTCGGTGTGAACACCGTCGCTTGACCCTCGGCCGTGAAGGCCTCGTTCGGTGGCGGTGTGTCCGTTGGAAGGGGCGGCGGCAGATCCGAGCTCGGCTCTTCGTTGTACCAGTACCAATAGTAACCGCCGCCGCCTGCGCCCCCGAGCACCACGACGGCTAGCAGCGCGAAGAGCCAGCCGTGACTCTTCGAGCGCCGCCCATGGCCGTAAGCGACGGGTGGCGCCGGCGGCAGGACCGGCGCCGCGCCGAAAGGACCCATCGGCGGCGCTTGCGCCGTGCCGCCCTTCGGAAACGCGTTCGGAACCTCGGGCGGCACCGTTTTCACCGCGGCTTCGGCCCGGGGAGCGACCGGAGCGGCCTGCGCCGCGAGCGAAGCGGCCGGGCTCAGGCCCGTGGCCAGCGCGCCGAGCGCCGTCCGGAGCTCGTGGGCGCTCGCGGTGCGTTCGTCGCGATTGCCGGCGGTCGCGTGCCGAACGAGCTCGACGAGCGCCGGCGGCAACGACGGCTCGAGCGCGCCGAGCGAGAGCACGTCGCCGGCAAGCACTTTGGTCACGATCACCTGAGCGTCGTCGCCGTCCGCGGGGCGCCGCCCGCTCAACATCTCGAACAGCATTACTCCGAGGGCGTAGACGTCCGCGCGGCCGTCGACCTCGTTTGCCGCGTAGAGCTGCTCGGGCGGCATGTATTCGGCGGTGCCCATCACGACGCCGGCACGCGTGAGGCCGCGTTGCTCCTGGCCGGCCAGGAGCTTGGCGATTCCGAAGTCGAGCAGCTTGAGGAGCGCACCGCCGGAGCCCGGCGTCACGAACACGTTGTCCGGCTTGAGGTCTCGATGCACGACGCCAACGGCGTGTGCCGCCTCGAGACCGGCCGCGATCTGGAGCGCGAAGTCGATGGCGACGGCGGGCGCGAGCTTGTGCTCCCGATCGAGCAGGTGCTGCAGCGACTCGCCGGCCAAAAGCTCCATCACGAGGTACGGGAGCCCGCCCTGGCCCACGTCCACGTCGGTCACATGCGCGACGTGGGGGCTCTGGATCGTCGCAGCGACGCGAGCCTCCCGCAGGAACCGATCGGTCAGGCCCGGTCGCTCCGCGAGATCCTCATGCAAGAATTTGAGGGCGACCGACGTGCCGAGCCCTTCGTGTCGGGCCTCGAACACGCTGCCCATGCCGCCGTCGCCGATCAGCCGGACGACGCGGTATTTGCCGCCGATGAGGTCGCCTGCGCGGGGGGCCATCAATGTCGCCTGGCGTAGGAGATTGGCATGTCGGTCGCCGTAGGTCTTGCGCTCACTGGCGTACTGCCCAGGGCGTATCGCGCACGCCCGCGTGGTGATTCGCCTCGCGAGCCAGGACGAAGAGCAAGTCGCTCAGGCGGTTCAGGTAGTGGACGATCTCGTCACGGACCGGGGCGCTCCGCCGCGCGGTGATGATGCGGCGTTCGGCACGCCGGCACACGGTACGGGCGACGTGCAGGCTCGCTGCGAGCGGAGAGCCGCCGGGCAAAATGAAGTTTTTGAGCGGCTCGAGCTGCGATTCGGCAGCGTCGATCAGCCCCTCGAGGCGCGTCGCATCCTCGGCACCGACGAGCCGCATCCCGAGCTTGTCCTCCCGGCCGGGCACGCAGCCGAGCTCGGCTCCGAGCGTGAAGAGGTCCGATTGGATCCCTTCGAGCGACCGGGCAAGCTCACCCGGGCCTGCGAGCGCAGAAGCCACCCCGAGGCAGGCGTTCAGCTCGTCGACGGAGCCGTATGCTTCGACCCGCTCGGCATCCTTGTCCACCCGCGCACCTCCGAACAGTCCGGTGGTGCCGGAATCCCCGGTGCGCGTATAGATCTTCATGGCGTCGCGCCGCGGACCTTGCCACGGCGCGGCCGCCCTTCCCAGCTCGAGACGAGCTCGCTCGCTAGACCGACCGCGCTAGGCGGAGAAAATCTGCTGAATTTCTCCCTCCATCGCGGAGGGAGCCACCTTGCGGGCGAGCGCCAGCTCTTGCACGAGCAGGCTGCGCGCCTGATCGAGGAGGCGTCGCTCGCCGAACGAAAGGTCCTTATCGAACTTCAGCCGGTACATGTCGCGGAGAACCTTCGCGATCTCCGACGGCAGGCCGCTTTTCAGCATCTCGGTGTAGGCCCGGAATCGCCGGTTCCAGGGCTGCACGTCCACCGCGACTTCTGGAGCCTTCAGGATGTCCAGGATCTTCTGGGCTTCCTTCTTCTTCATCACGGGCCGGAGGCCGACGCGCTCCACCGCCTCGGTCGGGATCATCACCTTGAGACCCGTATCGCGGATCTTGATGACGTAGCAGGCGGTTATTCTGCCGCCGAAATCCCGCTCTTCCATCCTCTCCACTTCCCCTACGCCATGAGCGGGATGGACCGCCATGTCGCCAACCTTGAAACTGTGCTGGGTCACCGAAGCATTCAACGACGACGATTGCATTCCGCCTCCTCGAGCCCCAGCCGTTCGCTGGCGCGGGGCGTTATTCCGCTGCTCCGCGACGGCCAATCCGTCTCGGATCGATGTTTGCTGCCGCTGGTCGTATGCCTGGGCCGACTTAGCCTCCGTTCCGACCTGCGCGCTGCAGCACGGCGGGATTCGTACCATTCTCCATCATCAAAGGTCAATTGCGCTGCGCATTGCGACGGCGTCACAGTCGCCGGAAATCGCTCGACTTTCGGCCGGAGCTAGGGACGCGGCCCGTCGTTCGGTCGCGGATCGGTCGGCTCGCCAGTCGGTGCGCTGCCCTGAACATCAAACATTTCGGATACATTGGTCGCCGTTGCCGCTCGCAGGCCGGCCGCCAGCTGCGGGAGGGCCAGGTCGGCTGACCATGTAAGCTGGTGTAGGTGCGCGACAATATTCACATTCTTCGCTTGGTCAAAGCCGAATAGTCGGCCGGTCGAGCTGGCGGAGAGGTCGCTCCATGCAGCCTCGAGCTGAGTGTGAGCCTCGCCTTGGTCCCAATCACCCACGGCTGTGAGTACCACCGGCAAGGTCGTCCCTCCGCCGGGTCGGACCGTGACAGTCAGCGCGAGCGCCGTGCTCAAAAGTCCATGCGCCGCCGACGCCCACGAGTCGACGAACGGACCTGGTACGTAGAGCAGCGCGAGGGCGTCGCTCGGTGCCGACGGTAGCTCCGCGAGCGCGGCACCGTGCAGCGCCGTCGGCGACTTCAGGCGTCGCTCGGCATACGCTTCGGCGACGCGCGCCAGCGTGAGGTCACCGACCGCGAACGCGAAGACGCGATCGTCGACCGCCACGAGCGCGCGTGGCTGGCCCCCGTGCGTGCCGGCGATGCGGTAGAGAGACGGTCGCGGATGTTTGACCACCGCACCGGTGAGACGCTCTTCGAAGCGGGCTCGCACGCGGCCACCGTCCGGCGACGGCAGCGAAGTAACGTAAAGCGTTCCGAGATCATAGCCGGCCACGACGACCTCCTCGAGCGCTCGTAGGTCGATTCCGGTCACCTTCACGAACGCGTCCATGCGCTCCGGGGAGAGCACGCCCGCGAACGCGACTTTCAGCGCGGAGTCGCGAAAAATCAGGGCGGGATACGCGTCCACGAGCCAGCGCAGGCCGGCCGCGGGCGCGTAGGCGCGCGGGTCGAGCGGCGCTGCGTCCTCGGCGCGCGGCTTCGGTGTCGTTGCGCTCGGCGCTCGTGACGCAGCGCATGCTGCGAGCAGTAGCGCTGAAAGCGCGTGCGCTCGGCTGAACTTCGCCACTCGGCCGCGCGCGTCAGTCGTCGCTGTCGCTGCCGCCCGTGATCGGGATGTGACGGCTGCCGTTCACGAGTTCTTTGAGCTCTTTGCCTACCTTGAAGAACGGTAGGCGCTTGGCCGGTACCGGCACGGGTTGGCCAGTGCGCGGGTTACGGCCGGCGTACGGCTTGTAGGGGCGCACGGTGAAGCTCCCATACCCTCGGATTTCAATGCCTTCCCCCTTCTGAAGCGCCTCCGTCATCGCCTCGAACACGCAGTTGACGACGAGCTCAGCGCGCGCCTTCGTGAGCTCGCCGCGGGCAGCGATGGCTTCGATGAGTTCGCTCTTCGTCATCCAGCTCTGCTTCCCGAAACGGAGCCCTCAAGACCCACCGGGAGTAGGTATGGTCAGACCTAACGTGTGAACTGTCAACGCTATTTCTAGATGACGGGCTCGAGGTCGAAGTAGTCGACGAGGATCTCCCGCTCCGTCTTCAGGCCCACGGGCCCGAACTTCGGCAGCGCAAATTCTCCCAGTCGAGTGACCTCGCAGCCGGCAGGCCCGTGCACGATGTCGACCTGTTGGTGGCCCAAACTGACCGTCAGCCGCGCGCCCAGCTCGGCTACCCAGCCGAGCGCAACGCGATTCAACCCAGCTTCCGGGGCCCCGAGCTCGAGTTCGGCCGCGATGTCCGGAACCGGGACCAGGCGAAGACCCTGACCACGGGAAAGGCACGGCCCGAAGTCCGGCTGCACCCAACCGCCCGAGACTCTGAGCGCAGGCCACTCCGCCTCTGCCTCCCAGCGCCACGCGTGCTCCGGGGACTCCTTTAACAGCGCTATGGGGGAGACGCTGCTCTCGCCGGTCAGCGGTGAATACGACGAGCTGAAGGCGGGCGGCCGGCCGAGCTCTTGCCAGAGCGCAAGGTCATGCGCGTCCCCGTGCGCGCGGGCGACGACGATGCTCGTCTTTGGGTCGCGGGCGGCAGGATCGTGGCCCAGAGCGAAGCCGTGATCGGTGTTCGTGAAGACGAGCCCGTGGGACACACCCTGCGCGGAAAGGGCGCGCTGCTCGAACATGGGGTGTCCGCCTTCGCGGTCCCGCAGCGCGAGGTGAGCGTGAACGCCGTTCAGGGCGAACCCCAGCAGCAGGAGCGCGGGCGCGAGGGCGCTGAGCTCGAGCTCCACGAGCGCGGACGCGATGAGCAGGTGGTCGAAGGGGAGGGCGTCCGCGAGAAGACGCGCGCCGCCGCCGGGATAGCTGCCCGGAAAGTAGAACGGCGCGTAGGCGAGAACGACCAGAACGGCGGTCAAGCCGGCAACTCGGACGCCCGCAGTCGCACGCTTGCGCCAAAGGATCCAGGGGATCAAGGGCGCCAGGAGCGCCGTGTTCGCGACGTCGAAGGCGTGCCAGAGCAGGCGTTCGCCCGTGACGTAGAGGGCCGGGAACAGTCCGTAACCGGCGGCGAGGTGCTTGCGGACGAAGTCGCCGTGCTCGAAGTGACAACCGATGCCGGCCCCGAACCCCCAACGAAAGCAGCCGGGCGGCCCGTCGGCGAGCGCGTAGTACGCGAGCTGCGTCGAGCCGAAGAAGGAGCCGGTGGCGGCGTGCTGATGGGCGGCGAGCAGCAAGAGGCCGGGCAGAGTGGCTGCGGCTCCGAGCGCGACACGGCGGACGCGCTCGGAGCCGGTCGTGCCGCGGAACACGAGCCCGAGCGTGACGGCCGTCGCTACGAGGCCCGTCATCGGCCGGGTTGCGATGAGCCAACCGATGAGCAACCCGCTGAGCGCGCCGCGAGCACGCGTCGGGCGCAGCGCCGCGGTGACGCTCCCGAGCAGCAAGAGAGCCGCGAGGCCGTGCGACATCGTGTCGGCGGTGTGATACCGAAGCGCAGCGCACAACGCGGACACGAGCGCGGCGGTGCGCGCGACGCGCTCTCCAAGCTCGAGCTCACGCGCGGCGACGTACGTGACTGCCACGAGCAGCGCACCGAGCAGCGGTCCTATCGCGAGCGGCGCTCCCAGTAGGAAACCGAGCGCGAGCAGCAACGGGTAACCCGGCGGGAAGATGACCGAAAGACCACTCGGGCCGAGCAGAGTGAAGCGGCCGCGAAAGGCCGCGGTCGGCTCCGGGACCGGAAAAGCCAGGTACCCCGAGGAGAGTCCGCGCGCCTCGAGGTAGTAGCTCGTTGCGTCGATGATGCGCGGACCACCCCGCAAAAAATAATAGACGTACCCCGCGGACAGGAGCAGTGCGCCGAGCGCACACGCACCGACCCACACCGTCCTCGGAACTCGGGAAAGCGTGCCGGCGAACCAGCGCCGCCTGAAGAGCCAGAGCGCCAAGCACAGCCCGCCGAGCACGAGCGCGCTCTGCCCCACGGGTTCCGCGCTCGGTCCGAACTCGAGCAGCGGCATCCTGTGTCACTCCTTCTGAATCGCCCACACGTGGTAGAGCACGCGTTCGCCGGACTCCCCGAGCTCGACGCGGACGCGCGACTTTTGCACGGGCGGCGCCGCGAGCTCCACTTCGACCCAGCCGTCGGTGCGGGGGAGGTGGAGGCGCCCCACAGGGGTACCGTCGATGGCGACGGGGACGTCGAGTGTCGCGACGGGAGCCGCGCGAAAGACGAGCGTGAGCGGCCGGCCGGGCACGATGCCGTCGAGCGTGAAACGCTCGCGGGTTCCTTCGGGACTGTTGCGGCCCGCGTCGAAGAGGTCGCGCGCCGGAGCGGCCGGATTCGGCAGCACCTTGATCGCGACGCGGCCGCCGCTCTGCGGGAGCCGTTCGTAGCGCGCGGCGGCTTCACTCGTCACGTCGGCCCAGTCGAACTCGGCGGTGACGCGCATGTTCGGCGCGAGACGCGCGGGACGCGCGCTGCCGGCGAGCGAATCCCAATTCGCTTGGTAGACGACCACGCTCGGCGCGCCGCACATGACGTTGCCGCGGTCCGACACTTCGAACAGGCGCTTGCCGAACCAGAGCGGCAGCTCGTCCCACCACGACGGGTAAATCGCGAGCAGCTGCGGCCTTTCGGCGGGAGAAATGTGCTCGATGAGCTCGACCGCGGAGCCGACGTGTGCTCGTGTGGCCCGCGCGAACGGCATGCCCTTGTAGCCGCCGAGCCCGATCAGATCGAGCGTCGGTCCGCCGCTCACGTACGGGATCGCGCCCGCGTCCCCCACGAGCACGCGCGCTCGGCTGCCAAAGTCGTCGCGCAGGATGCGGCCGAGCGCGACGTGCTGGTCGTAAATGTTGCGCGCGCCGCGCCCGAAGTACCAAGCTTGAAAGCGGAAGTTCGGCTCCGCTTGCCACACGAACGCGACGAGGGCAGCCGGCGTGAGCGTCGCCATGAGCACGCGTCCCTGATGCACCGGCCGGCGGAAGCCGTGCACGATGGCCGCGCCCGCGCCGAGGGCGGCGGCAGTCAGCAACCACGCGAGGAGAGGCATCGAGTAGCGCTCGTTTTGCCAGCGCACCTGCCCGTTCAGCGCGACGGTCATCCCCCAAGCGACGAGACAGCACCAGAGGAGCATCGCGACGCGACGCGTCTCCTTGAAATAGAGCGCGCCGAGCGCCGCCACCCAGACGAGCCAGCCGATGGCCGGAATGCTCTCGAGGTGCTCTTGGGTGAGCCTCAGCACCTGGTAACCAAGGTAAAAGCACCAGAGGTCGAACTTCTCCGAGCCGGATAGGAACGGGTGATAGAGCTCGAGCTTGGCGATCGCGCCGGCCGCGGCGGCTTCACCCGTGAAAAGAACGTTCGCGACCGTGCCACCGATGACGACGAGCGCGCCCGGCATGGCGGCGAACACGAGCGCCGCGATGGCGCACCGCGCGCCGCGGCGCCTGAGCGCCCAGGCGGCGCTCAGGGCGAGGATCGCCACGGTGACGGCCGCTTCGGGGCGCGTCGCGGCGAGCGCGGCGCCCCAGAATCCGAGCGCGACGGCATGGCCGAGCGCCGTGCGCGTAGGAGCTCCCGTCGCGCCGAAGATCGCGTCCCAGCTCAGGAACGCGCCGCCGAAGAGCGCCATGAAGAGAGCGATCTCCATGCCGCTGAAGAGGGCCCAGCTGAGCGCTCCGACTCCGAGCAGAGCGAGCGGCAAGAGGTACGACGTCCACATCGGCAGCCGCACGAAGGCGCGCCGGAGCGCCAACAAGGTCGCGAATACCGAGACGCAGGCAATCACGGCCGCCCAATGCATGAGCTCGAGCCCGCGAGCGCCGAGCGCGTAGCCCACCGCCAGCACGAACGGATAGAGCAGGCTCGTGCTGCCGCTAGAATAGCCGTTACCCGCGCACCACTCGAAGGGGTGACCCTGGGCCGCGGAGCGCGCGAAGTCGAAGTGAATGAAAACGTCGTCGAGCGGCGCAGACCAGGGGCCGAGCGCGCGCGTCGCGTGCGGCTGCCAGAGCGCAGGTTGGGTCCAGTAATCGGAGTAAAGGGTTTGCAGGCGGGCCGAGCCGTAAAATCGGCCGGCGACGTGCAGCGTTGCGAGCGCGCACACGAGCACGTAAAGAGCCGGCTCGAGCGGAGCAAGCGCAGTAAGCCGCGAGACGTATGGCCGGAGACGCTCGAGTTTCCGTGAGATTGCGCGCATCCTAAGACGCCATCGGTTTATCACGAGGCTTCGTCACACTGCCGAGCGGCGTTTCTTCTCCGGCCGACCTTGCCCAAACCCGGGAGTGGCGCTCTACTTACCGTCCCCCCGGCGCAAGAAGCCCGTTTTCCCAGAGATGCATTGGCTCGTTGAGGTTTCCCGCGTCGGCGACACCGTAGCTTCGGAGCGGTACTGCATCGACGCCCGGCGCTGGCAGTCGGCGCTGCAAGAAGCCCGCAGGATGCGCGGCGACAGCGGAGCCTTGCCGCGCCTCACCATCGAGCTCACCGACAACGGCTACCGCGCGATCGATCCGGAGCTCAAGGTCCGCTACCTCGTGAGCGAGGCCCCGCCCGGGATGCCCCTTACCGACGGCGCGCGCGCCGTGCTGAGCACGCGTCCGCCGCCCGTCGCGTCGGTGCCGCCGCCCAACCCCTTCCCGACGCTCGCGTCTCCGCCCGCGCCTGGCCCCGCCGTTGCGCCGATCGTGACGGCGAGCACGGCGCCGTTCTACCCCGAAAGGACGAGCGCCCCGACCGTAGCGCGCGCGGGTGACTCGGCGTCCGACCCGGCGCCGTCCGCGTTTGCGGGCACTCCGACCGCCCCGCTCGCGCGTCCCCCGTCGTCCCCGCCGCCGAGTAGCCCGTACACGCAGCCGAGTAGCCCGTACACGCAGCCGAGCGGCTCGTCGTCGCCGCCGCTCTCCGTGCAGGTGATTCGCCAACGCGAAGAGAAGCCGACGGAAGCGAGCCCCATCGCGTATCGGGAGCTCGCGTTGGCCGTCAAGGCGGGCGCTCAGAAGGGCGACGTGGAAGCCCTGCTCCGCGCGCGCCTCGAGGAAATCAGCGCCGCCATGCCGGCGGATGCACGCCGCTTCGTGCAGATCGCGGTGTTCGACCACGTCTTCGTGAAGCGCCCGGTGCGGCCGCCGCTCGGCGTGCTCGTGTGGAAGGACTGGCGCGGCGAGCCCTCGCTCGCGTACCCCGGGTTCGGCGAGGCCGATGAGGGGCCCCCGCCGTCGTCGATGTCGACCGCTCGCACGCCGAGCTGGTCCACGACGACGAGCATCCCGCCGCTCGCCTCGTCGCTTCCGGCAGGGGAAGGTTCCGCGTCGGTTCCGCCGGCTGCCGCTCGCGTCGTTCCTGCCGCCTCGACCCCGCCCGAAGCTCCTTCGATGCCGCCGCCCGCCGCCGCGAGCATGGAAGGGCGTCCGGTATCGGTACAACCGTCACGCGTGGTCTCGGTGGGGCCGAGCAAGCCGCCTCCCGCCGACGCGCCCGCAAGCGCGGCTGCCGTGGCCGCGCTCGCACCCGCCGAGGAGCCGTCCGTCGCAGCGAGTCCCGCGGTCGCATCGAACGAGCCCGTGCCCTCGGACCCTGCATCACCCCGCGCGGAGCCGTCGGGTCGGCGCTCGGATCCCCCGAACCGTCGCTCGGATCCGCCCGGCCGCCGCTCCAATCCCAACTTGGCGCCCCCGCGCCGGCGCGCGGCGGGCGAAGACCTCATCGGCGAGCTCTTCGACCGCATGGGTGACCTCATGTTCATGGGGGATATCCCGTCCGGCGCCGACTACGTGCTCAACGTGCTCTTCGAGCTCATCCCGTGTGAAGGCATGCTCGTCCATGTCTTCGACCTCGCGCGGCGCGAGTTCGTCGTCGTGCGGGCCCACGGCCCTACTATGCGGAAAGCGCTGCTCGTCCGCACGCCCGACTCCGATCCCGTCGTCGCCGAGGTGATGCGGCAGCGGAGCGTCGTCGCGAACGGCGCGGCGCCGCTGCACTCGGCCGCGTTCGATCGACTCGGCGTGCAGGCCAAGCAAGTGCTGAGCGCCGCGGCCCGCCAGGGCGGGCGCTACCTCGGCTTCATCGAGCTCGCCAATCCCTCCGGCGGCGCTCCTTTCCACGAAGGCGAGAGGCACGCCCTCGAGTACGTCTGCGAGCAGTTCGCCGAGTTCGTCGCCAGCCGCCCGCTCGTGCTCGACGAAGACATCGTGCTGCGAGCCTGAGCGCGCCGGTCGGACGCAAGAGCACGCGTTCGCGCCAAGTCGGATAGTCTCGAGCCATGGCGGATCAGACGCGGCGCGAGCGGTTGCTCACGTTTCTGCTGCTGCCGGCCATCGTCGTCGCGGTGCTGGTGCTCGCGGGCGTGATGTTTCGCTCGAGCTTCCAGCTCGAGAAGCTGCGCGAGCAGTCGGTCGTGGAGGCGACGCTCTTACTCGCGAACGAGAAGGCCGACAGGCTCGACAAAAACATCATCGATCAGGACAACGCGGTGCGCTCGACGGTCGACGTGAACGACCGCACTTCCTTCGGCGCCCGCTGGCTCGAATCGGCGGCGATCCAGACGCCCACGGTGCGCGCCGTCTTCTTGATCGATTTGAGCGCGCCCGGGCGCGACGTGGTTGCCGTCGCCTCGCGCGCGCCCGGCCCCGAGAACGAGCGGTTCAGGCGCCTGTGCGTCGAGTTCATGTTGAACGAGATGAAGATCGATCTGCCGCCGTACGATCAGCTCCGTCACCTGCACACCGCGTACCGCGGTCAGTCGTACCTCGTGAGCCACTGGCAGAGCGAAGTGCACGGCCGCCGTTACCTGACGGTCGTGTGGCACGACGTGCCGCGCATCGTTCACGATCTTTTCCCCGCGCTCTACACCGACATCCAGCAGAGCCGAATGAACGTGAGCGACGCCGACGGTCGCATCGTCTTCGGAAAGCCGCTCGCGCGCACGGGGCCGGTGCTCGGGCGCCAGTTCGAGACCACGCTCTACAAGTGGAGCGTCAACGTCTCGATGGCGTCGAGCGAAGAGCTCGCGCAGGCCGTGCAGCGGCGCCGCGTTCTCGAAATGGTGCTGGTCGCGCTCTCGAGCTTGGTCGTGATTTCCGGCCTTATCGTGATCGTGGTGGCGGCCGCGCAGGAGCGGCGCCTCGCGAACCTGAAGAGCGACTTCGTCGCCAACGTGTCGCACGAGCTGAAGACGCCGCTCTCGCTCGTGCGCATGTTCAGCGAGCTCCTGCAGAGCGGCCGCGTCGAAAGCGACGACAAGCGGCGCCAATATCTGCAAATCATCGTGGGCGAGAGCGAACGCCTCGCCGCGTTGATCGAGAACGTCCTCGACTTCGCCAAGGTCGAACGCGGACGTCAGGCGTACCATTTCGAGCAGGGGAACCTGGCTGAGGTCGTGGCGCGCGCCGTGGACGTCTGCCGCTTGCGCGCCGAGCGCGAGCACGTCGAGATCGCCCTCGAGCTCGGAGCCGAGCTCCCCCCCGTGCGCCTCGACGAACGCGCGATCGAGATCGCCGTCATCAACCTGGTCGACAACGCGATGAAGTACGCGCCCGACGGCGACCGCGTCGACGTCGTCGTGCGAGCGAACGCGACGTCGGTCGAGGTGCGCGTGCTCGATCGAGGACCGGGCATCGTGCCCGAGGATCGCAAGCGTATCTTCGAGCGCTTCGTGCGCGGCAAGGGGACCCAGGCCAAGCAGGTACGCGGCAGCGGCATCGGGCTCGCGCTCGTGAAGCACATCGCGGAGGCGCACGGCGGGCGCGCCTGGGTCGAAGCGAACGCGCCGCGCGGGAGCGTCTTCGTGCTCAGCGTCGCGCGCTGACGCCGCCGCTACTCGCTGACTTCGCCGTCGTCGGTCGCGCCCTGGAGCTCGCGCAGCTCCTTGTCGCTCAAGTAGATGCTCGAGCCCGAGCGCTTCGGAGCGTTGACCGGCGGCGGCGCGGCGAGCGGGGGCGGCGGAGTAGCGGAGTCGTCCTCTTCGGCTTCCGGCTCGGTGGCGTGCTTGGCTGCGGGCGCCCCCACGGGGCCGGCGCCTTCGAGCGGTGGCGGCGCCGCCGCGGCCCGTTCGGGTGCTTCGGGCGGCAGCGGCTCGGGCAGCGCGATGGCGTCGAGCAGCGGGTTGTACCTCGCCATCACGCTGTCGAACGCGAGCCGGTCGGCGCCGGCGAGCGTCCGCATCCCGTCGAGGTCGAGCTTTTCGGCGTCGAAAAACTCGCCGTTCTTGCTCGCGCTGAAATGCAAATGCGGGCCCGTCGAGCGTCCGGTCGAGCCGACGTACCCGATGATCTGCATGCGCTTCACCTGGTCGCCGACCTTGAGCCCGTCGGCGAGGCGTGAACAGTGCGCGTAGCCCGTCTCGACGCCGCCGGCGTGCGAGAGCTTCACGAAGTTACCGGTCGCGCCGCGGAACCCCGCGAACGTCACGACCCCTGGGGCCGAGGCACCGATGGGCGTGCCCGTCGGCGCGCCGAAGTCGGTCCCGAGGTGAGGCATCACCTTGTGCAGGATCGGATGCATGCGCTTCAAGTTGAAGTGCGAGGTGACCGGGGCGCCGGGGATCGGCTTGCGCCACCCGCCGGGGTTCGGGGCGTGGCCCTTCGAGTCGTAGTAGCCGCGCGCGCCCGGTGCGTCGAAGTAGTAGACGCGCAGGGCCTCGCCCTTCGCTCGCCGCACCTCGAGCGCCTCCACGCCCGCGTAGTGGTCGAATTCCCCGAGAACCGACACTTCCTGGGCGATCAGGCGGATAACGTCGCCCCGCTCGAGATCCTCGATCGAGGAGTGACCGTCGAGCGCCTTGTTCAAGACGCGCGCGAGCCCGCGCTCGAAGCCGGCTTGCTCCGCCGAGTCGTCGAGGCTCTTTCCGTCGTACACGAGCGAGCCGGCGATCTGCGTGTGCTCGATCTTGAGATCGAGCTTGCTCGCTTCGAGGAGCCCGTTCGCGCCCTCGCGCGCCTGGTACACCTCTTCGCCGCTCACCTGGTACTCGAACGCTTTCAGGCGTTCGGTCTTCGCGTCGACCAAGGCGGCGAAGCGATCGGTCTTCGCGCAATGGTCGAAGCTCTTCAGCCCCTGGAACGCGGTGACGATACGGTACGTCTCCTTGACGGGCACGCCCGCGGCCTGCACGGCTTTCAGGAACGCGTCCGTCCCGACCTTGCCCTCGATGTAACGAAGGCCCGGCGAGTGCGCGCCTTCACTCACGCGCCACGGTCCCGGCACGCGCTGCCGCTCGCGTTTTCTGACCGCGTTTTGCCGAGCGGGCGGGCTCGCGAGCGCCGAGCTCCTCTCGGCGGGAGTTGCGGCTTGGTCGAGCGCGGGCTCGCGGTGCGGCGCGACGTGCATGGCGATAGCGGTGATGGACGCGATCACCGCCATGCCCATCAGCGTGCCGAACAGCGCGACGATCGTCGGTGACAACGAGGCGCGCGTCGGCGTGAGCGGCGAGCCGGGCGCTCGCGCGGGACCGGTCGCGTCGTCGCCGAGCCCCGCGCGCTCCGCGTGCTTGCCGATGTCGTCGAGGTCGTCGTCCGGGCCGCGCTCGCGCGTCTCCGACTTCAGCTCGACCCTTGCGGCGCGCTCGAGCAGCCGTTCGCGTACCAAACTGCCACGCGGCTTCACGCCGTCCTCCTCCGTTTCCCCTTCGGGCAGCGGAGCGCTCCCGGACGCTGCCGATTCAATCGACAACTCCGGCTCGAGCTCGCCATCGTCGCGCACCATGGGATCGACGATGCGTCCGACGTGGCGACTGCTCGGGTCTGGTGGACGCGAGGCCACGGCGGACCATCGGGTAGCAG
Organism: Polyangiaceae bacterium; assembly: GCA_025936045.1. Taxonomy (GTDB): domain Bacteria; phylum Myxococcota_A; class Polyangia; order Polyangiales; family Polyangiaceae; genus PMG-095. The sequence continues at coordinate 126,163 of JAICUB010000004.1, read as the reverse complement.
CGACCGGGGGTCGCGGCAACCGCCGGCGTCCGAACCAGGTCGGACGTTGGGCCCGATGATTCGGACATTCCGTCGTGATTTTCGACTTGTGGCCCCCGGGGCGAGCGGCGAAGATGAAGGAGATGCGAGCGCCTCGCGGGAGCGTCGCGGGCCCTCCCGGGCGCGAGCGGAGCGACTCATGGACGACCATCTGAAGCAGCTGCTCTTGCTCGGCCGCGAGCATTACCAGAAGCGAGAGTTCGACAAGGCCGAGTACTTGCTCAAGCAAGTGGTCGAGAAGACGGATCGGTTCGCCGATGTCTTCGACATGCTCGGTGTGATGGCGCACAGCCGCGGTGACTTCGCGCAAGCGGAGCGCAACTTCGAGAACGCGGTGCGCCTCAACCCCAACTACACCGAAGCGCAGCTCAACCTGATGGTCACCTACAATGACCTCGGCAAGTACGACGCCGCGCGTGAGATCTACGGACGCATCCGCAGTCGCGGCGCCGCCGGAGGCAAAGGTGACCCGTTCGCGAAGGGGAAGATCGCGAACATGCACGCGGAGCTCAGTCAGGCATATCAAGACGCCGGCATGACGCCGGAGGCGATCGGAGAGCTCGAGCGAGCCGTGCGTTTGTGTCCGCAGTTCGCCGACTTGCGGACGCGTCTCGCGGTCCTCTACCGAGACGGCGGACAAACCGAGCGTGCGCGCGAAGAGCTCGAAGCCGCGCGCGAGGCCAACCCGAGTTATGCACAGGCTCGGCTACTGCTCGGGGTGATGATGCTTTCGGCGGGTGAGCTCGAGGCCGCCGAGAAGGAGTTCGAAACCGTCCTCGAGCGCGACGCCGACAACAAGGGCGCGCAGATGTACCTGCGTTTGGTCCGCGGTCGGCTGGCGAGTTCCGAGCGGCCTCCTTCTTAAAGGGGTACGAATACCTGGTATGTTTCGTTCGAATTTTGGTGGTGGGGCTGTAACGGAGGCTCGCTGCTGATGCGCGGGCTCACTCATCCGCGCCTGCTCGTACCGGTCTCCCTGGTGGTTTGGGCATGCGCCAAGGCGACCGACTCGGATCTCGCGGGCGGAGCTTACGATCCACGTGCGTCGGCTGGAACCGGTACCGGAACCGGCGGTGGCCTCGGAACCGGCGGGAGCCTCGGAACCGGCGGGAGCCTCGGAACCGGCGGTGGCCTCGGAACCGGCGGGAGCCTCGGAACCGGCGGCAGCCTCGGAACTGGCGGTTCGTCGGCGGGCGGTCCATCCGGAAGGGGCGGGGGAAACGCGTTCGGAGGCGGTACCGCGACGGGCGGCTCGACGTCGACGGGCGGCTCGACGTCGACGGGCGGCTCGACGTCGACGGGCGGCTCGACGTCGACGGGCGGCTCGACGTCGACGGGCGGCTCGACGTCCACCGGCGGCATCGGGACGAGCGGCACCTCGAGCGAGGGCGGCAACGGTGACGGTATCCCGCCCGGCATCCTCGACGACGCGGACGTCGTCATTCACTACGTCGTGACGAAGGCAGCGGACTCCTCGAAGGACGTCGAAATGCAGTTGTTCCTCGAGAACAGGGCACCGACCTCGCTCGACATGAGGAACGTCACGGTGCGCTACTGGTTCACGGCCGAAGCGTCGCCCCCGAAGCTTACGAGCTTCTATCAGGGCGATGATCTGAAGAATTTGATCGCGTTGGCGTTCACGCCCGGTAGCGATGACTATGTCGTCGCGTCGTTCTCGGGAGGCGTCATCCCGTCCGGTGAACCGCTCTACAAGACCGAGTTCCAAATTCAGATCGAGAGCGCCGCCGCCAATTTCGATCAAACCAACGACTGGTCCTTCGAGCCTGCGTTGACGTCGAACAGTCCCGCCCAACCGAACCCCAAAATCACCGCGTACCTCGGGAGCAAGCTCGTCTGGGGTTGCGAGCCGAACGGCACGTGCGCAGGCTCTGGGGGCGAAGGCGGAGCCGGCGGACAAGGACAGGGCGGCGAGCCCGGGCAGGCGGGCCAAGGTGGACAGCCGGAGCAAGGCGGACAGCCGGAGCAGGGTGGAACCGGGGGCGAGCTCACGGCGGGGCAGGGCGGTGACACGAGCGCCGGCGGACAAGCCGGTATTTAACGAGTGAGCTGCACGCTGGGGTCGCGGCCGTTCTAGTTGCAGCGAAGTCGTGAAGTAGAGGCGTGCAGGGCTCGCGACGAATGTGAGTTCCGCTCGGCGGCGCGGGCGGCCGGATGATCGGTCGTGCTAGAAAATCGGGCCGATGCCCGTTTGCAAGTCGTGTGGTGAGGATGTCGACGAGCTCGTGAGCGCGAGCGTCAACGGCAAGACCAAGAAGGTCTGCTCCGATTGCGCCGAGCGCGTCGTCGAAGAAGAAGCGCTCGGGCAAGAGAGCGAGGCGGTGGTGCAACGCATGATGGACTTCAAGGGGCGACGCTGATGCGCCGACTCAATGCTCGCTACACCGTTGCCGCTACGCTGCTCTGTGCTTGGGCGTGCGCCAAGTCGAACGACCAGGGGACGGGTGATGACTCATTCACGCCGCCGCCCGGCAAAGGCGGCTCGACGGCGATGAGCGGCGGCGGCGGCGGTACCGCTCCCACTCCCACCGGTGGAAGCACGTCACCCACGACGGGGGGCTCGTCGACCGGAGGCAGTGTCGCTTCGGGCGGTGGCGAGCTCGGCGGAACGACGTCGGGCGGAGCGACAGGCGGAGGCGACGTGCCGGGTACCGGCGGCAACGGCGCAGCGGGCGGCGCGAGCGCCACAGGCGGGAGTCCGGGCATGGGTGGCGGCGTCGGCACGGGTGGCGGCGTCGGCACGGGCGGCGGTGTCGGCACAGGCGGCATTGGCAGCGGCGCGACGGGAGGCGGCGGCACCGGTAGCGGCGGCACGCCGGTCACGGGGGCCGGCGGCACTGGTACGGGCGGAAGCGGGTATGCGTTCGACCCGAACTTCAAGCCGCCGGACATGACCAAGTTCGCGAAGATCGTGGTGCTCTATCAGGCCGGTCAAACCGCGAAATCCGCGACCAACATACAGTTCTCCTTGCTCCTCAAGAACCAGACGGACGCCGCCTACCCGATGGGGACGGTCACCGTCCGATACTGGATGAGCGCGGAGCCCGCGCCGATGCCGGCGCTCGATTACGCGGCCACCAACTTGAGTTGCAAGGGGGCGCCGAAGTTCGTCACCAATCACGCAGACAGCTATCTCGAGTTCAGCTTCGGCACGGCCGGCACGTTGCCGCCCTCGACCGATCAGAACGCGCCGAACGAGGGCAACGTCAACGGTCGCGTTCAATCGGCCGTCAACAACGAGAACTTCGATCAGTCGAACGACTGGTCCTTCAGCGCTGCGGCCAACGGCATGCAGCCGAACCCGAAGATCACCGTCTATGACGGCACGACCCTCATCTGGGGTTGCGAGCCGACGGAAGTGTGCGCGCAGGCCGACACGACCGGCGGCGGTGAAGCTGGCGCAGGCGGCGTACCCGCGCTCTAGGATTACGAGGCTTACGTCTTGCGCGCTTTCGTCCGTTTACGTTGGTTCATCGGTCTCTCCTTGGCGGCGTGGGCGTGCGCCAAGCCCGCGCCCGACAGCGGTAGCGACGCTTACGTCCCGACGTCGACCGGCGGCACTTCGACGGGCGCCGGCGGCGGCAGCGGCGGCAGCATCGCACCGACAGGCGGCTCGACCGCGACGGGCGGCTCCGTCGCCACAGGCGGCTCGACGGCAACGGGCGGCTCCGTCGCAACGGGCGGCTCGACCGCGACCGGTGGTTCGACTGCGACGGGCGGCTCCGTCGCCGCAGGCGGCTCGACGGCAACGGGCGGCTCCGTCGCAACGGGCGGCTCGACCGCGACCGGTGGTTCGACGGCAACCGGCGGCTCCGTTGCGACGGGCGGCTCGAACACCACCGGCGGAAGCGGCCCCGGCGCGGGTGGCTCGACCTCGACCGGCGGCACCGAGGCGGGCGGCGGCGGCATGGCGTCGAGCCTCACCGGCGACGGCAGCGTCATCGTTTTTTACAAAGCCGTGAGCACGATGCCGATGAGCAGCAACGTGAACATGAGCGTCTACCTCATGAACCAAACCGCGACGGCGCTCGACCTCAGCACCGTCGAGGTCCGTTATTGGATGACCGCCGAACCGGCGTCGCCCGCGACGCACAGTTACTACTCGGTTGCGGGCCTGAGCGCGAAAACGCCCACCTTCGTGGCAGGGCCGCCGAGCTACCTCTCGTTCACCTTCTCGAAGGGTGGCACCGTGCCGGCGAAGACCACGGATCTCCAGACGACCGAAGTGCAGGGCACCGTCGACGCGACGACGGGCATGTTCGATCAGAGCGACGACTGGTCGTTCAACGCCAAGGACACGAAGCCGCAGCCGAACCCGAACATCACGCTCTACGTCGCCGGCAAGCTCACGTGGGGCTGCGAGCCGTCCGGCGTTTGCCCGGGCGGCATGGTCCCCCCGCAGACGGGCCAAGGCGGCATGTCTGCGACGGGCGGCCAGCCCGGTGTGCCGACGGCCGGCAGCGGCGGCAATCTCGGCGCGGCCGGCGCGCCCTAGGTCTTTTTTCGCAGCCGCAAGTCGCCGTCGCGCGGAGAAACCCGTACGCGTGGTGCGTGAGGCCCCGCGATCAGCTCGCCGAGCGCACGCGCGGCGGTTCGTGCACGAGGCCAGCGTCGCGCGCTTCGAGCACTTCGGCGATGACGGCGAGGGCGCGCGGCGCGAGCTCGAGCGGCGTGACGGCGCGGCCGCCGAGCGACGCGACGCTCGCGACGCCGAGCTCGCGGATGCCGCACGGTACGATGAAATCGTAGAGCGACAGATCGTTCACGAGGTTCAGCGCGAAGCCGTGCATCGTGACCCAGCGCGAGATGCGCACGCCGATGGCTCCGATTTTGACGGGCTCCGCCGCCGCGGCGCCCAGCGTGAAATGCTCGGGATTTCGGGCGTCCGCCCAGAGCCCGACGTGCTCGGCGTGCTCACCCGTCGCGACTCCGAGCTCGGCGGAGAGCCGCCGCATCGCCTCGGTGAGACTCCGCACGTAGCGGCGCACGTCGCGCCGGTCGGGATTCAAATCGACGATGGGGTACGCCACGAGCTGGCCCGGGGCGTGTAGCGTCACGTCGCCGCCGCGATTGCTCGGGTGAAGCTCGATGCCACGGGCAGCGAGCAACTCCCGCGGCGCGAGCAGGTGTTCGGGCTTCGCGCCGCGCCCGAGGGTGACGACGGGTTCGTGCTCGAGCAAAAATACGGTGTCTTCGCCGCGGCCTTCCTTGCGCTCGGCAAAGAGCCGCTCTTGGATCGCGACGGCCTCGGCATACGGGCGCCGGCCGAGCCAGATGCCGCGGAGTGTACGGTCCGATGTCACGGTGGCCGGGAGCTTACTCCGGGATGGGCTCGCCGGCGTCCCGCGCCTGCTGTCGCTGTTCCTCGATGCGCTCGACGAAGGTGCCCGCCAGATCGGGATCGAATTGCGAGCCGGAGCAGCGCTCGATCTCGCTCACGGTCACGTCGTGGGGCAGCGCGCGCCGGTACGAACGATCGCTCGTCATCGCGTCGTAGGTGTCCGCGATCGAAATGATGCGAGCGATGAGCGGGATGTCCCCTTTGGCGAGTCCGAGCGGGTAGCCGCGGCCGTCCCAGCGCTCGTGGTGCAGGTACACGCCCGGCACGACCGGCGCGAGAAAACGCACGGGATCGAGGATGTCACGCCCGTACACGGGGTGCCGCTTGAAGACGTCGTACTCGTCGGCGGTGAGCTTGCCCGGCTTGTTCAGGTTCATGACGCAGCCGATCTTGCCGATGTCGTGCATCAAGGCCGAGTGCCGGACGATCTCGATCTCGGGCTCGGCCAGGCCGAGCCAGCGCGCGAGCGCGACGGCGTAGCGCGCGACGCGCTCGGAGTGGCCCGCCGTGTAATGGTCCATCTTGTCGATGGTGCGCGCGAGGCTCTGGATCGTCTGCTGGAACGTCGCCTGCAGGTCCTCGTACAAGCGCGCGTTCTCGATGGCGGCCGCGGCGCGCGACGCGATGATGCTCAAGAGCTTGCGCTGCCCTTCGTCGAAGCGCCGGCTCGCGTTCAGCGAAATCACGGCGATAAAGCCCATCAGGCGATCGCGCATCTTGAGCGGCACCACGGCGACGCTCGACACCTGGCGCGCCGGATGTTCGGCGAAGAGCTCCCGCGCCCGCGCGCCGTGCTCCACGACGGGCGCGCCGCTCTTCAACCGTTCGACGACGGCCGTGCGATCCAGCATGCCGAGCTCCTCGCCCTGCGGGAGCTCTGCCGAGGCGACGATGCTGCGTTGAAAGAAGCCGCCTTCGCCGTCGTCGAGCCAGGTGGCGACCGTGTCGGCGCGCACTTCGTGGAGCGCCCCGTCCGTCAGCGTCGCGATCACTTCGTCGAGCGAGAGGCTCGCGGCGATGGCTTCGCTCACCTTGTAGAGCGAGAGCGCCTCGCGGAGTCGCAGGTTCTCGGCCGTGAGCCGCCGCTTCTCGAGGCCTCGCTGCACGATGTGCACGACCTCCTCCACCTTGAACGGCTTCAGAATGTAGTCGTAGGCGCCGCGCTTCATCGCGTCGATCGCGGTCTCGACCGTGCCGAAGCCCGTCATGATCACGGTCAGCGTATCGGGGTGCGCCTTCGACACTTCCTTCAAGAGGTCGAGCCCACCCATGCGCGGCATCTTGAGATCGCTGATCACCATGTCGTAGCGAGCTCGCTCGAGCTCGCTCACCGCGCTCGAGCCGTCCTCGGCCGTGCGCACGATGTAGCCCTCCATCCCGAGGAAATCGGCGATGATGTCGCGGATGAACTTCTCGTCGTCGACGACGAGGACCCGCGGTTTGTCCTCGGGTAATGAAGGTTCGAGCTCCGCCATGGCAGGGGCGACCGCGACACGGCGGTAGCGCCCAAGCGTAACACTTATCCTCGTGAACCGAGCAATCCGCCGAGGCCGTGCGGCGGTTCGGTGTCGTGCGAGCGCAAGTAGCTCAAGTTGAGCCCGTTGATGAGCGCGTGCGCCGCGAGCGGGCCGGCCAGTGACCCTGTCAGCGCAAAGATCGAACCGAGCACGAATCCAACCAGCGTGGCCCAGCCTGCCCACACCCAGCGGCTCGTGCCCGCGAGCTGGTGCAAGACCCCGAATAATAACGCCTGAAACCACAGGCCGAGCCACGGCTGGAGCAAGCCGCGAAAGAGCAGCTCCTCGCCGAGCGAGCTCGTGACGGCGAGCCAGAAGATGCCCACGCCCGTGAGTCCGCGCGTGAGCGGCCTGAGCTCGCGATGTAGGTTTTTCGCCCACGCGAACCGCCGCACGCACACGCGCGTGCCGACGGCCACGAGCAAGCCGAAGCATGCTCCGAGCGCCAGACTGTAAAGGACGTCACGCGGCGACTCGAGCGGGAGCCAAGCCGCCGTCCGCAGCGGGAGGGAGCCGCGCAGCGCGAGCGCGAGCAGCGCCGCGAACAAGGCCATCCCGGCGTAAGCGGCGGCGAAGCGACCCCAACGCGCCATGGGTTCCGGACTATGCCACGCGCGCTCGGCGGGCGCTTCGTCGCGAAATGCTGGTGCGAAATCGGCTGGGGGCGCGCCCTTCGGCCGCGTGGTTGCGAGGAGCGTTTGCGGCACCGCGCGGACTCGATAGAGTGCCGAGTCGTCGTGCCGCAAGCGTCGGAGGAGCTCGCCCGCTTCGAATCGGCGCTCGATCTCGTCGAGGCCATCGCTCGTCGTGTCGCGCGCGAAGTGGGAGGCAGCGCCGAGCTCGCCGAGCTCTTGAGCTACGGACGTGAAGGCCTGCTCGACGCCGCGCGCCGCTTCGACCCCGCGCGGGGGGTTCCGTTTCGCGGCTACGCGAGTTTTCGCGTGCGCGGCGCGATCATCGACGGGGTGCGCCGGAGCGCGCGCTTGCCGCGCCGTGCGCACGAGAGACTCAACGGCTTACTCGCCGCGGCGCGCACGAGCGAGGGCGCCTACGAGGACGCGCTCGCGCCGGCCGCTCCCGGCGCGACGCCCGCGGACGCCGAACGCGCCCTCGGCGAGCACCTCGCGGCGATGGCGACGGCGATGGCCGTCGGCTTGCTCGCACAGACCGGCTTCACCGAAGAGGGCGAGCGCGTCCCGGTGGCCACGGCGGACGATCCCGAAACCGCGCTCGGACGCGCGGAGCTGCTCGCCGTCGTCAAGGCCGCGATCGCAGAGCTCCCGCCCGAAGAGGAAGCGCTCGTTCGCCGGCATTATCTCGAAGGCGAGCGCTTCGATCACGTCGCGGCCGAGCTCGGCCTGAGCAAGAGCTGGGCGAGCCGCCTGCACACGCGCGCCATCAAGCGCTTGAGCGCGAAGCTCCGCAATCCTTCGCCGTGAAGCGCGCTTCGGCGTGCAGCTCGACTTGACGGAACGCGCGAGCACCGATACGCGTCGAAGCATGTCGCTCGGGAAAAGCACGCTCGTATTGCTCGGAGCCGGTGTCGTCGCCGCCTGTGGTGGACGAGAAAAGCCAGCCGCCGAGCCGAGCCCGGCTGCGCCGGCGCCCGTTGCGCCCGCGGCGCCCGCCGCAACCGCGAGCTCGGACGCGGCTCCGGCGCCGGCGACCGGTGAAACCGCGAGCGCCGCCCCGGCGGCCGCTCCGCCCGTCGCGCCGATCACGTCCCTCTGCGAAAAGATGTGCGACGCCCAGCGCGCGAAGTGTTCGACCGAGAAGGTCGCGGCGTGCAAGCAGAATTACTGCAGCCGCTACGGCGGCGCGCCGGACGCGTGCGACCCGGCGGTGCGCGCCGCGCTCGCTTGCACCGAGCACAACCCCGAGTTCTCCGTGTGCTCGAACGTGATCTCCGAGGGCTGCGCGAAGCCGTTCCGCGCCGCGGAGAAGTGCATCGCGACCGGCGTCGCCCCCGCGGAAGTCGCGCCCCCGAAAGAGATCCCCGACGGTTGGGCGCGCTTCGAGGCTGCCGACGCCGGCTTCAGCGTCGCGCTACCGCCCGGCGTCGAGAAGAAGTCGGAGGGCGGCCTCGAGCTCTGGACGGCGAAGTCCGGCGACGCAAGCTACGAGATCACGCTCGGTCGGCCGCCGCCGGAGAAGAAATTCGACCAGAAGGCGTTCGTGCGCATCGGGACGAAGCTGCTCGGCAAGTGCGCTCCGAAGATGAAGCTCTTCGCACTCGTCGAAAAGCCCGAGAGCACGCTGATCCATTTCCGCACGGTGTGTCCCGACAAGACGCAGGAGCGCGGCGAGATCTTCGTCCAAGGCAACGACTACTTCGTCCTCACGGCGCGCTGGGGCAGCGGCCCGAACCCGGACGCCGACGCCTTCGCGTTCTCGTTCGTCCGCAAGAAGTAGGCGTTTTTACCCGCGACATTCGCGCCCGCCGCAGGCTCCGCGCGCCCGCCCGGCTACCGCCGCGCCCCGAAATGCTAAAAAGGCGCCATGCGCACCCTCGTCGCCATGAGCGGCGGCGTCGATTCGTCGGTCGCCGCGGCGCGGCTCGTCGCCGCGGGAGACGAGGTCGTGGGCGTCACGCTGCACCTCTGGGACTATCCGGACGACGGAAGCGTGCGCGGCCGCTGCTGCGCGCCGGAGGACATCCACGACGCGCGCCGCGTCGCCGATCGGCTCGGCATCCCGCACTACGCGTTCGATCGGCGTGAGCTCTTCCGCGAAACGGTGGTCGAGCCGTTCGTCGACGCGTACGTCGGCGGCACCACGCCGAGCCCGTGCGTGCGCTGCAACCGCGGCGTCAAAATTCCCGAGCTACTCCGGCTCGCGGTGAAGCTCGGCGCCGACCGCGTCGCGACCGGTCATTACGCGCGCATCGAGCGGCGCGGCGAGCGCTACGAGCTTCATCGCGCCACGGATCGCGGCAAGGACCAGAGCTACTTCTTGCACATGCTCGAGCAGACCGCGCTCGCTCGGCTCGCGTTCCCGCTCGGCGAGCTCGACAAGGCGACCGTGCGGGCGCAGGCGCACGCGCTCGCGCTACCCGGCGCGGACAAGGGTGAAAGCCAGGAGCTCTGCTTCGTTCCGAACGGTCGCTATGACGCTTTCGTCGCCGAACGCGCGCCGGAGCGCGTGCGTCCCGGTCCGATTTTGGACGAACGCGGCGTCAGCGTCGGCGCGCATGCCGGCGTACACGGCTTCACGCTCGGACAGCGCAAGAGTCTCGGCGTGGCGCTCGGCAAACGCGCGTACGTCGTGGGCATCGACGCCGAGAGTGCGGCCGTGCGTCTCGGTGATCGCGCGGAGCTCGCCGCCGGCGCCGCACTGCTCGAGGAGACGGCGCTCGCGCCCGACCTCGAGCTCCCTTTCGACTGCGACGTGATGGTGCGTTACCGCGGCTCCGGCCACGCCGCCCGCGTCGAAGCGCGTCCCGGCGGGCGCCTGAACGTGGAGTTTCGCGAGCCGGTCGTCGCCGTCGTGCCGGGGCAATTCGCCGTCTTCGTACGCGGCGAGCGGGTGCTCGGCGGCGGCGTCATCCGCCGCACGAGCGCGGCCGGCACGTTGCACCCGGGCGCGACTCCGGCCGCGCATGAGGAGCAACTGGCGTGAGGCGCGCGCTGCCGCTCCTCGTCGCCCTCGCGAGTCTCGGCTGCACCGTCGGGCAAGGGGAGGGTTGGGTGAAGAGCGACAAGCTCTACGTCGAGGATTGCTGGGACGGTGATTACGACCTCGGCCCCGATTTCTTCGGAGCGGACTCGTTTCGTGGGGACTCGCTCATCGTGCGCATTCAGCGGGGCGACAACATCGAGGAGCTCTCGGACGGCCTCGTGATCGTGATTAACGATCTGCCCACGCAGCGCGCGCTCCTCGGACAAGACATCCCGGTGGGACTTCCGCCGGGGGTTTCCCCGCCTGGCGTTCCGATCACGTACGACCCGAATCCGCCGGCCATCAGCATGAGCCTCTACCTGCACGCGAGCTGCCACATCGAAAACGGCACCGTGTATTCGACGGACGGCACCATCAACTTCAAATCCCTCTTCAGCGGCGACCCCAACGAGGACGACTCGGGCAAGCGCTTGACCGACGCCACGTTCGACGTGAACTTCGCCGATCCGCGCCAGCTCGTGGGGCCGGGAGGCGAGGACCCCGGCTTGAAGAGTCACGTTACGGGTTGGTTCCACTTCTTCTTCCAGCGCGGTCAGCCCGCCCAGCCGTTCCAGTGAGCGCCACGTGAAGACCACGATCGACGCACGGCTGCGCCGCGAAGCCGCGGCGTTCGGACTCCGCTTCACCTGCGAGCACTGCGCGCACTTCGTCGAGGAGGAGCGTGCCTGTGCTCACGGTTATCCCGCGGCGCCGCACCGCTCGCTCGATCTCGAAAAGCTCGCGACGCTCGAGTTCTGCAAAGAGTTCGAGCTCGTCTGAGGGCGCGCTTGGCCCGCTCGCACCCGCCGTCTCTCGTCACCCTGGCTTCGCGCGCGCTGCGCGAGGAGTGTCGGCTGCCGCCCGGCGCGCGCTTGCTCGTCGCAGTCTCCGGCGGTCCGGACTCGATGGCCCTCCTCGACGTGCTCGCGCGCCTCGCGCCGAAGCTCGGGTTCGAGCTCGCGGCGCACGGCGTCGATCACGGCCTCCGCCCCGAAGCGCGCGCCGAGCTCGAGCTCGCCGAGCGGCATGCGCAGGCGCTCGGGGTCGGATTCGAGCGCACGGCCGTGGTCGTCGCCCCGGGCGGCAACTTACAGGCGCGCGCGCGCCACGCCCGCTACGCCGCGCTAGAGGCGGCGGCGGCGCGCACCGGCTCCGCGTTCATCGCGACCGCACACCATGCCGACGACCGCGCCGAGACGGTGCTTCTGCGCTTGCTCCGCGGCTCGGGCCCGCGCGGGCTCGCCGTCATGCCGCCTCGGCTCGAAAACCGCCTGCGCCCGTTCATCCGCGCGCGAAAGAACGACATCAGGCTCCATCTGGCGCGCCACGGCGTCGAGAGCAGCGAGGACCCGTCGAATCGCGATCGGCGCTACCAACGCGTCCGCGTGCGCGAGGAGCTCTTGCCGCTGCTCGCTGACCTTTCCCCGGGCATCGTCGAGCACTTGAACTCGCTGGCCGACGCCCTCTCGGGCGAGGAGCGCGCCGGCTCAGGCGGGCTTGCCGACCTCGGCCGTGCTCAGCGCCGAGGGCTCGCCCGCGCCGTCGCCTTCGCGCAACGGAGCGCCGAGATCTGGCTGCCCGGCGGCGCCGTCCTCGGACTCGATCCGGCGACGCTCGAGCCCCACGTGACGGCTCATGCCGAGCTTCCACACGTGAACAAACGCCCACGCCCCGCCCGCAAAGCCGCCCCACGGACCGGCGGCAGCGGGCCGCCGGCGGACGGAATATGAAGAAGCGTGAAGGAGCGGCCCGCGACCCGCTGAAAAGCGCCGTGCGTACGCGCACTATCCTGGCGTAGTTTCGGCCGGTTTCGGCCATTTCGGGGGTCGACGAAGGGCATGAGCGGTGCCATGCTGTTTTCTCGAGGCACGCGTGAGGCAACCGCACAAGACACTGCTTCTTTGGGTGGTCCTGATCGTCGCATTCCTGGCGATCTGGCAGTTTCTGAACGATCAGGACGGGCCGCAGCGCTCGGAGATGCCTTACAGCGAGTTCATCGCGCTCGTTAAGGCGCCGCATGACCAGCGTCACATCGAGCAGGTGGAGATTCGCGACCGCGACTACACGTTCACGGTGAAGAACCCGGCGGGCAAGGGCGCCGAGGAACACGGTCGCACCGTCGGTCCGAGCGAGGACAACGCCTCGGACCTTCTCGCGCACGGCGTGAGCGTCAAGTTCCAGAAGGACGAGGGCGGCTCGTTCCTCACGCCGCTCCTCACGATCCTGCTGCCGATGCTGTTCGTGATCGTGATGTTCTACCTCTTCATGCGCCAGCTCCAGGCGGGCGGCGGCAAGGCGATGAGCTTCGGCAAGAGCCGCGCTCGCCTGCTCAGTGAGTCGCAGAACAAGGTCACGTTCGCCGACGTCGCCGGCATCGACGAAGCGAAGGACGAGGTCGAAGAGATCATCGCCTTCCTGAAGGACCCGAAGAAGTTCCAACGCCTCGGCGGTCGCATTCCGAAGGGCGTCCTCATGATGGGCCCGCCCGGCACCGGCAAAACGCTGCTCGCGCGCGCCATCGCGGGCGAGGCGGGCGTGCCGTTCTTCAGTATCTCCGGGTCGGATTTCGTGGAGATGTTCGTGGGCGTCGGCGCGAGCCGTGTGCGTGATCTCTTCGAACAAGGGAAGAAGCACGCTCCGTGCATCATCTTCATCGACGAGATCGACGCGGTCGGGCGTCACCGCGGCGCCGGCCTCGGCGGCGGCCACGACGAGCGTGAACAAACGTTGAATCAGCTGCTCGTCGAGATGGACGGCTTCGAGTCGAACGAAGGCGTCATCATCATCGCCGCGACCAACCGCCCCGACGTGCTCGATCCCGCTATCTTGCGTCCCGGTCGCTTCGATCGCCGCATTACCGTGCCGCGACCGGACATTCGCGGTCGCGAGGGCATCCTCGCCGTCCACACGAAGAAGGTGCCGCTCGTCGGCGACGTCGATCTCGGCATCCTCGCGGCGGGCACCCCCGGCTTCGTCGGCGCGGACCTCGAGAACCTCGTGAACGAAGCCGCCCTCCTCGCCGCGCGTCAGGACAAGGACGCCGTCACCATGGAGGACTTCGAGCTCGCCAAGGACAAGGTGCTCATGGGCAGCGAGCGCCGTTCGATGGTGATGAGCGAAGCCGAACGGCGCACGGCCGCATGGCACGAGGCCGGCCACACCATCGTCGGTAAGCTCGTCTCCGGGAACGACTCGGTGCACAAGGTCTCGATCATCCCGCGTGGCGCTGCGCTCGGCGTCACCATGTTCCTGCCGACCGAGGATCGCCACTTGATGACGCGCGGACAGACGCTCGCTCGCATCGCCATGGCGCTCGGCGGTCGCGTCGCCGAGGAAGTCATTTTCGGCGAGGTCACCACCGGCGCGCAGGACGACATCAAGCGCGCGACGCGTCTCGCTCGCGCGATGGTCTGCGAGCTCGGCATGAGCAAGAAGATGGGCCCCATCGCCTACGGCGAAAACGAGGAGAGCGTCTTCCTCGGCCGCGAGATGACCTCGCGCCGCGAGGACTACTCCGAGAACACCGCGCGCCAGATCGACGACGAGGTGCACGCCATCGTGCACAGCCAGCACGAGCTTGCCACCAAGGTCATCACCGACAACCGCGAGAAGCTCGATCGCCTCGCGCAGGCCCTGCTCGAACGCGAAACGCTCGACGCGGAAGAGATTGACGCCGCGCTCGAAGGCCGGGAGCTCCCGCGCCGGCAGCGCATCATCATCCCCACCTGGTCCGAGAAGCGCGGGAAAGAGCGCGCCGAAAAGAAGCGCTCCCCGAGCCTCTTCGGTGCGCCGAAGCCGGCTCCGTCGAGCTAGCCGCCCGCCGTCGAACGCGCCGTTCGAGCCCGTCGAGCTCTCGCGCCCCCTCTTCCTCTCGCGCCTCTTCCTGCCGAAGCGCGCCTAGCGCGACGCGCAGCGCGGTGACGCACGCGGCGTCACGTCCCGCGCCAGAGCTCGACGCCCGTCGCGACGAAGCGCACTTCCTCCGCGCTGCCGTCGGCGGCCTTGTGCGGGAAGGTGCCGCCCTCGCTCTCCATGTGGACGACTTGCGCTGGATCGATGTGACGGACGGTCAGGGTGCCTTCGACCCGTGCGTCCGAGCCGGCCGAGTCCGTCGGGACGAAAAAGGCATGGTCCTTCATGAGCACGCGACAGCCGGCCGCGTCCGGCGCGGTGCTCTCGGCGAGCTCCATCCAGCAGCCCATCGCCGTGCACGCGCGTCGCACGTGGCCTTGCACCTGCACCGGCTGGCCCGCGAAGCGAGCGGGCGTGCCGAGCACGGACGTGAGGCTCCGCGCGGGCGCCGAGCCGAGCGGCGCGCCGTACTTGCCTACCTTTGCGTTCGCAGAGCCGTTCGGGGCTGCCGCCGGTGCGTTTGCTGCCGTGGGCATGGGCGCGACGGGCTCCGCCGTGGCGTCGGCCTTCACGGTGCTGCCGGCAGGGCGCGAGCTCGCGTTGCACGCAGCGAGCGCCAAGAGACCGATGAAGTGCAGTTTGTTTTTGAAGGCGGGCGCCGAGCGAGCGGTCGGCGGCGCTGGTTCGAGCCGTTCCACGCTGTGGGGGAGTTTAGCGCTACCTCGAAGACGTGAGTAGCGAGCCGTCCCGTCCGGCGAGCCGCGCCGGCCTAGCCGGCCTTCCTGGACAAAAGGAGCTTGGCTCGCTCGAGTAGCTTGGGCGCCACGTTGAGCGCCGGATTTTCAACGACTTCTTCCAGGAGCTCGCGCAAAAGCTCGCCGATGTGGCGGCCGGGAGGGAGCCCTAGCTCGCGCATCAGCCCGCTGCCGTCGAGGGCGAGATCGCGCACGCCGAACGCGGCGCCCTCGGCGACGACGCGAGCGGCGTGGACCTTGAGTCCCTCGAGGTTCTTCAAATCTTGCTCGTGCTCCCGACCCTTGCCGACGATGTCGGCCCGGCAGAGCACGTAGAGCTCCGACGCGAGCTCCGGCGTGACGCGCTTGAGCCAGCGGCGCACGGCCGCGTCCGACCACTGCTCGTCGTAACAGATGATGTGGTGGCGCACGAGCGCGACGATGCGCTCGCGCTCGTCGGTCGAAAAGCGCAGGCGCGAGAGCAGCGGGCCGGCCATCTCCGCGCCGATGCGATCGTGGTCGTAGAACGTATAGTCTTGGTTCTTCTCGCTCCACGCGCGCGAGCGCGGCTTGCCGATGTCGTGGAGCAGCCCGGCCACGCGCAAGACGGGCAGCGGCGGGCACTCGTCGAGACAACGGAGCGCGTGCCCCCACACGTCGAACGCGTGATAGTGGTTTTGCGTGCAGCCGACGGACTCGAGCAGCTCCGGCGCAGTGACGGCCAAAAGTCCGTGCTTTTGCATCACCTCGAAGGCGCGGCTCGGCGCGCGCGCCTTCATCGTCTTCAGCCATTCGTCGCGGATGCGTTCGGCGCTCACCTTGCGATAGCTCGCGAGCGAAGGCTCTATGGCGCGCTCGGTTTCCGCGTCGAGCTCGACCTCGAGCGTGGCGACGAAGCGCGCGGCTCTGAGAACGCGCAAGCCGTCTTCCGCGAAACGCTCGCCCGGGACGCCCACGGCGCGGAGCCGCTTTTGCTCGAGGTCTTTGAGCCCGTCGAACGGATCGAGCAAGCGGTCGGCGAGCACGTCGTACGCGATCGCGTTGATGGTGAAGTCACGGCGCGCGAGATCGTCCTTGATGTCGTCGACGAAGAAGACCTCGTCGGGGCGCCGTCCGTCCGTGTACGTCGTTTCGCCGCGGAGCGTCGTCACCTCGTACTGGCCGCCGTCGAGCAGGACCGTGACGGTGCCGTGCTTCATCCCCGTGGGAATCACCCGGCGAAAGAGCTTCATCACCTGTTCGGGACGCGCGCTCGTCGCGATGTCCCAGTCGTTGCGTCGTTCCGTCGGCGCGCCGCGGAGCTCCCCGAGGAGCTCGTCGCGGATCGAGCCTCCCACCGCCCAGGATCGATGCCCGGCCTCGGCCAGGCGCGCCGAAAGGTGGCGAACGTCCGCGGGAATGCTCGCTCGCAAGCGGGCGGTGTCACGCATGCTCGAAGCCTAGTACCTGAAACCGGTCCTGCCTTTGGGCGGTTTTTACTTGCTCCAGGGATCGATGATTTCGCCGCCGCCGAGCGTGGGACGCTTCGGCGCCGGCTTCGGGCCCGGCTTCGAGGTCGAGGCCGCGGGCCCCTTCTGCGGGCGGCCCCGCACCGGCATGCGTTCGAGGCGGATGGTCTTGCTCGTTTCGCTGCTCTCGACCGTCACCGCCTGCTCGACGAAGCCGTCGGCCTTGAGCGTGAGCTCGATCTTTTCCCCGTCGGGCACGGGCACCGCGAGCGGGCTCCGCCCGAGGCTCTGGCCTTCCTTCCAAATCTCCGCGGCCACGGGCTCCGTTGCCACGATCACTTGCTTCATCGAAGGGCCGGGCTCGGCGGTCGGCCCGGGCTCGACGTGCGGCTCGGCCTTCTTCTCTGTTTCCCGCGCGGTCGCGTTCGTCGGCTGGGCCGTCACGGGTGGCCGCGCTTTGCGCGCGAGCAGCAGGCCGGCGCCCGCCATGAGCAGGATCGCCGCGGCGCCGAGCACGAGTCCGAAACCCTTGCCGCGCCGTGCCGCGCGCGAGGAGGCGACGTCCTCGTAGTACGCGCCCGGCTCCGTGAGGTCTTCGCTGCGTTCGCGCGCCGCCGCCGGCTTGAGCCCGGCGATGACCTTGTCGACGTCGGAGACGAACTCCTCCATCGACTGGTAGCGCTGCTCGGGACGCTTCGCGAGACACTTCATCACGATCGACTCGAGGCCTGGCGGCAAGAGCTCCGGCGTCGACGTCGCGTCCCGCAAGGCGGGCGGCGCCTTGTACATGTGCTGCGTGAGCACGCCCATGAAGTTGTCCGCGTCGAACGGCACGCGCCCGCTCACGAGCTCGTAGAGGATGACGCCCACCGAGTAGATGTCGCCGCGGTGGTCGACCGAGGTGCCTGCGGCTTGCTCGGGCGACATGTAGTGCGGCGTACCGAACACCGCGCCCGCGCGCGTCAGCTTGCCTTCCGAAGTCGACACCTTGGCGATGCCGAAATCGAGGATTTTGACGAAGTCCTTCTCCGCACCGCGCTCGATCAGGAAGATGTTGTCCGGCTTCAGATCGCGGTGAACGATGCCGGCGGCGTGCGCGGCCGCGAGCCCCTCGCCGAGCTGGCGCCCGACCTTGAGGATGCGGTCCATCGACATGCGCTGGCCGTCCTCACCGACGCCGTTGAGCGCGCGACCGGTCAAGAACTCCATCACGAAGTAGGCGGCCCCGTCGGCGAACTGACCGAAATCACTGATGTCGATGATGTGCGGATTGCCGATCGCCGAGGCCGCCTTCGCCTCGTTCAGAAAGCGTTCGGTCACCTCGCTGTCGCGCGCGAGATCGGCGCGCAGCACCTTGAGTGCCAGTCGCTTCCCGATGATGGTGTGCACGCAGCGGTAGACGACGCCCATGCCGCCCTCGCCGAGCACCGTCTCGACTTTGTAGCGGCCGTCGATCACGGAACCGACGTACGGATCGCGGCGGTCCCGACTCGGCGCTTCGACCTCGGGGAACGCCTGCGTACCCGGAGCGACGGTGACGACTCGCAAACGCGTCCCGCCGTCCGGCACGGGCGTGACTCCTGGAACGGCGCCGCTCGAGCCCGGTCCCGCGAGACGAGTCCCCGTGGTGAGCGAACCCGAGCTCGCTTCGCCGCCGGGCTTGTTGTTAGGCTCGCTCATCGCGCTCTCGTCGAGAAACCGTGCTCAGTCGACTAGTACGTGCAGTCCTTGAAAACAGGCCTCGCACGCAACCCTCGCGTAAAGGGACAGTGAGCATGCAAGACGCGAGCCTTCGAGACGGCTTCAGCTTCAGCTGAGTAACACGTCGATTTCAGCGCAACTTCCGGTGGCGCGCCAGGGCGGATTGAACGCAGGTCCGCAACGGTTGCGCACTGCGGCGCGCCCATGACGCTGGCCAACGGGCCTGGGGAGCTCGAGAGGCCCCTGGAGCTCGAGAGGCGCGAGCCCGTCCAACGAGGTGGCTGCTCGACGTACATCCGGCGCATCGGAAATGAATGCTACATCCGCCCCCTCATGGGTTTTCCGGTCACGCTGGCCCTGCGCTACATGCGCTCGAAGAAGCAGGCGAGCGTCTCGGTGGGCACGCTGTTCGCGATCCTCGGCGTCGCGCTCGGTGTCGCCGCGCTCGCGACGGTCATCAGCGTGACGGGTGGCTTTCGCGCCGAGTTCCGCGAAAAAGTGCTCGGCGTGAACGCGCACGTGCTCGTGCTCAAGTACTCGAGCGACTTTCACGAATACCGCGACGTGATGGACACCGTGCAGAAGGTGCCCGGCGTGATCGGCGTCGCGCCGTTCGTGATCAACCCCATGATGGTGACGCACGGCGACCGTACGGCGACGGGCGTCTTGCTCAAGGGTATCGATCCCGATCGCGCGGCGAAGGTGCTCGATCTGCCGCGTCACATCGTTGCGGGCAGCATGAAGGGCCTGCGCGTCCCGGGCGCGAAGCCGCCCGAGCGGCGCCGTTCAAGCATGCTCGACGACTCGTTGCCCGGGCCGAGTACCTTTCCGCTCGGGCCCGACGACAAGCCCGCTTCGAAGAAAGACAAGACGAGCGGCTTACTCGGCGACCTACGCAAGCTCGTCGAGAACGAAGCGCTCGAGAACGACGCCGGAGCGCCCGCCGCGGCCGAGACATCGAGCGCAACGGAGGTAAAGCCGGCCGCTCCCGAAGTGGAACCGGGGCTCGCTCCGGGCGCGCCCGTGGGCAAGATCGAGCCGTCCGGCGGCTTCACCGTGCCTCTGCCAGACGACGACGTGCTGCCGCCCGACATCGATCCGGATCCGTGCCGGAGCCCCGAGGCGGTAAAAAAGCTCCCCGGCATCATCATCGGCGCGACGCTAGCGCGGAACCTGAACGCGAAGCTCGATGACTGTCTGCAAGTGACGTCGCCGACGATCGGCTTCGTGTATGCGCGCGGCGCGATGCACGCCCCCGTGGCGAAGCAGTTCCGTGTGACGGCGATATTCGACGCCGGGTTCGACCAGTACGACTCGAAGCTCGTCTACACCGATCTCTACGAGTCGCAGGCCTTCTACGACTCGGGTGACAGCGTGACCGGCGTCGAGATGAAGGTCGCCGACATCGATCACGCGCGCGACGTGAAGGATCGCGTCGAAGAGGCGCTCGCGAACGGCGTGTACCACACGCTCGATTGGGAGGAGCTGAACCATGGGCTCTTCACCGCTCTGCGCATCCAACAAATCTTGATGAGCCTCGTGCTCGCGCTCATCATCGTCGTCGCGGCCTTCACCGTGATCGCGACGCTCATCATGGTGGTGCTCGACAAGAAGCGCGAAATCGCCGTGCTGAAGGCGATGGGGGCGCGCAACGGCGCCCTCTTGCGCGCCTTTTTGTACCAGGGCGGCATCATCGGGCTTGCGGGGACGGCCGCGGGGCTCGTGCTCGGTTTCGTCATCTGCAAGCTTCTCACGGTGTACGGCCTGCCCCTCGATCCGAAGGTGTATTTCATCTCGAAATTGCCGGTCCTGATGCGGGCGAGCGACTTCATGTGGGTCGGCGTGTTCGCCGTGCTCGTGTGCTTGATCGCGACCGTGTGGCCCGCGCAATACGCCGCGCGGCTTCGTCCCGCGGAAGCGTTCCGCGAGAATCGCTGACGCGACCCCATCGGGTGTCGTCAGGAGCGATCGCGCCCGGCGCGTCAGTGCGCGACGGCGGCGGCGGCGGGCAGCTGCGTGCGACGCAAGAGGCCGAGCACGCGCGCCTTGAGCTCGGGCGCGCGAAAGGGCTTGCTCACGAAATCGTCGGCGCCCGCCTCGAACGCCGTGACGAGATCGTCGCTCGAGGAGTGGGCCGTGAGAAAGAGGATGGGCAGCGCGCCGAAGCGCGGATCCCCGCGGAGCTTGTGGCAGAGCTCGAGCCCGTTCATACCCGGAAGCGACCAATCGAGCACGAGGAGGTCCACCTCTGTCGTCGCGAGGGCCTGCCAGGCTTCTTCGGCGCTGCCCACCGAGAGGGCATGAATGCCGGATGTCTCGAGCATGCTGCCGACGATCGTCTGCTGGGCGTCGTCGTCGTCGACCACGAGCACGCGCGTGCCGGGCGCCGCGCGCACGGGATGCGGCACGCTCGCGCGCTCCGCGGGCGGCAGCGACGGCGGCGCCGCTTCTTCGGCAAAGCCCTGCAGGCGTTCCCAGTCGCGCTCTTCGAAGGCGAGACGGAAGCCGTCCGCGCGCTCGTCCACGCGTCCCGCGACCGTCGTCGATTCCTCACCGACGACGATCGTGACGACGAGCCACTCCCCGTCCCGCACGGCTTCGCAGTACGGCAGGTCGAGATCGCGCTCTTCACTGCCGTGCTCCAGCACTTGTTCGAGCGCCGAGTAGCTTTTGAACTCGCAGACGATGCCGCGCACTCGACGGGTACTCTGCCACTTCGCCGTCGCTCGTCCAGCCTCGAGCTCGTTCGTTTGAAAGGACGACTGCTCGCCTCCGGCTCAGCTTGGCCCGCGGCTTGCACTGTGGACCAGGTAGCTCACGGTAAGCACCACGAGCACGAGCGCTGAAAATGCGGGCGAGGCATCGAGGACGGCCGCTCCGCCCAGCAGATCGCGCGCGTGCCCGCGCGGCCAGGGTATGGCGAAAAGGCCCGTTCCGGAGCCGAAAATGAGATCACCGGCAAGCAGCCACAATCTACCCGCGCGGCCTCGCAGCGAGCCGAGCGCGAGCAGTCCGGCGTACGCCGCACCGGTGAGCGCGCCGCCCCACGCGCAAGCAGCGAGCTCGCTCACGAGCTCGCGGGACGGCGCCATGGCCGTGAGCACGGCGACGACGGCGAGCAGCGCCGCAGTGAGCGCGCACGCACCGGCGAGCGAGAGCAGCGCACCGAGCGCGAGCGCGCGACGATCCGCGCCGTGACGCGCGAGCGGCTCGAGGACGTCCGCGGTGCGCGCGCGGCGGTGTACGAGCTCGAACAACGCGTAGCAAACGAGCGGCACGACGAACGGCAGCGTGAGGCCGAGCAACGCGCGATCGACGCCGCTCACGTCGGACGCGCGCGCCGCGAGGCCTCGCGCGCAGACCGCGCAGGCCGCGACGAGCACGACGAACCAAGCCGGCGAGGCGACGAGGCGATCGCGTACCGTTTCGGCGCCGAGCCTCGTGTTCACGCCGCGCTCGCCGGTGTCAGAACGCCGTTCACGACGCTGGCGTGCGGGCCGCCGAAGCTTTGCGCGCCCGCGAGACTGGACGTGACGAGCAGGACGACGGCGTCGCGCCCGACGGCCGCGGTGACGCGTTCGCGCACGAGCGCCGGTTCGAGCATGCTCGTCGATAGGGGCTCGTAGAGGACGAGGACGTCGGCCGCTTCGTGCGACAGCGCGAGCGCGAGCGCGACGCTGCGTAGCTCGTCGCGGTCGAGCGCCTCCGGCTGCTTGTGTCCCCACGTGCCGAGGCCGAACTGCTCGAGCACGTCCGTGGCCGAGCCTCGAGTGCCGCGGGCGGCGAGCACGCGTGTGACGGCGCGCTCGAGATCCGGCGCGGACGGCAAGGTTTCACGTGCGAGCGCGGAGGCGACGCGGCGTCGTGCCGGCGGAAACGTGGCGAGTGGCCTGCCGTCGAGGAACACTGCTCCGCGTGCGGGCGCGACGCCGCTCGTCACGGCGGCGAGCCGAGCGAGCGCGCTCGCGTCGTCGCCCGTCACGACCGTGCACGCCGGCTCGAAGGTTCCGGCGGCGAGGCGCAACGCGCCGTCGCTCACGGCGAGAAGCTCGACGCGGCTCACGGCCGGCCTCCGGCGAGCGACGCGCCGAGCCCGAACACCGCGAGGAGCACCGCGGGCGGGCCGATCGCCTTCAGCGCCCGCCAAATGGCGCCCGCTGCGCGGAGCCACTGCACGGCCGCACCGCCGAAGCCCGCCTCCCGCGCGAGCGCGCCGAGCGCGTCGTCGTTTCGTCGCGCCCACGCATCGCGCAGCGCGGCTCCCGCGGCGAGCGCGCCCACGATCCAGCAGCCGGTGACGAGCGCGTGCCCGACGAGAGGCCATGCGTTTGCAGGTGCGACGGCGATGAGCAGCGCGTAGCTCACCGCGATGCCCCAGCCGTAGAACGACGCTGCGCGCCCGAGGTAATTCTCGCGTAGCCGGCGTTCGGCGAGCGCGACGAGGGCGAGTCGGCGGTGCAGGGTCCCGTCAGCGAACACGGTGGTCCGCCGATTGTAACAGCGGATCGGACGGCGAGGTCCTCTGCGCCCGAGCGAGCCAAATGGCTGCGTCCGGTGCGTCGAGTCGGCGCAGCGCGAGGGCGAGCGCGTAGGTAGCGACCGTGTTTTCGGGATCGAGCACGAGCGCACGGCGCGCTGTTTCGCTCGCAGGGCGCGCCAGGCCGCGCACGAGCTCGCTCGTCGCGAGCCATGCGAGCGCCGCGGCGCCGATCTCGTCGTGACGCTCGGCGAGGGGCGAAAGCGCTTCGGCCGCCGCTTCCGGCCTGCCTTGGCGCAGGGCGCGCCGCGCGTCGAGCAGGACGAGCGCGGGCGCCTGCGGGAAGCGCTCGAGCGCCACGGTGAGGCGGGCGTCGGCCTCGTCGTAGCGACCGAGTCGCGCGAGCGCCTCGATGAGCCCGGCGGAGGCGCTCGGATCGCCGGGTGCCACTTCGACGAGCCGCTCGTATTGGACGAGCGCTTCTTCGACGAAGCCGCCGCGAAAGAGCAAGCGAGCGAGGTTACTGCGCGCGGGGGCAAAGCCCGGGTCGACGCGCAACGCGTCGTAATAGTGTCGCGATGCTTCGTCGGGCCGGCGCTGGCGCTCGGCGAGGACACCGAGCGCGTGGTGAGGTTGCGCGACGTCGGGGTTGTAGCGGCGGGCGCGCTCGCAAAGGAGCCGCGCGCGCGCGAAGTTTCCGCGCTCGAGCTCGACGAGCCCGAGATTGACGAGCGCCTCGACGAAGCGCGGGCTGTACTCGAGCGCGACGCTCAGGCGCGCGTCAGCCGTCTCGAGGTCCCCGCGGGAGAGGGCTTCGACGCCGGCCGCGTTCAGGGCGGCAGCTTGCGGCGGCAACGGCGCACCGGCCGAGCAGCCGGCGGCGAGGAGCAAGAACCAGGGGCGCACGCGCGTTCTTCGGCCCGCGGCGGGCCCGAGTTTCGTGCTGGCCCCCACATTCCCTTGCGCGGCCCGGTTTGGCGTGGTTTCAAGAGGCGCCCATGGCGACCGAGACCGACGAAGACGTGACCGACGCCTCCGAGGAGGAGGAAGAACGCCGCGAGCGCCGGCCCGTCAAAAAGAAGAAGCCGAAGCCTCCGGTCCCGACCGACGAGCGCGAGATCGATGCGCCCGACAAGCTCACCTTGTCGATGCTCGGCGTGATGGGCGTCGTGACGCTCGCGCTCTGGGTCTTCGCGCGCGCCGCCTGTAACTACCACCCGCCGCGCGAGACGCGCCGTCCGCGCACGGTGAAGATCGAGGAGCTCGCCCGCGAGCCGAAGGACGCGGCGCTCGAGATGCAGCAGCGCTTCGAGCAGCTCGACTACGACGGCGCCGCACAGCTCGCCATCGGCGACGCCGCGGCCGAGGTCGCCAAGGCGAAGGCCGACTGCGCGGCCAAGACGGCGGACTGCGCGATGAAGAAGAAGCAGCTCGAGAAGTCGGTGGAGAGCACCGCCGCGCTGCTCGAGCGCTCGCAATCCGAAGCAATCGTGCGCGTGACCACCGTGCGCCCCGGCGGCAAGGACATCACGCTCGATAAGCTCCAGCGCGTCGGCTCGATCTGGAAGGTCGCCTCGCGCGGCCCGGATGACCCGAATTTCAAGCCGCATACGCCGGATCTCCCGACCATGCAGCTGCTCGCCGCGCCGCCTGCGACAGCGATTCCCTCGCCGCCGCACGACGACGACGACTAGCCGTCGGACTCGACGGAACTCGGCGAAGAAGCCGCAGCCCCTCGGCGACGCCGGAGCGACACCGACTTCAGCGTTCGGCGATCCAGCGGTCGAGCTCGTCCGCAGAGGGCACGCCGGTCGTCGTGTGGCGCACGACGCCGTCACGCCCGATCACGACGACGGTCGGCAAGAGCGACACCTTGTAGCCCCGCGACACGCTGCCGTCGTCGAGCGCCACGTCGTACGGGATGCCCCAATGGGCCTTCGCGCGCGCGGCGGCGCCGAGTGAATCGTCGACGCTCACGGCCAGGAAGGTCACGTCCGCTGGCGAATGCGCGCGATACGCGCCGGCGAGCACGGGCGCGGCGCGGCGGCAGCTGCCGCACCAGCTCGCGAACACCTCCATGACGACCGGCTTCCCGCGCTGCTTGGCGAGATCGAAGCGCTCACTCGTGCCGACGAGCGGCAGATTGATTTCCGGCGCCGCGGTTCCTTCCGCCGGCCCCGAATTGCGGCGGCGGATCATGACGAGGACGGCCGCGCCGATGGCGGCCCAGATGATCCAGTCGAGCAGCTTGGCGGGGAATTTCACGGCGCGAGCATGCGTCGTCCGGCGGCCGCTCCGAGCACGACCAGCGACGCGACGACGACTCCGTGCGAGACACAGACGTGCCAGCCCTCGTGGCTCGGGCACGCGATGCCCATGCCGAGCGCGCTGCCCATCCCGCCGACGAGCCCGAGCAAAGCGCCCGAGATGCCTGGAGTCAGCGGATCACTCCGGCGCCAGAGCAGCATCACGCCGCCCGACATGATTGCGCCGACGGCGAAGCAAATCGCTCCGCAGCGCCAGGCGTGCGCCGCATAGGCCCCCTGTGAAAACTCGCTGAACGCCACCGTGCCCGAGGCCGTCTTCTCGAGATACACGAAAAATACGACGGGAATCAGCGCTGCGACCCCCACGCGGAGCGCCAGGCGGGGGCGCCGCCCGGGCGGGCTTGCCAGGCCGAAGAGGAGCGTGAGCGAGAGTACGATCGACCAGGCGAGTGCGCCATAAAGTCCCGCGCGGACCACTCCTTCCGGTGCGTGATGCGCGATTGCTCTCCAGGAGAACAGTCCGACCGTCGCCGTGGGGAACAACATCGAGAGTGCCGCTCGCCTGCGCGCGCTCCGGCACGGCCGCTCAGCGAGGCCCTTGGTGCAACCGTCGCAAATTTTGGTGCTCACCGAGGCGCTCGGTGCGGCGGGCTCCGGCCACGGCAGATCGTCCAGCGGATCGCGTTCGCTCACGACGGCCTCGCGAAGCGCTCGAGCTCCTTACGGAGCAGGTTGTATCCGCGATGGACTCGGAGCTTCACCGCCGTCTCGGTCGCACCGAGCACGGACGCTGCTTCCGCGATACTGAGCCCGGAGATCTTCGTCAGCTGAATCGCCTCGCGGTAGGCCTCGGGCAGAGCGTCGAGGGCGCGCTCGAGGGCGACCGACACCTCGTTGGGCGTCCCCTCGTAGGTGGGGGGCGGCTCGGGCAGCGTGCCATCGGGTGACAGATCCTCGGTGCGCGACTTTGCCGCACGTCGCTCGTCGAGAAAAGAGCGCCGCGCAATCGCCAAGACCCAGGGTAATACGGGAGCACCCTTCAGGTAGCTCTCCCGGGCCCGGTGGACCTTCGAAAAGGTAATCTGAAGTAGGTCCTCCGCCCTCACGCGACTGCGGGTGAGCCGGAGCAGGTAGCCCATCACGCTCGGGGAGACACGGCGGTAGAGGTTGTTGAAAGCCTCGGCGCTGCCACCGACGTACGCCTCCATCAGCTGTTCGACCGATGGCGAAGCAGCCCGAGTGTCCACCCGGGGCGACCCTAGACCGCTCACGAGCGCTACGCCAGCAAGGCAGACAGCCACGGCCTAAGTACGCCGGGCTCTTGGCCGGGGTTTCGCGGGAGGCGCGCTGAACGGACGTTGCCCACTCGGCGCTACCTACAAAAGTGACCGCAAATCGAGCATTTCCTCGACGTCCGGCAGCAGCACGAGCTCGACACGACGATTTTGTTGGCGGCCTTCGTCCGTGTCGTTCTTCGCGACCGGGTCCGTCTCTCCGTAGCCTGCGGCATGGAGTTTGTTCGGGTCGAGCCCGCCGCCCGTCCCTTTCTTCGGGTCGACCGGGGCGATGAGGTAGACGAGCACCTGACGCGCGCGCATCAGAGAGAGTCCCCAGTTGTCACCGAAGCGGCCACCCTGGAGCGGCTTGTTGTCGGTGTGACCGGCCACCTGAAAGTACCGGGCCGAGAGCTGAGGGTCCTTCCGGATCACCTCCGCAACGGCGTCCAGCACCTTGATGCCTTCGGGGCGGAGCTTGTCCTGGCCGGAGTTGAAGAGCACGTCACCCGGCAGGCGAATCACCATGCGGTTCCGCCGGATCTCGACCTTGAGGCCGAGCTCGGTGAGCTTTTTCAGCTTGTCGCGTAGGGCCTCGAAGCGCTCCTTGATGCGCTCGAGCTGAGCGGCACGCGTCTTGTACTCGTCGAGCGCGCGTTGCATGTCGAGCACGCTCTTCGAAAGCTGCTCCTTCTGCGTGCCCGTTTCCTGCAGCTGCTCGTTCACCGACTCGAGGTTCACGCCCATTTTTTCGAGGTCGTGCTTGAGCGCATCCTCCTGGGCGATGGCGCGTTCGAGCTCCGTGCGCGTGGCTTCCGCCTGGTTGACGGCGGCCTGATGCATCGAGAGCAGCTGGTTGTACTTAGCGAGCTCGGCCTGCCACTCCTTCTCGGAGTGCCCGCACCCGAGCGTGCCGAGCACGAATGTGAGAAGCACGAACGCGAGCCGGCGGGCCGTCATGGCCCGACCATGTACAATCGCCCGGGCGATGTAAAGAGCGCGCTCGGCCTTGGCGTGCTGCGCTCCGCCGAGCGCCGTCGCTCAGGTGCCTTGCCGAGCGGAGCGGGCCGCCGGGCGATCGAAACCGAGCTCGCGGAGGCGCTTGAGGAAGGTGGGGTAGGAAATGCCGAGCAGGTGCGCGGCTGCGAGGCGGCGTCCGGCAGTGTGGTTGAGGACGCGAGCGACGTAAGCGCGCTCGACGACGTCGAGGGGCGGGGGAACGCCGCCGTCGCCTGCGTCCACGAAGAAGAAGTGCGACGCGTCGGCCTCCGCTTCGGCGTGGTTCGTCTCGTCGTTGGTCTGTTCGAAGTGGGTGGAATCGATCGTCATGGGAACCTCTGTCGCGGGATTTAGGCCCCTGCCGTTGCCTGAGAATCGAGACGCCGGGCCTGGAGCGTCTCGCGGATTCGACTGGCCAAATAAAAGGTCACGGGAAGCACGATGAGAGTGAGGAGCGCCGCCGAAAGCGTGCCGCCCACGACGACCACCGCGATCGGGCGCTGCGTCTCGCTGCCGATGGCGTGCGAAAGCGCCGCGGGCAAGAGCCCGAGCGACGCGAGCAGCGCCGTGACCAACACGGCGCGTAGCCGCTCGCGTGTTCCGGCGATGACGGCTTCGAATAGCTCTTCGCCCGCGCTGATGCGCGCGCGGATGGCGGCGACGACGAGCACGCCGTTCAACACCGCTTGCCCGAGCAGCGCGATGAAGCCGACGGCCGCCGAAACGGAGAGCGGCATGCCGGCGAGCGCGAGCGCCACCACGCCGCCGATCAGCGCGAACGGCACGTTGACGAGGATGAGCGCCGCGTCGAACACGGTGCCGAACGCCGAGAACAAGAGCAGGAAGGTGATCAGCAATGCGAGCGGAATCACGAGCTTGAGCCGCTGCATCGCCCGTTCCTGATTCTCGAATTCACCGCCCCACACCATCTGATAGCCGGCCGGCATCTTCACTTCGTCGTTCACGCGCCGCTGCGCTTCGGCGACGAAAGAGCCGAGATCGCGGTTACGCACGTTCATGCGCACGCCGACGTAGCGCCGGCCGTTCTCGCGCGTGATCGCCGAGCGCCCGGTGCCCATGTTCACGTCGGCGACCGCCGACAGCGGGATCAACGAGCCGTTCTTCAGCGGCAGCATGATGCGCGCGATGGTGCCGATATCCTCGCGCGTGGACGGCGGCAGCCGCACCGTCACGTCGAAGCGCCGCTCGCCCTCCCAGATTTCACTCGCGACGTGGCCGCCCATCGCCGTCTCGACGTAGTTTTGGACGTCGCCCAAATCGAGGTCGAAGCGAGCGAGCGCGGCGCGATCGATGTGCACCGCGAGCTGGGGCGTTTCGCCGGCTTTGACGACGCCGACGTCCGCCGCACCCGGGATCTTCGCGAGCAAGAGGTCGGCCTTTTCGGCCGCCTTCTGCAGCTCCTCCAGATCCTCGCCGTAGATCTTGAGGGCGATTTGGCCGAACTGGCCCGAGATGTTTTCGGCGACGTTGTCGCGGATCGGCTGCGAGAAGTTGTAGTCGATGCCCGGGATTTCTCCGAGGTTCTTCGCCATTTCGGCCACGAGCTCGTCGAGGTCGTGCATCTGCGGGCGCCACTGGTCGAGCGGCTTCAGCTTCACGAAGATCTCGAGATTCGAGGGCAAGGTCGCGTCCGTGCCGTCTTCGGGACGGCCGAGCTGCGAGAGCGTTTCCGTCACCTCGGGAGTGCGCCTGAGCAGCGCCTTGAGCTTCGGTGTGAGCCGGCGACCTTCGCTGAGCGACATGTTGCCGGGCAGCGTGAATGTGACGTAGAGCGCGCCCTCGTTGAGCGCGGGGAGAAACTCGGAGCCGAGCCGCGGCAGGAGAATGGCCGTCGCGGCGAGCGCGCCGCCGGCGGCGATCAGCACCGCCACGATGTTGTTCATGGCGAAGCGGAGCGCAGGATCGAAGAAGCGCTGTGCCCAGGTGACGAGCGGCGACTCGCGCAGGGGCTTCGGCTTGCGGAGCGCGAAGAAGCAGAGCACCGGAATCAGCGTGAAGGTCATGAGCAGCGCGCCGATCAGCGCGCTCACGACGGTGTTCGCGAGCGGCGAGAAGATGCGGCCTTCGACGCGCTGGAGCGAGAAAATGGGCAAATACGCGGCGATGATGATGAGGAGCGAGAAGAGCGTCGGGCGCGCGACCTCCTTGGACGTTTGAAAGACGAGCTCGGCGAGCGAGCGCTCGTCGCCCGGATCGCGGTGCGAGAGCTTGTGGAACAGGTGCTCTACGAGGATGACCGCGCCGTCCACGATGATGCCGAAGTCGACGGCGCCCATCGAGAGGAGGTTGGCGGACATGCCGCGCGCGTAGAGGTAGCCGAACGACGCCGCGAGCGAGAGCGGGATCGCCGCGGCGACGATCAGCGACGCGCGCACCGAGAGCATGAACGCGAAGAGCACCAGCACGACGAGGACGGCGCCCTCGAGCAGGTTGTGGAACACCGTGTGGAGCGTCGTCGCCACGAGGTCGGTGCGGTCGTAAAAGGCGTCGACCTTGACGCCGGCGGGCAGGATGCGCGTGTTGAGCTCGGTGATCTTTTCGCGCAGGCCGGAGAGCACGACCGACGGGTTCTGTCCGCGGCGCATGAGCACGATGCCCTCGACCGCGTCTTCGTCGTGACCGCGCGTGACGACGCCCTGGCGCGGCGCATAGCCGTCGGTCACCTGCGCCACGTCCTTCAACATGACGGGGACGCCTTCGTGGTAGCCGACGCGGACGTGCTTCACGTCGTCGATGCCGTTGAAGATGCCGAGCGAACGAATCACGAACATTTCGGCGCCGCGCTCGACGTAGCCGCCCGTGGCGTTCTCGCTCGCCTTTTCGAGCGCCCCGGAGATGTCACCGAGCGCGACGCCGAGCGTCGCCATGCGCGTCGGATCGGGCTGCACGTGGAGCTCGCGTACGAGTCCGCCGTACGAGACGACGTCGGCGACGCCGGGCGCTTGCAACAGGCGCGGCCGCACGACCCACTCCTGCAAGGTGCGGAGCGTCATCGGATCGGCGTCCTTGCTCTTCAGCGTGTAGCGATAGACCTCGCCGATCGGCGTCGCCATCGGGCCGAGCGACGGGTGCACGCCTTCGGGCAACTCGGCGTCCGCCATGCGCTCGACGGTTTGCTGGCGCACGGCGAGCGCATCCACTCCGTCCTCGAAGGTGAGCGTGACGAACGACAGGCCGAACAGCGAGATGCTGCGAAGGCGCGCGAGGCCGGGCGTGCCGTTCAGCGCGCGCTCGAGCGGCAGCGAGATGCGACGCTCTACTTCCTCCGTCGGCTGACCGGGGAAGAGCGTGATGACCTGAACTTGCGTATCGGTCGGATCGGGGAACGCTTCGATCGTCAGGTTCTTGAAAGCGTAGTAACCGAACGCGCCGAGAAGCGTCGCGAGCACGAACGCGAAGAGGCGATTCGTGAGTGAGAATTGAAGTAGCTTCTCGAGCACTGTTTTCTGGTTCCTGCTGGGGGAGTTCGGCGAGCCCTAGGGTGTCCGAGCGATTTCGAAAGTGCGGACTTCGACGGCGCTCCGCGCACTACGTTCGTGTCTTCGAATCAGGTCGACAGATCAATCTGATTGTCGAGCAGGACCGCGCCCTGCTCGACGACGGTCTCGTCCGGTTTGAGGCCGGAGAGCACGACCACGCGCCCGTCGCGCTCGCTGCCGGCGACGATGTTGCGCTTGACGAAACGGCCCGGCGTTTCGAGCACGTACGCGTATTGCTTGGGGCCGTCGGAGACGAGGGCCGTCGCGGCTATCTCGACGGTGCCGGGCGTGGGCGCCGTGAGGAAGCGCACCTCCGCGAACATGTTGGGGCGCATGCGCAGATCCGGGTTCGCGAGCTTCACGCGTACGGACACGGTGTGCCGCTCCGGATCGACGACGGAGGAGACGCGCTCGACCGGCGCTTCGACGGAGAAGCCCGGCAAGGACGGGCTCGTCACGCGCGCCTTCACGCCCGTCGCAACGCCGTTCGCGTCGGCTTCGAACAGGTCCGCCATCACCCACACCATGTCGAGCTCTGCGACGCTCACGAGGCTGTCGTCCGTCGTGACCTGCTGGCCCGGGAGCACCGTCTTCTCGATGATCACGCCGTCCCGCGGAGCGACGACGGTGAATTCATTGTCCCCCCGCGTCGAAACCTTGAGCGACGAGAGCTTCATCTGCGCGAGCCTCAGCGCAAGCTCGGCTTGCTTTGCCTGTTGGTCGCTCTCGAGCTCGTCCTTCGCGGGCAACGCGCGCGCCTCGACCATCGCCTTGACGCGGTCGTACGCCGCGCGCGCGACCTGGAGATCGACCGACGCCTTCGCCTGTTCGGCGCGCAAGGCGGCGATATCGGGGCTCGCGACGGCGAAGAGCGGCGCGCCGGCCTTCACCGTCTGCCCGAGCTCGACGGACACGCTCGTGACGCGACCCGAGAGCGGCGAGCCGACGCGCGACGAAACGGCCTCGTCCACGCGGAAACGAGCGGGGAAGGTGTCGCTCCAGCGCTCGCCGGGCGTCGTCACCTTGCCGAGGCGAATCGCCTTCCACTGCGGTGCGCCCTTTTCGAGCGTCACGCTGTCTTTCTCCACGTGCATGCCCGCGGGTGCCTTGGGTTCCGCCGGGAGGTGCCGATGAAAGAGCAGCGCGGCGCCGACGGCGACGGCGCTCACGACGGCCGCGGCGAGTAAGCCTGGTAAACGCGGTCGCCGGTCTACGCGCGAGAGGGCGACGGTTCTAGTGGAAGCGGGGACGGTCATGGTTTGCCTTCGGATGCCGCTGGGTAGAGGCCGAGCACGCGGTAAAGCTCGTTTTGAACCTGGAAAAGCTCGAAGCGCTCATCGAGCCGCGTGAGTGAGAGCGCGATGTGATTGCGGCGCGCGAGCAGGAGATCGGTGAGGCTCGCGCCACCCTCGTGGAACGCGCGCTCGGCCGAGCTCAAGACGCCGCTCGAACGTGGCAGCGTTTCGCGCTCGAGCACCTCGATGTTGTTCACGAGCGCGGCCTTGCGGCTCAAGAGCCCGCGCACTCCGGCGCGCGCTTCCTCGAGTAGCGCCTGGCGTTCGGCGCCGAGCTCGATCGCGTGCTCCTTGGCTCTGGCGGCGTCGTGCTGGCCGTGATCGAAGATGGGGATCGGGAGCGCGAGGCTGAACGCCAGCGTGTTCGCGTTGTCGCCCGAGGCGATGAATTGGTCGTGCGTGTAGCCGACGCGCAACGTCACGTCCGGGATCGCGCGGTTCGAGGCGAGCGTCGCGTCGTGCTCGGCGGCGGCGGCCTGGAGCCCGAGCGAGCGCACGTCGGCGCGTCCGGTCAGGCGCTCCTCCGCGTGAGTGGCGTCGGCCGGCGCGAGCAGCAAGATGTCGTCTTCGCTCGTGCCCGTGAGGTCGCATTCGGCAGCCAGCGCGGCCGCACAATCCGCGCGCGCGGCCGTGTACTCGGCCTGATCGCGCGCGAAATCCGCGCGCAGGTTCGCGAGGTCGAGCAGCAAGCGGTCGTAGTCCATGCCGCTCAGCGCTTTCTGCTCGAGGCGGGTGTGCTCGATGGCGGCGGCGTGCTCGGCGTCCGCGAGCGACTCGGCGAGGACTCCGAGCCGCAAGCCGAGATGCACGGCGCGCCCGAGCGCGTCACGCGCGATCGTCACCCGCTCGGCGAGCGTAATCGAGGTCTCGAGCCCCGCGGCCCGCGCTCGTAAGTCCGCCGCGGCGCCGCGCGGCCCGCGCTTGCCGAGCTCGAAGGTTTGGCTCAGGCCGACGCCGTAAATCGCCGTGCCGCCGAAGCTCAAGCCGGGCGGGTTCGTCTTGCCGAGCGGTACGTCCGAAAGGCTCGCGTCGAGCACGGGGTTCTGAAACAGCCGAGCCCCGCGCGCTTCGGCCTGCGCCTGGTGCGCCTCCGCTCGCGCAGCCCGCACGTCCGGGCTGCGCTCACTGAGCCAAGCGGAGAGACTCTTGTTGTCACGCAACAAGCGATGCGCCGGCGCACTGCGGGGCGCCGCGCCGTCCTCGCCCGCGAGACCGAGGGCCTTCGCTGGGAGCGGGGCGAGCAGCGCGAGCGCACAAAAAAACGCGGCCGGAGAGCGCGGAGTCCTCCAGGTCGGGGACCGGGTAACCATCAGGTTTCTCGATCCAGCACGCTTCGTGCCAGACCACACGGATCAATGAAATCAATGGTTTAGCTATTGTTCGGGTGACGCCGTATGAACAAAATTTGAAGTTCGCATGAGAGTTTCTTTCATCGACGGCCATTTTTTCAGCGCGTGCAGCCGAGCCGGTGACCGCATTCCGCAACCCCCGGCTGTCGCTCGGACGAGAAGGACGGCCTACGTCGTGGGGGCTCGGCTGCTACCCGACTCGCGACCCCCCATTCACCTCCGCACGTTATCGCCTTTTGTCGGATGGCTCGCATTCTGGTCTTCGAGCACGAGGCCGACATTCAAGTGCTCGATGACGACCTCGTGGCTGCTGGGCACGAGGTCATGTCCCGCTGCACGCGGTGACGACGGCCACCTTCTCGCGCGCGAACGGGGGCCCGCTCTCATTTTCCTCGAGCTGATGTTGCCGGACATCCTCGGAACGGAGGTGTGCCGCGCAATCGAGGACGACGTGTCGATGCGCGCGACACCCGTCCTCAGGCTTGCGGCGAAAGGCGAGAAGATCGGCATGGCTCACGACGCAGCCCGGCAATTCCGTGGCGAATGCGACAGCGAGCTGTCACACTGCCGTCACACGCTCGGGTTAACCGAGAAGCGATGACCCGCATCTTGGTCGTGGAAGACGAGCCGGACCTGCAAAGGGTCCTCGACTATAACCTCAGGCAGGGAGGTCACGAAGTGACCCTCACGCGGCTAGGTCTCGAGGGCGTCAAGCTCGCGCGCGAGCAGCGGCCGGATCTGGTGCTACTCGACCTCATGTTGCCGGACGTGGCCGGGACGGAGGTGTGCAAGCAGCTGAAGGAGCACCCCGCGACGCGGGGGACACCGGTCGTGATGCTGACGGCCAAGGGCGAGGAAATCGACCGGGTAGTCGGCTTCGAGCTCGGCGCCGACGACTACGTGGTGAAGCCCTTCAGCGTGCGCGAGCTCCTGCTCCGCATCCAGGCGATCCTCCGCCGCGGCCGCGCCGACGACGAGGAGCTCGAGCCGATGGTCGAGTTCGGACGACTCAAGATCGACCGCGGCGCGCACCGCCTTTGGGTCGAGGGCGTGGAGATCGAGCTCACTGCCCTCGAGTTCAAGCTGCTCGTCACGCTCTACGATCGGCGCAACCGCGTGCAGACGCGGAGCGCGCTCTTGGACGACGTTTGGGGCATTCAGGCCGACATCACCACGCGTACGGTCGACACGCACGTCAAGCGCCTGCGCGAGAAACTCGAAGCCGCGCGTGACTACGTCGAGACGGTGCGCGGCGTCGGCTACCGCTTCGTAGCCACCCCCGAAGAGGCGGCGCCGGCTTGACGAGTACCCGAGCGAAGATTTTTTCAGCCGCGCTCGGCCTCATTACCGTAGCGATCGTGGTTCTCTACGTCGTACTCCCCTCGCAGCGCGGCGCCCTGCCGCTCGCGGCGTCGCTCGCCGTCGGAGTCGCGTTCGCGACGGCTCGCATGGCGGCGAGCTTCATCGCGCGCGCCGCTGCCGACCTGACCGAAGCGGCCCGCGGCATGGCCGAGGAGCTCGCCACGACGCTCACGGAGCTCACCGTCGAGCGCGACCGCCTGCGCGGCGTCATGGCCGGCATGGAAGAGGGCGTGCTCCTGCTCGACGAGCGCGGGCATATCGCGCTCATCAACACGGCCCTGCGCGAGATGCTCCTGCTCGGGAACGACGCGGTCGGCAGGACGCAGCTCGAGGCCATCCGTCACGCCGACCTCAAGGAGCTCATCGACGCCGCGCGCGACGGCGCGGAGCCCGTGACGGGCGACCTCGAGCTCGGAGGGCTCAAGCCGCGGCGCTTGCTCGTGCGCGCGGCGCAGCTGCCCGGCAACGAAGCGCAGGTTTTCGCCGTATTCGTCGACGTGACCGAGGTCCGAAAGCTCGAGTCCATGCGGAGGGATTTCGTGGCCAACGTCTCGCACGAGCTGCGCACGCCCGTCACGGCGATCCGCTCCGCCGCCGAGACGCTGCAGACCGCCCCGCCCGATGACGACGCCGTGCAGCAGATGTTCATCGGCATCGTCGCGCGCAACGCGGAGCGCCTACACGACCTCGTCGAAGATCTGTTGGATCTGTCGCGCATCGAGTCGCAGAAGTTGAGGCTCGCGCTCGAGCCGCTCGACACGCGCGCGGTGTTCGAGCAGGTCGCGAGCCTCTTTCGCGAACGCGCCGCTAGAAAGCACGTAGAGCTCGTACCGGAAGCGCCTGCGGGGCCGCGCGTGCTCGCCGATCGTCGCGCGCTCGAGCACGTGCTCACGAACCTGGTCGACAACGCCGTCAAGTACTGCGGCGAGCACACGCGCGTCGTTTTGCGCTGCGAAGAGCAGGGTGGCGAGCTACGGCTGAGCGTGGAGGACGAAGGGCCCGGCATCGAGGAGCGGCATTTGCCCCGCCTGTTCGAGCGCTTTTACCGAGTCGACGCGGGTCGTTTGCGCGAGCTCGGCGGCACCGGGCTCGGGCTCTCCATCGTCAAGCACCTCACGGAGGCCATGGGCGGCACGGTCGCCGTCGCCAGCAAGCCCGGCTCGGGCACGACGTTCGTCGTTACCCTGAAGAAGGCCGAGCCGCGCACGGCGCGGGTCGTCGCGTGACGGCGCCCGTTCGGTCCGGCGCCGTCGACGTCGGCTACCGGGGCAAGCCTTCGAGCGACGCCGTCTTCAGCCGCACGACCGGGCTCTTCGCGCTCGCCGTCGTGCTCGGCCTCGTCGCGATGGCCGTCGCCATGGCCCGCGGCGCTCGATCCGATCGCGACCGCGCGCGTCGAGGAGCTGATCCACGAGCTCCGCCGGAGTTACGCGATCGTGGTCGTGACGCACGACATGCAGCAAGCGGCGCGCGTGGCGAACCTCACGGCGTTCTTCCACGTGGGTGAGCTCGCCTAATACGATCGGACGAACGTCGTGTTCACGCGGCCGAAAGAGCGCCGGACCGAAGACTACATCACCGGTCGTTTCGGTTAGGGGTTCGCCTCCACGCGCGGTCCATCGCCTGCTGCCAGCGCCATTTCGGACCGGCACTGCCAATCCCTCTGCTCCGAAATGGGGCTGGCAGCATTCGCTGCGCGGCGCGTGAAAGTGAACCCGCTCTCAGGTATCGGCGCCTAGGGTTTCGGGATTGACACGCGCGCACGACTTCTTCATGAGAACGGACGCATGATGCGTGGGGCGAGGCAACTCGCGGTCGCGGCGCTTGGGTGTTCGTTGTCGGTGGCGCAGGCTCTCTGCGCCGAGGCGGCGGAGCAGCCGTCGGTGGAGGGTTCGGGCGCTTCTTCGCGTGCCGTGAGCGATCCGGAGCTCGTCGAGTTCGCGAACGCCGAGTATCCGCCGGAGGCGCGGGCGGCCGGGCTCGACGCCGACGTCGTGCTCGCGATTTCGATCGACAAGGACGGCAAAGTGACGAACGTCGAGGTGCTCGAACCCGCGGGCCACGGCTTCGACGAAGCAGCGGTCGCCGCCGCGAAAAAGTTCGTGTGGAAGCCCGCGCACCGCGGCGATCGCCCCGTCGCCGCGAAGATCGCCTACAAATATCACTTCCATGCCGAGGCGGAGGCGCCTCCTCCCCCGCCCGCCGCGCCCCTCCTCGAAGGCAGTGTGCATCTCGCCGACGGCAAGTCGCCGCTCGCGGGCGCCCAGGTGCGGATCCTTGCCGGTACGGCGCTCGTGCTCGAGCTCACGACGGACGCCAGCGGGCACTTTCGCACTGAAGCGCTCGCGCCCGGCGATTACCGCGTCCAAATCAGCGCGGACGGCTTCGAGACTTACACGGCGGAGGAACACGTCGCCGCGGGTGAAGAGACGAACGTGAGCTACGGCGTCGTACCGAAGAACGACGGCGAGGGGGAGACGGTCCTCGTGAAGGGAGCGCGGCCCAGCCGCGAGGTGACGCGCCGCACGCTTTCGCGTCACGAGCTCAGTCGGGTCGCCGGCACGTCGGGCGACGCGCTCCGAGCGATTCAGAATCTGCCGGGCGTCGCGCGTCCCCCCGCGCTCTCAGGGCAACTCGTGGTGCGCGGCAACGCCGACCAGACGACGCCCGTGTTCGTCGAAGGCCTCTGGTTTCCGACGATCTATCACTTCGGCGGCCTTTCGAGCGTGGTGCCGACCGAGATGCTCGACGAGATCAACTTCTACCCCGGCAACTTCAGCGTGAAGTACGGGCGCGCGCTCGCCGGCGTGGTCGATGCGCACGTCCGGGAGACGCGCGGCGACGGCCGCTATCACGGGCTCGCGCAAGTGGACTTGATCGACGCGCGCGGGATGCTCGAAGGTCCGATCCCGGGCCTCAAGGGTTGGAATTTCATCGGCGGCGTGCGGCGGAGCCACGTCGATGCCTGGCTCGTGCCGCTGCTACGCACGAAGGACACGCAGATTACCGCGGCTCCCGTCTACTACGACTATCAGCTCGTCGCGGACACGCACCCGACGAAGACGAGCTATCTCCGCGTCGGCATCCTCGGCTACGACGATCACTTTCGCGCCGTGAACGAGGCCGGCGCCAACAGCGGCACCATCGACACGATGAACGCGTCGTTCGGAATCGGCGCGATTTACCACGATACGCTCTCGCCCGACACGAGCGTCGACGTGACGATGTCGTTCGGACGCTCGAAACAGCGCTTCGTGTTCAGCGACATCCGCGCGCAAACGGAGGCGAACGGCACGCTCGGCCGCGGCGAGATCACCCAGCGCATCACGCGGCGCGCCACGTTGCGTACCGGCTTCGACCTGCTCTTCGCTCCGTACAACGCGAAGGGCGCCATTCCGGACGACTCCGGGGCGGGCGCGCCGGACATCGGCTCGGGCGTCACGACGCCCCTCCGCGTCTTCGATCACTCGAGCAACTTCTTGGAACCGGCGCTCTACAGCGAGATGAGCTTGGAGCCGAACGCGCGCACCCACGTCGTGTCGGGCGTGCGGCTCGATTTCACGTCCGACACGCGCCGCGTCGACGTGGCCCCGCGCACGACGGCTCGCTATGATCTCGTGCCCGGCGCTAAGAAGACGACGCTCAAGGCCGGATCGGGCCTCTTTTACCAGGCCCCGGGCCTCCTCGACATCGTGCTTTCGGACGACGCGAAGAAGCTCCGCTCTCGGCGCGCATGGCAGAATTCGCTCGGCGTCGAGCAGCGTTTCACCGATCACCTGACCTTTTCGGTCGAGGGCTTTTTCAATCTGCTCGACCAGCAGATCGAGCGCGGCGTCAACGAGCAGGGCGTGCTCGCCTACAACAACTTCGGCACGGGCCGCATCTACGGCGCCGAGTTCATGCTCCGCTACAGCGAGGACGAGCACTTCTTCGGCTGGTTGTCGTACACGCTGTCGCGCTCCGAGCGCACGTATCAGCCGGGGCAGCCGTCACAGCTGTTCTATCTCGATCAGCCGCACATTCTGACGATCCTCGGCAGCTACGTGCTCGGCAAGGGCTGGGAGCTCGGCGGGCGTTTCCGTTTCGTGTCCGGCAACCTCTACACGCCGTGCGTCGGCTACGGACCGGGCTCGCCGCCCGCCCTCTACAGCAGTACGCAGTCGGGCTATTTGTGCCTGAACGGACCGCAAAACAGCAAACGCCTGCCGCCGTTCCACGAGCTCGACGTGCGAGTGGACAAGCGCTGGGTGTTCGGCAACTTCACGCTCGGCGTCTACGCGGACGTGATCAACGTCTATAACCGCGTGAACCCGGATTTCATCGCGTACAACTTCGACTACACGCGGAGCCGGCCGCAGACGGGCAGTTTGCCCATCGTGCCGAGTATCGGCATTCGGGGAGAGTTCTGATGGAAGGCTCGCGCCTCCCGACGTTGCTGTGCGCGACGGCCTGCGCGCTCTCCGCGTGCCAACCCGACTTCCCGCCGCCGTCGGAAGTCCACGGCGTGCGCGTGCTCGCCGTGCATCAAGATCCGGCGTCGGGCGTGCCCGGCGGCAGCGTGAAGCTCGAAATGCTGGTCGCCGACGAGCGCGCGGCGACGACGGCCGCGGACGGAACGACGCTCGAACCGCCGCCCGTGCAGATCCGCTGGCTCGCGGGCTGCAACAACCCGCCGTCACGCCAGTACTACGCGTGCGCGCCCGCTCTCCGCGCGCTCGCCGAGGACCCGAACATCGCGACTTCGGGCCTCGTCGGTGAGGGCAGCCAGTTCGCCCTGACGCTGCCGGCAGACATCCTGTCGACCGCGCCGGAGCTCCCGTCCGACCCCCTGCACTACGGCGTGTCCTACGTGTTTTTCGCCGCGTGCGGCGGAGCGATCAGCACCGACGGGCGTGACGGCTTTCCCTTCGGCTGCAACGACCCTTCCGGAGCCCCCGTCGGCCCCTCCGACTTCGTGATCGGCTTTACGACCATTTACACGTACGAAGGGGCGGAGAACCAGAATACGAACCCCGCTCTCGACGGAGTCGACTTCGACGGTGTGTCCGCGTTGCCGGCGCTCGCATTCGATTCGAGCAGCGCCACGCCCCCGCCCAAAACCTGCACGGCGGACGCCGATTGTGCGGACGTTGCCTTCTCGCATCGCGCCGTGTGCTCGGAAAAGAACACGTGCGCTCCGCTCGTGTCCGCCTGCAGCGGCAAGAAGTGCCCGTCATACCCCGTCTATCCGCACGTGGAGAGCGCGAGCTTCCAAACGTTCACGGGCGAAAACGAGATCATGTGGGCGAGCTTCTACACGACGCTCGGAAGCTTCGAGGACGACACGCGCCTGCTCGACGATCGCGTGAACGGCCCGACGCGAGACTCCGGCACGGGCTGGCGAGCGCCCGCGCCGAACGGCGAGCGGCGGACGTCGACGATTTGGGTCACGGTGAACGATCAGCGCGGAGGCGTGACCTGGGCGTCGTTCGACGTCGTCGTCGAATGACGCGTCAGCGCGCGCGCGGCGGCTCTTTGACGAGCTCGCCCAGCCGTTCGAGCGCCGTCGCGAGCACGCCCTCGTTCGGGCCGAAGCTGAAGCGCGCGTGGTGGATGAAGCGTGACGCG
Organism: Polyangiaceae bacterium; assembly: GCA_025936045.1. GTDB lineage: Bacteria > Myxococcota_A > Polyangia > Polyangiales > Polyangiaceae > PMG-095. The sequence goes on along the minus strand of JAICUB010000004.1, from coordinate 85,726 downwards.
CGTCCGACGCGGCGTTGCCCCGGGTCCACGTCGAAGAACGCGCCGGGCACGATGATGACTTTCTTTTCGAGCGCCGCGCGGAACAAGCCTTCACCCGTGTTCAGGGGCGGCGGCAGGTTCTCGAGGTTGCCCCACGCGTAAAAGGTGCCGTCGGGCTCGCGTTCGAAACGCACACCGAGCGCGCGCAATCCGTCGAGCAGTTGCGTGCGCTTCTTACCGAAAGAACGGCGAATCGCCGCGGCCTCGGCGCGCGCGTGGTCGGCGCTGAGCAAGGGAAGCGCGGCCAGCTGCAACGGGCGCGAGCCGCCGCCGTCGAGGAAGGACCCCGCGCTCGCGAGCGCGTCGATGACGTGGCGCGGTCCGACGGTCCAGGTCGTGCGCCAGCCGGGATACCGCCAGTTCTTCGTGAGCCCGTCGAAGAGCACGACGGGATCGCGCTCGACGTCTTCGACGTACGCGGCGGCGCTCATCAGCGGCTCCGGCGAGCGAAACACGTAATGCGAATAAAACTCGTCGAGCAGGAGCGTGCAGTCGAGCTCGCGTGCCGTCGCTACCCAAGCTTCGAGCTCGGGACCGAGAATCGCCTTGCCCGTCGGGTTGCACGGGTTCGAGAGTAGGAGCGCGCCGAGCCCGCGCCCGCTGATTTCGCGGCGGAGCTCGTGCAGCGAAAAGTCGTAGCCGCGTTCCTGGTCGAGCAGGATCGGGATCGGCGTGAAACGCCGAAACGTGTCGAGGAGCTCCTCGTACGCCGTGTAATCGGGCAGAAAATGGCCGAGGTGGATTTGTCCGATGGCAGCGCACGCGCGCATGATCGAGACGCGCCCGCCGCCCGAGAGCGCGACGTTCTCCGCTGAATAGCGCGAAGGCATGCCCCGTCTGAAGAGCTCGTTGTAGAGGCCGGCCACCGCTTCACGCACTTCCCACAAGCCGGCGACGGGTGCGTACTCCTGATCGGGCGCGGCAATCGTGATCTTGGTCACGCGCTCCGGAGCGCCCTCGAGCGGACCGGTTTCGGGTTGGCCCTGCCCGAGATTGCACCAAGAGGGATCTTCGGGCCGAAACCCCGCACGCTGGGCCTCGGCCGTCACGTAGATCACGCCGGTGCGCGGCACCGCACGAAAGGCACTCGGGCGTTCGCTGGTATCGGATCTTGCCATCGACGGCGGCAGCGTACTCCATCCGCGCGCGCGTGAGGCGGAGCGACGCGCGTCGAGCTATCATGGTAAATAACGAAACAGCCTGGGCGCGAGCTCCGGGCGAATCGAGGACGCATGGCACTTGGATTGGTCGGGCGAAAGTCTTTCATTCCTTTCGTGGTTTGTGTGGCCGCCTCCTTGGCGCAGGGCTGCTTCACGACCAAGGGCGACGACGACGACAGCAGCAAGGGCTGCACCAAGGACACCGACTGCGCCGCAGGTCGCATCTGCAACAACGGCACCTGCATGAATCAGGACGACGTGAGCGGCGGCACCGGCGGGTCCAGCGGTTCGGGCTCGATCCTCTCGGGCGGCACCGGCGGGACCGGGATCAGCAGCGGCGGCTCGGGCACCGGCGGTTCCAAGGGTGGCAGCGGTGGTTCTGCAACGGGCGGCTCGGCCAACGCCGGCAGCGGAGGGACCTCGGGCTCGAGCAACGGCGGCACGGCGGGTGCAGACACTGGCGGTAGCGCCGGCATGTGCTCGGAGAGCGATCCTGCCACCTGTCCGTCCACGGATTCGATGACGTTCTGCCTGAACGGCGCCGAAACGACGCTCACGTGCGACTACTTCTGCACGACGCTGGGCTTTACGAGCGGCCCGTGCGAGGCCGATTACGGCTGCCAATGCGGTGACACGACGGATCAACCCTGTACGGACGGCGTCAACGCCTACTGCAGCTGCGTCTCCGGCACCTCAAAGCCGTGCGACCAGAACGACCCGAATAACGACCCCCTCACGTTCTACGTCGATTGCCACGCCAATGACCCGTCGCAGCAGGCGGACAATGATTTCTTGAAGTGTCTCGGCATGCAGCTTCCGTCGGGCACCATGCTGAGCACGAGCGTCTGCCAAGACGCGGCCGTCGCCTGCGGAGCCACGCCGCCCGATCGCGGAACGGGCGGCAGCGGAGGCACCGGTGGTTCCGCCGGCGCCCCGCCCACGCCCTAGCTCGCTCACCTACAGAGCTCGCGCACTTGGAGCTCACCGCTCGGCTTGCCGGCGACCACGTGCGTCGGTCCGAGGTCGCGCCAGGTCGAGCATGGGTGCTCGGCAGGCGCCGGCTCGGGTTCCGCGGTCGCCGCTGGAACGGCGTGGCGGTGCCGAGCTTCGATCACGACGGGTTTCAGCTGGAGCACGGGTTCATTCGCGGCGGGCTCCGGTACCGTGGTCGGTGCGGGCGGCGGGAGAACGTGAACCGCCGGTTCAGGGGGCACGAAGAGCACGGGCTCCGGCGCGGGCGGCTGTTGCAGTGTCACGGTCGCCGCAACCAAGCCGGTGCCGGCGGCCATCATCGTTCCGAAGAGCCATGGTTGGTACATCGTGACCTCCTGATTGGGCGCCGAAATGGCGTCCCTCGCGCGCGGGTGAGCCAGCGCGCATTCAAGTGGACGAAAGTCGACCTGCGAAAGCCTTCGATCAGAAGAACGGACGGCAGCGCCAATCGCTTCCGAGCGCCGCCAAGAGCTTAGCTGCGTTCAACCTAATCACGACTCGCTATATCGCTAGTGTCAGTGTGTGAGTCGTTCGGCTCGCTCTGCGGTCGCAGCGGCTCGCTCGCTTCGCGCTTCCGGTTCGGTGAGGAAGCAACGCGCCGTACGCCGGTGGAGCTCGTACAGCGGCGGCGCTTCGGCCTTGCAGCGGTCCATCACGTAAGGACAGCGAGGGTGAAACCGGCACCCGGGGGGGGGCGCTGCGGGCGAAGGGACCTCACCGCGCAGCGGCACGGCGGGCGTCGAATGGCGCCGTTCGACGCTCGGAACGGCGGTGAGCAGGGCCTCGGTGTAGGGGTGCTTCGGCCGCGTGAAGAGCTCTTCCGTCGACGCCACCTCGATGATCTGTCCGAGGTACATGACCGCGACCCGATCGGCCATTTGCCGGACCACGCGCAGGTCATGGGTGATGAACAGATACGAAAGCGCGAAGCGCCGTTTGAGCTCGCCGAGCAGATTGATGATCTGCGCCTGAATCGAGACGTCGAGCGCCGAGACGGCTTCGTCGCAGACGAGGAGCTCCGGGCGCGTCGCCAGAGCGCGCGCGATGCACACGCGTTGCTTCTGTCCGCCCGAGAGCTCGTGCGGGTAGCGGCCGAGGAGGGCTACGTCGATGCCGACGTCCGTGACGAGCTCGCGCACGCGCGCTTCGACGCCGCTCCGGTCGAGTCGTTCGTGAAGCTCGATGCCTTCCGCGATGGCGCTCGCCACCGTGTGACGCGGATCGAGGCTCGCGTCGGGATCCTGAAAGACCATTTGGATGCGCCGGCAGAGCGCGCGGCGCGCGCGCGTTCCGAGCGGCGTGAGCGCCGTACCTTCGAAGAAGACGTCACCCGCGGTCGGAGGGCGCAAGCCGACGATGGCGCGAGCGAGTGTCGACTTGCCGCAGCCGGATTCCCCGACGAGCGCGAGCGTCTCACCTCGCCCGAGCGCGAGACTCACCTGGTCGACCGCACGAACGACCGAGTCACTGCCGGAAAGCGGGAAATGAACCGAGAGTGAGCGTGCCTCGATGAGCGCGGGGCGGGTGGTGGCGCGGAAATCTTCCATCGAAGCCAAACCGGGATGACGCAATAACCCTTGGCGAAACCGGTTCCGCGAGCTACCACAAGCTTTCGGAGGTCGCTCGAATGTACCGCCCCGCCGTCGTCTTTGGCTTGTATCTTTCTTTCGCGATCGCAGTGGGTGCTGCCTGCAGCAACGGCGCCCCGCAGGTGCCGAGTGACGACGACAGCTTCACTCCGCCCGGGCAGTCGGGGGGCAGCGCCGGCACCGGTACGATGAATACGGGTGGCTCCTTCATGCCCACGGGTGGGGCAGGTGGCTCGGTTACGACAGGCGGTACGACGGGCGGCTCGGTGTCCGCGGGCGGTTCGACGGGCGGCAGCGTCGCGAACGGAGGCAGAGCCGCCGGCGGAACGACGGGCGGGACCACGGGCGCAGGCGGCCATTCGACGGGCGGCTCGGCCACGACGGGCGGCACGGGCGGCTCGACCGCGACGGGCGGCTCGAGCAGCGGCAGCGCTGGGACCGGCACGGGAGCCGGCGGATCGATGACGGGCGCCGCAGGCAGTAGCAGCGGTCCCACTTGCGATGCAGCGTTTGCAGTAGGGATGGACGGATTCGTACGCATGCCGGCGAAGGACGGCTCGTGTTGGCATGGCTACGCCTACGGCGCCGGCAATAGCTGCACCTCAACCGGGTGCACTGGGATGACCACCATCGAATATTGCGGTGATGCGACGGCGAAGGGCTTCAGCATGTGCAAAGGAATGCTCTCCATTTCTGGCACGCTTCAGAGCTCTGTTAGTCCGGACTACGCGGGCTTCGTGCTCATCGGGTTCAGTACGGCCGAGGCTGCGGGTGGTGGGACGAAAGCAACTGTGACGCCGACGGGAACGGGCATCATCGTTACCGGCACGGCTGCTGGCGGGCGCGTGCAGCTTCAGAACGGGAGCACGTACTACTGCGCCACGTTCACAAGCGGAGGGATGATCCCGTACACGAGCTTCAACACCAAGTGTTACGACAGCCCACCCGACGGAGTCGCTTACGCCAAGACGCCGATCGACACCATAGCGCTCGAAATTCCTGGCGGGATGATGGACGCTTCGTACTCGTTGAGTCTTGCGAGCGTTGCCGAATATTAGGCTGCGGGACCTTCTGGTTCGCCGATTCGGCCGAGGGAACGAGGGTGTGACGGTTCAGCGTTCGATAGTCGCCCCGATGAGATCAGTGGTTCGGTTCGCTATCACGGTGCTGACCGTATCCGTGGCCTGTTCTTCACCGAGAAGGTATACGACCTGCGAAGAGCGGGATGCCTGCCAGAGTGTCGCCGGAGCAGGTGATTCAGTCGGAATCGAGAGCCGTGGTGGTGCCGGCGGACACGGTGGTGACTCAACCGGTGAAGGGGGCGCTTCCCAGAATAACGGTAGAGCGTCAGTGGGAGGCTCGAGCTATGGGGGCGCGCTGGAATCGGCCGACGCCGGCTCGGGTGAAGCGGGTGATCTCGGCGACTCGATCGCACCTCGCATCGTTTCCATTACACCCCGGGACGATGCGGCGGGCGTACTTTCTTCGGCAGCCATAGAGCTCCGATTCAGCCAGGCTATGAATCGAGCATCAGTCGCATCGGCGCTGACGGTCTCAGAGTTTCTGCCGGACGACCTCGACCTCGTCTGGGACAGTCAGGACACCCACCTGACCGTTAAGCCCATAGGTGGCTTCGAGTATGCTGCCGTTACCGACCAAACGGGACCGGCGCTCGTCTACTCCGTCATGGTCGGTACTCAGGCACGGGATGCGATGGGGAATCACCTTCGAAGTGTGTTTGCGAGCAGTTTTTCGACTCTACGGAACATTTCGCAACACTTCGGCAACCTGGAGGCGGCAGAGTACAACACCTACGGCGGTGGCTCGGGTGACAATGTTCACCCTTGTCAAGGCAATCCGACCTATCGGGCCAAGGTTGGTCGTTTCCACAATTCGGCCGTGGCGGGGACCTTCTTCGTTTTCGTCCCCGTCGACCTTACGAGTTTAGGTGACCCATCGTTGCTCAGCGCGGTCAACGTCCGATTTTCCGCCGCGCAAGCCGATCCGGACGGAGCCTTCTATCCGGACGGTTCAGTCCTTCTGGACAAGGTCAGTTATGGGCCGATCGACAACGACGTTGGGGCACTGCAGGTTACCGATGGCCTCGGAGCCTTCTGTTCCAGCGCCTCAACGACGTCCCCGAGCAGTGACCTGAGCGGCGTCCTTTGGACGGCGTATCAATCCGGCGAGCAACGCCAGCTCTATCGTCTCTCCGCGGACGCAAATCCAGAAAATACCGATGCCGCCTTTCGGTGCGACGGCTTCGACGTCGTCGTGAACTACAGAATGCCATGAAAAGCCAGAGCTGCCTCGGGCCTGGTGTGCTCCCTACTGGGAGCAAGCGTACGTGTCGTCTGGCGCGCTCAAGGTGCAACGCCCCCTCCGCGGAGGCGCACCCAAGGACGCGATATCGACACCAACGTCGACCCTGTCTGTGACGGCTGAAGGGCGTCCTCTGCTCGTCGACCGAAGTGCGTGCGAAGCTTGCGGCTGAATTGCGTGACGCGCCGGCCCCGGCCGTTCCAGCCGCTCAGCCGCTCAGCCGCTCAGCCGCTCAGCCGCTCAGCTGAGCTTTTCGAGCGGCAAGACGCAGCGCCGGAGCCGCTCTGGACCGGCTTCGGTGAGGGGCGGATCGGCGACCCTGCACGCGTCGTGTACGAAGCGGCAGCGCGGGGCGAAGCTGCATTCCCGAAACGGACCCTGGTCGAGCCGCGGCGGCATGCCGGCGATGCTTTCGAGCGGCGCGCCGGGCTTTGCGTCGAGGCGCGGCAGGCTTTGCATGAGCGCGGCCGTGTACGGGTGCAGCGGACGCGCGAAGAGCTCGGCGGCGGGAGCGAGCTCCACGACGCGACCCGCGTACATCACGAGCACGCGGTCGCATGTGGTCGCGACGACGCCGAGATCGTGCGTGATGAGCAGGATCGACAAACCACGCTCGCGCCTGAGCTCGGACAAGAGCTCGAGGATTTGGGCTTGCACCGTCACGTCGAGCGCAGTCGTCGGTTCGTCGGCGATGAGGAGCTCCGGATCGCAGAGGAGCGCCATGGCGATCATCACGCGCTGGCGCATGCCGCCGCTGAGCTCGTGCGGATAGCTCCGGAGCCGCGCGCGCGCGTCCGGAATGCGGACGCGATCGAGCAGCGCCGCCGCGCGCGTTTGCGCATCGGCCCTGCTCATGCCGAGGTGAAGCACGGCGCCTTCGATCAGTTGCTCGCCGACGCGCAGGTAGGGATTGAGCGCCGTCATGGGATCCTGGAAGATCATCGCGACGCGGCGGCCCCGAAGCTCGCGCATGCGCGCTTCCGGCAGCGCGAGCAGGTTCGCGCCGGCGAGCTCGACGGAGCCGTGTGTCACGCGACCTTGCGGCGGCAAGAGGCGCATGATGCTGAGGCTCGTCGCGCTCTTGCCCGAGCCGGATTCGCCGACGATGCCGAGCATCTCGCCTTTTTTCACGTCGAAGGAGACGTGATCGACGGCGCGAACGGTGGCGTCGTCGCCCAGAAATTCGGTGGTGAGCTCGACGACGCGGAGAAGCGCCTCGCTTTCGGGGGCTCGGGTCATTGCCTCAGCGTCCCTTCGGGTCCACCGCGTCGCGCAAGCCGTCGCCGACGTAGTTCAGGCACAAAAGCGTGACCGCGAGAAAGAAGCTCGGAAACGCGAGCAGCCACCAATAGACGGCCACCGGGTTTACGACTCCGACCGCCTCGGAGACGAGCTGCCCCCACGAGAGCTTGAGCCCGAGCCCAAGGAAGGAGAGAAACGACTCGAGGATGATGACGGTCGGCACGGTCAGCGTCGCGTACACCGTGACGATGCCGAGCACGTTCGGCACGATGTGTCGTGCGATGACCCGCGCGTCGCTCGCGCCGAGCAGGCGGGCGGCCAGCACGAACTCGCGCTCGCGCAGCGTGAGCACTTGCCCGCGCACGACGCGCGCCATCGTCAGCCACTCGACGAGCCCGAGCGCCACGAACACGGGGACCGGGTCTCCGCGCGCGCTCTCGGAAAACATGAGCATGATGAGGATGACGAGGAACATGTACGGAACGCCGTACATGAAGTCGACGAAGCGCATCATCACCTCGTCGACGCGCCCGCCGTAGTAACCGGCCACGGCGCCGTAAAAGACGCCGATGACGACGCAGGTGAGCGTCGCGACGAGGCCGACGAGCAGCGATGTTTGGCCACCCGTGAGCACGCGCGCGGCGTAGTCGCGGCCGAGGCCGTCCGTCCCGAACCAGTGCGCGGCGGAGGGCGCTTGATGACGCAGCGCGGGGTGTGTCGTCGTGGGATCGAGGTGGAGCAGCGACGGCAAGAGAAAGCAGGCGAGGGCCATCCCCGCGACGAGGACGAGACCGGAGCCGGCGAGGTGATTTTTCCGCAGCCGGCGCCAGGCGCGCGCGCGCGGGCTTTCCGCACGAGCGGGAGCCGTGGAAGTGGTCACGCGTCGCTCCGGACGCGCGGGTCGAGCCAGGCGTAGGCGAGGTCGACGACGAGGTTGAAGGCGGTGACGAGGCTCGCGTAGACGAGCGCGGTGCCGAGCACCATCGAGTAGTCGCGGTTGATGGCGCCGCGCACGAACCATTGGCCCATCCCGGGAATGCCGAAGAGCGTCTCGACGACGAAGGAGCCGGTCATGATGCCCGCGGCGGCCGGGCCGAGATACGAAACCACCGGTAAAATAGCGCCTTTGAGCGCGTGCCGCAGGACGACCGCTGCTTCGGGCACGCCCTTGGCGCGCGCGGTGCGGATGAAATCCTGCGACATCACCTCGATGGTGCCGCCGCGCGCGAGGCGAGCGATGTAGGCGGCGTAGGGCAGCGCGAGCGTGACGGCGGGCAGCACGAGGTGACGGAGGTCGCCCCAGCCGGCGACCGGCAGCCAGCCGAGCTTGAGCGAGAAGATGACGATCAAGATCGCGCCGATGACGAAGCTCGGGAGCGAGAGCCCGATGGCCGAGAGCCCCGTTGCCACGTAGTCGGCGGCCGAGTTCGGCTTGAGCCCCGCGCGGATGCCGAGCGCGAGTCCGAACGCGGCGGCGAGCACGAGCGACAACAAACCGAGCGCGATGCTCACCGGCAGCGCGGGCCTGAGCAGCGTCTCGACCATGCGGCCCTGCACCTTCACGGACGGACCGAGCGAGCCGTCGACGACCAGTCGCCGCACGTAAATCCAAAAAAATTCGACGGCACTCTTCGGAATCCCGAAGTGCGCCCGGAGCGCCGCTTCCACCTGCGGAGTCGCCACTTTTTCCCCTGCGAAAGGGCTCCCGGGCGCGTGATACATGAGGAGCGTCGTCACGAACACGAGCAGCAACAGCGACGGCAAGAGAAACGTCACGCGCCGGAGGACCGTGTTCGGACCGAAGCGCGCGAGCAGCACGGCGAGCAGCGCGCCGGCGACGACACCGCCCGTCACGCCGAGGCCCCCCCGCGCGACTCCGAACACGAGCGCGCCGCCGAAGATCGAGCCGATGACGCGCGTCGCTTTGGGCGGCAGCCACGCGACTCCCGCGAGCATCCCGACACCCGCCGCGATCGCGCCAACCTCGACGGCGCTCATGGCCTCTCCGCGTGCGGCCCGTCCACCCAGATGTCGCGCAAGGGCTGGCGATCCTGCAGGTTTTGCAGCACGGAACCGTCCGCGAGCCTGACCTGCATCGCGACGCCGTGCACACGGGGGCGCGCGAGCATGCCGACCGTATAGAAAAACACGGGGATGATCGGGCACTCGTCGTCGACCAGGATGGCTTCGGCTTCGCGGAGGAGCCGGAAGCGAAGCTCCTCCCGCGCGCGCTGACCCTCGGCGGGTGCGCCCACCTCGATGCGGTGGAGCAGCTCGCGAATCGGCTCGGGCTCGCGGAGCTGCGCGAGCAGCGGCTCCGGGTCGCGGCTCAGGAGCGAAACGTCGCCGGCGAGCTGAATCAGGCGATCGTAGAGCGCGGAGCTCCAGCCGGTCTGATTGTTGGGCCCGTTCGTCACGAACATGTCGAGGAAGCTGTTCGGATCGACGTAGTCCGCGCCCCAGCCGTAACGTGCGATATCGTATTTGAACGCGCGCGTCGTTTCCAGATACGACTGCCATTCTTGATTGTACGCCGTCACGTCGATCCCGAGCGCGCGTCGCCATTGGTCGGTGACGACTTCCGCGATGCGCTTGTGATCTTCATTCGTGTTGTAGAGCAGCCCGAGCCGCGGGAAGCCTTTGCCGTCGGGGAAGCCCGCTTCGGCGAGCAGGCGGCGCGCCTCCGCCACGTTGCGCTCCGTCGCGCTCGCGGGCGGCACGTAACCGGGGATCCCGGGCGGCACCAAGGTGTAGGCCGGTTTTTGGCCGAGCCCGAGCACGTTCTTCGTGATCGAATCGCGATCGATCGCGAGGTTTAGCGCCTTCCTCACGCGCTTGTCGTCGAGGGGCTTTTTCGTGACGTTCAGGCGGTAGAAGTAGACGATGAGCGTCGGTGATTGCGTGAAGTCGGAGCGCTTGCGGAGCTCGGGCGCGAGCTCTTGCGGATAATAGCTGTGGGGGAGAAGATCGATGGCGCCCGTCAGATAGAGGTTCACGTTCGTCATCATGTTGTCGTTCGAGAGCATGTCGACGCGCTCGAGCCGCACCTCGCTCCTGCCCCAGTAGTACGGATTTTTCTCGAGCCGGATGTGATCGTTCACGAGCCAGCTCGCGAGCCGAAAGGGGCCGTTGCTCACGATATTTCCCGGCAAAAACCAGCTGTCACCGTGCGCTTCCAGCGCCCAGCGCGGCACCGGCATCGACGACTCGTGCGAGAGCACCTGTAGGAAATAGGGCGTCGGCGCCCGAAGCTTCACGACGAGCGTCTTTTCGTCCGGCGCCATCACGCCGCGATCGACGCCGAAGTGCGCCCGAGCCTCGGCGTTCTCGGCGAGGAGCCGGCTCTGCCCGCGTTCGAGGCCGCGGGCGAATGCGGCGAGCTCTGCAGCGCTGATCGAGCCCGTGCGCCGGGCTAGCAGGTTCTCGAGCGCGCCGTCGCCGAGCACGCGCAGGGGGGCGTTTACGTGCTGGTCGCGCACGAACGCTTGCCAGGTCTTCGCGTCGATGGGCGCGCTCTGCTCCAGCGAGGCGAGCGCGGGTAGGATCCTGTCGCCGATCGACGCGGCGTGGCCGGCATACGTGCTGTAAGCCTCGGCAAGCTCGAGCGGGAAGAGCATGTACGCGTACTCGGAGCCGACCTTCGGATCGAGCAGGCGTTTCCACGAATAAACGAAGTCGCTCGCGGTGACGGGGTGTCCGTCGCTCCAGCGCGCGTCGGGCCGCAGCTTGAACGTGTAGAGCGTGCCGTCGGGCGAGAGCTCCCAGCTCGAGGCCACGCCGGGGACCTGCTTCAGCGTGTTGCCGTCGAAGCGCGTGAGCCCTTCGAACAGCGCGTCCCCGATCGCGTGCTCGGGGATGCCCGTCATGATGCCGGGGTCGAGCGTTTTCGGCTCCGTGCCGTTCGCGATCCGCAAGTCCGCCGGGACCTCGACGGTGCTCGAGAAGGTGAGCGCGACGAGCAGGAGCGCAGCGGCGAAGACCGACAGGATTCCGAAGAGCGTGCGATACATCGGGGGCGCGGCGCGCCCGGCATCATAGCCGCGGCACGGCTTCCGCGACGCGACGAAGCGCGGCCGCGCTTTCTTTCTCGTCGTGGAGCGCGAAGCCGAAACGCACGCTCTGCATGCTGCCGCCGTCGAACGCGAACTGGCGCCCGATCTGAAAGTAAACGCCACGCTCCATCGAGCGGCGTTGCCAGGCTTCCACCTCCACGTCGGGCGAAACCTCCGCCCAGAGCGCCATCCCGCCGGCAGGCCGCCGGTAGCTGAGCACGCCCCCGAGCTCGCGATCGATGCCGGCGCAAAAGGCGTCCCTGCGCGCGTGGTAGATGCGTTTGGTGCGACGGGCGTGACGCTGCACGTCGCCGTCCTCGATGAGCTCGGCGATGGAACATTCGAGCACGGCGTCGCCCTGACGATCGATGAGCGAGCGCTCGACCGCCATGCGCGAAAGCAGTGCCGGCGGCGCCACGACGAACGCGAGCCGCAAGCCGGGCGCGAGGATCTTAGCCAGCGTGCCGACGTAGATGACGTTGCCGGACGGGTCGTTGCTCGCGAGCGGCATCACCGGACGGCCGTCGTAGTGAAACTCCTGGTCGTAGTCGTCCTCCAGGATCGCGATGCGTTCACGCCGCGCGAGCTCGAGCAGAGCGAGCCTGCGCGTCGCCGCGAGCGTGACGGTCGTCGGGTATTGGTGGTGGGGGGTGACGTAGACGAGACGCACCGGTGTGTGGCGCGTGAGCGCGACGAGCGCCGGTACGTAAAGCCCGTGTTGATCGACGCGAATCGGTACGACGCGCGCCCCGGCGCGCCGGAACACGTTGACGGCGTTCGGGTAGCCGAGCGCCTCGACCGCCACGACGTCCCCCGGGCGAATCAGGCTGCGCGTGACGAGATCCAGCGCCATTTGGCTGCCGCGCGTGATCAGCACCGACTCGGCTTCGGCGTTCATGCCGCGCGCCTCCGTCACGAGCCGCGCGATCGCCGCGCGAAGCTCCGGTTGCCCGAGGGCGTCCGCGCTATAGCCTAAGAGGCGACGACCGCAGCGCTTGGCGACGCGCCGGTAAGCGCGCGCGAGTAGATCCACCGGTACGAGCCGCATGTCGGGCACGCCGCCCCAAAGATAGAAGCCGTCGCGCGGCAAGCGCGCGATCGGCAGCGCGCCGACGCTCGCGGCGTCCACTGCGTATCCGGTCGAAGAAGCGATGCCGCGCGCGCCGGCCTTGCGCGTGAATCGACGTGGCTTCACGTCCGGCGAGGCGGCGGACACGAACGTGGCGCCGCCGGGCTTGGTCGCGACCCAGCCCTGCGCCGCGAGCTCCGCGTAGGCCGTGACGACCGTGCTCCGGTGCACGCCGAGCGTCGCCGCGAGCGAGCGGGTGCCGGGCAACGCATCCCCGGGGCGCAGCCGGCCGCGCGCGATGTCGCGCGCGAGCGACGCGGAGATCTGCACGAAAAGCGGCGAGCTCTCGCTCGCGTCCAGAGCCAACGAAAACTCGCGCGCGGGCATGAACTGGTAGGTCTCAATTTACCAGACTGGTCGTTTCTCAGCTACCAGTTCGGTCCCATGCTCGGCGTATGGCAGCCGCCGCTAGCTTCGCGCTCACGCCCGAAACGAAGGTCCACCGCAAACCCGCCCGTGCCTCGTACGACCGCGCGGTCGCTCACGCGATCCTCGACGAGGCCCTCGTCGCGACGGTCGCGTTCAGTGAGAACGGGCAGACGTTCGCGATCCCGATGGTTTACGCGCGACTCGGCGAACGCATGGTGCTGCATGCCGCGGCGAGCAGCCGTTTCGCCCGCGTGCTCGCGTCCGGTACGCCGCTCTGCGTCACCGTCACGCTGCTCGACGGCCTCGTGCTCGCGCGCTCGGCGATGCACCACTCGGTGAACTACCGCTCCGTCGTCGTGCTCGGGGTAGCGACCGAGCTCGAGCGGCCGGAGGAGAAGCTCGCGGCGCTCACTCGTCTGGTCGAGCACGTACTTCCCGGTCGCTCCGCGGCGTGCCGTCCGCCGAACGCCCTCGAGCTCAAGGCGACGCGCGTGTTCGCTCTGCCGGTCGAAGCCGTCTCGGTGAAGCGCCGCTCGGGTGGACCGCTCGACGACGCGGAAGACCTGACGTTGCCCTATTGGGCCGGCGTCGTACCGCTCGCGCGCGGAGAAACGGCGCCGATCCCGGATGCGGCGCACCCGCCGCTCGGCGCCGAACCGGCGGGTCTCCGCGCTTACGACCGCGCGAAAATCGCGGCCGCCGGCGCGCGGGAGGTGCAGCCGTGAGCAGCGTGCGGATCCCGTTCGAAGTCGCGCCGGGCGCGCGTGACGCCATGCGCGGCGTCGAGAAGTACCTCGCAGGGTGCGGCTTGCCGCGCGAGCTGCTCGAGCTCGTGAAGCTCCGCGTTTCATTGCTCAACGGCTGCGCGTATTGCGTCGATTTGCATTGGAACAAGCTCAGGGCCATGGGCGAATCCGAGCAGCGGCTCTACTCCGTCAGCGTCTGGCGCGAGCAGACGGGCTATTCACCGCGTGAACGAGCCGCGCTCGCCTGGGCCGAGAGCCTCACGCGGGTCGCGGAGACGGGCGTTCCAGACTCCGTGTTCGCAGAGCTGTCCGCTCATTTCAGCCCCAAAGAGATCGCCGATTTGTCGTACGCGGTTGCCGTCATCAACGCCTGGAATCGGCTCTGCGTCGCGTTTCGAATCCCGCCCGAGCACGCGCTGCCCGACCGCGGCTGAGTTCCGGCGCGGCGCTGCTAGCGGAATTTGCGCACGACCACGCTGTCGTCCGCGCTCACGACGCCGTCGGGACCGAGCGTCGAGAGCTCGAAGCCCTTTTCGTCGCGGAGCAAGCGATAGCGAAATGCGCGACCCCACGGATCGACCGCTCCGTGGTTGCCGAAGAGCGGCGGCAAACGCCAGCCGAGCTCGGCGATGCTCGCTGGCACGCTGCCGGTCAGCTTCGTTTTGGCCGTAAGCTCGCCAGCGAGCGCCTCGAGCTCGCGCTCGGCCGCCGCACGGCGAAACGCCGAGCGCGCGCCGAAGAAGGCGAGCAGCAGCGCGAGCGGCACGACGTACCAGAGCTTCTTGCGGAGCGAACGCGAGACGGCGGGAGCGGAGGCGCCTGCACGGCGGGCGTCTATCGAGACGTTCTGCTCCACAGGCCGCAGCGGCCCGCCCGGCGCGACGTCGAGGACGACGCGCGGGGGCGGCGGCGTTTCGGCCCGGTTTTTCTGGATACGCGCTTCGATGCGCGCCTCCACCTCGGGGTACCAACCGTCGCCGGTCACGCCTTCGGCATGAAAGCAGCGCACTTGGTGGCGCGGCTCCGGAGCGTAGGCGGGCGGCCGCTCGCTCTTGCAGCGCTCCATCACGGCGGGGCAGCGCGTGTGAAAGCGGCAGCCGCTCGGTGGATCGACCGGACTCGGAATATCCCCGCTAAGGACGAGGCGGCGCCGTTCTCGCCGCGGGTCGGGCAGTGGGATCGCCGAGAGCAACGCGCGCGTGTACGGGTGCGCCGGCGCCTCGAAGAGCCGTTCGGTCGGTGCAAGCTCGACGATCTCACCGAGGTACATCACCGCCACGCGATGCGACAGGTGTCGCACCACCGAGAGGTCGTGCGCGATGAACAGGTACGAAAGGCCGAGCTCGCGGCCGAGCGTCTTCAGTAGGTTCACGACCTGCGCCTGAATCGAAACGTCGAGCGCGGAGACGGGCTCGTCGCACACGATGAGCTTCGGCTCGAGCGCGAGGGCGCGCGCGACGCCGATACGCTGGCGCTGGCCGCCCGAAAATTCGTGCGGATAACGATTGATGGCGCTCGGCGAGAGGCCGACGCGCGCGAGCAGCTCGCCCACGCGCCTCTCAATTTCCGGCCCGCGCGCGAGGCCGTGCACCTCGAGCGCTTCGCCGACGAGGTCGATCACGCGCATGCGCGGGTTCAACGAGCTGTACGGATCCTGGAAGACGATCTGCATCGAGCGGCGCAAGCGCCGCAGCTCGCGCGCGTCGGCGTCGAGGACGTCGACGCCGTCGAAGGTGACGTGCCCGGCCGTCGGCTCGATCAGGCGCAGGATCGAGCGGCCCACGGTCGTCTTGCCCGAGCCTGACTCGCCGACGAGCCCGAGCGTCTCACCACGCGCGACGTCGAACGAGACGCCGTCCACCGCGCGCACGTACCCGACGGTGCGCCCGAGCACGCCGCGCGTCACCGGAAAGTGCTTGGTGAGTCCTTCGACGTGCAAGAGCGGAGCGGCGGCGTCGGGCTCCGCTCCGGCGTCGCCCGACGCCGTTCGCGCGCTCTGCGAGTCCGCGCTCACGGGGGGGCTCCCTCACGCGTGAGCGCGACGAGATCCGCGTCCGGCTGCTGGTCGACGTAGAAACACGCTGATTCGTGCGGCGGTTCGCCGGCGGCCTCACGCCGCGTGAGCACGGGGTCGCGTTCGCTGCAGACGGGCATCGCGAACGGGCAGCGAGGATGGACGCGGCAGCCGCTCGGCAGGTTCATCGCGTCCGGCACGCTGCCTTCGATCGGACGCAAGCTGCCGCTTTCGGCGCCGAGGCTAGGCAAGGACAAGAAGAGCCCCGCCGTGTACGGATGGCGCGGCTTGTCGAACAGCGAAAGCGCCGTCGCGCGCTCGACCACCGTGCCGGCGTACATCACGACGACGCGCTCCGCCGTTTCCGCCACGACGCCGAGGTCGTGCGTGATGAGCACGATCGACATGCCGAGCTCGCGCTGCAATTCGCGCAAGAGCTCGAGAATCTGCGCTTGGACCGTCACGTCGAGCGCGGTCGTCGGCTCGTCGGCGATGAGCAGGCGCGGGCGGCATGCGAGCGCAATGGCGATCATCACGCGCTGACGCATGCCGCCCGAGAGCTGGTGCGGGTATTCGTCCAGCCGTTGTTCCGGCGCGGGCATGCGCACGAGCTCGAGCAGGTGCGACGCTTCCCGCCGCGCCTCCTCGCGCGAAAGTCCGCGGTGTAGCCGCAGGCCTTCCATGATCTGGTCGCCGACGGTGAACACCGGGTTCAGGCTCGTCATCGGCTCCTGAAAGATCATCGAAATGCGATTGCCCCGGATCTCTCGCAAGCGCGCGGGGGAGGCTTGCAACAAATCCTCGCCCTCGAACTCGATGCGGCCGCTCGCGACCTCCGCGGGGGGGGTGGGCAATAGGCCGAGCACGGCCATGGCCGTCACCGATTTGCCGCAGCCGGACTCACCGACGACGGCGAGCGTCTCTCCACGCCGCACGTCGTAACCCGCGCCGTCGACCGCCCGCACGACGCCGTTGCTCGTGCGAAAGCGCACCGAAAGGTTTTCGATGCGGAGAAGCGGCTCTTCGGGGACGCTCGTCATTTGCGCAGCTTCGGGTCGAGCGCGTCGCGGAGGCCCTCGCCCACGAGATTGAATACGGTGACCACGAAGAAGATCGCGAAGCCGGGCGCGAGGATGAGCCAGAGCCGCTGGTCCGTGCGCCCGGCGTTCAGCGTTTCACCCCAGCTCGCGACGTTCGGGTCGCCGATGCCGAGGAACGAAAGGCTCGATTCGACGAGGATCGACGAGGCGATTCCGAACGTGGCGCTCACGAGCACCGGAGCGCTCGCATTGGGCAAGATGTGGCTGAAAATGATGCGACGTGCCGGGATGCCGAGCGCCCGCGCCGCCTGGGCATACTCGAGCCCTTTGTGCTTCAAGAACTCGGCGCGCACGAGCCGGGCGACGCCCGTCCAGCTCGTGATACCGATGATGACCATCACGTGAAAGATGCTGCGCTCGCGGATCAGCGCGGCGAGCGTCAGGATCAAGAAGAAGGTCGGAAAGCAGATCATCACCTCGACGAGCCTGCTGAGCAGAGTATCCACCCAGCCGCCGAAGTAGCCGGCGAGCGCGCCCACGACGACCCCGATGAAGATGTAGAGCGCGACCGCCACGACGCCGATGCTGAGCGAGATGCGCGTGCCGTAAAGCATGCGCGCGAACACGTCGCGCCCTTCTTGATCGGTGCCGAGCCAGTGCTCGGCGCTCGGCGGACTCAGGCTTTCGACGGGGTTCGTCTCGCGGTAACCGTAGTGATGCAGCGGAAAGAGCGCGCTCGCGTGCGGGTCGGCGGCGAGCTTCGCGCGGTAGTTCTGGACGGGGTGCGAGTAGTGGAGGGGATTTTCGACGCCGCCGATCGTCGCCGGCGTGAGCGCCAAAAATTGCAGTGAAAATACGACGGCGCAGCCTGCGACCAGCCGCCCCCGCCGGCGCACGAGGCGCCCGCCGAAGAAGCGCCGGGCCGCAGCGTAGGCGAGCAGGAACAGCGGCAGCAGGACCAGCAACAGATTGTAGAAGATGTCGACCGAGCTCTCGAACACGAGCCGATCGAAGAGCCCGACGAGCCACGGTGACGACCAGCCGCGCGCGTCGTGAAACCAGAACGGCTGATTGGACGAGACGAGCGGCGCGCCCACGGCGAGCACCAAGAGCACCACGACGGCCCAAATTCCGAACACCGCCAGGCGATCGCGCCGGAGCTCGCGCCAGACGAGCGAAAAGTAGCTCACGCGGCGCACGGCGGGCGCGCCCTCTGCGTTCATTCGTAACGGATCCGCGGATCGACGAGCGCGTAGCTCAGATCCGTCAAGAGGAGCCCGATCAGCACCAGCACCGTCGTGAACAGCTCGATCGCGAGGATCACGTTGTAATCGCGCTGGTTGATCGAGTCGACGACCCAGAGCCCGAGCCCCTGGATGCCGAAGATGTATTCGATGATGACCGAGCCGCCGAGAATGGACGGCAAGAGCCCCGCGAGCAGCGTGAGGATGGGCAAAAGGCCGTTCCGCAGCGCGTGTTTGCCGATGACGACACCCTCGCTCAGACCTTTCGCGCGCGCGGTGCGCACGTAGTCCGCCTGAATTACCTCGAGCAACCCGCTTCGCATGTAGCGACTGAGCGCGGCGAGCGAGTTGTACGTCATGCAGCCCATCGGCAACACGAGGTGCCAGGCGATGTCGCGCCACTGTCCGAGCGTCGTGAGTTCGGCGGCGCCGGTGCTCGACCAACCGCCCGTCGGAAACGAACGCAAGCTCTGCCACTCCGAGCCGGTCGAGAAGAAATAGAGCAGAATGGTCGCGACGAAGAAGTTCGGCAGCGAATACAGCATGAAGAGCCCGAGCGTGACCACGCGATCGGCGCGCGTGCCCTTCTTCACGGCTGAAAACACCCCGAGCGGGATCGCGATGAGGTACGCGAGCACGAGCGAGCCGACGGAGAGGGTCAGCGAATATTTCAGCTTCGATACCAGTGTCGGCACGACCGGTTCGCGGCTGATGAGCGACACGCCGAAGTCGAGGTGCGCGAGGTTTCTCCAGTAGGCGGCGAAGCGCGTATCGAGAAAGAACATCGACAGCTTCCCGAGCGCGTCGTGCTCGAAACGCGCGTGGTGAGCGACGTACCAGCTCTTCCATCGCGCTATGACGGCGAGCTTCGTCGCTTCCGGCGCGTCGGACACGTAGCGCAGCGTGCGGAGCTCGGCGTTCTCTGCGTCGATGGCGAGATTTCGCGAGCGCAGGCTCGCGCTCGGGTGCGAATCGAAGGGATCCTCGAGCGGTCGCACAGCGTCGATCCGCAAGAAGTAGGTCGCCGCGTCCCGGAGCTTCGGCTCCGGATCGTCCAGCAAACCCACGAGAAAGGGCACCGCCGCGCCGCCGAGATCCTCGAGCGCTTCCTGGGCATGCACGCGTTCGGCCGCCGTCGTCGTGCCGACGCCGCTCGCGGCGGCGACCTGCGCGCGTACTTCGGCCGCCGTGAGCGTGAAACGCGTGTTGAAGAGGATGGGCTTGTCGAGGTGAAACTGCTCGCGGAAAATCTTGTAGGACTCCGCCGTCACCTCGCCGCGCATGCTCTGCGAGAGATCGCCGCTCTGCTGGGCGCCGGGGCGTCCGGGCGCGAGGTTCAAGATCAAGAAAAGGATCAGGGAGATCCCGAGGAACGTCGGGATCATCAGCAGCAAGCGGCGGAGCGCGTAGGCTTTCATCGCGCGGCTCCGAGCGAGCGCTTCACGTCTTCCGGCGGCGCGCCGTGCGCCCTCACGGCTCCACGCGCGCCACCGACCAAGGCAGCGTGTTCACGTTCGGGAAGAGCTTCGCGAACAGCGTGTTCTCCACCTCTTTCCAGTGGCAAATGACCACCTTCTTGGCGGAAAAGAAGCTGTACGGCTGCTCGTCCGCGACGATGCGGTGGAACGCTTGCAGGAGCTTGACGCGCTCGCCCTGATCGAACGTCCGGCGCAGCGTTTCGATGATGCGGTCGGCTTCCTTGTTGCGGAACCCGACGCGGTTCGAACCCTTCGCGACGTCCGCCTGCGAAGAGTGCCAGATTTGAAAGAGGTCTTCGTCCCACCCTACCGTCCAGGCGGCTACGTAGGCGTCGAAGTCTTTTTCGTCCATCCGCTTGAGGAACAAGCTCCATTCGGCGCTCTCGATGTCGAGCTTGACGCCGATCTTCAAGAGGTCGTCGCGTAGGATGTTCGCGAGGACGGGGATTTCGGGCGAGCCCTGGGGGATCAGGAACGTGAACTCGAACGGTTTGCGCGGCTCGCCCGGGCGGAGCGCCTTGTCGAGCAGGCCGTCGCCGTTGGTGTCGCTCCAGCCCGCCTCGGCCAGGAGCTTCTTCGCGCCGTCGAGATCGTACGGGATGAGCTCGACGCTCGGATCGTTGTACGGCGCGTTGGGCGGGAACGGCCCCGTCACGAGCGTGCCGAGGCCCATGTAGACGTTTTCGAGGATGCGCTTGCGGTCGAATGCCATCGTCATGGCCCGGCGCACGCGCTTGTCGGCGAAGTAGGGCCGATCGGCGTTCCAGCCGATGTAGCGGTAAGCCGATTGTTGCGGCGTCTCGCACGTGATGCGGCCGTCGAAGAAGGGGCTGTCTTTCGGCGGGTGCCCCGATTGCCGATATCGGAGGATCTCCTCGCGATACTGGCCGGCCGAAAGCTCGCCGATCGTGACCTCGTGCGCCTTGAGCTTGAGCAGCGTCTGCGCCGGATCCGTGTAGATCGGGTAGACGAGCGTCTTGATGGCGGGCTTTTCGTCCGGAAACGCGTCGTTGCGCGTGAGGACCATCTGCGAGCCCGGCGTGTAGCGCGTCATGCTGTAGGGCCCGACGCCCATGCGCGCCTTGTTGTTGAACCAATGCGCGTTGAAGTTCGTTCCGAGCGTCTCCTTCGGAAACGGCACGCCGTGCTCGTCGCGCGTGTAGATGAACTTGGGCAGCGGTTCGACGACCATGCTCTGAGCCAGGTTCGTGTACTGCTTCTCCTTCCAGCGCAGCACGAGCGTCGTCGCGTCGAGCGCCTTGAAGCTGTCGAGGTTCTGATAGTAATTGCGGTGCGGACCCGCCTCGACCTGCGGATTGAGCATCATCTCCAGAAAGAACGTGAAATCATCGGCGGTGAGCGGGTGATCGCCTTTGAGCCATGCGTGCGCTGGATCGTCGAGGTTGACGTTCGCGGGCGCCGGCCACCGCAGGCCGGGCCGTAGATAGAAGGTGAACTCTTTCGCGTCGTCCGTGATCTCGACGCGATAGGCGAGCTCCCCGTGCCAATCGCTGGGGTTCGTCCAGGCGTTCATCCCGCCGAGCGAAGCACTGACGTAGAGGTCGACGAACTCGACGCTATAGCCGTTGTTTTCGAGCAGCGGATTGAAGCCCTTCGGGTCGCCGTAGGTCCAGCCGCGGACGAGCACGCCTTCCATGTTCGCGCCGGGCGGCGGCCAATGCGTGCCCTTCGGCTTGAAGAAGTTCGGCACGTCCGGATGCAGGAACTTCACGCCTGGCGGCGGCGCGTCCGAAACCGTCGCGACGCCCGCCGCTTGCGCGACGCGCAGGCCGCCGGCGGAGAGCTTGTCCGTCGCCTCGCCGAGCGCGCGTATCTGCTGCTCTTGCCCGATGAAGCGAGCCTCGAGGTGGTTCATCTGCACGATGACCACGACCAGCATCACGACCACGAGCCCGAGCGCGCCCAGGGTCACGGCGCGAAGCACGCTGTCGTTCCGCATTCGCCCGCAGAGTCCCTCAACGTGCTCGCTGCTGCAAGCCGAGCGCGCGGTCGGGCGCGGGGCGTGCGGTCAGCCGCCGCGAGCCGCGAGCTGGCCGCAGGCCGCGCCGATATCGGAGCCGCCGCTGTAGCGTTTGTGCGTGAAGGTGCCGGCCTCGTGGAGCGCATCGCGGAAACGGCGCTCCGCGTCTTCGTCGACGCGGCGGAAGGGGTCGCTCGCGTCGTCCGCAATGCGATTGTACGGGATGACGCTGATGCGCGGTACGCGCCCGGTGTCCGCCCGGAAGCGCTGCGCGAGGCGACCGAGCGCGAGCGCGTCGTCCACGGCGTCGTTCACGCCCGCGAGCAGCGTGACGGCCCAGAGCGGCGAGAGCCCCGTGAGGCGGGCGTGCTCGACGCACGCGGCGTAAACCTCCTCGAGCGGGTGCGCGGCGTCGATGGGCATGATCGCGCGGCGCGCCCCGGGCCGCGCCGTGCCGATCGACCAACCGAGGCGCACACGCGGCGCTTGCCGCGCGAGCCCGCGGATACCGCTCGGCAGACCCGACGTACACACCGTGATCTTGCGCGCGTCGATGGCGACGGCACTCGGATCGGTGAGCACGCGGAGAGCCGCGAGGACGTGCTCGAGGTTCGCGAGCGGCTCCCCCATGCCCTGGAACACGACGCCGTGCACCCGCTCGCCGCGAGCGGCGTCGAGCGTGCGCCGGACCACGCGCACCTGCTCCACGATCTCCCAAGTTTCGAGGTTGCGGCGCAGCCCGAGGCGCCCCGTCGCGCAGAACGCACAGGCGAGCGCGCAGCCGACCTGCGAGCTCACGCACACGCTGAAGCGACCGGGTCGCTCGAGCGGGATGCGCACCGTTTCGATCACTTTGTCGTCGCTCGTACGGAGCGCGAACTTGACGAACGGATCGAGCAAGCTCCGCGTGCGGCTCACGACCTCGAGCCCGGGCACGTGACCGTGCGCGACCACGGCTTCGCGCGCCACGTGCCGCACGCACGAGTTCGGCTCGGCCACGTCGCCGTCACGGTGCACGGTCGAGACGATGCGGCGCGCGTCCTTTAGCGTCACCCCGGGCAGCGCCCGGGCGAGTTCAGCGGGCGTCATCCCCTGGAGTGGGAGCGGTGTCGGCACGGGCTCGGTCACTTAACACGGCCCGAAGTCGCCTGCCCGCGGCGCCCCGATCGCCGTCGAAAGCCGTTGGTCGAAGCACGAGTTTGCGGCGCACCGACGCTCGGTAGTTCCCGCTCGCGGCCCGCGTGATTGTCGCTCTACACCCCAAAATTCACGATCGATACGCGTCGTCCCCGGTGTAGTCTCGAGGCTTGGCGTACGAGGATTGGGACGATCGTTATCGACGCGGGAGGACCGGCATGCACGGCTCGACGGTATTCTTGATTGCGTTCTTCACTTCGTTGGTCACGGCCGTGGGGTCCGTGTACGCCATCGAGCGCTTCAACATCCTGCACAATGCGCCGGCTCCGGTCGCGGAGACGATCGTGCCGGATCTGCGTGGGTTCTCGGAGGCCGACGCGCGCACGAACGCGCAAGCGTCGCACCTCACGCTGCTCGTCGCGTCGCGCGAGCCGAGCGGGGAGGCGAAACCGGGCAGCATCATTCGGCAGTCGATCCCCGCCGGGCAGCACGTGCCCCGCGAACATCCCATGAGCGTCGTGATCGCGGACGAGCTGCCCAAGGTGCCTGCCGTGACGGGCATGATGGTTGCAGATGCAAGTAAGCGGCTCGACGACAAGGGCTACAAAATCCAGGCGAGCGCGCCGGTCGCGAACGCCACGGTGCCCGCGGGGCAGATCATCAGCCAGATCCCGGCGGCCGATACGCCCACTGAAAAGGGCAAAGTCGTGACCGTTCAGGTCTCCGCGGGCGCCGAGGACGTCGAGGTGCCGAAGGTGATGGGCCTATCGGTCAACAACGCCAAAACCGCGCTCGAGAAAATTGGGCTCGAGGCGGACGTCCACTGGGTTTCCCTCGCCGAGACGCCGACCTTCATCGTGCTGAATCAGAAGCCGAAGCCGAAGGAAAAAGTGAAACCGGGGACGAAGATCGAAGTCACCGCGAATCAGTAAGTGCGTGAGAATTGCGCGCCCGGCCTCGCACGCTGCGAAAAAAGGGTGCTAAGCTTCGTAGTGCAAGTGTCGCGCGGCCGCGCTCAGGCCGCGCCCAACGCGAACGAGGCTCATGGCGGCGCAAAATCCGTTTGCTAGCTCCGTACCGGACTTCGATCCCTACGCGCTCGTGCAGACCAGACGCGCGCCCCGCCACTCGACCGGCTACTATTTCGTGCGGAATTTGCTGTTCGTCGGCGCGGTTGCAGGTGGCCTGGTCGCTGCGTATCGCAACGACGTTTTTCGCGATCTCGCGCAGAAGATGGGGCAAGAGCAGCGCTACCTCGACGCGGAGAAGTTTTTGGTCGGCTCGCCCGGTTGGGGCACTCCCCGCTCGATGGAGCCCGTGTTGAAGCAGGCCGCCGACGCGGAGACCGGGTCGCTCGCGGCGACCGCGCCGACGGCAACCGCTGACGATGCGTCCGCGGCGGCGCTCCCGACGAGCGCGTCCACCGCGAATGTCGCGGCCACGGCCGCTGTCACCGCCGCCGCCCCCTCTCAGGTAGCGCCCGCGCCGGAGCCGGTCGCCTCGCCACGGCGGGAGCCAGAGCCGGTTGCGGCAGCGGCGCCCCTTCCCGCGCCGCGGCCCGTTTCCGCTCCGGAAGCGCCGCCTGCACCGGCTCGTCGCTCGGCGGGTCGTGACGGGCTCTCTCCCGTCTCGCTGAATTCCCTGCCGGTACTGAACAGAGGCGCCCCGGTTCAAACCGCGGCGTTCGCGCCCTCGCGTCCGGCGCCGGCGCACGTCGCTGCGGCCGCGCGCACTGCCGCGCCCGCGCCGCGCCCCGCTGCCGTGGATCGCGGCCGGGCCAAGGCGATCAAGGTGACGCTCGACGAGGACGAGCCGGCGCCGGCAGCGCGCTCGCCGTTCGTTCGGCACGAGGCGGCGCCGCCCGCCCCGCCGCCGGAGCCGCGGCCCGCCCCCGTTGCGGCAAAGCCGGTGAAACCCGAGCCGCCGAAGTCGAAGGCGAGCGACGTGCACTCCGGGGATAACCCCCTGCTCGCCGCCGTTCGCGGCGCGGTGCGCGCGCGCCCCGCGAAAAGCTCGGTCCCCGCCGCGAAATAGCGGCCGGGCATGGCCTCGCGGCGAAGCGCGAGCAGTGGGTTCACTGCACGCGCGGGTTCGATCGATGCTTCAGAAGCGACCGACCACGGCTCCGCCCGTCATGCGCGGACCGACGAGCGGCTCGAAGAAAATCTCCGTGCGCGCGCCGTACCGGTGCGCGTCGCGCTTCAAGCCCCAGTGCGGGAAGGCGAGGCCGTAAGCGAACATGCCTGCGCCGGCAAGCTGAACGGTGCCGAGCAGCGGGAACCAGAACATCGCGGGGTCGCGCCGCACGTCGCGCTCGGTCAACGCGAGGAACGGCCCCGCGAGGGGCACGGCGAGCCACCCCGCCGCGTCGCGCAGCGTGCTCGTGCAGCCGCTCGAGCCGCCGCCGCCGTCGACCGCGAAATCGAGATCGCAATCGAGCGCGAGCGCGAGGATGACGCTGTTCAAGTACGCGCCGCCGAAGACGGAGCCGCCGACGAGCTCCCAGGTACGCTTACGGACGACGCGATAGCCCGCCGGCGCGGGATAGCCCGGGCGCCACTGCTCGGGTGCGACGCCGTCCTCGCTTCGAGCCCGGGCGCCGCGCGTGAAGGACGACGCGACGAGCACGGCCGCGACCACGAGTAATGCCCGTCGCCACGCCGCCGGTCCCATGCGAACGATTCTACCGAAATTGGTCCGTTCGTTCGAGCGCAAGGCGCAAAGTGGAACGGCGTGCCAACTCTGCCCGCCTCGAAATCAAAAAAAAGAGTGTTTCAGTCGCGTGTTCGGAGCACGAACGCTCCTTGAACCTCGCCTCGGCGCAGTCGTTCAAGCGCCTCGTTAGCGCGGGCGAGCGGCAGGGTTTCGACGTGAGTTTCGAGGGTGGTCTGCGCGGCAAGCTCGAAGAAGCGCTCGCCGTCCTCGCGCGTGAGGTTCGCGACGGAGCGGAGCACGCGTTCGCCCCAGAGCAAGGCGTACGGCAGCGCGGGGATGTCGCTCATGTGAATGCCCGCGCACACGACGGTGCCGCCGGGACGCACCGCTTCGAGCGCGTGCGGAACGAGCGCGCCGACCGGAGCGAACAGGAGCGCGGCGTCGAGCGGCTCGGGCGCGGGGCCGTCGGAGGGTCCGGCCCATTCGGCGCCGAGCGAGCGCGCGAACGCTTGCGCGGCCCGATCACCGGGGCGCGTGAAGGCGAAGAGGCGCCGTCCCTCGAAGCGCGCGACTTGCGCGACGATGTGCGCCGCCGCGCCGAACCCGTAGATGCCGAGCGCCTTCGCGTCGCCCGCGGCTCGGAGCGCGCGATAGCCGATGAGGCCCGCGCAGAGGAGCGGCGCGGCGTGCTCGTCGCCGTAGGCCGCGGGGAGCGCGAAGCAGTAGCGCTCGTCCGCGACGGTGCGCGTCGCGTAGCCGCCGTCACGCGTGTATCCGGTGAAAAGCCCGCGTTCACACAGGTTTTCGCGGCCTGCACGACACTGGACGCATTCGCCGCACGTGGAGGCGAGCCACGGCACGCCGACGCGCGTCCCGGGCTCGAAGCGTCTCGCGTTCGCACCGCACGCGAGCACGGTGCCCACGATTTCGTGCCCGAGCACCAGCGGCAACTTCGGATTGTCGAGCTCGCCGTCGAAGACGTGTAGGTCCGTCCGACACACGCCGCAGCAGCGGACGTCGAGCAACACGTCGTTCGGACCGGGAACGGGGTCGGGTACGTCGGCTTCGCGGAGCGCGGCGCCGGAGCGATCGAGCAGCATGGCGTGCATCGCGACTGTTCCTCCGCGTTCGGCGTACCACGCGCCGAAGGCCGGGTCAGACGCCGACGATCGGCAGGTCGGCGAGTGAGGCCTCGCGCCTCACGGCGAGGCGAGCTTGCGCCAGGTAGAGGCGCCGCGGGATCTCGCGGACACCCATGCTGGCGAGGTGCGGCGTGAGGAATTGGACGTCCATCAGCGTGATGCCGGCCGCGAAGAGGCTCCGCACGGCGGCGACGAGCGCGACCTTCGACGCGTTGGTTTCGCGGTGAAACATGCTCTCCGCGGCGAACAAGGCGCCGCGCTGCACGCCGTAGAGCCCGCCGCAGAGCTCGGTTCCGAGCCATACCTCGAAGCTCCGCGCGAAGCCGAGCTCGTAGAGGCGCACGTAGGCACGGATCATTTCCGGTAAAATCCAGGTGCCGCCGTCGCGCTCGCGGCCGCATTCGCGCATCACGCGCTCGAACGCCGCGTTGCTCGTCACGCGGAAGCGGCCGCGCCGGAGCTCGCGCGTGAGGCTCTTCGAAACGTGCAGCGTTTGGTCGTCGATGACGGCGCGCGGATCGGGGCTCCACCACATGGGCGGCAAGCCCTCGGCGTACCAGGGAAAGATGCCGGACTCGTAAGCGAGCAGCAACCGCTCGGGCGTGAGGTCGCCGCCGACCGCGAGCAGCCCCTCGCCGTCGCTCTGCTCCGGATCCGGGAACGTCATCGGCCCGGTCGGCGAGAGCAGGACGGGGCGCGCGCGGCGGACCATGGGGCTCAACA
Organism: Polyangiaceae bacterium; assembly: GCA_025936045.1. Classification (GTDB taxonomy): domain Bacteria; phylum Myxococcota_A; class Polyangia; order Polyangiales; family Polyangiaceae; genus PMG-095. The sequence continues at coordinate 58,671 of JAICUB010000004.1, read as the reverse complement.
GGCGCGGTGGGCGCCGGCCGGGAAAATCTTGCCGGGGTTGAGCAGGTTTTGGGGATCGAAGACGCGCTTGAGATCGCGCTCGAGCTCGATGAGCTCGGGCGCTTGTTCGAGCGGCAAATACGGCGCTTTCAAGACGCCGATGCCGTGCTCGCCGCTCAGCGTGCCGCCGAGCCGCACGACCTCGTGGAAGAGCCCCTCGATGGCGCGCGAGACGGCGGGCATTTCCTCGGCGTCGTCCCACAAGAAATTGACGTGGAGGTTGCCGTCGCCGCCGTGACCGTAGGTGAGGTGGCGCACCTTCTCACGCTCGCCCAGCAGGGTGACGTGGTCGAGCAGCGCGCCGATCGAACGGCGCGGCACGACGACGTCTTCGCTCAGCTTGAACTTCGTCAGCTTGCGCACGGCGCGGCTCATCTCACGCCGCGCGGACCACAAGCGCGCGCGCAGCCCTGCGTCTTGCGCGACGAGCACCTCGAGCGCACCGGCGCTGTCGGCGACGCCGCCGAAGCGCTCGGCGTCGCGCTCGCACGCGTGCTCGTCGCCGTCGAACTCGACGAGCAGCATGGCGCCGGCGCGCGCGTCGATCGCGTTGCCCGCGCGGCGCATGGCGTCGAGCGTCATCCCGTCCAAAAACTCGATGCAGCGCGGCAAAAGTCCGCCGGAAATCGCCGTTTCGACCGCGGTGCTCGCCGCGCGCACGCTGTCGAACAGGACCATCAGCGTCATCACTTGCTCGGGCTTCGGCATCAAGCCGAGCGTGATGTCGCCGAAGACGGCGAGCGTGCCCTCGCTACCGACGAGGAGCCCCGCCACGTCGTAGCCGGTAACGCCCTTGGTCGTGCGGCGCCCGGCGCGAATGCGCTGGCCGCCGATCAGAAACGCGTCCATGCCGAGGACCCAGTCGCGCGTCACGCCGTATTTGAGCGCGCGCGGCCCGCCCGCGTTCTCGGCGACGTTACCGCCGAGACAGCAGTCGGCGAGCGAGTTCGGGTCCGGCGGATAAAACCAGCCCTCCGCTTCGACGGCGGCGTGCAGATCGGCGAGCACGACGCCCGGTTCGACCACCGCGACGCCGTCGCGACGATCGAGCTCTTTGATGCTCTTCATGCCGGAGGTCGAGAGGACGATGCCGCCCGCGACCGGCACGGCGCCGCCCGTGCGCCCGGTGCCGCCTGCGCGCGGCGTGATCGGCACCTCGGCTTCCCGCGCGACGCGCAGCGCCGCCAAAATGTCGTCGGCGCTCTCCGCCAGCACGACCGCGTCCGGCGTGACGCCTTCGGCTTCGGATTCGTCGCGCGCGAACGTGGCGCACGCGTCTTCACCCGTCACGACCTTGGACGGGCCGAGCGCTTGTTCGAGCAGCCGGCGCGCTTTCTCGCGCGCGGAGAGCGTCGGGCGGGGTACGTCGGGGCGACCGAGCTGCACCCGGTAAGCTTAGCGCGTCGCTCACCCCACCGCGACGATCGTCACTTCGCGCTTGTCTCTGCCGATGACGAGCTCGAACGCGTCGCCCTGGCATTTACCGAGCAAGCCGCGCCCGAGCGGAGACGCGGGCGTGACCACGTTGATTTCGCCGTCCGCTCCGGCGAGCTTCAAGCCGCCGCCCGCCGGGCTCAAGAGCACGCGCTGCGGCTTGCCCGCGACGTCCAGCTCGGCGAACGCTCCGATCGTGAGGGCGTCGGCGGCGCCGAAGACGCGCACGGGAATTTGCGCGAGGAGTGCCAAGCCGGTCTCGAGCTCCTTCACGCGCGTCGCCTGGCCGGCGGCGAGGTACGAGAGCTCGAGTTTGCGCGTGTCCTTGTCGTTTTCCGGGCGCGCTTCCGGATGGTTCGCGGCGTCAGCGGTTTCCTTCGCCACTCGGCTCGCGGCTGCGAGCTCCTCGCGCAGGACCGCTCCGAGCTCTTCGAGCAAGCGATGCTTGTCCATGCGGTCGAGACTACCAAAAGCGAGCGCCGCGCTCAGTCGCTGAGGGCGGGGTGGCCGAAGAGGAGCCCATCGACGAAGCCGATGCGATACGCGAGAAAAAGGCCGACGACGACGCTCAGCACGCCCGTCGCGCGCGCGACGGCGCGTTCGAGCGACGCAAAGCGCGCGGTGGCGACGCGGAGCGGCACGACGAAAGTCGCGGTCACGAGCAGCATGCCGAGGACCGTCCCCGCGCCGAACAGCGCGAGGTAACCCAGCGCCGGCAGCACGCGCCGTTCGGCCGTGAGCACGAGCAATGCGACTGCGGCGGAGCCGGCCAGGCCGTGCACCGCACCGACGACGAGCGAGCGGCTACCGCGACGCAGCCAAACGCCGAAGCCAGCGCGCGCAGCCGCGTCGCGCGACGGGGCAGCGGCCGCCTGCACCGGCTCCGCGCGGGCGGCGGCGCGGGCGCCGAGGTTCGCCGCGCCGAGCAGCACGAGCATGACGGCCACCGCCATTTCGAGCCAGAGTCCGACCTGAGGCGGTATCACGAGGCCGCACGCGACGATGGCGCCGCCGATCGCGAGCAACGTGAGCATGTGGCCGAGCCCCCAGAAGCCGCCGAGAGCGAGAGCCGAGCCGAACGAGCGCTCCCGGCTCACGAGCGCGGTGACGGCGACCACGTGATCGGTGTCCGTGGCGTGGCGCAAGCCGAGCACGAACCCGAGCGCGACGAGCGGCACCGGCGTCACCGCTCCCGCGTAGCACGTTGTTGAAGCGGCGTGCTACGCGTAAATTTGCAGAGGACTGCGGTAGCGACGCGTCGTCGCTCTAGCGCGGCGCTATTTCGCGGCTTGGGGCGCCTTGGCCGGCTTCTTCAGCGCGGCCTCCGCCCCCAGCTTCAAAATCATGTCGAGCGCGGCATTGGGGTACTTGGCCTTCATCTTGGCCTCGAGCTCCTTCGGCTTCTTCGAGCTCGCGAGCGCTTCATCGAACGCCAAGAGGTAGTTTTTGGTGAAGCCGAGGTTTTCCGGGGTCTGGGCGCGCTCGGGCTTTTGATGACCCGGTACGACGAGCGTCGGGTTGGTCGCGGCGAGCTTGTCGAGCACGCCTTCCCAGGTGTGCCGCTGTTCGATGTTCGTCTCAGCGGTCCACGGGAAGACCTCGTCGTAGACGATGTCGCCCGTGACGATGGCATGCAGCGACGGAATCGAGACGTAGGAGTTCTCCGCTTCGTCGCCTTGCATTCCGCCCGTCACTTCGAGCTTCTGCCCCTCGAGGTCGAGCGTATTGCCCGTCATCGGCTCGGGTAAGAAGGGCTTGGCGGTGATGCCCTCTTTGTACATGGGCTTCCACTGCTTCACCTTCGCCTCCCACGTTTTCCCGATTTCGGCGACGGTCGCGGGAAGCGCGACGAGCTTTGCGTTCGGGAACGCGTCCTTGATCGAAACGAAGCCGAAGTAGTGGTCGGGATGGCTGTGCGTGACGTAGACGAGCGTGAGGTTCTTCCCGCTTTCTTTCACGGCGTCGGCGACGCGCTTGCCGTCGGCGATCGTGAATTGCGCGTCGATGAGCACCGCGTCCTTCTCGCCCGTGATGAGGGTCGAATTGACGAGGAAGCCCTCCGGCGAGCCCGTGACGACCCGCAATTTGAGCTTCGGAGCGGGCGGCGGCGCGGGCGGCACCGTGGGCGCGGCAACGGCGGCGACGGACGGTTGCGGGGTTGCCACCGCCGTCGTTTCCGGCGCGGGAGGAGGCGAGGCCGGTGCGGGTTCGGAGCCTCCGCACGCGACGAGCCCGAGCCCTGCACCCATGCACCACAGCCAACCGTTCATGATCTTCATGGCAAGCCTCCCGAGCGATTGAACCTGAGGTCGCGCCGACCGCGCGAACAGGCGCAAATATAGGTCGAGTCCTGCCGCGTCGCGCGCGTCAAATTGTCACGAATCCGGCGCCCGCTTTAGCTCGGCGAGCTGGGGCACGAACGCAACCAGCGCGCGATCAGAAGAACATCTGGGCCTGGGTGGTCCAGAGGATGTCCTTCTTCATCGTTTGGGCTTTGACCTCGGTGCGCTTGTAGCCGACGTCGGTCTTCACGTTGAAGTTGTGCTTCAGCACCCAGAAGTTCACGCCGACGTGCGGCGCCAGGATGCTCTGCTCGTCCTTACGCGCCTTGAAGACCTCGAGGTACGCGAGCGGCTCGATGAAGTCGTGGCGGAAACCGACCTCGGCGTAGGCCGCGCTCGACCCCTGAGGCACGCTCGTCGCGCCCGGCACGGCGACCGTCGAGTTGACCATCATGCCGTTGACCAACACGGGGCCGGTGAACGACTCGTTACCCTGGGCGTAGTAGAAGTAGTTCACCTTGCCGATGATCTCGTCCTTCGGCGTGAGGGGGTACTCGACGAAGGCGTCGGCGCTCAGTGCCGCGTAGTCGCCGTGGTGGTGGTTGAGCTTGAAGGCTGCCTCTGACTGCCAGTCGCCGCCGAGACCCACGCTGATGATCGGCTTCTCCGAAAAGTAGATGCCCTTGAAGAAGAAGTCGGGCTCCGACCCCATGATGTTGCCGCGGATCTGCGCGGTGAAGCGGGGCACGCTGCCCGGGTTCAGGACCGAGTGCGCCGGCGCGGGGGCTCCCGCCGTCGTCACGACCAATGCGCTGTTCCTCACCCCTTCGGTGATGGCGAGGCGATAGTGGAGGTGATCCTGCAGGGCGAGGCCGCGGAACTGAATACCGGTGTCACGGAAGATACGGCCCGTCGGGAAGCGGATCTCGTCCGAGTGGTAGTCGAGTGCGTTGAGGCTCGTCGCGCCTTCGAGGGTGTGGTGCGAGAGCGGGATGAGGAACAAGCCCACGTCGATCTTGAAGGCCGGGTGGATCGTGTACGACAGGAAGGCGTCCTGAATGAAGGAGAACGCGCTGCCCGCGCCGGTGTTGAAATTGCCGCCCTTGCCGAGGTTTGGCTCGTCGGTCTCTGCAAAATAGGCGAGGTCCTTCGTGACCGAACCCCAGATCATGAGGCGGGCGCGGCGGAGAAAGAAGTCCTCGGCCGGGCCGTCCCCGCGCGCGTTACCGATGCCCGTCGAGCAGCGGTTCCTGAGGGCGCTGCCGCAGGCGCCGGGCCCCGCCCCATTCGAGCCCGGCATCGTCATCTGAAACCACGGCTGCAGGAGGACGCCGACGTTGACGGCGATTCCCTTGTCCTCGTCTTTGAAGACGGGCGCGGCTCCGGCCACGCTGCTGACCAGCATCACCGCCAAGAGAGAGAGCAGAACGAGTGCTTGCTTCACGTGGATACCTCGCGATGAAAAGCGCGCTCAGAGCGTGTGCAGTTGGTGGTCCTTCGACTCGCGGATGAAGATCAAGCCGATCACCGCGGTGATCGCCGCGACCACGACCGGATACCACAGCCCGGCGTAGATGTTGCCGCTCGCTGCGACGATGGCCGAAGCAGTGAGGGGCAGCATGCCGCCGAACCAGCCGTTGCCGATATGATAAGGCAGCGACATCGACGTATACCGAATGCGCGTGGGGAAGAGCTCGACGAGGAACGCCGCGATGGGGCCGTACACCATCGTGACGTAAACGACCTGGAGCAGGATGAGCAGGACCAGCATGAACGAGTTCACCTCGGCGGGATTCGCCTTCGCCGGGTAGCCGAGCTCCTTGAGCTTCGCGGTCAGCGCCTTTTCGTCGAAGCCGGTGAAGGAGGCGTCGTTGAGCTTGATGCCCACTCTCTGACCCGGCTGCGCCGCCACCGTCTCGTAAGAGAGGCTGCGTTTCGCGAAGAAGTCTTGGGTCTTGTCGCACTCGCTATAGACCGTCTTCGGATTCGGGAAGAGGTGGGTCTGGCAGTTCTCGGCGGTAAGCTCGATCTTCGTCCTGTCGGCGAAGGCTTCGAGCGCGGGATTGCCGAAGTGCGTCATCGCCTTGAAGATCGGGAAGTACGTGACGGCCGCGAGGACGCAGCCCGCCACCATGATGTTCTTGCGGCCGATCTTGTCCGAGAGCCAACCGAAGAAGACGAAGAGGCCGGTGCCGAGCAAGAGCGCGACGGCGATGATGTTGTAGGCCGTGGACCACTCGATCTTGAGCGTCGTCGTGAGGAAGAAGAGCGCGTAAAACTGGCCCGTGTACCAGACGACGCCCTGCCCGGCGGCGGCGCCGAAGAGCGCGAGCAGCACGATCTTCAGGTTCTTCCAGTTGCCGAAGCTCTCCTTGAGCGGCGCCTTACTGTGCTTTCCCTCGGCCTTCATCTGCAAGAAGACCGGCGACTCGTTCAGCTTGAGGCGGATGTAGACGGAGGTTCCGAGCAGGAACAGCGAGACGAGGAACGGCACGCGCCAGCCCCACGACTTGAAGGTCGCCTCGTCGAACGCATGGCGGCAAAAGCCGATCACGATGAGCGAGAGGAAGAAGCCGATCGTCGCGGTCGTCTGGATCCAGCTCGTGTGCAGACCCCGCTTTTCATGTGGCGCGTGCTCGGCGACATAGGTCGCGGCGCCGCCGTACTCGCCGCCGAGCGCGAGGCCCTGAGCGAGGCGCAGCGTCACGAGTAGGATCGGCGCGAACATGCCGATCGAATCGTAGGTAGGCATGAGGCCGACGGCCGCGGTCGAGATGCCCATCACGATGATGGTCACGAGGAACGTGTATTTACGACCGACGAGATCGCCGATGCGGCCGAAGACGAGCGCGCCGAACGGACGCACCAAAAAGCCCGCGGCGTAGGCCGCGAAGCTCGCCAGCAGCGCCGCCGTGGCGTTCCCCTTCGGGAAGAACAAGGCCGCGAAGAACGGCGCGAGTGTCGCGTAGAGATAAAAGTCGTACCACTCGAACACGGTGCCGAGTGATGAAGCGAAGATGACTCGCTGTTGTCCGCTCGACAGCTCTTTGGTCGTATTCAACGTCGCCGCTGTGTTGGCCATGATCGCTCGTCCTTCCTTAGCCCTGATGGTGCTTCATTGTGCGCGGCCCTCTCGACTGCGTGACGCTCGGCGGACACACGGTGCCCACGCTCGGACGCGAGAGCACGCCGTGACGCTAGTCGCAGCGTGTGACACACCGCAATAGAGATGTGTTGTCGACTTCGTTTGGGCTCGCGGCCCGGGCGCGTTACGGACACAAATGAGAACGACCCGAGGACAATTTTGCGGCCCAGCTGACGGACGCGATGTTCTCTTACAGCGGCCCGAATGCGAGCGCGTCGCTCGCGCGTCGCTCCGTCGTATGTCGCGAACACCACGCATCACGTTGCGCGCGTCGTCGCGTGCGCGTGAGTTCATCGTCGTGTGACGCGTGTGAGACTTCCGTCGCCGCGTGTCCGCGGACGCGACTCGTCTGACCCGTCGGCAACCCGTAAGACACTCGTTGGACTCTGGTCCTCTCACTTTTGGGAATCGGAGCAATCATTTTTGGCCGCGCGCCCGGACGCCGCGCTCGAAATCCCCCGGCTTTTGCCCGGCTTTTTGCCTCGGTTTTACCGGTGGCAAATCGGTCGCTCGTCGCGGCGGCGGATGTCGCGCAAAATAGACTACCCGGCCGCATCAATGCGCTGGCGCAGCGCATGACGGTCGAGCTCCTGATTCAAGCCATCGTTCGGCAGACGACGATTCTGATCGCGCAACTTGCCACGACCGGGGGAGCTCGCGCCCCGCTCGCTCACGTCGCACATCAGGTGTTCCTCGACCTCGTACGCGAGCTCGAGCGGCAAGGGGTGAGCCGCAAGGTGAGCGCGGACATGTTCGGCCTCGGACTTCGCACCTACCAGCGCAAGATCCAGCGTTTCGCCGAAAGCTCCACCGACCGCGGGCGTTCGCTCTGGATCGCCGTGCTCGACTTCATCCAGGCCGCCGGCAGCGCTAGCCGCGCCGAGATTTTCTTGCACTTTGCGGGCGATGACGACGCACAAGTGCGCGCCGTCCTGCACGACCTCTGCGAAAGCGGGCTGATCATGCCGTCCGGTGCGGGCGCCGCGGCGAGCTACCGGCTGACCCCCGAGGAGGAGCTCGCGCGGCTCCGGCAACTACGCAAAAACGAAGGCCTCGACGAGCTGATCTGGGCCCTCGTCTATCGTGAGGGACCGGTCGCCTTCAGCGACCTCGCACGCCAGCAGCTCGATGAGGCCGAACTCGAGCTCGCGCTCGCTCGGCTGGTCGAGGCCGGCCGCATCGAGCGCTTGCCGGACGGCTCGTACCGGGCCGAACACCTGGTGGTTCCGCTCGGCTCCCCCGTTGGTTGGGAAGCGGCCGTTTTCGATCACTTCAAGGCGCTCGTGAACACCGTGACCCAACGCCTCGGCAGCGCCCGCACGGGCGCGGCCTTGGCTGATCGCGTGGGCGGCAGCACGTATACGCTCGACGTTTGGGACGGCCACCCTCACGCCCAGGAAGCGTTGGACACCTTGCGCGAGGTCCGCGGCAAGCTCGGTGAGCTCAGGCGCAGGGTCGAGGAGTACAACGCGGCGCACGCGCTGCCGGACGACGTTACCCAGGTCGTGCTCTACGTCGGCCAGTGCTTGCTCCAGCAAGGCGACGAAGATACGGAAGGTTAGCTTGTCGTCGTTTCGCACCGCGTTTCGCGCCCTCGTCGTCGGCGTCGCCGGGCTCGCGTTTTTTGCCTGCGGCTCGAGCAAGCTCACGCCGCAGACCGGGAGCGAGACGCACTTTCTTTCGGCGTGCATGGAGAGCTGCGGCTCCGGCACCGACTGCGTCTGCGGCGCCTGCACCCGAACGTGCAGCGACGATGCCGACTGCGCGGCGTTCGCGAGCTCGGCGGCGTGCGTATCGCTCACCGCGCGCGTGGCGGAAGGGCGCTGTAGCGCGGAAGACCCGCCGTCAGTCTGTGACGTCTCGTGCCTCGACGCCGGCGATTGTGCGGCTCTCGGTGCGGGGTTCGACTGCGTGTCCGGCTATTGCCGGCGCGGCACGGCTCAGGCCACCGCGGGCGAGCCCGCCGCTTGCACCCTCAGCGCCGTCCCGGGTTCGAGCATCGCGATCATCGGCGATTCGGTGCTTCAGCTGAGCTCATTTACGGCTGATTTCGAGCAAGCGGCCACCGCGGCAGGCGTGCTCGCCGACGGCGATCACGTGCGCGACTACTCCTCTTATCTGAACTCCGTGCTCGCAGGCGGAGGCTTCGGCATCATGAACCAGTGGACGAAGGCGCGAGCCGACGGCCCGGTGCATCTCGTGATCATGGACGGCGGCGCAACGGACGTGTTGAACGCGCCGTGCGGCACCGCTCCGGCGCCGGACTGCCCGGCGATCCTCGCGGCAGCGGCCGGCGCGGAGGCGCTGCTCGCCGCCTACGCCGCCGATGGTGTCGCGCAGGTGATCTACGCGTTTTACAGCGACCCCTCCGACGATGCGACGAACGCGTCCCTCAAGGCGAGCCTCGACGTGATGCGACCCTTGATCCAGAACGCGTGCGGGCGAGCGGCCCTCCCGTGTCACTTCCTCGACCTCCGCCCGAGCTTCACGGGACACCCGGATTATCTCGGTCCGGACGGCATCGTCTGGAGCGAGGCGGGTGCCATCACGAGCTCCAATGACATTCTCGGCGTGCTCGTCGACCGCTGCGCCGCATGGTGACGCGGCGCAGCCGGTCGCGCGCGCTTCAGCGATCCTCGATGAGCCCCATCGTATTGCCCTCGGGGTCCGTGTAGATCGCCATCACGACCGGGCCGATGTCCGTGCGCGGCATCAGCGTCTTACCACCGCGTTCTTCGATGCGCGCCAGAACGGGGACGATGTTTTGCACGGACGCGTAGACGAGCACGCGGCTCGCACCGTGCATCGTGCCGCCGATTCCGCCGTCGATGCCGCCCGCCGAACCCTTGGAAGAGACCATACCGTACTTCATGGGATTGTCGGCGTCGATCGTCCAACCGAACACTTGGCTGTAGAAGTCGTGGAGCGCTTCGGGTTGCGTCGACTGGATTTCCCAATGCAGCACCGGGTTACCGCGTTTCGCCGCGGGTGCGGGCGCTTTGCGCGCGGCCTTGGCCGGTGCTGCTTTGGCGGCCAATTTTGACGGTAACTTAACGGCAGGCTTCGCTTTCGCGGCGGGCTTCAGTTTCGCTGCCGGCTTCAGTTTCGCTGCGGGCTTCGCGGCCGCCTTCGCTTTTGCTGCCGTCGTTGCCGCCTTCGGCGCGGGTTTGGCTGACGCGGCCTTCTTCTTCGAGTCGTTCGTCCTAGTCGTCTTCTTCGATGCCATGTGAGTCCTCCGGTGCTGCCTAAGTCGTGAGTGCCGCCCACAGGAGCGACGCCCAGCCAATCAAGAACGCGAGGCCCCCGAACGGCGTCACTATCCCGAGCGCGCGCACGCCCGTGAGTGCCATCACGTACAAGCTGCCCGAGAAGAGCACGATGCCGGCGACGAACGCCCAGCCAGCGACGCCGAGCGCCGCGGACGTCGTGCGTTCGACGAGAACTGCGGCAAGGCCGAGCGCGAGCGCGTGCGCGAGGTGATAATTCGCAGCGGTATGCCACCACTCGAGCCGGCTCGCTCCGTCCGTCGCCGCCGCCAAACGATCACGCAGGGCGTGGGCTCCGAAAGCGCCGAGCGCAACGGCACTGAAGCCGCTCGCTGCGGACAGCCCTAGGAGCCAGCGCACCCGGCGAGACTACACCGGGGACCACTCGCATCGATCGTGAATTTTGGGGTCCCACTGCGTGAGACCCGCAAAATTCACTAGCTTTTGGCGTGGTCTGTCCCGTCGGTGCTTTCTTGTTTCGATACACCCAAGCGAGCTTGGGTGTAGAGCGTGTCCCCGCAATATGGAATGGGAGACGCCGTCGGTGCGATTCGGAAGGGCTTAGGTTCGCATCACGAGCGGCAGGTTGGTTTCGCTCGCAGCGCGATCTTCCTGGTGATACGTGTGCCGCGGGCCGTGGTGTTCGCGATGCTGCTCGCACCAGAGCTCCGCGCCGTGGGTCTCGCGCCGGACTTCGACACAGCGCGGACACGCGGGCTCGATGGCCGGCACCTGTTGCGGGGGGACCTTGGGTCGAACCACGAGCACCGGACAAGGCGCGAGCCGCACCGTGCCTTCGGCGACGGAGCCGAGGAGCAGGCGCGAGAGGCCGCGGCGCCCGTGCGTACCGACGACGATGAGGTCGGCCTCGAGCTCGCCCGCGAGTCGCGTGATTTCCTCGGACGGGACGTCGACGCGCTGATGCGCCCGCACGCTCTCCAGAAACGTGAGGTCGAGCGCCGAGTGTTGCTCACGAAACGCGTCGATCTTGCGCTGCGTGTAGACGCGCAGTTGCTCGGCCGCGTCGTTGACGGAAGGGAGCGTCCCGGCCCAAGCGCCGTTCGCCGGCGCACTGTCGACGGCGGCTCCCGCTTGATAGACGGGCAGAACGTTCACGACGTGCACCTGGGCCGCCGGCTTCTCCGTCGCCAGCTCGAGCGCGCGTTCGAGCGCAAGGTCGCCCGCGGTCGAGTAGTCGACGGCCGCGAGGATCACGTATGGCTTGATGGACTCGGTCATGGCAATCCTCCAGCCGGATCGAACGTGCATCACGCGTGCCAGCGAAATCCCGGCGACTAGGGCCGCCACAGGGGTTTTCAGGCCCGTTCCCGGCGCCGAATGTCCCGCCTGGCGCAGCGCCGCCCCGCCGCAGACGCAGCGAGTCAGAGCGTTATTTCGGGGAACGCACGCCCGGGGCGCGCGAAGAGGTAGCCCTGCAGGAGGTCGCAACCGAGAGCGGCGAGCGTGTCGCGCTCCTCGCGAGTCTCGACGCCCTCCGTCACGATCGTGAGATTCATTTCACGGCAGAGCCCGGTGAGTGAAGAGACGAGCTTCTGCTTCACCTGGCTCTTGTCGATGTCGCGCGTGAGCGTCATGTCGATTTTCACGATCTCGGGCTCGAGCAGCGCGAAGCTCGTGAGCCCCGCGTAGCCGGCGCCGAGATCGTCGACGGCGACGCGGAAGCCCAGCGTGCGCAAGCGCGCGACGCGAGCCTGCACGTCGTCGAGACCGCCGAGCGAGGCGCGCTCGGTGACCTCGAGGATGACGCGCTCGGCTACGCGCGTGAGCGGCGCTTCCGGATCCGTGAGGTCGGGATCCATCAGATCCTTCGGATGCAGATTGACGAACAAGAGCGTGTCTTTCGGCGCTCGTGCGAGCGGCTCGACGGCGCGCCGCCGGATGAGCTGCCCGAGCTCGTGCAGCGCGTCGAGCCGCTCGGCTGCGTCGAGCAGGTGCATCGGCGTCGGCAGCGCGGCGTCGGCGCTGCGCATCAGCGCCTCGTAGCCGAAGACTTTGCCGGTCGACACCGAAACGATGGGCTGGAACGCGACCCACAAGGTTTCGAGCGCTTGTCGAAAGCTCACGTCGAGCCCGATGCGATCGGAGGCGCCCGGGGGCCCGGCAAGCTCGAGCGCCTCGCGCTTCATGCGCGCGAGCCGATACAAGCGGGAAGCCTGCCGGACGCAGCTCGTCAGCTGTTCTCGATCGAAAGGCTTGCTCAGGTAACGAAAGACGCCGTGTTCGATCGCCTGCGTCGCGCTCTCGAGCGTGGGGGCGCCCGTGATGAGGATCACGGGCAGGTCGGCGTCGTGACGGCGAATCGAGCGCAAGAGCTCGAGGCCCGACGTGCCCGGCATCGTGATGTCGCTGAGGACGACCGAAACCCCGCCGCGACTCACGTGCTCGATCGCTTCCTCCCCGCTGTCGTAAGAGAAAACCTGAAAGCTCGGTTGGAGAGAACGCTCCATTGCGCGGAGCGCCAACGGATCGTCGTCCACGAGCAGCACGGTCGCCGAGCGCGACTCGGGCGAGATGGAGCTAGACCTCACGCGTCATCCTCGAGATCCCTGTTTGGAGCCCGCAAAAGCGGGTCCGCGGTGCGCCTCTCTGTCACGTGTCCTCCCGCGGGCGTCCGGCTCTCCGCGATTCCCGCTCTTTCTTCAACTAGCCGCTTTCACCGCGGCTCTCAAGCTCACGTCGACTTTAGGCCTGAAACTTGTCGCAAAACTCCCCCCGAAAACTTCTCCTGTTTGCTGTCGCTTCATCGCATGCCGTCGCGCGACGTCGCGCGTCAGAACCGTACGCGGCCACGGGCACGTACGAGTTCGTGAAATTGATCATCACGCCGTCGCATGGCGATAATGAGCGGTAACACCCGAAGAACGAATGCGACGACAAAGACCGAGAGGAACGATCACTCAGGACGCCGTCATCGATGCGGCGCTCGTCATCGTCGACCGCGCAAGGGTCGACGGGCTCACGATTCGTGCCGTCGCGCGCCAAGTCGGCGCGCCGCCCATGTCGCTCTACAGCCACTTCGCCAACAAGGAGCAGCTGCTCGATCTGATGTTCAGCGAGATGGTGCGCCGCATGTATCCGGACCAAGGCCATGCGAGCTGGCAATCCGAGCTCTTCGCACTCTGCCAGCACATTCGCAGCCTCCTGCTCGAACATCCGAATTGGACCGCGCTCTTGTCGCGGCTCGCTGCGCAACGTTCCGTGCCCGTGCGCGAGCGCATCCTGGCCATGATGGTGGCTGACGGCATGAGCCCCGACGTTGCGCTGATGGCGCTCTCGGGCGCGGTGGTGAGCAGTACGGGCTTCGTACTCGGCGAGCTCACGCTGCGAACGAGTGAAGGCGAGTCGACCCTCGTTCACCACTACGAGCGGCTGCGGGAGTGGAGCGAGACGGCCGAAGATGCGCCGGTGACGAGCAGCGCGATGGCGAAGACCTCGCGCTACGATCCCGACGCGATCTTCCTGTTCACGCTGCGCGCCCTGGTACAGGGGATCTCCGTGCCGCGCGCTTCGGCCGTCGGCACCTGATTTCGCGAGCGATCGCGCACGAAAGCCGAGCCCCGAGCCGGCCGCCTGCTCGCGCGCGCCGCGAAGTGCAGTTCGGACGCGCGAGCTTTCGCAGAGAGTGGGCGAGCGACACACATCGCGCGAACGCGCCGCGCACCGTATACTGACGTCAGATGGCGGCGTCGAAGGCCACAGCGCCGGATCCTTTCAATCCGACCGAAGAAGAGTGCCGGGTGCGGACCGAGGATTTGAAGGAGATCGACAAGATTCAAACCTTGCTCCGCGCGCTCAACGATCCGATGGCGAACGTCGGGCGGCTGGTCGGTGCGGTGCGGGTGCTTCAGGCTCGCTGCATACGGCGCGCTCGCTTGAAGAGTCTCTCGCGCGAGATCACTTCCGTCGATCACGCACTCCGTGTCATCGGCAACAAGGGCACCGAACAGGAGCTCCTCGGCGTCCTCGAGGATCTGACCGTGCTCAAAGCCGAAACAGAAGGCTGAGCGCCGGCGAGCCGCGGCGCTCTACGACGCGTTCAGCGACCGCGGTCCGCGCGGCCTTGCTCGATCGTCGCCTTCGGCACCGCGAGCTGCCACGCCTGGTAGAGCGGCGAGAGCACGCGAATCACTTCGTCGATCGCTTGCGTAGAGTCCTCGCGTGTGGCGACGCGCAGCCGATCGAGACAGAAGCCGTAGAGCGCGGTGAGATTCTGGCAGAGCTCGGGATAGACCTCGTAGTCGAGCGCGAGATCGAGCTCGCAGAGGATGGCGCGCGCTTTCGAGACGAGCTCGGCAGCGCGGCCGCGCTGTTTCGCCTCGAGCAGCATGCGAGCTTGCTTGAGGAAGCGGAAGAGCCCGCCGTAGAGCGCCAGCAGGAGCTCACCCGGCGTGGAGGTCGAGACGACGACTTGCTTGTAGCGGCTGACGGCGGTGGCTAACATCGGAGTGTCTCAGTGGTCGCGAGGTGGCGCGCTCATTTGGCGGAGCTCGTGCCGAAGAAGCTCGACAGGTAGCTCATGTTTTGGCTGTTGCTGCTCATGCTCGTGTCGAGCGCGGTGAACTGAGCGCGCAGCTGAGCCGCGTAGTCGTCGAGTCGAGCTTGCTCGGTGTCGATGCGGTCCCCGAGGTCCGAGACCTGGGTCTTGAGCGAGGTCTGGCGGCCGGCAAAGATGCCCGTGCCCGACTGATCGAAGGCCTTGACCACGTCCCGCAGGACGTCGACTGCGCCGTCGCCGTCGTTCGGACCCGCGATCACGTTCGCGACGGCGTTCGGATCGTTCTGGAGCGCCGTCGCGAGTTTGTCCGAGTCGAGCTGCATGTGGCCCGTCGCGTCGAGGCTCAGCCCGACGGAGCCGAGCGTCTGGTATTGCCCGTTGCCGACCGTCGTGCCGAGCGCGTTCGACATGCGGTCCGTGAGCGAGCGCAGCATCGAGTCGCCCGCGAGCGCCGTGACGCTCGCTTGTGTCGTGCCGAAGCCGGCGGCCGAGTGCACGGCGTCGATGACCGCGTTGTAGGCCGTGACGACCGATTGCAGCTTGGTCTTCAAGCCGTTCGGATCGCTCGCGATCTGTACCGTCGTCGGACTGGTCGTCGTCTGCGTGAGGTTCAGCGTCACGCCCGGAATCGCGCCCTGGATCTGGTTCGTGGGGCGGTTGATCTTGAAGCCGTCGATCTCGACCTGGGCGTCGCTCGCCGGCTGCCGCGTGTTGCCCTCCACGTCCATGCCGAGCGTCGTGCCCGAAAAGGTGATGGCGTTCGCGGAGCCGGTGTCGAGGCCGCGGACCTGCAGGCGAAACTGGCTACCGTCGCTGATCACGGACGCGCTCACGCGCAGGCCCGAATTGTTGATCTTCGCGGCGATGTTCTCGAGCGTATCCGTCGAGGCAAGCTCGATGTTCTGCCTCTGGCCCGCGCCGATCGCCAGCGTGAGCTGGCCCGAGAGGCCGAGCGCGGTCGTGGACGAGGTCTGCGGGTCGGAATAGGTGCGTTGCTCCGACGCGAGGGCGTCGACGGAGACTTGATAGGTACCGGGGAGGGCCCCGCCGCTCGCGGCGGCGACGACCGAGCTGCTCGACGAAGTCGCGGCGTAGCTGCCGACCTCGCGCGTTTCGTCCACGGCTTCGAGCGCCGTCTGAAGCTTGCCGAGCAGCGTACCAATCGACGAGAGCGCGGTGTTCGCCCCCTGCAGATTGGTCTGCTTGGTCTTCATGTTGGTGAGCGGACCCTGACTCGCCTGGACGAGGCCGTTCACGATGCTTTCGGTGTCGAGCCCCGAGCCGACACCGCCGAACGAAATGGTTCCGGTCATGCTTTACCTCGGTAGTCCGACGGCGTGGCGGCCCCTCGAGCGAGGCCGCCACACCGCGAACTACGAACTCGATCAGTGACCGATCAGACCGAAGGCCACCTGCGGCAGCTGGTTTGCCTGCGCGAGAATCGAGACGCCCGCTTGCGTGAGCACCTGGTTCTTCGACAGCTGGCTGGTCTCGTCGGCAACATCGACGTCGCGGATACGCGAGTTGGCGGCCGAGAGGTTCAGCTTCATCGTGTCGATGTTCGCTTGCGCGTTGTCGAGGCGGTTCATCGACGCGCCGAAGCTCGCGCGCGCGTCGGACACCGTGCTGATGGCCGCGTCGATACCGCCACCCGCCGCGAGGAGCGCCGAAGCGTTCGCTTGCGACTTGATGTCGGTGCCCGTCACGCCCGAGAGGTCGATGCCGTTGAAGCCGACGTCGATGGTGTCGACGCCCGCCGTGTTGTTGAGGCCGACCTGGAAGCTCGTGGTCGTCGCCGCCGTCTTGTCGATGAGCGACACGCCGTTGAAGGTCGTCGCCTGCTGAATGCGGGTGATTTCCTTCGCGTCTTCTTGGTACTCCTTGTCGAGGTAGCCGCGGTCCGTGTCCGACAAGCTGCCGTTCGCGGCTTGCGTGGACAGCTCGCGCATACGACCGAGGATGTCGTGCACCTGGCCGAGGGCGCCTTCAGCCGTTTGCGCCATCGAGACGCCGTCGCCGGCGTTGCGCTCGGCAACGGTGTACGAACGAATCTGCGCCTTCATGCTTTCGCTGACGGCGAGACCGGCGGCGTCGTCCGCCGAGGTGTTGACGCGGAGACCGCTCGAGAGGCGGTTGATGCTGGTTTGGAGGTTCTTCTGGTTCCTGGTGAGGTTTACCTGCGCGGTGAGTGATGCGACGTTGGTTGCGACTGAAACGGCCATGGGAGTGCTCCTTCTTGGAGAAAAGGCGGCGCGACAATCGCGCTGCCGTGGGCGTCTTTGCCCTCAGCCAGTCACGAACGGGTTCGGCCCGCCGAGCTTGAGGAAATAGCTCCCACATCTGCGGCGGCGTGCTTGGCGAAGACGGCGGACTTCGCGCCGAGCTCCGACACCACGCTGACCTCGCTCGGCTCGTCGCCGGCGCTCGCGTCGCAGAGCGTCGACGCCGCGGCGGCGCGGTTCGCGTCTTCCACGGCGCGCAGCATCTCTTCTCGTACGACGGCGACCGTCTTCGGAGCGACGATGCCGAGGCGAACTTCGCCGCGCGAGACCTCGGTCACGATGATCTCGATGTTTTCGCCAATCTTGATGCGCTGGCCTTTGCGTCGAGCGACAATCAGCACGAGCGTTCTTCTTTCGGTGAAAGGGGCGCTCGTTTTGGAGCGTCCCTTTATCCGATGAACGGTCGTCCGCGTGGGATCTGGACCCGTTCTTCTCTATTCGAGAACGGAGGTGCGACCGGGTGCGAGGCCGCTACGATTGCGTCATACCGCCGAGGCTCAGGATCTGCTTCGCGACACCCACGGCTTGCTCGAGCGATTGCCCGAGCGTCACGAGGTCGGAGTAGGCCTGATATTGGTCGGCGCCCGCGACGCTTTGCTGGCGCGTGGAGAGGACGGTCTTCGCCTGCGTCAGCACGTCTTCCGTCGTCTGGAGCTTGTCGATGCGCAGGCCCGCGTCGGCTTGAACGGCGACGACCTGCGAGCGCGCGGCTTCGAGCCCTGCGAACGTGTTGCTGATTGCGGTCTGGTCGTTGTTCCGAAGCGCGGTCTGCAGGGCGTCGAGATCGTCGAACACGTTGCGGCCGCCCGCGGCCGTGAACGCGCGCGCGCCGCTCACGTTGACGGCGGTGGGCGTGCCCGTGCCGAGGTCGACCACGTGCGCGTCGTCGTCGCCGCTGAAGCTCCCGCTCGCGTCGAACGGTTGGTTCTGCGTCTGGCTGCCGCCGAAGAGGTAGCCGTTTTGGCCCTTGGTGTTCGCGATGCCGAGGAGCTGCTGCTTCAAGAGGCCGACCTGGTTTGCCATCGTCGCGCGCGTGTTGGCGTCGAGCGTGGCGTTCGCGCCTTGTTGGGCGAGCTCGCGGGCGCTCGTGAAAAGGTCGTTCGCCTGCGCGAGCACGCTTTCCGACAGCGTGAGGTCGCTCTCGGCGCTGGAGGCTGCCTTGAGCCCCGCATCCGTTTGCGCTTGGCTCGCGCGGATGCGCGCGAGCTCGGCGGCCGCCGCCGGATCGTCGGACGGCTTGTTCACGCGGTTGCCCGTGAGCGCCCGGTTCGACGCCTCTTGTTGCGCCTGGCTGAGCTGGTCCAGCGTCCGGACCAGGTTCGATTGCCGCATGCCGTCCGTGACTCTCATCGACCCACCGTATTCATCAGTTCACCGAGCAGCTGATCGACCGTCGTGATCACCTTCGACGAGGCTTCGTACGCGCGCTGATACTTGCTGAGCGCGACCATTTCTTCGTCGAGCGAGACGCCGCTCGATGATTCACGCGCCTGCTGCGCCTGGTCCGCGACGGCGCTGCGCATCGACGCGTTGTCCGCGGCTGATTGTTTGCGCGAGCCGATGTCGCCGACGATGTCGCCGTAAGCTTCGGCCGCGCTACGCCCGCCCACCGCCGGCTGATTGGCGAGCGCCGAGAGCGCCACCGCGTTGTCGGAGTTGCCGGGGAGAGCCGTCGCGCTGCTCGACGCCGCGATCGCGTTCGGATTGTTCGCGACTGCCGCGCTCACGGCGATGCTGCGGGCCGCGCCCGTGGCCGTCGGACCGACGCTGAAGAGGTCGCGGCCGTTCACGCCGTCGAGGCCGTAACCGGCTGCATGCACGGCGTTCACGCTCGTTGCGACGCCGTACGCGAAGTCGTCGAGGTTGTTCGCTATCTGAACGAGATCCGTGTCGCGAGCTTCCTTGAGCCCGGCGAGCGAGCCGCCCGTGAGGTAGCGCGTGATGTCCGTGCCGGCCCCGCCGCCGACCGCGGCCGTGAGCTTCATGTTGCCGTTCGTGTCGAGGCTCAGGTCGAGCGTGCGCGCCGTCACGCCGTCCACGAGTGTCGTGCCCGAGGCCTGCACCAGGATGGCGCCGTTGTCCTGGGGGATGGTCGTCACGTCCACGAGCGGCGACATGTCGAGCAGCACCTTGGAGCGCTGGTCCTCGAGGTTTGCCGTGTCCTGACCTTGCGCCTTGAGCGCCACGATCTGCTGGTTCAGGCCGGCGAGCTTCTGCGACTTGGCGTTGATCTCGGCGACGGTTGCCTTCGCCTTGCTGAACATGTCGGAACGCGCCGTCGCGATGCTGTTCGCCGTATCGTTGAGGCGGCTCGCGAGCGTGCTGGCCGCGTTCAGCACCGTCGCGCGTGCGGTCGGGTCGGTAGGGTTCGACGCGAGGCTCGAGAAGGACGCGTAGAAGGCCGAAAGAGTATCGGCGAGGCCCGAGCCGCTCGAGTCGTCGAAGAGTCCCTCCACGTTACCGAGCTGTGAATCACGCTCGGAGGCCGCCGAGGAAAGGCCGATGGCCTGATACTGCCTGCGCTCGACGACGGCGTCGGACACGCGCTGCAGGCCGGCGACGTTCACGCCGCTCAAGCCCTGGCCGCGCGTCTCGAGCTCGACCTGGCGGCGCGCGTAGCCCGGCGTGTTGACGTTAGAAATGTTGTCGCCCGTCGTCGACAAGCCGACCGACTGGGCGTTCAGGCCGTCGAGCGCCGTGGACAGGATCTGCGTGAGTCCCATCTTAGCCTCGCACGTCCACGCGCAGGCCGCCGAGCAACGGGCTCGAGGGGTGTCCCGAGCCCGTACGGCCCGACGCGATGCTCAGCACCTGACGGACGCTGTCGCGGGCATGCGCGAGCAGCATGTGATTGCGCAGCGCGAGCTTGCGAATGCGCTCGAGCGCCGCGCGGTGCTCGGGCTTCATCTCGCCGCGGGCCGCGGCGAGCTCGGCGAGGAGCTTCGTCTTCTCCTCGGCGGCGCGGTCGATGCCGGTGCGGTCGAGCCCCTTGAGCGCGCGCGCTTCGTCGTTGAGCACCCGCTCGAGCTCGGCGAAGGCGGGCGGCAGCGCCGCGTCCTCCGCCTGGCGAGCAGGTGCACCGGCCATTATCCGAACCTTTCCAGCATGCGCGAAGCGATCTTCGCGTGGTCGACCTTGAAGTCGCCGTTGGCGATTTTCTGCTTTAGGTCGTTGACCTTGCCGGTGTCGATCGCCGAATCCCCGTCGGCTGCGAGACCGCGCGCCTTCGCCGAGATCTTCACCTCGGCGTTTTCGCCGGGGCTCGGAGCGGTGGCTACGGGCGCGGGCCCTTGAACCTGTGATGCACCCGTGACCGCCGCCAACCGCTGGTAGGCGCCAAGTACCGGGCTTCCTGAAATTCCCTTCATGCTCCTCCAGAAAACTGCGTGTGGAAGCTCCAACCAGGCATGGACGGTCGGTTCGAGGGGACCTTGAGCCCCTCGCGCGAAATTCGGCTGGACGCCCGGCAAATCATGGCTTTCCCCCGGGAATTTGCCGCGCCTGCAGCTCACCCTGGAGTGAATGTGCGACAAGGTCGGCCAGCCCGAGGCCGCCGCCGCGCTCGATGCCCTCGGCGAGCGCTTCGGTCGCCATCGACATGTAGGCGCTGTTCTGGTGCTCCTTGCCGCCGAGCTGCGCCGTCTTCTGCATCGCTTCGAGCATGTGCTGAAGCATCATGGACTCGAATTGCTTCGCGGCCTTGGCGGCCTTTTCGTCGGCTTTGGTCGGAGTCTGAGCGCCCTCCGCGGTTGCCCGCTGAAGCGCTGCCGGGTTGAGGGCGATCGGGTTCATTGGACGATGATCTCGGCGCGGAGCGCGCCTGCGGCCTTGAGAGCTTGCAGAATGCTCGCGAGCTCGCGCGGGGTGACACCGAACGCGGAGAGCGCCTTGGCGACGTCGGCGAGCGTGGTCGCGCCTTCGACGTAAGCGACGCCATTCGGCGGCTGCTCGTCGGCTTGCACCTCCGAGTGATTCACGACGGCGGTGTTGCCGTTCGAGAGAATGCCGGGTTGGGACACGTCTTTCGTCTCTTTGACCGTGATGGTGATGCCCCCCTGTGCAATCGCGACGGGCGAGAGATTGACTTCACCGCCCACGACGATGGTGCCCGTGCGCTCGTTGATCACGACGCGCGCGTTTTCGGTGGGCTCGAGCTCGAGCTCGCCGACGTGCGCGATGAGCTCCACCCAGCGATCCTTGTACGGGCTCGGAGGCTTGACCTCGACGGCGCCGCCGTCGAGGGCACGCGCACTGCCGGTGCCGAGATCCTTCGTGAGCACTTCGGCGAGGCGGCTCGCCGTCCCGAAATCGGGGGTTTTCAGGGCCAATACGAGCTTGCCGTTCTGGTTCGGCGACATCGGGATCTCGCGCTCGACGAGCGCGCCGTTCGGGACGCGCGCCGTCGAGGAGGGCCCGGCCTGCACGCTCGAGCCCGAGGAGCCCGCAGCCGAAAATCCGCCGAGGATGAGCGCGCCCTGCGCGACCGCGTAGGTGCGGCGATCGGCGCCGTGAAGTGCGCTCTGCACGAGCACGCCGCCGCGCAACGAACGCGCGTTGCCGATCGAGGAGACGGTCACGTCGATGCGCGCGCCGGAGCGCACGAACGCGGGAATCGTGGTCGTGACCACCACGGCGGCGACGTTGCGGAGCATCACCTGTTGCGCGGGGATTTGCACGCCGAGCCGGCGGAGCAACGACTCGAGCGACTGCTTCGCGAACGGGACGGTGACGTCGTCGCCCGTGCCCGAGAGGCCGGTGACGATGCCGTAGCCCACGAGTTGGTTCTCGCGTGCCCCCACGACGTCGCAGAGGTCGCGCACGCGGTCGGCCCTGGCATGTCCCGCCGTCGCGAGGACGGAGAGCGCGAGCGCGAGCGCGCTGAAGGCGGCGCGGAAGCGCTGAAAACCTGGGGAAGGGTGGGTCATGGTCGGGCTCAGAAGGGATTGACCGCGTCGAGGAACTTGGTGAGCCAGCCGCGCTCGACCTGGTCGTTGATGTCGCCGCGGCCCGTGAATTCGACACGGGCGTCCGCGATGAGCGACGAGTCGACCGAGTTGTCGGGCTGGATGTCGGAGGGGCGGAGCACGCCGGACACGTAGAGGTGGTACTCTTCGTGGTTGATCATCACGACCTTCGTGCCCTCGACGTAGAGGTCGCCGTTCGGCATCTCGCGCTGCACGTGGACGCCGATGTTGCCCTGGAGTGAGCCGGACCGCGCCGTGTTGCCGGTGCCCGTGAAGTCGGATTTGGCGGCGAGCGAGATCAGCTTCGACGGATCCATGCCCGTGTTTTCGCGCTGGAGCTTCGTCATGATGGCGAGCAGCGAATCCACGCCCGCTTCACGCGACGTCTGCTTGCTCAGGTCGGTCGTCGCGTTGCCCTGGGCGTCCGCCTTTTCGTTGATGCGGATCATGACCAGGTCGCCGACGCGGAGCGCGCGCGTGTCTTCGAGCAGACCGGATTGGGCCTCGCTGTAGATCGAGCCGGGCGAGGGCCGGTATTGCTTTTGCGTCGCGGCGTACGGCCCGGCGTCGAACTTGCGGTGTTTGGGCGTGAACGGCGCGATGTGCGCGGGGCCGCACGCGCTCGCCGCGGTCGCGAGCAGGCAGGCGAGGACAATCGTGCGCTTCATAGATCCACCACGAAGCCCGTGTCGCGCGTCTTGACGCGGGCTTTGAGCGTCTTGCCCGTGCTCGTCACGCGGCAGAAGATGGTGTCGCCCGGGTTCGCGTCGGCGAGCGCGACGGCGTCGGCGCCGATGCGAGCGTTGCCTTGCTCGACGACGACCGTCAGGCGATCGCCGCGGTGAAGTACGGGAGCGAACGCCTGCTCGCTCACTTCGACGGTGAGCGAAAGCGGCGCGCGCGCGACGACGTCGTCATTTTGACGGAGCTCGGCGACGACCGTCACGTCGTGCCGGCCCGCGCTGTGCGGGATCACGGGGCGCGCGGAGGCGACGATCGTACCGGGCGGCACGGCGACCCCTTGGCTTGCGCTGAGTTTGACGAGCGTGACGCCCGCGGGCAGCGCGGCGCGCACGGCGGCGTCCGCGCGCACGGCGACTTCGGCCGCGCGCCAGTGCTCGGCCGGTGAAGCCACGCGGACGCTCGCGGGGACGTGGACGCGCTTCGGGTCCGCGCCCGCGTCGAGCAGGCGCTGGCGGATTTCCCGCGCGGTGATGAGGCGCGAGCTGCCGGGCGGGGGCGCGCGGCCGAGGTCGATATCGGCGAGCTCGGCGGGCGCGCCCGGGTCGATGTCGGCGACGCGAACGGTCGAGCGCGCGAGGTTCACCACGTTTTCTGCGCGGGCAGGCGCCGCGAGAGCGAGCGCAGCCACGACGAGAGCGAGGCGAGGGGCGAGACGAGAAGCGAAAGTGTGCATCAGCCCTTCATCTGCGTCGCGGCGCGCAGCATGTCGTCCGCCGTGGTGATGACCTTGGAGTTCATCTCGTAGCCGCGTTGAGCAGAAATCATGCCGATCATCTCGTTCACGATGTCGACGTTCGAGCTCTCGAACGAGCCCTGCAGCAGGGTGCCGCGACCGTCCTGTCCGGCGACGCCGAGCTGCGGCTCGCCGCTCGCGGGCGTGTTCACGAACAGGTTGTGGCCGATCGATTTCAGGCCGTTCGGGTTGATGAAGTTGGCGAGCGTGATCTTGCCGACCTCGACGGGCGCGTTCTGGCCGGCGATCGTCGCGCTCACGCTGCCGTCGGAGGCGATCGAGACGCCCGCGGCGTTCGCCGGAATCGTGATCGGCGGATCGAGCGGCATGCCTTCGTTCGTGACGACGCGACCCTGGCCGTCGGTCTTCAGCGTGCCTTCGCGCGTGTAGGCGGGCGTGCCGTCGGGCTGCTGCACGACGAAGAAGCCGTTGCCTTCAATCGCCACGTCGAGCGGGTTGCCGGTGTTCGTGAGATTGCCTTGAGCGAAGTCGCGCGAGGTGCCGACGACGCGTACGCCCGTGCCGACCTGGAGCCCTTGCGGCGACATCGTCGTCGGACCCGTGGGCGCGCCCGCTTCACGGACGTTCTGGTAGAGGAGATCCTGGAACTCGACGCGTTGCTTCTTGTAGCCGACGGTGTTCGAGTTCGCGATGTTGTTGGCGACCCCTTCGAGCTGGGTCTCTTGGGCCGACATCCCCGTCGCTGCGATGTGTAGAGATCGGAACATGGCGCTGTCCGTTCTCTAGCAATCGGGGTGCCAAGCCGACTCGCCGGTCGACACGCGTGCTACGCCCACCGAATCACTGCGACGACATCCCACTCACGCCTTCACCGGCACCACCGCCGTCGGGCGCAGTGCTCGCGGGAGTGCCGGGCTTTTCGCATTTGCCTTGCCGACATTCCATGTGCGAGCCGCAATCGGAATCACGCAGGCACTCGGCGCCGCCGCACGATGCTGAAAACGCAGCGGCCAGCAGCGCGAACAGCGCGAGGACGCACCAGAACGAGCGGGGCGCACGGCTAGAGGCGGACATTGACACCCACGGTGAGTAACCCCCAAAACAGCACGGAATCTCCCGCCAAATCGCTGCCGAGCGGCAGCGCGGAAATGCTCGGCTCGATGAACAAGCCGCCGCGAGGACCGAGCGGCAAGAGTAGCGTCGCACCCGCCGTACCGCCGAGCAGCGTTCCGGGCGCTATGACGCCGCACAAGCCCGCGTACGCGCCGAAACCGCGGCCGAGCCAGCGTGAATAACGCACTTCACCGCCCACGCTGCCGCGCTTTTCGAGCTCGACGGCGCCGCGGAAACCGAGGCCGTCGTCCGAGTTTTCGGCGTCACGCAGATCGATACCGCCGCTGATACGCAGGCGCGCGCGCTGCCACGCGAGGCTCCCGGTGCCCGCGTCGCTGCCTTCGAGCCCGCTGCCGACGCCGAGAAAGCTTTCGTACGTGTACCCACCGTCGGCGCGGGCCGGCTGCGCCAGCAGCATGGCACCGAGCAGTGTCGGCAGCATGACGCCCACCCTCGCGAGGAGGCAATGGGGTGAGCGCGCTGCCGACATGCCGAGCCCCTTGAGCAATTCGCGCGCCAAACCCGTCCGACGCGTCGGCACAGTGTTGCGCGCTTCGAACCCACCAACCAAACAAAAAAAGCCGCCTCGGTCGCGTAACGATCGACGATCGACGCGAAACCGAGGCAGCGGTGAGGTGGGGAACCCGGCCGAGGTCTAGGCGGCTTCGATGCGCTTGCGCTTGAGCATCTCGACCAGGGTCGTGCGGTTGATGCCGAGGAGCTCGGCCGCACGCTTCTTGTTCCAGTTGGTCTTCTCGAGCGCCTGGCGGATCAGTTGATTTTCGAAGGTTTCGACGGCCTTGCGCAGGTCGACGCCGCGGTCGCTCAGGCGCGGCCCGGTGCGCGCCTCGCTTCCGCCGAAGCCCTGGAGCTTCGGAGGTAGATCGCGCGGCTCGATCACGGAGCCGCCGCTCAGCAGGACGGCGCGTTCAATCGTGTTCTCGAGCTCGCGCACGTTCCCGGGCCAACCGTACGAGCAGAGCATCTCCGCCGCTTGCCGCGAGATCTTGGTCACGCGATCGCGGCCCGCTTTGACGCGCGCCCGCTCGAGGAAGTAGCCGGCGAGCGCCGGGATGTCCTCGGGACGGTCGCGCAGGGGCGGCGCTGCGAGGTGGATGACGTTGAGGCGGTAGTAGAGGTCTTCGCGGAAGGCGCCGTTGCGGGCGGCCTCCTCGAGATCGACGTTCGTGGCGGCGACGATGCGCACATCCGCGCTCAGCGTGCGCGTGTCACCTACAGGCGAGTACTCGCGCGCCTGGAGGACGCGGAGGAGCTTGACCTGCAGCGCCAGGGGCAGCTCGCCAATCTCGTCGAGGAAGAGCGTGCCGCCGTCGGCCTGCGCCAGGCGACCCTGTTTGGTGGCGACGGCGCCCGTGAAAGCACCGCGGGCATGCCCGAAGAGCTCGCTTTCGAGCAGGGCTTCCGGAATCGCGCCACAGTTGACGGCGACGAACGGGCGGTCGCGGCGAGGGCTCGCGCCGTGGACCGCGCGGGCCAAAAGCTCTTTGCCGGTGCCGCTTTCGCCGGTGATGAGCACCGTGCAGCTCGTGTCGGCCACGCGGTCGATCATCCGATACAGGTCCACGATGGCTTCGGCGGCGCCGACCACGCCGTCCATGCTCGCGGGCCGGGTCTCGTCCACGGGAACTTCCGCCATCGGGAACACGGACTTGAAGCGCGGCGTGTTGTCGACCAGGCGCGTGTGCGTCACCTCCTCGGTCACGTGGCTGTTTTGGCTCTCGAGCTCCGCCTGCTTCATCGCGTCCAGAATCGAACTCATGGCACCACACGGAACGGATGCGTTTGCCTGACCTTAAGCTCCGTTCGACATTTTTTTGACTCTCGGAGTGTCAGCGGATCGAGCAGTAATTATGGGTGTTTCGGACCCCGGTGTCGCGCTTCTGACGCCTGGATAGCTGACCCAAAACGAGACGGATCCGTGAGGGGTCGCGCCGGCGCTGGCACGCAGCGTGCTTTGCGAACCAAGTGTGTCCGGTGTCTTCAACTCGGTCGATCCGCTGCGCGCGGCGCTCGACTACCACCTCGATCGCCAGAACGTGCTGGCGTCGAACGTGGCGCACGTCGACACCCCCGGCTACAAACCGAGCGACCTCGAGCGCATCGACCAGAGCGGCTTCGGCGCCGAGCTCGGCGTCGCCATGCACCGCACGAACCAGATGCACCTGGTCGGTGGCGGCCTGGAAGCAATGCCGAACGGGCGCGTGTTCGAGGACTTGAGCGCCGGCGTCGGCAACGACGGAAACTACGTCTCACTCGATCGGGAAGCCGCGAAGCTCGCGGCGAACCAGCTCCGCTACGACACCGTCTCGGCCATCGTCTCGGCCGAGCTACGCCAGCTCACCTTCGCGGCGAGCGACGGAAAGGGATGATGAAGGGCCATGTTGGGCATCTTTAGTGCTCTCGAAATTTCTGCGTCCGGACTCGGTGCCGAGCGCGTGCGCATGAACACGATCGCGTCGAACCTCGCGAACGTCCACACGACGAAAACGGCGGAGGGCGGCCCGTACAAGCGGCTCGATCCGGTGTTCGAAGCGGTCGGCCTGCAGTCGATCAACGAGCCTTATTCGGCCGGCAGCGGCGTTTCGATGGTCAACGTGAAGAGCATCCAGGCCGACACGCGGCCGGGCACGATGGTCTACGAGCCGGGCAACCCCGACGCGAACGGGCAGGGCTACGTCGAATACCCGAACGTGAACGCGGTCGAAGAGATGGTGAACATGATCACCGCCTCGCGCGCGTACGAAGCCGGTATCACCTCGATCGACAGCGTGAAGTCGATGGCGCATTCGGCGCTCGGCATCGCGAAGTGAGCGCCCCGCAAGACTGAGCTTTTGCCATGTCACCGCTCGAAGCCGCAGGAATTCCGCTACTCAGCCCGCACCTCGGGCGCGAGGTGGAACCGAAACAAGAGGTCGACGGCAGCGGCTTCGCGTCCCTCGTCAAAGAGGCGGTCGGCAAGACGAACGATCAGATCCAGCGCGCCGAAACCGCCGGCAACGAGTTTGCGGCGGGCCGCGTCGACGACATTCACGGGACGATGATGGAGCTCAGCAAAGCGGACATCGAGCTCCGCTTCGCCGGCAACGTGCGCAACAAGGTGATCGACGCCTTTTACGAGCTCTGGCGGATGCAGATCTAGCCGTCTGCACCGGCACGAAACTTGCGAATGAGGCTCCAAACAAGCCATGCCGGAACCGATCAAGCAGTTGTTCGCGCAGCTCACCAAGTTTTGGAGAGGGCTGTCCACCCCGAAGCGCGTCGCGCTTCTGGTCGCGACGGTCGGTTCGCTGCTGCTCTGTCTCGGCATCGTGCTGCTGGAATCGCACGAACCGTACGCGTACCTCTTCACGGAAATGTCGACGGAGGACACGGCGGCCGTCGTCGAGAAGCTCAAAGCCACGCAGGTCCCTTATCGGCTGGATGATTCGGGGACGCGCGTCGAAGTGCCGGAAAGTCGCGTTCACGAGCTCAGGCTCGAGCTCGCGTCGCAGGGTTTGCCGCGCGGCGGCGGCGTCGGCTTCGAAATTTTCGATAAATCCCAGCTTGGCAGCACTGAATTCGAGCAGCAGGTAAACCTTCGCCGCGCGCTCGAAGGCGAGCTCAGCCGCTCGATCAGCACGCTCCGTGGCGTGCAATCGGCGCGCGTTCACCTCGTGATGCCGGAGCGGCGCCTGTTCGTCGCGGGCCAGGAGAAAGCCTCCGCGTCCGTGGTGTTGAAGCTCCGAAGCCCCGAGGCCGCGGGCCGCGACGAGATCGCGGGCATCGTCCATTTGGTCGCGAGCGCCGTCCCGGGTTTGACGCGCGATCGCGTCTCCGTGGTGAGCTCCGACGGCATGACGCTGCACCGCCCGACGCTCGACGGTGAAGCAAGCACCGGCGGGGGCGGTGATCTCGCCGAACAGGGGCAATTGCTGAGTGAAAAGCTCGAAACGGCCGTCCGCGAGCAGCTCGAGCGCGTCGTGGGGCCGGGCCTGGCGGACGTGCGCGTGAACGTCGCGGTAAACCCCGCGACCCGCGAGAAGACCTCCGAGCTTTACAACAAGGACACCATCGCGCTCCGCAGCGAGCACAAGGTCGAAGAGATGACGGGCGGCAACCAGCTCGCCATCGCGGGCGTGCCCGGAGCGGAGAGCAACCTGCCGGACGCCAAGCCGGGCGCTCCCGAGACGACGCCGGCGCCGGCCGCTTCCGGCGGCGTTTTCCGCCGTACGCAGACCCGCAACTGGGAGGTCGATCGCGTGGTCGAGAAGACGTCGACGCCGCCCGGTGAAATCCAGCGCCTGAGCGTCGCCGTCCTCGTGGACGAAGATCGCGTGGTCAAAGGTGGGAAGACCACGCCCCTGCCGCGCACCAAGGAGGAGCTCGCGGCGCTCGAGGACATCGTCAAGAAGGCGGTCGGTTTTGACGCTGAGCGTGGCGATTCTCTGACGGTCCAGTCACTCGCGTTCCACCATGACGATATGAGCGACGCGACGAAGGTGACGACGGCGCCGTTCTGGCATCGGTACATCCCGTTCGCGCTGCTCGCGGCGGTCGTGCTCATGGCGCTCGTCGTGCTCTCGCTCCGCAGCCGCGGCGACAAGAAGCTCGCCGCCGCTCAGAAAGCCGCGGAGCTCAAGGCCGCGGAAATCGCTGCTCGCGCGCTGCCCGGCTCGGCGTCGGCCCGCTCGCTGCCCGAGGCCGAAATCCAACGCCTGCTCGAGCCCCCAGCCGCGTCCGCCGTCGATTTCCGCGCGAAAGCCCTCGAGATCGCCGGCCGGGATCCTGCGACGGCGTCGCTCGTGCTCAAGGCGTGGCTCTCTGAAGGCGCTCCTGCCGCCGGAGCGGCAGCGGCGAAGGTCTGACGCGAAACGGGAGTCTCAATCCGGCACGCCTTTCGCAAGGAACGTCCGTGACCCCGACGATGGCGCTCAACGGTCCCGAGAAGGCGGTTCTGATGTTGCTCTCGCTCGACGAGAGCGTCGCGACCCCGATCATCGCCGACCTGGCGCCGTCGGAGCTGCGCAAGCTCCGTGAGGTCGCGTCCAGCATGAGCTCCGTCCCCACGGACGCGCTCGACAACGTTTACGTCGAGTTCATCAACAAGACGCAGCAAGCAGTGGCGGTCCCCCGCGGCGGAGTACGGCACCTACAGAACATCGCGGTCCGCGCGCTCGGCAGCGCCAAGGCGAACGAGGTGTTCGCCGAGACTCCACAGACCGCGATGCAGCGGCTCGCGACGGCCGATCCGTCGCAGCTCGCGGGGCTGCTCGAGAGCGAGCACCCGCAGCTCACCGCCGCCATTCTTTCGCAGCTCGATCCGATCAAGGCCGCGCAAACGCTCGACGCCTTGCCGGAAAATGTGCGCCCGCTCGTGGTGCTCCGGCTCGGCTCCATGACCGAGGTGCCGGCCGAGCTGCTCGAAGAAGCGGCCACGGCGCTCGGCGCCGAGCTTCCGAGCGGCAAGCAAGAATCGTCGGTCGCCGTCGACGGACTCGCCTACACGGCGCAGCTCGTGCGAAAGCTCGGTCGCCAGAAGGGCGCGGCGCTGCTCGACAAGATGGAAGCGGAGAACGGCGAGCTTGCGCGCGCCATCCGCGGTTCGCTCTACACGTTCGAGGATCTCTTGGCGGTGGACGCCAAGGGCATGCGGCTCCTGCTCGAGTCGGTGCCGGTCGAGCGGCTCACGCTGGCGCTCAAGACGGCGTCCGAAGCGATGGCGAGCCACGTCTTCGGCAGCATGTCGAAGCGCGCCGCCGAGCGCATCAAGGAAGACATGGACGCGATGGGCAGCGCGCGCCTTTCCGATGTCGAGGCCGCACAGCGCGAGATCCTCGAAGTTGCGCTACGCCTCGACGCCGAAGGACAGATTTCGCTGGAGAGCGGCCAGGATGGCTGACAGCCGCCACCCGGTGGCTCGCCGCGCGCGATTCGCCGAGGCGAGCCAGGAGCGGCCCGCGCGCCGCGCCGAATTCGCGAACGTCGGACCCGAGCGCAAAATCAAGAAGCCGCGCTGGCTCTCGCCGCGGGAATCGACGGTGCCGCCGCCGCCGCGGCCCGGGGCTTCGCAGTCCCCCGCGCGCCCCCCAGCGACGCCGAGCTTGAGGCCCGCGCCCGTGCCGAAGGAGTTCGTGCAGGCGGTGCGGCGCGAGCTCCGCACCATGCCGGCTCATTCGACGCCGGCCACCTCGCCGGAACTCGCGCGCGACCTTGCGGAGAGCGAAATGCTGGCGGCGCGCATGGCGCGCTCGCTGCGCCCTTCGGAGCTGCCGCCGGGTTTTTCGGTGCCGTCACTGGCGGCGGAGCCGAAGCCGGCCGATCCGGTGCTCGAGCGCGCCTTTCGTAGCGCAATCGAAGAGATGGCGAAGACGCGCGCTCAAGTGCTCGAAGCGGCTGCCGGCCAGCTCGCGGCGCTCGCCGCCATCATCGCGCGACGCGTGATCGCGCGTGAGCTCACGCTCGCTCCGGGCATCCTCGAGGACCTCGTGCGCGAGGCGCTCGAAGCATTGAGCGATCAGGATCGCGTCCGCGTCCGCGTCGGGCGCGGCTTTCAGGGAGCCGTCGACGGCCTCGAGCGCCAGCTCGCCCTGCGCGGCAACGAGTTCCGCATCTTCGTCGAGGACGGCCTCGGCGACTACGACTGCGTCGTCGAAACCGAGCTCGGTCAAGTCGACGAGTCCGTGGAAAAACGGCTCGAGAAGCTGCTCGCGGCGCTCAAATCCGAGTCGGAGGCGCCGTGAGTCTCGAAGCTTTGATCGAGCGCTGTGAAACGGCCGCGCTGCACGTGCCGCTCGGGACCGTGCTCGACGTGGTCGGTCTGATCGTCGAGATCGGCGGGCTCAAAGCCGCCGTCGGTGAAACGCTGGCGATCAAGGCGTCGGCGTCGCACTCGCTCGACGTCGAAGTCGTGGGGTTCCGCGGTGGACGATTGTTGGCGACCCCGCTCGGTCCGCTCACGGGCGTGCGTCCGGGGGCGCGCGTCGCTCGCCAGAATCGTGGGCCCACCGTGCCGGTTTCGGACGCGCTGCTCGGCCGCGTCGTCGACGCCTTCGGACGCCCCATGGACGGCGGACCACCGATCCTGGCGCGTAAATCACGTTCGGTGAACGGGTCGCCGCCGTCGCCGTTCGAGCGGCGTCCGATCGAGACGCGCCTGGCGACGGGCGTGCGCGTGCTCGACGGCCTCTTGCCGCTCGGGCTCGGCCAGAGAATGGGCATCTTTGCCGGCGCCGGTGTCGGCAAGAGCACTCTGCTCGGCATGATCTGCCGCTCGTCGACGGCGGACGTGAACGTCGTCGGGCTCATCGGCGAGCGCGGTCGCGAGCTCAACGACTTCGTGAAAAACGCGCTCGGACGCGAAGGCCTCGCGCGCTCGGTCGTCGTCACCGCGACGAGCGATCAACCCCCGCTCGTGCGCGCCCGCGGCGCCGAATCGGCGACCGCCATCGCCGAGCACTTCCGCGATCAGGGCAAGAGCGTGCTGCTCGTGATGGACTCCGTCACGCGTTACGCGATGGCGCTGCGCGAAGCGGCGCTCGCGGCCGGCGAGCCTCCGGCCACCAAGGGTTATCCGCCGAGCGTCTTCGCCGCGCTCCCGCGCTTGCTCGAACGCGCCGGCACGGCAGGCGGCGAAGGCGTCATCACCGCGCTCTACACCGTGTTCGTCGAAGGCGACGACCTCGGCGACCCCGTCGCGGACGCCGTGCGCGGCGTACTCGACGGACACATCGTGCTCTCGCGCGAGCTCGCTGACTCGGGACATTTCCCGGCGGTGGACGTCTTGAAGAGCGTCTCGCGTCTCGCGCAAGACATCGCGTCGCAGGCGGATCTCGCGTCGGCGGCGGCGCTTCGCAGCTTGCTCGCCGCGTACCACGACGCCAAGGACCTGATTCAGCTCGGCGCCTACGTGGCCGGCAGCGACCCGCGCGTCGAGCTCGCCAAAGCGGCGCTGCCCGAGATTCACGGGTTTTTGCAACAGCGCCTCGACGATCGCGCGGCGCTGCCCGAGACGCTCGCGCGGCTGCACGCGCTCGCGCGCAAAGTCACGGCGATCCCGCAGGTGCCGGCCGCGCGCCGGTGACGAGCTAGGAAATCGTGTGAGCGCCGTGCGCGCTCACTGGACGACGACTTGGCCCTGCATGCCTTCGTGGCCCGTTCCGCAGAAGTAGTCGCAGAAGAAGGCAAAGGTGCCGGTCTTGTCGGGCGTGACTTCGACGCGCGCTTTTTGGCCCGGGATCACGTCGGCACGGACGCCGAAATCCGGCAGGTTGAAGCCGTGATGCACGTCGGCCGAGGTGAGCTCGAAAATCACGGGTTCATTCACGTTCAAGTCGATTTGGGCCGGAGCGAAGGCCCACTGGTGCGCGCTGATCGGGATCACCTTGACGTCGGCGTCGTCGTTGGCGCCGTCGCCGGGTTTGCCTCCGCAGGCGACGAGCCACGCGACGAGGATGAGCGACGGCGCCGCCTGCCTCACGGGCTTACCTCGGGCATCGCGAGCTCGCTCAGCGTGTAGTCGCCGCTCAGCGTCGTTGCCTCGATGCCGCGATAGCCGAGGCCGGCGTTCGGGTTCGCCGCGTCCCACGGGACGGGCTGTCGCATGCCGGGCGTCTCCGGCGTGGGCAGCGCAAACATGGTCGAGCGCGCCGAGTAGTGCGGGATGTGCCCGGTCATGTGCGACAGCTCTTGATGAATGTGACCGAAGAAAACCGTCACGTTGTGATAGGGCGTCAATAGGTCGACGACCTTGGCGCCGTCCGGTGTCGCCCAATCCCACTCCGGCTTGAGATCCCAGAGCGGCCGATGCGCAAAGAGCACGATGGGCGCTTCGGCGTCGAGCCCCGCGAGGTCGCTTTCGAGCCATGCGAGCTGCTCGTCGCCGACCTTGGCGGTCGGATCGGAGACGTTGTCGATGGCGACGAAGTGAATGCCCTTGTAGTCGAACGACCAGCGCAAAGCGCCGATGATTTCCAGATAGGCGGCGCCGGCGTCGGCCGCGGCGTCGTGCTCGCCGGGCATGAACCTCAAGACAGGCACCTCGAGTCCGGCGACGATCTGCATGAACTCCGTCATGCGTTGCTTGCGCTCCGTGACGTCGTCCGTGTTGTGCGTGAGGTCGCCCGTGAACACGATGAAGTCGGGTTTGATCGCGCTCGCATTGACGGCCGCAACGACGGCCGGCAGCTCGAGCGTCGCATCCGGATTCACGGCCGCTCCGCTGAACCCCCAATGCGTGTCCGAAATTTGAAGGAAGAAGAAATCTTCCGTCGCCCCGCGCGGGGTTCCGCTCGGCGGCATGGGCTCGCCGTTGTCCGCGCCGTCGGACGACTTCGAGCTCGAGCACGCGACCACGCCGCGCAGCAAGCTCGAAGCGAACACGACGCCCCCGAGTCCCGTCAGTTTCAAGAGATCACGCCGGTCGGCCGGTTTCGACATCGATTTTCTCCCGTCGTTGAAGCCCGCGCGTTCGCTCGAGGCCGAGCGCCGCGCACACGAGCCGTTTCACTCGCAACAACGGCGATGGAGCCGATTGGTTCCGTGTAACTCACGGGCGGCGCCAGGGAGCCCGTGCGCCGGGGAACGCACGCCGGCGCGTTTGGTTCCCGGTATTTTTGCCGCGGCCGCGTCCCTACTGACAGCTCACGACGGCTCGCGCAGCGGCGTCGGCCGCCGCCGCGCAATCTCCCGTCACGAGACCGTTCTGCTGACACATGAAGCAGCCGTCATTGGCGAGATACCAGCTGCTGTCGGCGTCGGAGCCTGCCACCGTGTAAAAGCAGGCGCAGGATTGGACGAAGCACTTGCCGGTGCTCGTGGAGCATTCGAGCTGACCCGGGCAATTGCCGCACGTGGTGATGCCGCCTCCGCTCGACGAGACGCCGCCGCCACCTGCGGTCGCGCTCGCGCCCCCGCCGCCGCCCGAGCTCGCGTTGCCGGAGCTGGCGCTCGCCGTGTTGCGGCCGCATACGCGGCCGTTGAGCCAGGCAGTGTCATTCGGGTCGTGGTTCCAAGTGTCCGTCACCGAGACGTCGCAGGTCTCGTTCACGCTCGGATCGTCGAGCACCTCGAGCTCGCCCGAGAGCGTCAGGCCACTCGCTCGGAAGGTGACGTCGTTTTGGGTCATCGACGTGAACGTCCCGCTCATGCCGAGTGAGCCCGTGAAGGTAAGCACGTAGTTTGCGGCGGAAACGCCGCACCCCATCAGGTTCAGCGTCAGGTCCACGCTGGTGACCCCGTTGTCGGCGACGCTGACCGTCCCGGTGATGTTCACCGTCCCCGACAAAGGGCACGCCGCGCTTCTCGTGATGTTGCCGCTCGGCTGACCCGCAACGTCTTGATCGTAGAGTAGCCACCCGGCGTTATCGACGGCGTAGCCGACCTCGTCGTCCTCGCATGCCTGGTCGCAGCGCGAAGGAGCCTCGCTCGCGCCCGTGCCGCCGCTGCCCGTCGAACCGCCGTTCGAGAGCGACGGCGCGCCGACGCAGGCGGGAAGCAACGAAAGCGCGAGCAGCGTCGAGGTGAACGCCAGCGCCGTCACCGCTTCGGCCGTCTTCATGCGCATTCGGGTCGCTCGTTTCCCTCGTCTTCTACGCTCTCATTCACTCATCGCTCGGTCAAGCGGAGTGAACGCGCGCAAGCTCCGGGACCTACTCTCGTCCTCACCAGGGTTACCTCTGCACACACGGTGCGCTCCTGCCGCGCACGCGGCTTGCAGAGCTCGCTCAGAGAGCGGGCATGACGAGCAAGCAGAAGCGCATCAATCGCGTCATCGTTCATCGCGAAAAAGAGCTCGATAAGCGCGTGGTGGCGCTCGGGAGTGCGCGTGCGGAAGCGCAGCGCGTCGAGGACGCGGTCGAGCGCGAAGAGGAGCGGATTGCGCTCGCCGCCGCCGAGCGCGAGGCGTTGAAGGAGCGCTCGATGAGCGCGGCGGATTGGCGCGAAGCGAACGAGTGGCTCGAAAGCCGCCAGAAAACGCGCGCCGTAGCCGCCAAGGAGCTCGAACGCGCGAACCTGCGCGTCGAAGCGCACAAGGGTCAGGTGCTCGACGCGCGTCGGGCGCTCAAAGGCGTCGAGCTCTACGAGACGCGGCTCAAGCAAGAAGAGGCGCGCGCCGAAGAAAAGGCCGATCAGCGGCTGCAAGACGACCTCGCGCGCAGCCGCGCCGGGCAGAAGCGGAGCGACGCATGAACGGCTTCGACCCTTTGACGCGCCTCTCGGCGGGCGAAATCGAACGTGAAACGGTGCAGCGCACGGAGGAAACGGAGCGGCTGGCCGCGCTGTTCGCGCAGGCGCTGCCGCAGCCGCTCAAGCACACGTTGGGCTTACCGGAGCAGGCGCCGGAGTCGTCGGAATCCTGGCAGGGTGGTGTCGGCAAGTTGACGCAGGAGGCTCTGCCGACACCGGCCGCGGTCGTCGCGGAAGCGAGCGGCGCACCTTCGGATACATTGGTTTTTACGCTGCGCGCGGGGGACCTCGGCGAGCTGAAATGCATGGTGGATCGCGCGGATAGCGGCGTTCGCGTGCTGATCGGCGCCGACGGTCACAACGCGCTCCTCGCCGCCGGCGCGGAGCGAGGTGCGCTCGAAGCGGCGCTCCGATCCGCGGGCTTATCGGTGCAATCCGTGAAGGTGGTGCCGCTCGCCAAGTTCGGCACGGCGCTTGCTCGAGGGGAGCGAGCGCCAGACGGACGTCACGTTCGTCAAGCGTTCAACGGATCCCGCGGACGCGGGCGCCGCGTGAAGTTGATTGGATGAAACGAACATGGCGACGTCTTCCGTAACCGGTCCCGGCTCGAACACAGCGCTCAACGCGCTGACGAATACGGGCGGCACGCAGCCGCTCGACAAGCAGGCGTTTCTCAAGTTGCTCGTCGAGCAACTCAAGAATCAGGACCCGCTGAAGCCGCAGGACGACAGCGCGTTCGTCGCGCAGCTCGCCCAGTTCTCGCAGCTCGAAGCGTCGACGACGACGAACGACAAGCTAGACACGCTCGCCGCCCAGAACTCGGGCATGGCCAACTCCCAGGCCGCGAACCTCGTCGGCCAGCAGGCGACCGTGATGGGTAATCTCGTCACCGTCGACGGCACCGGCCTCGGCGCGCAGGCGCCGTTCACTCTCAGCGGCAACGCGGCGGACGTGACCATCCGCGTCGCCGACCAGTCCGGCACCCTCATTCGCACGATCGACATCGGCCCGCACGCCGCCGGCGTCGTCAACGCCCAGTGGGACGGCAAGGGTCAATCAGGCAACCTCGAGCCGGCAGGCACGTACGCCATCAGCGTCACGGCGACGGACAAGAACGGCTCCCCCGTTTCCGTCAGCCAACAGACCGCGGGCCAAGTCACGCAGGTGTCCTTCGACAAGGGCTACCCCGTGCTCACGCTCGACAACGGCGCAGCCGTCCCCATCTCCGATCTTCTCAAGATTGCGATTCCCCCAACGAACCCAACCACAACCAAGTAACCAACCAACATCAACTCTCAACGAGCCAATTAGGAGAACCCCATGGTCCTCAGTGCAATGAATTCAGGTGTTTCAGGTCTCATGGCCGAAAACGAGGCGATCAGCGTCGTCGGCGACAACATCGCGAACGTCAATACGACGGGCTTCAAGAGCCAACGCGCCATCTTCCAGGACGTGCTCGGTCACTCGATCCTCGCCGGGACCTCGGCGTCACTCCCGGGCTCGGGCGTGCGCGTCGGCAAGATCGAGCAAATGTTCACGCAGGGTTCGCTCTCGAACACCGGCGTGTCCACCGACCTCGCGCTGAACGGCGACGGCTTCTTCACCGTCAAAGGCGCGGTCGACGGCCTGCAAGGCAACTTCTACACGCGCGCCGGTAACTTCAACGTCGACGCCAACGGCTTCGTCGTAAACCCCCAGGGCCTCCAGCTCCAGGGCTACATGGCGAACGCGGACGGTACCTACCAGGCGTCGATCTCGTCGCTCAAGGTCCCGACCTCGGCGCTGCCCGCGCACGCGACCGCGAACGCCACGGTCACGGCGAACCTCGACTCGGACGCGGCGATTCCCGCGAACCCGTTCGACGTGGCGGATCCGGCCAATACCTCGAACTTCTCGACGGCGATGACCACCTACGACTCGCTCGGTAACGCCCACGACGTGGACGTCTACTTCGTGAAGACGTCGGCGGGTAACTGGGATTGGCACGCGGTCGGCAAGGGCGACGACCTGAACCCGCCGCAACCCGGCGTCAACGTCGAGCTCGGCACGGGCCAGCTCAACTTCACGACCGACGGCGCGCTCAACAGCGTCACCGGTAACACTTTCACGGCGAGCTTCGACGGCGCGACGGCCAACCAGACCGTCACGTTGAACTTCGGCACCGCGATCGCGGACGGCGGCACGGGCCTCGACGGCACCACGCAGTACGCGTCGCCTTCGAACGTTTCGAGCCAGTCGCAAGACGGCTACGCGTCGGGTGACTTCTCCGGCGTCGCGGTGGACGGCCAAGGCGTCGTCACGGGCCTTTACACGAACGGCCAACAGCTCGCGATCGGCCAGCTCGCGGTCGCGAAGTTCCGCTCGAACGACGGCCTCGGCCGCGCCGGGCAAAACCTCTGGATCGAGACGCGTGACAGCGGCTCCGTCGCCTTCGGCACCGCCTCGAGCGGCGGCCGCGGCGCGGTGTC
Organism: Polyangiaceae bacterium; assembly: GCA_025936045.1. Classification (GTDB taxonomy): domain Bacteria; phylum Myxococcota_A; class Polyangia; order Polyangiales; family Polyangiaceae; genus PMG-095. The sequence continues at coordinate 20,540 of JAICUB010000004.1, read as the reverse complement.
GGCCGGCGCCCTCGAAGGCTCGAACGTCGACCTCGCCACCGAGTTCGTCGGGCTCATCCAACATCAGCGTTCGTTCTCCGCGAACTCGAAGACCATCACCACGGCCGACGAGATGTTGCAGGAGCTCATCGGCATCAAGCGCTGAGCATAGGCCGGCTCGGAGGGTGTAAATTCATGTCCGATCACGAAGAAACAGCCGCCGAGCCGAAAGCTCCGAAGAAGAGCAGGTTGGGATTGGTTCTGGCCACCGTCGTAGTCGTCGTGCTGGTTACCGGCGCGGCGGTGGCTGGAACGTTGTTCGGTCCCACACTGCTCGGTCACAAACCCGGGAAGGCGGACAGCGCCGACCAGGCCGACGACGAAGCAGGGGACGACGATGCTTCGCCCACGACCGCAAAGAAGAAGGGCGAGGACGACGGGAAGATCGGCGAGTCCGTCGAGATGAACCCGATCCTCGTCGATGCCCGCGCCAAGGACGGCGAGCTTCATCACTTGAAGGTGGTGCTCGCCATCGAAATCGCCGAAGGAACGCCGAAAGACGAGTTCATGCGTTATTCGCCGCGCGGCCGCGAGGCCGCGGTGGCGTACTTGCGCAGTCGAGCCTTCGACGACCTCGCGTCACCCGAGAAGTACAACGGAGTTCGTGCCGAGCTCGCCAAAGTGTTCGGCGACGCCGTCGGCGCGAAGCGCGTCGCTCGGGTCATGATCATCGACTACGTCGCTCAATAATCATGGAACGCTCCCGTCGTGACTCGCCACATTCGGTAAAGCTCTGCGATCTCACGGGCAGGGAGCGCCACCTGCGTGCGGCGATGCACGCGATGTCGCGCATCGGCGCGCGTTTCGCGCGGGCAGGGCGCAAGGCCCTACCGTTCATGGCGCGCCGCCGCTCGCGCCTTTTGCCCCAGAGCGTCGCCATCGTCGACGGCCTCGCGAACGCGCAGGACCTCGGACGCGGTGTGCGTCTCGAAATCACGCTCGAGGAGCGCGGAGGCTCCGGCTGGGGCGAGCTCGTCATCAACTCCGAGGGTCTCTCGGTCATTCTCGAAGGCACGCTCGGCGCCGCCGACGGAGCCGCGACCGCGCTCGGCGACGACATCACTCCCGCGGCGCGCGCGCTCGTGATGCGCGTGGCGCGCCAGCTCGCGACCGATCTCGCCACCTCGATTCGCGAAGAAGTCGGCCTCACGTTCGACGTCGCCAACATCCGCAGCGTGTCGCCGGGCGACGCCACCGACGGCAAGAGCTCCGACGGCCTGCGCGTGGACTGCTTGTTCGAGGGCTACGGCGAGGGCGCCTGCATCGCGCTCGCCCTCAGCGCCGAGTCGCTCGAAGAGGCCGCACGCGAGCAGGAAGAACCGCAAGCGGTTCAGGGCGATCCGCGCGTCGCCGACAGCTTGAGCGACGTGCCGGTGCAGGTCATCGCGGAGCTCGGCTGCGCGATGCTCAGCCTACATCGCGTACTTTCACTCAAGGTGGGCGAGGTTCTCCGACTCCCGACCGCGCTCGACGACGCCATCAGCGTGCGCGTCGCCGGCGTGAAGAAGTTCGACGCCGTGCCCGTCGCGAGCCGCGGCCAGATCGCCATCGAGATCCGCGGTCGGCACGAACATTGAAAGAGCGCTGGGCGATGTCCAGCGTTCGACCTGCTCCCGACCTCTCCCGCGCACCGCTCGGCGACGAGCGTGCGCCCTCCCCGATCTCCGCGAAAGACGCGGAGTCCCCGCGCCCGGCGGCCCTCCGCGGCGTCGACAGCCTCGGCTTCGTGATGGACGTGCCCGTGGCCGTCACCGTCGAGCTCGGCCGTCGTAGCGTCAAAATCGCCGATGTTTTGCGGCTCGGCCCGGGTTCGGTGCTCGAGCTCGACAAGGCCAACGGCGAGCCGCTCGACCTTTACGTCAACGATCGCCTGATCGCGCGCGGTGAAGCCGTCATCGTCGGCGAGCGCTACGGCATTCGCCTGACGGAGGTCGTCATCGACGAAGAGACGAGGCGGGGCCAGTGAAGCCGCTTTCGCTGCTGGCCGCCGCCTGCGTCACGTTCTCGGCGTTTTCCGCCTTCGCGGAGGCCGCTGCGCCCGAGACCGCCCCGACGCTCGCGGCGCCCGCGGAAGCGACCTCGGCACCCGCAAAGCCGGCTCCGGCGCACGCCGCCGCTCCGGTTCGCGCAACGCACGTCGCGAACCCCGCCGTGAAGCACTCTGCGCCCGCGCCGCAGCACTCCGCGGCTCCCGCGGCCGCTTCCGCGGCCGAGGCACCGGCTTCCGCGCCCGTCGCCGCTCCGGCTCCGGCTCCCGCGCCGGCGCAAACCGCGGCCCCGGCCCCCCAAGCGAAAGCGCCGGGTGCGTCACCGCCTTGGCTCCGCCCCGACAAACCCATGGCGAAGCCCGCGCTCGAGACGCAGCACGGTCCGAGCCCCTTCCGCATCCTCAGCATGCTCCTGCTCGTCGCCGGGCTCGGAGGTGTGGCGATGTACGCACGCCGCAAGCGTCGGGGTGCGGCGCCTTCCGAGAACAAAGGGCAGCTGAAGCTGCTCGGTACGACGCGGGTGGGCCCGAAGGCGACGGCGGTCGTCGTCGAGGTCGCGGGCAAGCGGCTCCTGCTCGGCGTGACGGAGCAAGCCGTGAGCACCCTCGCGTGGCTCGATGACGAAGCGAACGCCGCCGTCGAAGAGCGCGAGCCGACCGGCAGCGCCGAGCGCGTCCGCGCGGCGCGCCCCGCCGACGACGTGGTCGCCTCGAACCCGAGCGGCTTCTTGAAGCTGCTCCGCAACGCGGTCGGCTCGGGCGCCGTCGCTCGCCCCGGCGCGGCCGTCGATGAAGTCGCGCAGACGACGCGCGACGAAGTGCGCCTTTCCACGCGCCGTGAAGCCCCGCGTCAACGAGCCGAAGAGCCGCTGGCATTCGAGGGCCAGGTCATGGGCCTCGCCAAGCGCCGAAGAGAGGCCAAGTGAACCCGGTCACGACCACCGCGGACCTGCTCCAGAATCAGACGCTGGCGCCGTCGCTCAAGATCCTCCTGGTCTTGAGCCTGCTCGGGGTCTTGCCCGCGATCATCCTCGCGACCACCTCGTTCGTCCGCATCATCGTCGTCCTCTCGTTCATCCGGCAGGGCGTCGGCACGGCGCAGTCCCCGCCGAGCCAGGTGATGATCGGCCTCGCGCTCTTCCTCACGGCCTTCACCATGTCGCCCGTCGTGAAGGAAATGAAGCACGTCGCTTACGAGCCGTACGCGGCGGGTCAAATCGGCGATCTGGAAGCGCTCCAGCGCGCGGCCGTGCCGCTCAAGCAATTCATGCTGCGGCAGACGCGTGAAGCGGACCTGCGGCTCTTCTACGACGCGACGCACACCGCGCTCCCCGCCACGCCGGACGACGTGGGCATCGAGCTCGCCGTGCCCGCCTTCGTCATCTCCGAGCTGACGACGGCGTTTCAGATGGGCGTCGTGATCCTCTTGCCCTTCTTAATCGTGGACCTCGCCGTGTCGTCCTTGCTGATGAGCATGGGCATGATGATGGTCCCGCCGAGCACGCTGAGCTTGCCGATCAAGCTCGTCTTGTTCGTGCTCGTGGACGGCTGGAGCCTCATCGCCGGCTCGTTGCTCAGGAGTTTCGCATGACGGTCGATGGTGCAGTCGAGCTCTTCACGCGCGCGTTCATCGCGGCGATGAAATTCGCCGGTCCGATGTTGCTCGTCGCGCTCGCCGTGGGCGTCGTCGTCGGCATCCTGCAGGCGGCCACGCAGGTGAACGAAGCGAGCGTCAGCTTCGGCGCGAAGCTCCTCGCCGTCGGCATCACGTTCGCCGCTCTCGGCTCCTGGACGCTCCGCCAGTTCGTGGACTACACGTCGCGTACGCTCGCGAGCATCTCGGACATCGTGCGGTGAATCCCGTCGCGGTTCACGCGCTGACGGACCTGCTCGAAGGTCGCATGCTCGTCTTCCTGCTGGTGCTCACGCGCATCTCGGGACTCGTCGTGGTCGCGCCCGGGCCGTGGACGGTCGCGCCCACGACCGTGCGTGCGGCGCTCGTCACGCTGCTCTCGTTCGTCGCGACGGTCTCGCCCATCGGTTACGAGGCGCACCTCACGGACAAGCCGCTCACCGTGGCGCTCGCCGTCGTGAGTGAAGCCGGCATCGGCGCCTGCATGGGCATGACCGTGCGGCTCATCATTGCGTCGGCCGAAATCGCCGCGGATTTCATCTCGCCGCAGCTCGGCATCGGCGTCGCCCAGCTCTTCGACCCGCACATGCACGCGTCGGAAACGGCGATTGGCTCCATGTTCCGCCACCTCGCCGTGCTTCTGACGACGCTCGTCGGCTTGCACCGCCAGGTGCTCGCGGCCCTCTTCGGCAGCTTCAGCGTCCTGCCGCCGGGCGTGATCCTCAACCCGGGTCACGCGGCCGGCGTCGTCCTCGCGCTCACGACCGCGAGCATCGAAGCCGGCGTCCGCATCGCGCTGCCGACCGTCGCCGTGCTGTTCATGGTGCAGGTCGCGCTCGCGTTCATCGCGCGCGCGGCCCCCGCCCTGCAGATCTTCTCGGTCGGCTTCGCCGTCACGCTCGGAGTCGGTCTCCTCGTCATCGTCATCTCGCTGCCCGACAGCGTGCGCCTCCTGCTCGCGGAGATGTCGCACGTCGATTCACGCCTGTCGGCGCTCGTCGAAACCCTCGCGGAGTACCCGCCGTGAGCGACGACTCCGAGGGCGACAAAACACAAGAAGCGACGCCGGAGCGGAGACGCCAGGCGCGGGAAGAAGGCCAATTCCCCCGCGCCAAAGACACCGGGGCCGTCGCAGCGAGCGTCGCGTTACTCCTCGGACTCTCGGTCTTCGGCGACTCGTTCGTCGCCGAGCTCCGTAACTTCGCGCTGCGTTGCTTTCGCGACACGGGCTCCGTCGCGAACGCGGGCTTCGACGTGATCGGACACCAGGCCGCGATCACCCTCGTCGGCATCATCGGCCCCGTCGCCGTCATCGCGGCCGTCGCGGCCGTCGCCGCCGGCGTCTGGGAAGCCGGCTTCAACCCGCAAATCGAGCTCGCGATGCCCAAATGGGAGCGGCTCGATCCGATCTCGCGGCTCGGCCAGCTCTTCTCCCCCAAAGCGGCCGCGGCGAGCACGGCGCTCTCGCTCGGACGCGTCGGTGCGGTCGGCTTCGTCGGCTACCGCATCGTGCAAAGCGAGCTACCGAAGCTCGAGCGCTTGTCGACGGCTCGGCTCTCCGACGCCGCGCTCGCGACGGCCGAGGCGCTGTCGCGGCTCTGCCTCTGGTGCACGCTCGCGCTCGCGGTGCTCACGGCGCTCGACTACGGCTACAACTGGATGCGCCACGAAAAGAGCATCATGATGTCGCTCGACGAGGTCAAGCGCGAGCACCAGCAGCAAGAAGGCGATCCGCGCCTGAAGGCTCGCCAGCGCGCGCGCGCCCGCGAACGCATCCGCCGCGGCTTGAAGAAGCAAGTCATCGAAGCCGACGTCGTGATCGCGAACCCGACGCACATCTCCGTCGCACTGCGCTACCGCCCGCAGCAGGGCGCACCGCAGGTGCTCGCGCGCGGCTTCGACGAGGTCGCGCTCTACATGCGGCAGATCGCCGACGAAAATGGCGTGCCCATCGTCGAAAACAAGCCGCTCGCGCGTGCCCTCGCGCAAGTCAAAGTCGGCAAGACGATTCCGCTCGAGCTCTACGCCGCCGTCGCCGAAGTGCTCGCCTTCGTCTACCGCCTGAAGAACCGCGGCCGCCGCGCGTAAGCAGCGCGTTCGGAAGGAGGGTTCACCTCCACGCGCCGCGCGTCGAATGCTGCCAGCGCCTGCACGGGCGGCGCTCCCATGAAACACGCGGCGAGCGCTTCCGCGAGCAGCGGCGGGCCGTGCAGGTTGCGCAAGAACGTCAGGACGCCGCCGCCGGCGAGCAGAAGTACCCCGAGCGCGACCCACGGGCGGGACGGCCGGTAGCGTAAGAGCCACGTCGTCGCGCCGCCCAGAAGTCCCAGCATCGCCACGGACGAGCCGGCCCCGACGGGCTTCCACGCCAGCCCGGCGATCTCCCCGACCATGCCGCCGAAGAGATAAAACACGAGCCAGGCGCGACTGCCCCACACCCGCTCGACGAGCGTCCCGACGACAGCGAGCGTCACGAGATTCAGCGCGATCTCCGGCGCTCCGCCGCGTTCGACGAAGATCGGCGTGACGAGGCGCCAGCCCTCACCCGTGAGCGCGGCAGGCGTGCGCATGAGCGCCGGAAGCACGCTCGGCACGAACAGCGAAACGACCGTGAGCGCGCTCGTGAGCGCGAACACGACCGAAGTTGCCGGTTTCAAAAACGAGCGACTGGCGTTCGATGGGCGCATGCGGAGGTCGAGCTCGGGTGGGGAGGCTAGAAGACTTCATCACGGGGTGAAGCTTCGCGCGCCTTGATTTGCTGGGAGACCACGAGAAGACTGGCTTCGATGCGTGGAGTGGGTGTTCTTGCGCTGCTGCTGTTGCCGGCCATTTTCGCGGCCTGCGCCGGCCGTTCGAACCGTCACCGCGCCAGCGCTGACGGAGGCAGTGGCGGAGGGCTCGCTCCCGCGGGGGGTGGGGGCGGCGCAGCGTGGGCGGGCGCCGCCGGGCGGGCGTCTGCGGGAACGACGAGCTCCGGAGTCGCAGCGAGCGCGGGCAATCCCCCGAGTGGCGGTGGCGCGGCGGGCGGGACGGTGATGTCGGGGAACGATCGTCCTGGCGGTGTTGTGACTGGTTTTCCGGTCGGAGGCTCGGGTGGCGTTGCCCAGGCCGGGTCGCCGTCGGGCGGCGGTGGTGGGGAGATGTCGAACGCGGGCGGTTCCGGGACTGCCTGCAAGGCGACGGCAGGCACGTTGGCGCCGCCGACGGCCCCGCACGTCTGGCGTTTCGAGGGCGGGGACGCGACGAGCTTCTTGTCGCCTGCGGTGCTCGCGGTGGATGACGAAGCGATCGTCGCGGCGGCGTCGTCCGACCCCGCGCAGGTCGGCGTTAGAGCGTTCGATGACGGCATCGTGTCGGAGGCGTTCGTCATGCGCGTCTCGCACGACGGTGAGCGCCGTTGGAGTCTGCCGTTGAAAGCGGCGGGGCTCCCGTTCGCGGTGGTGCGCTCCCGTGACGACGTGCTCGTCATCGCGCAAAACTCGCCCGAGCTGACGCGCCCCGACAGCACCTTCACGCCGAAGGACGTCTATGTCGCGAAGCTCGGCATCGACGGCACGCTGCGCTACGAAAAGACCATCGCTGTCGCGGGCGGCACTTGGGCGTACAGCCTCGCGGTCGCAGCGAGCGGCGACTTCTACGTGACGGGCGGCCTGCCCGACGGCGGCGCCCTGCTCGTGAAGTGCGACGCGGACGCGAACGTGCTCTGGACGAAAACGTACGCGGGCACGGGTGCCGCCCCGTTCGCCTTGGCCACGCTGCCGAGCGGCGATCTCGTCATGACCGGCGAGTTCGCGGACGTCACGTTCGACGGCTGCGCGCGCCTGCACTTCACAGCCGACAATCCCGCACAATACAGCGGCTTCGTCGCGCGCTTCACGCCAGAGGGCACGTGCGTCTGGAGTGAAGCGTTCGGTGGCGATTCGTATGCGCAGGGCATGGCCGTGGCTGCTCTACCCGACGACGGCTTCCTGCTCGCCGGCTCGAACGCTCTCGACTTGCATCTCGGCGGGCTGACGGCGCTCGGCGTCCCCTTCGTCACGAGCGACACGACTCCGTTTCCGACCTCGCAATCGTTCGTCGCTCGCTTGGCCGGCGACGGCCGTGCGCTCTGGCTCTCCTTGCCCGGCGACATCCTCGGGGGCAGCACCGACTCGCGAGTCGTCGGTCTGACCACCGATGGTACCAGCACCGTGTTCAGCGTCGGGCGCGCCCAATCCGAGAAAGGTCCGCCTTATCTCCGGACCCTCGAGCTTGCGACGGGCGTCACGAAGCAGGTACTGAACGCCGCCACGAACAAGACCTTCCAGAGCACGTCCGTTTCGCTCGCGGCGTGCGGCGACGTCTGGGTCGCCGGCAGTTTCGACACGAGCGTTCGCTTCGCGGACGACTCGACGCTGAACGCGAACGGCTACACGGGCGAATTCGTGCTGCGCCTCGAGCCGCAGTGACCGCACGACGCGCATCGCGCGCGACGGCGCGGCCTGTCCAACGGCCTCCGACATAGCCCCACACCCGCAATCCTTTGACGAGCCCCGTCAAAGCGTTGACGGGCGGCGCCCACCCACACTTCCCTTCAATTCTCAGCTCGGCAAGATCGCAGTCGAAATTCGGCCGTGATCGAGCGCGTAGCGTGGCACGCATCTCGCAGAGATGGGCGCCGTGGCGTCTGCCTCGCCGAAGACCGGGTCGCGCTCCGAGCTGATCATTCCGCTCGGCATCATTTTCATCGTGTTGATGATGGTGCTGCCGCTGCCGCGCGTGCTGGTCGACATGTTCTTGGCGGTCAGTCTGGCGGTGTCGATCGGGGTGTTCCTGATCGGCCTGTTCATGGAGCACGCCCTCGAATTCAGCTCATTTCCGACCGTCATTCTGATCGCGACCCTGCTGCGTTTGAGCCTCAACGTCGCGACGACGCGGCTGATTTTGTTGAAGGGGCACGAGGGGCACAGCGCCGCCGGGCACGTCGTCGAGACGTTCGGGCGCTTCGTCGTCGAAGGGAACGTCGTCGTCGGTTTGGTGGTGTTCTTGATTCTCGTGGTCATCAACTTCGTGGTGATCACCAAGGGCGCCGGGCGCGTGGCGGAAGTTGCCGCGCGTTTCGCCTTGGACGGTATGCCCGGCAAGCAGATGGCGATCGACGCCGATCTGAACGCCGGCATCATCAACGCAGAAATCGCCAAGGAGCGCCGGCGCAACGTCGAGCGCGAAGCCGACTTTTTCGGCGCGATGGACGGCGCGAGCAAGTTCGTCAAGGGCGACGCCGTCGCCGGTTTGCTCATCACCGCCATCAACCTGCTCGGCGGCCTCATGATCGGCCTCTCGCGCGGGATGACGCTCGCGAGTGCCGCGGAAACGTTCTCGATTCTGTCGGTCGGTGACGCGCTGGTCTCGCAGATCCCGTCGCTGCTCATCTCCACGGCGGCAGGCGTCGTCGTGACCCGCTCGGCCGCCGGCGAGCAAATCGCCCGCGCCTTCCAGACGCAGCTTCTCGGCAGTCGCCGCGCTGTCACCGCCACCGCCGGTGTTTTGACGCTCTTCGCGCTGCTGCCCGGCATGCCGGCGATTCCGTTCCTCGCGATCGCGGGCGGCCTGTTTTGGCTCGGGCGCAAGAAGCCCGATCCGCAGGCTGCGCCCGCGAAGGCGGAACCGGCGACGCCCGCCCTTCGGCCCGGCTCGCCCGAGGACATCGACGGTGCGTTGCCGCTCGACGTGCTCGCGCTCGAGGTCGGCTACGAGCTCGTTCAGGTCGTCGATCCGGAGCTCGGCGGCACGCTCGTGGACCGCATCGGCGCGCTCAGAAAGCAGATCGCGGTCGACCTCGGCACGGTGATTCCGCCCGTGCATATCCGCGACAATTTGGAGCTTTTGCCCGGCTGCTACCGCATCCTCCTGCTCGGCACCGAGGTCGCGCGCGGCATGACGCGCGCCGGCCGCCTGCTCGCGATGGACCCGACGGGCAGCGCCGGCCCGCTCGACGGCGAAGCCGTCAAAGATCCGGCGTTCGGAACGCCAGCGCGCTGGATCCATCCGCGCGACCGCGAGCTTGCCGAAGCGCTCGGCGCGACGGTCGTCGACCACACGACCATCGTCGCGACGCACCTCGGCGAGGTCGCGCGCACGCAGGCCCACAAAATCCTCGGCCGAGCCGAGCTCTCGCACCTATTCGAGGTCTTCTCCAAGACCACGCCGAAGCTCGTCGAGGACCTGGTACCGAATTTGCTCTCCGCTACCGACGTGCTCAAGGTGCTGCGGAATCTGCTGCGCGAGAACGTCTCGATTCGAGACCTGCGCTCGATTCTCGAAGGCCTGGTCGAGCTCGCGCCCGCGACGCGCGACACCGAGCAGATCACCGAGCTCGTGCGCCAGCGTCTCTCACGTCAGATCACCGCGCAGTACACCGGTTCGGACGACGTGCTCGCGGGCCTCGTGCTCGACGCGCCGGTCGAGGAGATGTTCCGCCGCTCACTGCGCGAAATCGCGTCCGGCACCGGGGGCGCCCTGAACCCCGACCATGCCCGTACGCTCGGACTCGCGCTCGAGGCGGCCACCGCTCGCATGGTGAAGGCCGGCCGCGCGCCGTGCGTCATCGCGAGCCCCGACGTGCGCCGTTACGTCCGTGCTTTCGCAGAGCGCCGCGCGCCGCAACTCGCCGTCATCTCGTTCCGCGAGATCGAGCCGGACGTGACCCTCAAGCCCTTCGAAACCATCTCGTTTACCACGAGTGAAGCCGCCTAACCCGAGGAGTGGATGCCGTGCAGTTCCAGAATTTCCGTGGATCCGACGTGACCGAGGCGCTGTCGCAGGTGCGCAATGTGCTCGGTCCCGACGCCGTCATCCGCGCGACGCGGCGGGTGAAGGGCGGAGGCCCGCTCGATCACGGTTACGTGGAAATCGAAGCCGCGGCAGGTGAGCCCTCGCGAAAGCCCGTGACGATCGAGAGCGCGAGCAACCACGGCGTACGGCGCGCGACGTTCGCGCGCGTGCAGGAGCAGAACGCGCGGCGCCAGACGCCGATTCCGGGCTCGACCCGGGCGGCGCTCGACCCCGCTTCGTCCCGTGCCGGCCTCGCGACGCCGACCGGCACGGCGCGCGCCGCCGCGCTCCCCACGAACGGTACGAAGAACGCGAGCGCACACGACATGAGCCGCGAAATCGCCGAGCTCAAAGCCGCCGTCGAAGCGCTGCAGGCGACCTGCACGCCGCGCACCCGCATCCTCGGCTATCTGCACGCCGCGGGCGTCGAAGGCACGCTCGCGAGCGAGCTTTCGCACGGAGCCCCGCGCTCGTCGAAGCAGACGCCGGGCGCCTGGCTCCGCAAGTCGATCGCGTCGAAGCTTCGCACGCTGCCTTCGCTCATCGAGCGTCCGGGCCCGCAGCTCATCGCGTGCGTCGGTCCGACCGGCGCCGGCAAGACGACGACCCTCGCCAAGCTCGCCGCCAAGGCGCGGCTCGACCTCGGACGCACGGTCGGAGTCATCAGCCTGGACACCTTCCGCGTCGGTGCCGTGGAGCAATGGCAGCGCTACGCGCGTCTCATCGGCTTGCCGTTCTTCGCGGCGCGCGACGAGGCGGAGTTTGCCCGCGCGCTCGGGCAGATGGACACCGACATTCTGCTGGTCGACACCGAGGGGCAGATTTCCGGCGAAGGCGAGCCGATGCAGCGTCTCGCCGCCGCGCTCGCGCATACCGAGGAATTCGAGCCCCACGTGCTCCTCACGGTGCCGGCGTGGCTGCGCGGCGCCGACGTGGACCGGCTCGTCCGCTCCTACCCGCTTCCCCAACCGACCGGCGTCGTCGCGACCAAGCTCGACGAGGCGACGCGCGCCGGCGGCATCCTGCACGCCTGTCTTCCGACCGAGATCCCGCTCGCGTACGTGTGCACCGGGCCGCGTGTGCCCGAGGACATCGACGACGCGAGCGCGGAAGCAGTGGCTCTCCGCCTCTTCCCTCGTGAGCAGCTGTCCTGATGGCCCCAGACGTGACTCGTCCCTCCGCACCTCCATCACCACCGTCGGTGGCGCTGGCTCAGGCCTCGCCGGAGCGACAGGCGCGCGCGGAAGCGTATTTGCCGCTCGTCCGGCGCATCGCGATGCGGCTCATTCGCAGCCTGCCGTCGAGCATCTCGCTCGACGACATCATCTCCGCGGGCTGGGTCGGCCTCTCGGAAGCCCTGCAGCGCTGCCCGCCCGACATGTCGGACGGCGACCTCGAAGCGTACGCGTCGTACCGCGTGCGCGGCGCAATCCTCGACTACCTCCGCAGCCTCGATCCGCTGACCCGTAAGCTCCGCGGCGCGTCGCGCAAGATCACGCAGACGGTCGTGGGGCTCACGCAGTCGCTCGGCAGGCTGCCCGACGAGCAAGAAATCGCCGACGGGCTCGGCGTGAAGCTCGACGAGTACCACGAGCTTTTGCGCGAGATCGGCGAGGCCGGCTTCGCGCGGCTCGACATCGACATGGTCGAACCGTCGTCGCTGGATCCCTCGCCGGAGGCGATGGTGATGAGGCGCGACATGGCCTCGCGCGTCGCGAACGCGATCCAAGCGCTGCCCGAGCGGCTCCAGCTCGTGCTCGGCTTGCACTACCAAGAGGAGTGCACGCTGCGCGAGATCGGCGCCGTGCTCGGCGTCTCGGAGTCGCGAGCCTGTCAGCTCCACGCCGAAGCCATACAGCTCGTCCGCGCCCTGCTCGAGGGCGCGCCCGCTAGCCCCGCCCGCGACGCACGCCTGGAACGGCGCCGTCCGGTGCGGATCTGATTTTCACCCTAAAAAAGACCTGAGGAGTAAGCCCCACCATGCACATCGAAACGACCCGCTTCGGATCACTCGAACTCGACGAAACCAAGATCATCCACTTTCCCCAGGGGCTCATCGGCTTCCCGGAGGAAAAGAGCTTCGTGATGATCAACCACCGCGGGCTCGACACGCTCGCGTGGTTGCAATCGACGCGCTCGCCCGCGATCGCGCTGCCCGTGGTGAGCGTGCAGGCGTTCGCACCGCACTACCCCGACGTTTCGCTCGAGGACGCCGCGCGCCGCGTGGGCCTCGAGGGCTCAGCGGAGGACATGTGCGCGCTCGTCGTGCTGTGCGCGACGCCGCAAGCGCCCGTCACCGTGAACCTCGTCGCCCCCATCATCGTCAACGCCCTCTCGTGGACGGGCGTCCAGACCATCCTCGACGGGTCGAAGTTCACGACGCGCGAAGTCTTCGTGATGCCGAAGGCCGAGGCCGCCTCCGCCTCTCTCGCGCAGGCTAACCCCTGAGTCGAAAGCGGCCGTAAGCCCGGAGAGCGAAGCGAGCGAAGATCATGACGACAGCAGGCAACGCGGCGGTGGCTATCGACGAAGAACTCTGGTTCGGTAGCCCCGGAGACGACAAGGAGCTCGAGGAACGTGCGTCACAGAGCATGGCCGCCGTGGCTGCGCGCGTGCTCGGAGCAAAGCCGTTTCCGGCCGCGGCGCGCAAGCTCGAGGAGCTCACGCGCGCGGGCGGCGCGAGAATCGAGCAAGTCGTCGGCGTGCTCGAGAGCGACCCGGGGTTATCGATGCGCCTGCTCAGGCTCGTCAACTCCGCGGGCTACGCCCTCCGCGTTCGCTGCACCTCCGTCCGCCACGCGGCCGCGCTCGTCGGCATGCGCCGGCTCCACCAGCTCGCCACGACCGCGGCCGTGCTCGATCTCTTCGAAACGGGCAACCCGGCCATCAAGTCACTCCTGAATCACGCCGCCGTGGTCGGCGCCTTCTGCCGCTACCTCGCGGTGCACGTCGACCTCGCTCCCGACGAGCTCTTCACCTGCGGCTTCTTGCACGACATCGGCAAGCTGATGCTCGTCGACGCCGAGGGCGCTCCGTACCTCGACCTCGTCGAGCAAGCCGGCGAGAGCCCCGACGCGCTCCACAGGCTCGAGCAGGAAAAGTACGGCTTCGATCACGCGGTGCTCGGCGCCCACGTGCTCAAGAATTGGCGCATCCCGAACCCGGTGCCGCGCGTCGTCGCCTGGCACCACAACGTCGCGCGCGCCCTCCAAGCGGACGCTTCCGTCGCGGCCATGGTGCAGGCGCTCCGCCTCGCCGATCAGCTGAGCTACCTCGTGCGGACGCACGCCGAGACCGACGGCATCATGCTCGCGGCGCAGAGCCCGGCGGCGACGTACCTCGGTGTGTCCGAAGCGCAGCTCTCGAACATGTGGCCCGATCTCGCGCGCCTGAGCCAGCGTATCAACGCCGTGCCGGGCGGCGATCAGGCCGAGGTGATTCCGCGCGCGGAATCGATGCCGCCGTCGTTGCGACCGGACGGCAGGAAGACGAAGCACCCGCTCGCGAGCATGCCCCCCGCGAGCATTCGACCCGAAGCAGGTGCCGTCTCCGACATGCCGAAGCACTTCGTCTGCATCGTCTGCAAGAAGGCCAGCTTCGGCAACCGCTGCCCGGTGTGCTCCGGTCACGTGTGCGCGGAGCACCAGGTCGGCGCCGAGCAGTGGTGTACCGAGTGCACCTCGGCGTACGACCTCGAAGTCGGACGTGTCGCGTTCCCGATGTGGGAGCGTCTCACCGCGCTCGGCATCGTCGTCGGCGCGGGTCTCCTGTCGCTCGTCGTCGCGGTGCTCGCGGGACGACCCGTGCTCGGAGCCCTTTTCGGCTCGATGCTGCTGTCGAGCTTGTGCGTGCTGCTCGTCATCGTGGGCCGGCGTTTCTGGCTCAAGCGCAGCTTCCTCGTCGAGCGCGCGCAATCGCACGCGAGCGACGACGCCGGGTTGCCGCTAGGACTGACGATGCCGCCCGAGCCGTCCATCGCGATGCTCTCCGACGCTCCGCTGGTCTCGTTGCGAGCGACCGAGCGTATCAATCCGCCCGCGGACACGGCGGGCCTCCCCGCGTTGTTCTCGATGGCACCGACGGCGATCGCCCCGCTGCGTTCCGGCGCACCCGTCGCGCCCTCGGCTGCGCCGCTCGCGCCGGCAGCGGCGTCGATGGGACCGACCCCGTCGATGGGACCCGCCCCGACGCATTCGGAAATGCACGGCATCCTTTCGCCGCACAACGCGACCGCGCGCGCGTCCGTACCGACCGCGGTGCCGGGTCACGGCTCCGTGCCGAAGCTTTCCGTCGTACCGACGCCCGCCAGTTATGGGAATCCCGAGCCGCCGCCCGCGTTCGGCGCCGTCGAACCTCCGACGCACGTCGATTCGAAGCCCCCCACGGAAGCCGCGCCTCCGCGCCGCGCCGACGCCTTGCCCGTGCGTGACGAAGCCTCGGCCGAAGAAGCGCCGCGTTCCCACGCTCGCACGCAGACGGAGCCGCCGAACGGCTGGCGTCCGATCGAACGCACCGAGCCGGCGCTGCCGCTCTCGCGCGGCGCGGACTCCTCCGAGCTCCGGCGCCTCGCGGAGGCGCTCCCCTCGATTCCCCCGAACCGCCCGGTTTTGTCCGGCGCCCTTTCGGAATACAGCGCGGCTGCGGCCCCGGCCGCCACGCAGATCGGCACGGATGTTCCGGGCGCCCCTCCCGCGCAACGTTCCGCGACCCTGCCGCTGCCGGATTTCGTGCCGTCCCCGGAGCTCGTTGCAGCGCCCGCGCCCGTGACGATGCCGGTCGCCGGCGGCGTCTCGCTGCCGGTTCCCACCGCGGCGTCGGCGCAGCTCGCCGCCGCCTCGCCCGTGGCTTCGATTCTGTCGTCGCGCGCCGTCGAACCTGCCGCTGAAGCGCCGCTTGCGCCGCCAAGCTTCTGTGAAGCGCCGCCGGTCGCTGCCGTGCACCCTGCACCGCCGTCCGTCCAAGTTCCGGCCTCGGCGCCCGTCGAATGCATTCCTGTCGCACCCGCGCTGCTCGTCGCGTGTCGCGCCGTTTCGCTCGAGCCGACGAACTACGCGTGCAGTCCGGCGGGCAGACGCTAGTCGGGCTCGCTCGCCGAGCTCGACGGGGTGCGATTTGTTTTCGCACCCCTCGATTTTCAGCTGATCGGAGCAACTGCGGGAGCTAGGTTCTGCGCCGCATGGGTTTCCGACCGCACTTGGCCCCGCTTTCCGCGCTCGTGCTCGCATTGGCCGCGTGTTCCGGCGCCCACACCGCGAGCGACGCGGGCATCGGCGCTACCTCGCTCACGAGTGAGAGCGGCGCTCTTCACATCGAGGTGACGAGCGCACCGAACGACTCCCCGAGCCGCGGCTCGAATCGCATCTACTTCGACGTGAGCGCCGAGGACGGCGGCGAGCCCGTCGAGGGGCTCGCCATGCAGATGGTGCCGTTCATGCCCGCCATGGGTCATGGCAGCGGCTCGGAGCCGTCTTCGAGCGACGTCGGCTCGGGGCGCTACGAGTTCGACGACGTGCTCTTGACGATGCCGGGCGTCTGGGAGCTCCGAACGACGATCGACGGCGCTCAGTCGGACTACGTGGCTCCGCGCTTCGATGTCCGCTGACGCCGCGAGCCACGGTCGGGCTCACCTCGCGTTGATCGGCGGCGCGGTCGTGCTCGGCGCGCTCACCGCTGCCGGTACGGTGCGCGCGCAAGCGTGCTGCGCCGGTGCCGCAGCGATCACGCCGGGCCGGCTCATCCTCCACGAGCGCGCGCTCGCGGGCGTCGAGGTGCGCGGGTCCGTTCTCACCGGCTCCCACGCCGCCGACGGCACGTTCCGCGCGCCGCCGTCAGGCACCTCGGAGTGGGATTTCGAGCAGGATCTCTTCGCCTCGCTCGCGCTCACGGACCGCGCTCAAGCGAGCGTGCTCGCGCCGTTTCTCGAGTCGGCGCGCCGTTCTCCGACGACCGGCTCCGAATTCGGCGGCGGCCTCGGCGACGTGAACGCGAGCGTGCGTTACGATTTCGTGTGGTCCCACGAGTACCGCTACTTGCCGGGCCTCGCGCTCCTCGCCGGTGTCACGCTGCCGAGTGGACGGCCGCCCGAATCCGCGAAAAAGCCGCTCGGCAGCGACGCGACCGGGCTCGGTGCCGTGCAGGCGAACCTGGGTGTCGCCGCGGAGCGGAGCTTCGGCGCTTGGTTCGCCGACATAGCGCTGCTCGGCGCGAAGCGCTTCGACCGTACGGCGCGCGGCGTGCGGAGCGGACTCGCGACGCAATTCACGGGCATTGCCGCGGGCGGTTACGCCTGGACCCAGACGAGTGCGGCGCTGGCCGTGACGTATGCGGCCGAGGGCGACGCGAGCCTCGACGGCGCCCGCGTGCCGAGCTCCGCAAAACGCGAGCTCAGGCTCACGGGCTCCGTGACGACCTCGCTCTCCGACACCGTGCGCTTGCGTGGCGGTGCTTTCTTCGACGCTCCCCTCGACGGCGTTGCCCAAAATGAGCCGGATGCGCTGGGTTTGTCGGCAACGTTCGTGAAGAGCTTCTTGTGATTTTGGGTCGAGCCTTCGTCACGCTGGCGCTCAGCGTAGCCGGCTGCGCTGCGCCGGCTGCGCCTTCACGTTTCCCTTCCGCTTACGCGCTTTCGCTCGCGGGCAGCGACGGCCGCGTCCACGACGTGACGGCCGAGCTCGCGCACGCAAGGTTCACGATTTTCGTCTTTTACTCGGAAGACTGCCCGTGCATGCGCGTGCACGAAGGGCGACTCGCGGAGCTACGGCAGCGGTACGGAGCGAGCGGCGTGCGCGTCGTGCTCGTCGATTCCGAAACGACCGCCGAAGCCGCGCGCGACGCCGCGGAAGCTCGAAAAAGAGGCTACCCGTTCCCGCTGCTCACCGATTCGGACGCGCGCCTGGCTCGGCTCTTCGGCGCCCGCTTCGCGACGCACGCCATCGTCGTCGACGCGGCCGGCGCCGTTCGCTATTCCGGCGGCATCGACTCGGACAAGAACGTCCTCCACGCCGACGCAAAACCGTATTTGCGCGAGGCGCTCGACGCACTCTTGGCGGGCCGCATGCCGCCGGTTCCGGATCGGGAGCCGCTCGGGTGCGCCTTGCGGACGCGTTGACATCGAGCGCCTTATCTTCGGGCACTTTCGACGGTTCTCAGCATGGTAGTGAAAGTTGAGGGCTTTGCCCTCGGACCAACGAGGCGCGGGACGCGGTCACCAAATCCCGCTCGGGCTTCATCCCCGGAGCGGCGGCTTGCTTCCTTCTACTCGCGAGCCGGCACGCGCGGACCGCGCTGAAGCTGCCGCCGCTGGGGACAATCACCGGCGTCCGCAGTGGCCAAGCGCGTCCCACCGCGAAGCGGGCCGCTGCCGTGATGGGTGGCGTGCTGGCGAAAACGATCCGAACGGCCAGTGGCCCGTCGGGCCGCGCGCGGCCATTCGACGAGATCTACTGCGACATCAACGGCGAGCGCCTCCGAAACGAGGAGGGGGGTTTTTGCGTTGTTGCGGACTGGCGAGCTGTGGCGGGATCCGTCGGCCTATCAGACGCTGGTTGCCGAGTGCGGAGACGTCGGCGCGGCGTCGGGTCCGTTGCTGACGGCACTGGCCCTCTGGTCCCGCCAGCGGGGCTACCTCAAGGGTCCGCGCGCGCTTGTCTGGACGGCCTAACAAACCGCCCTGCGCGCGGCCGCCGCGCTCGATCGGGGGGCGAGCCGAGCGAGTTGCTGTTCGCACGAGCGGCTACGCGCGTCGCCGGTCCGAAGAGACGGCGCTCTATCAGACCGTCGCAGAGCACTGGCCGACGTTTCGGGAGCGGCCGGAGGAAGCGGGCGGGCTGCCGAAGCTCGTGGTCAGTGAGCTTGAGGAATACTTGAAGTGCGGCATCATCGAAGAGGGCTGTCTGCACCGCGTCTGTCGGAGCGACGCGACGGAGCGACATCGATGCTTTCTGAACCGCCTCGCCAAGTTATCATTCCCGTTCCCGATTCGGAGAGAAGGGACTTCGGCTTACAGTTGTTCAGTTGTGCATAACTAAAGAGCAAGACGCGTCTTGCGCTTCGATCGTTTTCGGCCTTCCGCAATTGATGAGGGCCATGTTATGGGAACCGATCGTAACGATGTCCTTGGAGCAGCTGTCCGCGTAGTCGTGACTTTGGGGAAAGGGGCCTCCCATGGGGTGGGGGCCACCGCTCTTGGAGGACGCAACTGGCTCGGCGACTGACCCCGAGCGGCCAAGTCGTCGAGTACGGCTACGAAGGTCTGGAGGGCGGCGTCAACCGCGGGCTCTTGACGAACATCACCGAGCACCTGCACGCGCCTCCTCGCCCCGGCAGCTCCGACGAAACCGTCGACCTCTCCGTGGACTACACGTACGACGGGTTCTCGCGTCTTTCGCGCATCGACTACCCGGCCGTCGGCGGGTCACGCTTCGCGGTCGAATATGGCTTCGACGCCGCCGGCCACGTCGTCTCCGCCAGCCAGCCCGCGGACAAACGTGGCGCAACCGATCCGGCGCTCGTCTATTGGGCGCTGATCGATCCCTACGAAGGCATTAGAATCAAGAGCGAGCGCTTGGGCAACATCGCATGCAACGGGCAGGGCGTCGTCGCGATCCGACAATTCGACCAACACACCGGCCAACTCTATGACGTGCAGAGCGCGTGCGGAGACGATCTGATCCAGCACCTCAGCTACGACTACGACGACGCGCATCACATGATCGGTCGGACCGATCACGTCACGAGCCGCAGTGAAACCTTCGGCTACGACACTGCCGGCCGCCTCGAGAGCATCAACGGCGAAGTCGTCCTCCACTACGATCCGAATAATCATGGCCTGAGCTTCCAGGCTGGGGTCGGGGATTACGCCGTTCAAGGGGGCAGCGCGACCGAAGAGCTGAACTTCTACTGGACCCACGACGCCGGTAACGCCATCTACAGCCATGACGCGGCCGGCGACCAGATCGGGCGGAGCGGTCCTGGAGTCCAGGGCGGCTCGCAAGGGATCAGGTACACCACCTTCGACCTCCCGACCGAAGTCGTCCAGGGCAACGGCTACATCGCCGACTTCAGTTACACTGCCGGTGGCGAGCGCGCCATCAAATCAGCGACCTTCGGTGGCAGCCCCGCGGACGCCACCTTCTACATGGGCGACCTTTTCCAGCGCGTGGAACACCCGAACGGAACCAGCACCGGCCGCAACATGATCTACGCCGGTGGCCGCCTCACAGCCGTCGCCGCCTCGACGGACAGCGACCCGAGCCACCCCACCCTCCACTACCTCCAAGACGACGCCCTCGGCTCCATCCAAACCCTCACCGCGGCCGACGGAACCGTCGAAGCCGCCCGCGACTACAGCGTCTTCGGCGTCGACCGCAGCACCACCGACTCCCACTACGGCGACGTCCCTTATGGATTCACCGGCCAAGAACACGACCAAGACCTCGGCCTCATCAACATGCACGGCCGCATCTTCGACCCGGTGCTCGCGGAGTTCCTGTCGCCGGATCCCTACATGCCCAACCCCGTCGGCCACGGCTTGAACGCCTTTGCGTACGTGAACAATCAGCCGCTCGACTTCACAGACCCGAGCGGGTTCTGGAGCTTGAACGGCGACGCGCCGTCGGGTGTCATAGAGTTTGAAGGGGTGGATTCGGTCAATGCGTCGGTTGGGCGAGCCCCAGCTGCCGCGGGCAGCGAGGCGGCCGGGGACTCGTTTTCGGGTGTAGGGACGGCGCTAAGCCTGGCTCAACTCGGGGTGCAGCTCGCCGAGGTCTTCACCAAACAAGGCAATCCGCATACGACCCAGGGTGTGCCGGGCCCGCGCGGCCCTCAAGCACGCGGCGCGACCGTGCCGAAGGCACCGACGAACAACCCGGTGCAGACCTCGAGGCTCGATCCGGGGCACAAGACCTGGAACACGCGCAAGTCCCCGTACAGGTTCGTCGGCGCCGGGGCCGAGGACGATGTCGAGGGCGAGGGAGATCCGTTCGAGGATCCCGCAATCAAGAAGGAAGAGGCCGAGCGCGCGCTCGAGAACGACCCCGAGCTGTACAACGGACCGACCCATACCCTCGG